>NZ_JAETXL010000048.1:0-481 GCF_016774385.1 Micromonospora fiedleri
TACCGCTGGGAAAGCTGCGAGTAGGAGAAGTGCCGGGGCCGGATCAGGTGGTGAGTGAACGAACGGGACACCCCGGTGAAGTAGAAGCTGGCCGACCCGTGCTCCAGAACGGGGAGGTGGCCGACCTCCAGGATGTGCGCGAGGTAACCGGCGTTGGTGGCGGTGGCTGGGTTCGGCTTCTTCCAGCTCTGGTAACAGGCCCGCCCGGCGAACTCCGCGAGCGCCTGCCCGCCGTCCGCGTCCGTCGACCACGGCACGTCCTGCGGCGGCTCAAAATGCGTCCACGCGATCAACCTGACCTGGGGCTGCACCATCTCCGGCATTCCGCGACTCTAACCCCACCCCTCCCCACCCCCCCCCCACCCCCCTGCCCCCCCTCCCCCCCCCCCACCCCTCCCTTACCCCCTCCCCGACTGCGCCTCCCCCCACACGCTACCACTACACGCCACCTCTCGCCCGTCGCCCCCAAGCCGCCGCCCCC
>NZ_JAETXL010000049.1:0-480 GCF_016774385.1 Micromonospora fiedleri
CTGGCGGAGGCCTGCGACGCGCAGGGCCACGACCCGCCTGCCCCGGTCAGGCGATCGCCCTGGCAGCATGCCGAGTAGCCAGTCGGCCGAACCGTATCCGTAATTCGGGATCGAGTTCGTCGCGTTTGCCAACCGTGCTGATCGATACGAAGTGACAGGTCGCGGACGACCTACCGAGGCAGCGCCGCCTCCACTCTGCACAACCGACGATGCCTTGGGAGAACAAGACGTGAAGGAACATCAGGAGGGCCGGCTGCGGACACGGTGGCGACGGGCAGCCCGAACCGCCGTTGCCGCGGCGACGGCCGTCGTGGGAATCACCGTGCTCGCCGCCGGCCTTACGGCGGGCGCGGCCGCGGCGGGTGGCGGCCTCGCCGACCGGGGCCGAGCGCGCGTCTCGGTCGAAGCCGCGGCGGTGTCCCCGGTCGCCACGGGCGATCTGCACACCTGTGGGACCCGCACCGAGGGGACGCTCTGGTT
>NZ_JAETXL010000050.1:0-479 GCF_016774385.1 Micromonospora fiedleri
GTTTGTTGTTGAATGATACGGCGGCCACTGAGATCTAAACGCTTGCCCATGAAGGCGCGTTTCCGATTTGAGGGGTAAAAGAGACTGGGCCGGATGGCGGGCCCAGTTCGCCACCCACGGCGGGACGAACCAGTTGACCGCGCTCATCGCCAGACTGCGCAAGGCGCCGGCCCCGGCCGAGCGCGACGGGGTGCGGTGGCGCGAACCGTCCGAACGGGAGTTGGCAACCGTCCTGGCCGACCTGCGCGCCGGCGGGTCCCACGTCGGCCGGGGCGCCACCCTCGACGGGGTACCCGAACAGGTGGCGCGGACCGCTTTCCCGGACGGGGCGTGGTACGTGGCCCTGCCCGCCCAGCCGTACGGCGAGCCGCTGCCGGCGTACGGTCCGGCGTTGGCCCGGTTCGCCCCGGACCGGCCGATCGTGGTGATGTACGGCGGGTGGATCGAGTACCACGGTCCGGCGGCGGCCGAGTTCGCCG
>NZ_JAETXL010000051.1:0-479 GCF_016774385.1 Micromonospora fiedleri
GTTGGCCGGTTTCCCTAGGCCGTTCTCCATCGCCCCGAACATCCTGTTGGTACCGGCGGAGACCGTGTACGCCGTCCGGCACCTGGTGGAGTTCCACCAGATCGCCGTGTTATGTGTCTAATAGACAGATGCTGATGGTCAACAACGCCGCTCCGGCCGACACCCCGGGTTCACCCTTCGCCGGCAGCGACATCCCGTTGGCCATCGGTACCGTCAAGTTCGACCTGACCCTGTCCGTCGGTGCGCTGACCGACGCCACCGGCGCACCCGCCGGACTCGACGGCGCCCTCGAATACGCCACCGACCTGTTCGACGAGCACACCGCCGCACTCCTCGCCGGACGACTCACCCGACTGCTGCACCCGGCCGTCCCCGCCCCGGAACAGCCCGCCGGTGAACTGGACCTCCTCAACCCTGAGGCACGCCCCCCACCCCTCACCGCCCACAACGACACCCCCCCCCCCGCCCCCCCAGCCCCC
>NZ_JAETXL010000052.1:0-479 GCF_016774385.1 Micromonospora fiedleri
AAGCATCCCGGTAAAGATCATTCCGACCACCGAACTGCCAAAAAAGCCGGACTGGATCCGTGTGCGCATCCCGGTTTCCCCGGAAGTCGACCGCATCAAGGCGCTGCTGCGTAAACACAAGCTGCACAGCGTGTGCGAAGAGGCATCCTGCCCGAACCTGGGCGAGTGCTTCTCCGGCGGCACGGCGACCTTCATGATCATGGGTGACATCTGCACCCGTCGTTGCCCGTTCTGTGACGTGGGCCACGGTCGTCCGAAGCCACTGGACGTCAATGAGCCGCAAAGCCTGGCCATCGCCATCGCTGCTCTGAAACTCAAGTACGTGGTGATCACCTCCGTTGACCGCGATGACCTGCGTGACGGCGGTGCCCAGCACTTCGCCGACTGCATCCGCTAAATTCGCAAGCTGTCGCCAAATGTGCAGCTCGAAACCCTGGTCCCGGATTACCGTGGACGCATGGATGTGGCCCTGGAACTCA
>NZ_JAETXL010000053.1:0-476 GCF_016774385.1 Micromonospora fiedleri
ACTCTAGCTGTGTATAAGAGACCACTACTCGACCATCCCGATCCAGCCCATCCAGCGCGACATGCAGACGCTCCACCTGCACGCGCTGAACCTGCCCAGCACCAACCTGGAGTTGTACCGCCGGATCCTGTGCGGCCAGGAACCCAACACCTTCTTCGTCTGAGCGCCACCCGAACCGCTGGCCACCCTGCACGGACGGTGGCCAGCGGTTCAGGCTCGGTGCTCCTGGCCGGGCCGCGCCCCCGCGCCCCGGCCGTCGGGCTCAGCCCTGGCGGATCTTGGCGGCGAAGGCGCGCAGGTCGCCGACGAACAGGTCCGGCACCTCAATCGCCGGGACGTGGCCACCCCGGTCGAACTCGCTCCAATGCCCGATGTTCGGCAGCCCGGGTTCGGCGAAGCGCCGGATCGGCTGCCCTACGTCGCACGCAAACACCTCGCCCCCCAACGCTAACGGCCGCGGTGGCAGCTCGGGCGGT
>NZ_JAETXL010000054.1:0-475 GCF_016774385.1 Micromonospora fiedleri
GGGGTGTGGGTTTGGCAACCCGGTCCGTCATCTGACCGGGGGGCTTGTTGGGGAAGGGGATCGCGATGATCTGGCCGGGATGCACGTCCCGGGCGGCGGGCAGGTAGGGGAGCCGGTGGGTCAGCACCCGGGTCTTGCCCGAGCCCGCGCCGGCGACGATCAACAGCGGCGATCCCGCGTGCGTGACCGCGTCCCGTTGCGGACCGTTGAGGCCCTCCACCAGTTGCAACGGGTCGGGGCGGCCCGGCGCGGCGACCCGGCGCGGCGGCGGCTCGGGCGCGGGCGAGGACACGGGGATGTCGAAGAGAGGATGCATCGCAGAGCGAGTCTATGCCCCCGGCCCGACACCGCCCGCCTTGGCGGTGTCGCAGCGCCCCCCACTGCACCCGGCCGGGCCCCCGACCGCCCCCTTCCCGCCGCCTGCTACCGTCGCTCCCTCTCCCCCCCCCCCACCCCGGCGCCCTCACCCCCCCAC
>NZ_JAETXL010000055.1:0-474 GCF_016774385.1 Micromonospora fiedleri
TGCGCCGGTTGAAGCCGAGCAAAGGGGTGCTGCGGACCACTTGGCGACCGCTCGGGACGACTGCGCTGGTTGAAGCGGAGCAGAAGGGCGTCGCGGACCAACTGGCCACTCTCGGATCGCTAGCCCTTGGACGACGCCGCTTTGCTCTGCTTCACCCCACGCACCGAATGGCGACGACATCCGTTGCGCCGGTTGAAGCAGCGCAAAGGGGTGCTGCGGTCTACCTGTCACCGCTCGGGCGGCCAGGTCCGGGGTCGACCGGGCCCGGGACGATCAACTCCGGGACGGCGCGGTTCGGGACGCCCGGGCCAGGCTGGGCTGGGCTGGGCTGGGCTGGGCTGGGCTTGGGTCGGCCAGGCCCCGAACGCCCCCAGCTCGGGGCGGCGCGGTTAGCCCGGGTGGCGCGTGCTCGGAGCGGCGCGTGCTGTGTATCAGAGACAGGTGCGTGGGAGATAGGCCGAGCCCCGCGCTCTA
>NZ_JAETXL010000056.1:0-473 GCF_016774385.1 Micromonospora fiedleri
TTGTCCCATACCGGGTGCTGTAGCGGGCGCCGGCTGCGCTGCGACGCGCAGGGATGGATCAGTGGGGTGCGCGCGCGGGGGCGGTGCCTGGGCGCGGGGCGGGCCGGGACGTGCAGGGGGATCCGCCGTCCGGCCAGGGCGTTGGGGTCCAGGCCCAGCCGGCGACCGTTGGCCCGCAGGTAGGACAGCGCGATGTGCGCCGACTCCTTCATCACGGCACCGAGCTGACCGGTCAGGGTCAGTCCGGGCTCACCCTCCATGCTTGTCGCCTCGATGAACAGCACGTCTCCCCCGGCGCCGGTGACCGCCAGGCCGGTTGCCACCCCCGGCACCGCCGTTCGCTCCGCCGACTCCGGCTTTTGCTTCGGGCGGCCGAGACAGCGGACCAGGGTTTCGGCTGTCGCTTGTACACAGTGTAGTGTGTATGAGAGAAAGGCGGAGTGAACGGGCTTATCAAAGCCACCAAGGGCAAC
>NZ_JAETXL010000005.1:0-626433 GCF_016774385.1 Micromonospora fiedleri
CAAAATGTTGCCAAAGGAATCCCAACCAGACCAGACCACAAAGGCCCAACCCAGTCCGGGGTATCAAACTACTTGGCACTGGCTTATCAAGCACCCTGTTGAGTTCTCAAAGAACAACCACACACCAAACCCCGGCCTCAATCAGAAACCGTGTCTGGGGCAACCGCTCCAAACTATCCGAATCACGCTCAGCAGATCAACCTGATGATCAGGAAGGATCCTTGAGGATCATTCGGGGCCCACGTTGGCGCACGCCTTTCGGCGGTCGCTTCTTCCGTGGAGAACCGCAGACCGGCCAGTCACTCTCAGAGGACTCGCCCGGCTCCTGCCGGCTCCAGAACTCTACCCGGTCGGCTTCGCAATCGCAACTCCAACTTTCGGAGCCTCGCACCGCCCAGTCTCGGCCTTGCGACCACCTTCATCGCAGGACCGGCGCCCGTTCTCGGCCGGTTTGCCCGGCCTCCCTCGTGCAGAGAGAAAGTTACGCGTACGCACCGCAGAAGGCAAATCAGCGACTGTCGATGATGCTCTTCCGAGCCGGAACTCCGTCATCGGGGTAGGGGCGAGGTGAGCAGTAGCGAGTGGCGGCGCACCACGTGACCGACGACTCAGGTCGGCATCTTGGCGGCTTCGTACTCGCGCCGACATCCGAGGAGGGCATCGGCGTGCCAGAGTGTCTGGCATGGATGACGTGTCCCGGCCAACCAGCCCGGTCCTCGCCGAGGACGCGCTGCTCGGCCTCTTACTCCCGTTCTGGCAACTGATCATCGGAGCGTTCGTGCTCTTCGCCGTAGTGGTGTCGATCGGACGGCTGGTCCGGCGCGGCCCGTCACGGATGAGCACCGCGCTCCTCGTGACCGCTGCTGCCATCGCCGGCTTCGCGGTGGTGGGCGTACTGCTTCAGGGGTAGCGGAGCTCAGAGTCGGCGGTTGGCCAGGCTGGGCAGTTCCGCACGGATGCGGGTCAGCCGGTCCAGGTCGACGTCGGCGATCGCGAACCCGGGGCCGTCCGCCACCTGGGAAAGCACCGTCCCCCACGGGTCGACGACCATGCTGCGGCCGTAGCAGGTCCGGCCCGGTTCGTGGTCACCGGTCTGTCCGGCGGCCGCGACGAAGCACTGGTTCTCGATCGCCCGGGCGCGCAGCAGGACCTCCCAGTGGTCACGCCCGGTGTGCATCATGAACGCCGCAGGCACCACGAGCAGGTGGGCGCCGCCGTCGGTGGCAAGTCGGCGGTACAGCTCGGGGAAGCGCAGGTCGTAACAGATCGACAAGCCCACCCGCAGCCCTTCGATCTCCACCACCACCGGCTGGTCGCCCGGGGCCACCGTGGCGGACTCCTGGTACGAGACCCGGCCCGGGATCTCCACGTCGTACAGATGGATCTTGCGGTAGCTGGCGGCGAGCGCGCCGACGCGGTCGAAGACCAGCATGGTGTTCCAGGTGTGCTCGGGGTCGGGGCCGGCCTCGTGGAACGAACCGGCGATCACCCAGATCCCCCGTCGACGCGCGACCGCCGCGAAGAACTGCCCGACCTCACCATCGATCGGCTCCGGCGCGGGCATCCCGGCACCGGGCCCCAGATAGTCGACGTACTCGGGCAGGAGCACCAGGTCCGCGCCGGCGTCGGCCGCGCGGTCGATCAGGGCCTCCGCGGCGACCAGGTTCGCCTTCCGGTCGTCGCGGGAGTTCAGCTGGCAGACGGCGACGCGCATGATCCCAGCGTACGGGCGAACTGCCGCACGCGGCAGGGCGAAAAGGCCGCCCCGGTGGATCAGGCGGACTTCTCCTCGCGCTCACGCCGGGCCCGGCGGCCGGTGAACTCGCGCGGAACGATTGTCGGGTTGACGTTCTCCAGGACCACCTCACGGGTGATGAGCACCCGGGCGGCGTCGGGGTTGCTGGGCACCTCGTACATCACGGAGAGCAGGACCTCTTCCATGATGGCGCGAAGACCACGGGCACCGGTGCCGCGCAGCATGGCCTGGTCGGCGATGGCCTCCAGGGCCGGCCGCTCGAACTCCAGCTCCACGCCGTCGAGCTCGAAGAGACGCTGGTACTGCCGGACCAGGGCGTTGCGCGGCTCGGTGAGGATGCGCACCAGAGCCGACCGGTCGAGGCTGCGGACGCTGGTGATCACCGGCAGCCGGCCGATGAACTCCGGGATCAGCCCGAACTTGAGCATGTCCTCCGGCATCACCTGGCTGAAGATGTCGTCGGTGGAACGCTCGGAGACGGCCCGCAGCCGGGCACCGAAGCCGGTGCCGCCGTGGCCCGTACGCGCCTCGATGATCTGGTCCAGGCCGGCGAAGGCGCCACCACAGATGAACAGCACGTTCGTGGTGTCGATCTGGATGAACTCCTGGTGCGGGTGTTTGCGGCCGCCCTGCGGTGGCACGTTCGCCACGGTGCCTTCGAGCATCTTCAGCAGGGCCTGCTGGACGCCCTCACCGGAGACGTCGCGGGTGATCGACGGGTTCTCCGACTTACGGGCGATCTTGTCGACCTCGTCGATGTAGATGATGCCGGTCTCGGCGCGCTTGATGTCGTAGTCAGCGGCCTGGATCAGCTTGAGGAGGATGTTCTCCACGTCCTCGCCGACGTAGCCGGCCTCGGTGAGTGCGGTGGCGTCGGCGATGGCGAACGGCACGTTGAGCATCCGCGCCAGGGTCTGCGCCAGGTGGGTCTTGCCACACCCGGTCGGGCCCAGCAGCAGGATGTTCGACTTGGCCAGCTCGACGCCGTCGTTACCGGCGCCCGGCGCGTTGGCCGCCTCGGCCTGGATCCGCTTGTAGTGGTTGTAGACCGCGACGGCGAGCGCCTTCTTGGCCTGCTCCTGCCCCACCACGTAGGTGTCGAGGAACTGGCAGATCTCCATCGGCTTGGGAAGCTCTTCCCACTTCACCTCGCCGGTCTCGGCCAACTCCTCTTCGATGATCTCGTTACAGAGATCGATGCACTCGTCGCAGATGTAGACCCCGGGGCCCGCGATGAGCTTCTTGACCTGCTTCTGCGACTTGCCGCAGAAGGAGCATTTGAGTAGGTCGCCGCCGTCACCGATCCGTGCCACCTACGTTCTCCCTGCACTCATCGGCCGGAGCCCCGGCCACGACCTGCGGACGCTACGCTCCGCCCGTCTCTACCCCCACCGCGCCGGTCGCCCGACGAAGCGGTACGGACCCGACGTTACCCGCTGCGGGAGCATTCTCCGACCCCCAAAACGGGTGTGTCAGAGGCCGGCGGACAACAGGCCCGTCCGGCCTCTGACTCCGTGCCGGTCAGCTGGCCGCGTTGGCGGCCAGCAGTCCCTTCTTGCGGCTGCTGAGGATCGTGTCGACCAACCCGTACTCGCGGGACTCCTCGGCCGTCATGATCTTGTCCCGGTCGATGTCCTTGCGAACCTTCTCGATCGGCCGGTTGCAGTGCCGGGAAAGCATCTCCTCCAGCTGGGTCCGCATCCGCAGGATCTCCCGGGCCTGGATCTCGATGTCCGAGCCCTGCCCGTAACCGCCCTCGGTGGCCGGCTGGTGGATGATGATCCGCGAGTTCGGCAGCGCCATCCGCTTGCCCGGCGTGCCCGCCGCCAGCAGCACCGCCGCAGCGGAGGCCGCCTGGCCCAGGCAGACGGTCTGGATGTCCGGCCGGACGTACTGCATGGTGTCGTAGATCGCCGTCATGGCGGTGAACGAACCACCCGGCGAGTTGATGTACATGATGATGTCCCGGTCGGGGTCCGTCCCCTCCAGGGTGAGCAGCTGGGCCATCACGTCGTTGGCCGAGGCGTCGTCGACCTGGACACCGAGGAAGATGATCCGGTCCTCGAAGAGCTTGTTGTACGGGTTGGATTCCTTGACCCCGTACGACGTGCGCTCGACGAACGACGGCAGGACGTAGCGGTTGTGCACGGCCGCGAACTGGGGCGGCAGGCTGAGGTCGGTCATCGTCTGCTCCTCGATCAGCTCAGGGTCCCGGCGCCCTCGGGAACCTGAGCGGCCCCGATGATCACCTTGTCGATGAAGCCGTAGTCCATGGCCTCCTGGGCGGTGAACCAGCGGTCGCGGTCCGAGTCCGCCTCGATCTGCGCCTGGGACTGACCGGTGTGGTGCGCGACCCGCTCCTGGAACATCCGCTTGGTGTAGAGCATCTGCTCGGCCTGGATCGCGATGTCCGACGCGGTGCCGCCGAGGCCACCCGAGGGCTGGTGCATCATGATCCGCGCGTGCGGCAGGGCGTACCGCTTGCCCTTGGTGCCCGCGCAGAGCAGCAGCTGGCCCATCGAGGCCGCCATGCCCATCGCCACGGTCGACACGTCGTTGTCGATGTACTGCATGGTGTCGTAGATCGCCATGCCGGAGTAGACCGAGCCACCCGGCGAGTTGATCCAGAGGAAGATGTCCCGGTCCGGGTCCTCCGCCGCGAGCAGCAGCAGCTGCGCGCAGATGCGGTTGGCCACCTGGTCGTTGACCTCGCTGCCGAGGAAGATGATGCGTTCCTTGAGCAACCGGTTGTAGACCGAGTCGTCGAGGTTGCCAATTGAGTCGCCGCCTCGGGCGTCGAGCGCCCGCGGCTTCGCTGGGATGTGCATGTCGGTCATGGCAGCCCTTCGCTCTCCGTACCGTCCTGTCCGACACTAACCGCTCAGCCGGGCGGCAGAGTCCCGCTCCGGGCACTGTTCGCTCTCAGCGCAGGGGCCCCGGGACTCGTACCCGGAAAAGGGGTCGGGCCACCACCCACCGCAACCGGCGGATGGTGGCCCCACCCGACGATCAGTGCTCGTGCCCGTGCTCCGCCTCGCTGGCCTCGCGCAGCGCGTCCAGGCTGATCTCGTTGCCGGCGGTGTCCTTGATCGTGATGCGCTCCATGACCGAGGCGAGCGCCTTGCCCCGGCGGACGTCGCCGAAGACCGCGCCGGCCGCGCCGGAACGAACCAGCTGGTCGTAGTACTGCTGCGGGGCCATGCCGGCCCGCTGGGCGCGGTGGACGATCTCGTGGCCGAACTCGTCGTCGGAGACCTGCACGTCCTCGACGTCGGCGAGGGTGTCGAGCAGCAGCTGGACCTTGACGCCCTGAGTGGCGGCCTCGGTCAGCTCGGCGTCGATCTGCTCCTCGGTCTTCTCCTCGGCGGCGAGGTAGTCCTCCATCGAGGCGCCGATGCGCTCCAGCTGGTCGACCATCGCCTGCTTGCGGCTCTCCACCTCGTCGCGGATGACGCCTTCCGGCGCCGGCACCTCGGCGGCCTCGACGAGCTGCTCCAGGGCCTTGTCCCGGGCGGCGTAGATCTGCTCGACCCGCTTGCCCCGGGTGACCCGCTCACGCAGGTCGTTGCGCAGCTCCTCGATGGTGTCGAACTCGCTGGCCAGCTGCGCGAACTCGTCGTTCAGCTCGGGCAGCTCCTTCTCCTTGACCGTACGCACGGTCACCAGGACCTCGGCGTCGCGGCCGGCGAAGTCGCCGCCGACGAGCTGGGTGGTGAAGGTGACGTCCTCACCGGCGGCGAGGCCGACCACGGCCTCGTCCAGGCCCGGCAGCAGCTGCTTGCTGCCCACCTCGTGGGAGATGTTGCTGGCCGAGCCGCCCGGCACCTCCTCGCCGTCGACGGTGGCCCGCAGGTCGATCTGGACGTAGTCGCCCTCGGCCGCGGCCCGCTCGACCGTCTTGAGGGTGGCGAACCGCTCGCGCAGGTTCTTCACCTGCTCGTCGATCTCGCTGTCGTCGACCTGCAGCTCGTCGACCACGACCTCGAGGGAGGCCAGGTCGGGCACGGTGATCTCCGGCCGGACGTCCACCTCGGCGGTGAAGCTCAGCGAGTCACCGTCGTTGAACTCGGTGATGTCGACCTCGGGACGACCGAGGGTCTTCAGGTCGTGCTCGCGGACCGCAGCGAGGATGTTCTGCGGGATGGCCTCCTGCACCGCCTCGTTGAGCACGGTGCCCCGACCCACCCGCTGGTCGATGATCGCCGGCGGGACCTTCCCCTTACGGAAGCCGGGGATCTGGATCTGCTGGCCGATCTCCCGGTACGCCTTCTTGAGGCTCGGCTCGAGCTCGACGAACGGCACCTCGATGGCGAGCCGCACGCGCGTCGGGCTCAGAGTCTCGACGGTGCTCTTCACAGGCGTACTCCTTGACGGATCTCGGTTGATTCTGGGCGCACTTCGGCCCATCGAGTGTAGGCGAACCGGCGTGGCCGACCGGCAGCGCCCAGGGACCCCGGCGGCGAAGCATCCCGCTCGCCCACCGTCCCGGGTGCACCGGCCCCACGCTGGAGGCAGTCGGGGTGGCGGGATTTGAACCCACGGCCCCTCGCTCCCAAAGCGAGTGCGCTACCAAGCTGCGCCACACCCCGTGGCGACGAGCAGTCTATGCCTTCCGCACGACACCCGGATGCCGGGGCGTCCCCCAACGCGCCGAACATGCCGCTTCCCCAACCGGGCCGCGCCGTAGTCGCGCCGATGTTGCGGCATCCGCCCGCTGGGTGGCAGCGGTTTCGCTGATGTTGCGGCATCGGTGGGGGCCGGATACCCCCAGATCCCCGAACCGGCGGGATCGATGGAGCGGCGCGGCGGCGGGATACGGCCGCGCGCTCGCCGCAGGCATTGGGTAGGCTGTCGGGCGCGTCCGGTTTTCCGGGCGTACGCGGGCGTAGCTCAATGGCAGAGCTTCAGTCTTCCAAACTGACGGTGCGGGTTCGATTCCCGTCGCCCGCTCCACATCCCCCGGCCCAGGTCAGCGGCGCAATCGCCGAGCCTGGGCCGTTTCCGTTCTAGCCCTCTTTGATCTTGCGGCCATTGGTGCCCGCCGTGCCGTCCGATGCCGCCTCACCAACCGCCCGTCCGGTCGTCCTGCCCTTGGCCGGCTTCCGCTTCGTCGGCTCGTTCTCTGATCGCGGCTTCGATGCGCAAGCCGATCCCGGTGGCGACGAGGAAACCCGCCAGGACGTGTGGCTCGGCCGACCCGGCGTCGCTCGACAGCGTGATGACGGAGACCAGCAGTCCGGCGGCCAGGGCGACGTTGCCGATGATGCGAACGGTCAAGGTGCGCCTCCCAGCAGGGTTCATCCGGCGGACCGCCCCGGAGGCTCACCCGCAGCGCTGTCCTGATTTGTACTCCACGGCGCGGAGGCACGATCGCGGTGGTGGTCGGCCGCCGCCGGAGTCAGGGCGGTGGAGCTACGAGACGTCGAACAGGCGTAGACCGTCGTACTCGGCGAAGTCGGCGTAGTCCTTGCCGTTGAAGGTCGCCAGCGGCAGCCGGTCGACCAGGCAGCAGGCCGGGATCCAGGAGTCATTCGTCGGTCGGGGACGGCCCCGATGCTGCGCCCGCGCCTGGAGATGCCCCCATGTGGTCGCCACCGACTCATCGAAGGGCAGAACCACCACGCCGGATCGCCACTGTGCGAGGTCGGCCAGCTTGCGTGGCCCACAGTCCCGCAGCGCCGTCCACTTGGTCAACTCCCCGAGCGTGACGAACGTGATGCACAGGTCTTGCCCGCCAACCGGGCACGAAGCCGGTCATGCAGCCAACCCCTCAGGATCGCCGACGCAACGTCGGTGTCCAGGACGACCGGGCTCACGCCGCGCTGGCCCGCCGAGCGGCGTACAGGTCGGTCAGGAATTCGTCCAACTCGTCGTCGGACTCGAACAGGTCCGGCCGAGCCAGGTCGTCGACGGAGGCAACCGGCCGCACACCCTGACGACGGGTCAACTCCTCCACCGGCACGTGTTCAGCGGTCGGCCACTCGGGCATCCGCTCCGCATTGCTCGACATCATGACTCACCTCCTCCATCACACCGCCACTCATTGTCACACCGTCAGCACCAACACCATCCTTGCTCCGACGCGCTGCCGTGTCACTAACCCGTGTCCCAGGCGGTCAACAGCGGTCATGAGAGGACGTTTGTCCGACAAGCCGTCTGGACACCTCTCCGCCATGTTCGATGACTTCACGGACGAGCGGATCGACGTCGGGGAGGTGGAGCTACGGGTTCGGCATGCCGGGCGAGGCCTCCCGGTTCTTCTCGTTCACGGACATCCGCGTACCGGATCGACGTGGCATCGGGTCGCTCCGCAGCTGGTTGAACGCGGGTTCACCGTCGTCTGTCCGGACATGCGGGGCTACGGGCAGTCGGGGAAAGCGCGCATCCTTCCCGGCCACTCACAGCAGTCCAAGCGTGCAGTGGCAGCGGATCTCGTCCGGCTGATGGACGCGCTGGGTCATTCGAGGTTCGCCGTGGTCGGGCACGACCGCGGTTCCTACGTTGCGCTACGCCTGGCGCTGGATCATCCTGACGCCGTCAGCCACCTGGTCGTACTTGACGGCGTGCCGATCAGTGAGGCCCTCGCCCGGTGTGACGCCGCGTTCGCCCGCGACTGGTACCACTGGTTCTTCTTCGCTCAGCCCGACACGCCAGAACGGGTGATCAATGCCGATCCCGACGCCTGGTACGCCAGTAAGGCACGGCCCGAGAGCATGGGAGCCGAGAACTACCAGGAATTCCGGCAGGCCATTCACGACCCGTCCACGGTGCGGGCGATGCTGGAGGACTACCGCGCCGGCCTCGGAGTCGACCGGGAGCACGAGGAAGCCGACCGGCGCGCTGGTCGTACCGTCGGCTGCCCGACGCTCTTCCTCTGGTCGACGCGGGACGACATGGAGAGCCTGTACGGTGACCCGCTCGCTGTCTGGGCCGCGTGGGCCGACGATCTCCGTGGCCATCCGATCGAGTCCGGCCACCACGTCGCCGAGGAGAATCCCGACGACCTGACGGCAGCCCTGCACGCCTTTCTCGCCTGACAGTTCCGCTCCGCCCATCGTCCGCTCACGCCGCAGCCAGCGCGCGGAGGTGCCGCAGCCAGTTGGCGGACGAGTGCCACGCACCAGACGACGGATCACACTGCCGGAGCCCATGGCTCTATCGCCAGGAACCTCACCACCTGGCTGGCCTGCCACCACCACCCCCGCCGTACCTAGCCTTGGAGTCGCTGCGCCCAGTACACCTGGCCGTCCTCACCCATGTAGACCAGGGCCAGCAGCAGGTCGGACATCGCCACCGGCGCGGTTGCCCTCGGAAGCTCCGGATCCGGCTCCTCGACGTACGGAAAGAGCGCGACGAAGGTGAGCGGTGTGGCCTTCTGGTCTGCCACGTGGAGTCTGTTGCCGTTGCTCTGGTACCCGTCGTCCCCGAAGGTGGCGTCACCCGCGCCGCGGAGCCAGGAGTAGCGCTCGGCGATCCGGTTGTCGGTGCCCGCGCTCCCGATGCCGACTGCCGCCTGTGGGGCGGCCACGCTGAAGACCTCCGGCTTGTGGTTGGTCCGCGTATCGATGAGGAAGATCGCGAAGTAGCCGCCGTCGAATGGCTCGGGCGGGGCGTGCCAGGAGACCCGGCCGAGCACCAACTGATCGCGGTCGTAGGTGACCGGGGCATGTGCCGTCCCGCCGAGCGCAGCCTCAGCCTCGTCGTAGCTCACGAAACGGAGCGATGACGTGACGGCCAGCGCTTCCGGACCGTACGGCGGATGGTTGTGCCACCACCGCCAGCCCACCACGGAGAGGGCCGCCAGGATGACGGCCGAGGTGGCTGCCATCAGCCGGATCCTCCGCGGCGTCATGCTCCACAGTGAACCATGCAAGCACCGGATGCCGGAGTGGCCGAACCGACAGTCGGATGTGCGATCCGTAGCGGCGACACCACGTTTCGTTTGCCTGTCTGACGGCGAAGGCCTACCGGGGTCGCTTGTCCTCGACGTGTACGACGTCGAGCTCATGGCCGTCCCGGTCCCGCTTGCGGCGTCCGTACAGGCCGATGGCCAGGTCGCTGCTGTCCGAGATCTCGTCGGGTCCCACGTAGGTCAGCACGTCGTCGTGGTGGCCGTAGACCACCCAGCCGGGATCGGGGTCGAGGGTGACGGTGCCGAAGTCTGCAGCAGGTGTGCCGGCGTGGACGGGGCCGTACTCGCGGAGGATGTCGACGGCCTGCGCGGCGAGGTCGACGCCGGGTTCGGGTTCCGGCAGCACGACGCAGGTGCCGTGGGCGAACACCACCCAGGACTTGCCGTCCCCTTCGATGATGCGACGCCAGGTTCCGGCCAGATCGTGCTCCGACATGAGGGGGATCATTCCGGAGCCGGTGGATCGGCGCTACCCGCGGCGGGGGCCCGGGGTGTGCGCCGGCGGACCGTGTCCCGGGCCTCCTCGGGCAGGGCCTCGGCGGCCAGCAGTTGCGGCAGCAGGTCCGGTTCGAGGGTCAGGGCACGGAAGGCGAGTTCGATGGTCACCTGGTGGTCGGGCCGGTGCACGATCTCGATCGGGTCGCCGCCGCGAAGCTCGCCCGGTTCGATCACCCGCAGGTACGCCCCGGGCACGGCGGCCTGGGTGAACCGCTTGATCCAGCCGCGCTGTTGCAGCCAGTGCTGGAACGTCGAGCAGGGGATCCGTGGCGAGGACACCTCCAATACGACGTCGGAACCGATCCGCCAGCGTTCCCCGATCAGGGCGGCGTTGACGTCGAGGCCGGCGGTGGTCAGGTTCTCTCCGAATCCGCCGTTGTCGAGCGGGACGTCCAACTCGGCCGCCCAGCGGTCCAGGTCCTCCCGGGCGTAGGCGTACACGGCCTGGTCGGTGCCGCCGTGGTGCTTGACGTCGTAGACGCGGTCGCCCGCCAGACCGACCTCGCCGGTGCCCTTGGGGCCTGGCGCTGCGACGGCGACCGGGCCGTCGACCGGCCGCTTGTCGATGCCGGTCAGCCCACCCTTGGCCGGGTTGGGTCGGGGCCGGCCCACGTTGACGGAAAGCACTCGCATCCGCTGACAGTACGACGGGTCAGCCGCGCGCGACGATTCGTTTCCACCTCGGTGAGGCCGGTGGGCATGTCGTGTCGACGCTGACCGCCGAGCGTCCGGTCCGCTGGCCTATCACCATGGCACGGCGCCAGGACGGCCACCCGGAGCCAAGTATATTCATCACGGTAAATCTGTCGGTACCATCCCGGCATCCATCGAGGTCCTGCCGAGGGCTACCGCCCAATCAGGGCCGCCAGGAGGAGGAACCGATGCCACTGCCCCGTCTGTACCAGCGAGGGCCGGTCGCCACCCGCGGGCCGCTCGCCGCACTGCTCACCGCCGCCGTCCTGGTCGCCCTGACCGGCGGCCCGGCCGCCGCCGCGCCGGCCACCGGCGAGATCCGGTATGCCGACGCACCGACCGCGCTCGCCGGCAGCTACGTCGTGGTGCTCCGCGACGACGCCACCGGCAGCCGGGCCACGGCCGACCGGCTCGCCACCCGGTACGGCGGCCACGTCGACCAGGTGTTCACCGACGCGCTGCGCGGATTCGAGGTACGCCTGACCGAGCGCGCCGCCCGACGGATGGCCGCCGACCCGGCGGTCGCCTACGTCGAGCAGAACCGGACCGTGACGCTGACGGTGCCCGGGGTGCAGTTCAACCCGCCGTCGTGGGGGCTGGACCGGATCGACCAGCGCCACCTGCCCCTCGACGGCCGGTACGCGTACCCGAACACCGCGCCGAACGTCAATGCGTACGTGATCGACACGGGTGTGCGGGGCAGCCACGGTGACTTCGGCGGCCGGGTCGGCACCGGTGTGGACCTGGTCGACGCCCTGCCGGCGGCCGACTGCAACGGGCACGGCACCCACCTGGCCGGCACCGTCGGCGGTGCCCTGCACGGGGTGGCCAAGCGGGTACGGCTGCACCCGGTACGGGTGCTCAACTGCGCCGGCAGCGGCAGCGTCGCTCAGGTGATCGCCGGAGTGGACTGGGTGCGGGCCAACGCGGTCCGCCCGGCGGTGGCGCTGATGGCCCTCGGCGGCACCGCGAGCGCCGCACTGGACGCGGCGGTGACCAACTCGATCAACGCGGGCGTCAGCTACGTGGTGGTCGCCGGCAGCTCGAACGGAGACGCCTGCAGCGGCTCCCCCGCCCGGGTTCCGGCCGCGCTCACCGTCGCCGGCACCACGCAGACCGACGCCCGGATGCCCTCCGGGAACTACGGATCCTGCCTGGACCTGTACGCGCCGGGTGCGAACATCACCTCGACCTGGCACACCACCGACACGGCGACAACGACCCTGAGCGGCGGCTCGATGGCCGCCGCGCACGTCGCCGGCTGTGTCGCGCTCGCCCTGCAGACCAACCCCAGCTGGACCCCGGCCCAGGTCGCCGCGTACCTGATCGGTCGGGCCACCGTCGGGGTGGTCTCCGGAGTGCCCAGCACCACCGCCAACCGTCTGCTCTACTGCGGCCCCTGACCGCCGGGTCAGGTCGCGGGTTGCGGATCCTGGTAGCCGGCGGCCTGACGGCGGAACAGTCGGGCGTACGTGCCGTCCAGGTCGATCAGCTCCTGGTGGTTGCCGCGTTCGGTGATCGTGCCGTCGGAGAGTACGACGATCAGGTCGGCGTCGCGGACGGTGTTCATCCGGTGTGAGATCAGCAGGCTGGTCCGGCCGGCGCGGTGTGCGGCGAGGCGTCGGCTGATCTCGTACTCGGCCTCGGCGTCGAGGCCGGCGCTGGGTTCGTCGAGCACGAGCAGGTCGGCGTCCTCGCGCATCAGGGCCCGGGCCAGCGCGACCCGCTGCCACTGCCCGCCGGAGAGCACCACTCCCGTGGTGGGGTCGTCGCGGTCCTCGGCGTTCATGTAGACCCGGGTGAGCAGGGTGTCGTAGCCGCGGGGCAGCGTCGACAGGATGTCGTCGACGCCGGCCAGTTGGGCCGCCGCCCGGATCCGGGCCGGTTCGTCGAGGGCGGCCACCTCGCCGAGGCCGATGTTGTCGGCGGCACTGAGGTCGTACGCCATGAAGTCCTGGAACAGCACGCCGATCCGCGCCCGCAGCTCGGCCGGGGGCAGGTCACGCAGGTCCACCCCGTCCCAGCGGATGCTGCCGCGGGTCGGGTCGTAGAACCGGCACAGCAGTTTGACCAGGGAACTCTTGCCGGCGCCGTTGCGCCCGACCAGGGCGACCGACGAGCCGGCGGGGATGTGCAGGCTCACCCCGCGCAGCACCCAGGGCAGGTCGTCGCCGTAGCGGAACCACACGTCGTCGAACTCGATGCCGTGCCGCAGTGGTGGCACCGCCGGTAGCGCCGTGGCGCGGGCGGGCAGGTCGGGTGGGGCCTCCACGACGAAGCGGTAGTGCCCGAACAGCAGCATCGCCTCGTGCAGCCGGCCGGCGTTGACGAAGGCGGTGCTCAGCCCGCCCTGCACGCCGGCGACGGCGGCCACGAAGACGGACACATCGCCGATGGTGAGCGCGCCGGACCGGGCGGCGGCGACCGCCCAGATCAGCCCGAGCCCGGCCACCACCGCGCCGAGCAGCCCCTGCACGGACTGCACGAGCAGCTCGCGCCGGTCCATCCGGCGTTGGCCGGCCTGGATGCCGCGCAGTTCGGTGAGCATCCGGGCGCCGAACAGCCCGCCGAGGCCATACAGGCGGACCTCCTTCGCGGCGGTGACGCTTGTCATCAGCTGGGCGTAGAAGAACTCCCGCCGGGCGGCGTGCCCGTACTCCCAGAGCAGCGCGGCGCGCTGCCGGCCGAGCCGCAGCTCCGCCCGCAGGGTGGGTACGGCGGCGACCGCCACCACCAGCACCATCCACGGGTTGATCGCGGCCAGGGTGGTGAGGAAGGCGAGCATGGTGATGAGCCCCTGTGCGGCGCCGAGGAAGCCGCTGACCACCTCCGGTGGCCCGGCGGGGCCGGTCTCCGCGGCAATGCTGAGCCGGTCGTGGAAGGCCGGGTCCTCGAACCGGCGCAGCCCGAGCATCCGGCCGACGGCAGCGAACAGCCGATGCCGTGCGGCCAGCCCGACCGACCGTTGCAGCTCGGCGTCGACGTAGCGGCCCAGTTCGGGCAGGAGCACGGCGGCGGCGCCCGCGCCGGCCAGCAGCAGCACCGGTCCGGTGAGCCGGTCGTCGCCGGCGGCCAGCCGGTCCAGTACGACCTTCATCAGCCAGGCGACGGCAATGGGCACCATGCCCCCGACGACGGTGAGCAGCACCCGGGCGATGAGCCAGCGGCGGGATGCGGCCCACGCCATCCGGGTCGCCTCGATCAGCGAGCCGCCTGCTTGTCTGATCACGGGGCGCTGGTGGCGGGCACCCGGTCGAGCACGAAGTGGCTGGCGATCACGGTGTCGTCGGAGAGCAGACCGAAAGCGGGGTAGCCGTCCACTCCGAAGGCGCGGGCCACGGGACCACGTTCGGGCTCGTTGACCACGCGGGCCACCGGCGTGAGTCGTTCGCAGAGTTGGGTGGCGGCCTCGCCGGCGCCCAACACGACGGCCAGCGCCTGTGCCCGCCCGCCGGGGATCGCCTCGGCCCGGGCGACGAAGCCGGGCAGGCTCTCCGCGCACGCCGGGCAGCTCGGCGAGAGGAACGCCACTAGGGTTTCGCCCCGCAGCCCGGCCCGGGACACCGGCGTGCCGTCGACCGTGGTGGCGGTGAAGTCGCCGATCGTGGCACCGGCGGTGAGCATGATCGGCTCGGGGTTCTCCACCCCCTCGATGCTGACCTTCAGCAGGGTGGACTGCCGCCGCAACTGCGCGAGCACGACCAGCAGGACGGTGGTGTTGACCAGACACAGCACCGTGACCACCAGCAGCAGGACGGTCGTGAGGGTCATGTCACCTCCGGTCGGGTCAGCGGTGAGGGTGGGTGGTGACGGTGGCCGGACGCCGCCGAAGGCCAGCGCCGCCCCGCCGAGGGCGACCGCCGTCAGCAGCAGGTTGCGGATGACGTGGGCGGGGCCGGGGGGGCGTTCGGTGACGCCGAAGCAGCGGCAGGGCTCGCGGACGCCCCGGCGGACCATCCCGGCCACGGCCACGGTGAAGGCGGCGAACAGGCCGGTGGCCAGCGCGAAGGCCGTCGGCGCGAGGGCCGGCACGGTGACGGCGGCGAGCAGCGCCGCGACGGTCAGCGCCTCGGCCGCCAGCACCGCCACGGCGAGCGCGCCCGCCCGTGCCGCCGGCACCCCGACGGTACGGGGCAGCGAGGCGCGGAAGGTCGCGAAGGCGGCCCGGTTGCGCACCTTGCCGGCCAGCGCCCAGCCGAGCGTGCCGCCCAGGGCCAACTGGGCGGCAAGCAGCAGCGCCCCGGTCATCTCAGTAGCCGACCTGGGTGACCTCGCCCCGCCGGAAGGGGCCGCCGGCCAGCAGCAGGTCGGCGATGGTCTCGTCCATCGGCAGACCCAGATCGTGCTGCAGCCACATGAACTGGCCGCCCGGGTTCACCTCCAGGAAGACGTACTCCCCGTCGGGGGTGACGATGAAGTCGATGGCCGCGTAGACGAGGCCGAGGTGGTCGAGCAGGCGTTGGGTCTTCGCCACCACCTCGTCGGGCAGCGGCTTGTACGGCCCGTACGGCAGGTGGTTCTCGCCCCGCCAGTCCACCGAGGTGGTGGGCAGCGCCTGCGAGTCGATGACCACCGGGAACCAGGTGTTCCCGACGACGGTCAGTCGGACCTCGTACGCCTTCTCGATGTATTCCTGGAACATGCAGATCGTGTGCTGGACCCGGTCGGCGTTGGCCAGCACCTCATCGCCCACCACCGTGGTGTAGAGGCCGCTCGGGAAGGCGCCCGGGTAGTGGATGACCCCACCGGTGAGTGCCTTGTAGACGACGGGTTTGTCGGCGGCGCCGACCAGGGCGCGTACCTCGTCGGGGTCGTTGGTGAGCAGGGTGCGGGGCACCCGCATGCCGACCTGCTTTGCCAACTGGAGTTGGTAGGGCTTGAGTTCGGCGACGGCGTCGACGTCGGGGCGGTTGACCCAGAGGCAGTCGGTGCTGCGCAGGATGCCGCCGATGCCGTGCAGCGCCTCGTTGCGGGCGAACTGCTGCTCGGCCTCACTCATCTGTTCGTGGAAGCGGAAGGCTGTGGGGCGGCGGTACCACACCCCGGAGAGCCGATCGAGATCGACCTCCCGCCCGCGGTGCAGCAGCCGCCGCCGCTCGCCATCGAAATCCGAGGTGGTGAACGTCAGCGTCTGCGGGAAGTAGCTCAGGTCGACGCGGACGATGTCGGCGCCCCGCGCGGTGAGGGTCCGCACGACGGGGTCGACCGTGGGATCGAAGTCCTGGGTGAAGATCAGGATCCCGCGATCAGATGGCGAGGTGGTCATGCGTCGTCCTTACGCGCAGGCGTCGTCGGTCACGCAGTCCCCGCAGTTGGAGCCGGAGGTGCGGGTCTTGGTGTAGACACCGGCGGTGATGGCGCCGTCCGGGGTGACCCAGACCTGCTGGTCGGCGTCGTAGTAGCCGAGCTCGGTCTCGGTCTCCGCCGGAGTGCCCGGCTCCCAGTTGGCGAAGAGGTAGCCGAAGGGCTGGCGGTCGTGGTCGGCGGGCAGCGGCTGGCTGAAGTCGTGCCCACTGGTCATCGACAGCGAGGTGCGCAGGGGGTTGCGCGTCAGGGTGGCCGTCACGTCTGGTCTCCTTCTTTTCCGACTCTTTCGGCTGGCGGGTTGTCAGCCGACGACAGCGGCTCGGTAAGGCCGATAATCCCGGGGACCTCGGCGGAAAATGACCAGGTCTGGTCACCCGCGTCGTAGTGCCCGGCGTCAAGGATGAGATCGGATTCCAATTCGTCGTGGTCGGCGCGGTCGTAGAGGTATCCCAGTGGTGCGAGGTGGTGCCCGCGACGACGTTCACGCAGCTCGACATCGACGGCCCGCACGACGAGACGGGTGCCATCGAGCTCGGGACGGTCCAGCCGGAGGACGGTGACCGGGACGCTCGTACCCCCCGGAAATCCGTCACCCGTGACCTGTACCCCGTTACTCACAGGGCTCATCCTATAGACGCATTCACGTTTAGGAAGACCTGCGTACATGGAAATTTCACGAGCCGGGGAAGCTTGCGGCTGCAATATCTCACCCGCCAGCCGACCACTTTCCCCTTTGCCGGAAAATATGTCCGCGCAGCCAAAATACGGTGACGGTCATAAATTTGCCAGCAATCCGGACAGGTGCCGTCATGTCCGGAGTGTGGCGGGTCGAGCACGCGCCGTACCCGACCGGGGGATGAACCGGCTCCGTCCGGGTATGCAGCGGCCGTCCTGGTGGAGTGACGACCTTCCGGTCGCGATGCCCGCGACCGGTTCCGTCGGGCGGGTCGGCGCGTCATGCCGACCCGCCCGACGACGCGACCTCAGGTGGTCAGCCAGTTCCAGGCGTCCATGACCCACTGGGTCTGTTGCAGGTAGGCGATGCCCAGTCCGGTCAGGAAGAGCGCGGTGACCAGGTGCGCGCCACGGGCGCTGCGCCGTACCCGACCCAACTGCCGTTCCAGCACCAACCGGCCCAGCAGCCGGGTCAGCGCGAAGAGCCCCGCCGCCACCAGCAGGCTCAGCACGAAGATCAGGAACGGTCCGGCGAGGTCACCCCCGCCGGAGATCGCCCAGATTCCCCAGCACACGAAAGCGAACAGCGCGCCTGCGGCGCTCCACTCGCCACCCTTGCGCAACTGCGCCATGTGCCAGCTCAACGGCCGGCGCGGCGCGGGCTCGCCCGGCCAGCCGGTGCCGGTCGGCACCTGGTCCACCGCCGTGAACGGCTCGGTACGCGCCGCGTTGGCCCCCACCGAGGCCACGCCACGCCGGTACGGATCACGCTGCGGCGGAATGCCGCCACCGGGCTGCGGCGGCACCTCCACGGTCCGCTCCGCCCACGGCTGCGTCTGGTCGGCCATGTCGTTCCCTCCCCCTCGGCTGGCGGCGAACTTGATCACCGCCGGGCCCTGCTTCGAGGGTAGCCAGCCGACAAATAGGTCGCCGCACCCGCACCGATCCGATACACACAATCAGTGACCAGCACTTCCCTGCCGATCAGCAGCGCCCGCGCCGAAGACTTCGACGAGATGGGCCGTTTCCTCAACTTCCTGTTCCACCACGGCCTCGAACCCGAAGCCCACGAGACCGAGCGTGTGATCTTCGAACCGCAACGTGCCCTGCTGGTACGCGACGGTCCCGAAGTGGTCGGCACCACGACCGCGTTCACCCGAGCGCTGGGGGTGCCCGGCGGCGAGGTGGCGGCCGCACACGTCAGCATGGTCGGGGTGGCGCCCACCCATCGGCGGCGAGGTCTGCTCACCGCGCTGATGCGCCGACAACTACGCGAGGTCCATGAGGCCGGCCGGGAACCGGTCACGGTGCTCTGGGCCAGCGAGGGGCGGATCTACCCCCGCTTCGGCTACGGGCTGGCGGCGCAGCGCCTGCAACTCACCGGCGACACCAACGAACTGCGGCTACCGCCGCCGACCGCCGACGAGGGCCGGCTACGCCTGGACCGTCCGGCCAATCGCCTGGCCGACCTCTCCCGGGTGTACGACACCGTACGCGCGGGCCGGCCGGGCTGGTCCGCCCGCGACGACCGGTGGTGGCGCTACGTCCTGCTCGATCCGGAGGCCCACCGGGGCGGCGCCACCGAACGACGGGTGGTGCTGCACGAAGGACCTGACGGCGTCGACGGGTACGGCCTGTTCCGCACCAAGTCCGACTGGGACGGCACCGGCCCGAAGTGCCAGACCAGCGTCGACGAGGTGGTGGCGACCAGTGTCGCCGGGTACCGGGCGATCTGGCGGATGCTGCTCTCGATCGACCTGACCCGCCAGGTGAGCCTCCTCCGGGCTGCCGTGGACGAGCCCTTGCTGCGGCTGGTCGACGAACCACGCCGGCTCAACCCGCGCCTGGTCGACGCCCTGTGGGTACGCGTGGTGGACGTACCGGCCGCGATGGCCGCCCGCCGCTACGCCACCGACGTCGACGTGGTCATCGAGGTGACCGACGACCTGCTGCCGGAGAACACCGGCCGGTGGCGGCTACAGGGTGGCCCGAAGACGGCCAGTTGCGTACCGGCGAACGGTCCGGCCGACCTGGCCTGCGACATCAGCTGCCTGGGCGAACTCTTCCTCGGGGGTAGCACGCTGACCGCCCTGGCCGACGCCGGCCGGGTACGCGAACTGCGGCCCGGTGCGCTGGCCGCCGCCGACCCCGCGTTCATCTGGCACCGCGCCCCCTCGGCCCTGGAAGTCTTCTGACCCCGGGTCCCCCGAGGTCCGCTACCCCTTCTCATGACTCTTGCTGATCCTGATCAGCAAGACTCCGATCACACCGGCCGTCGGGGTCTTGCTGATCATCATGAGCAAGACCCCGATCACATCGACCGCCGGAGTCTTGCTGATCCTGATGAGCAGACCTCGATCACACCGACCGCCGGTCGGGAGCAGGGCCGGTTCCTGACCGGTGGCACAGTGTCGCGTCCGACCCCACGTCGCACCGCTGACAGCGACGATTGCTGTGCCCGTGTGTGCTTTCAGTGTCAAATATCGGGGGTGCGGAAGGCCCCGAGACCGTGATCGACAACCGTCAGCCCAGGTAGGGTCGGGGGGTGGCGGACGAGGCACGACGGCGACGACGACACCGGCACCAGGGCGGAGCACAGGGGACCGCTGATTCCAGCGCCGCAGCGACCACAGCAGGGGCGCACGACAGCGCGGAGCCGCCTCGCGGACGACGCGCCGGCGGGGGCGAGGAAAACGAGCGCGGGCTACGCGGCCTGGTCGGCTCGGGCTCGTCACAGGTGAGCGTGACAGCGGCCATGCGGGCCCGAGACGCCGCCCGCCCCACCGACGAGGACCTCGCCGCCGCCGAAGCCGAGATCGTCATCGTGCGCCGGAACTGGACCCCCCGCGACGAACTCCCCCGCCGCTGACCCCGGCCGACAGCCTGACCGACCAGCCCCACCTGTCCAGACGCCGATGCACCGGGCACCGGGCGGTTCTAGATCGTGCTCGATCCGGGATTGAGTGGTGTCCCGACAACGGGGAGACCACTCGATCCCGGATCGAGGCGCGATGCGACTCCGAGCGGACCCCGACGGATCGAGGCGCAGCGCGGGCGCGGAGAGGTCAGGGCAGGTCGGGCAGTTTGCGGGTCTGCTCGTAGTCGGCGACCTGGGCGATGCGGCGGGCGTGCCGCTCGCTGCCGGAGAAGGCGGTGGTCAGGAACGCCTCGACGATGGCGGTCGCCTCGTCGAGGGTGTGCTGGCGGGCACCGACCGCGACCACGTTGGCGTCGTTGTGCTGCCGGCCGAGCTGGGCCGTCTCGACGCTCCAGGCCAGCGCCGCACGGACCCCGGCGACCTTGTTGGCGGCGATCTGCTCGCCGTTGCCGGAGCCACCGATGACCACACCCAGGCTGCCCGGGTCGGCCACCACGCGGGTGCCGGCGTGCAGGCAGAAGGCCGGGTAGTCGTCGTCCGGGTCGAAGACGTGCGGGCCGACGTCGACCACCTCGTACCCCTGCTTGGCGAGGTGGTTGGCCAGGTGCACCTTCAACTCGAAACCGGCGTGATCGGATCCCAGGTAGACGCGCATACCGGGCAGTCTGTCAGGCCCGCCGGACCGGACACCGCCGGGGCAGGGCCGGGCGCGACAGACGCCACCTTCCGCAGGGTCGGCAGCATCACGTCACACCCGGCCCACCCGGCATCCGTACCGACCGGGATCGGCGTCCCGACCGGGTGGATCGAGGCCTTACGCGGGGTCCGGCAACTCGGCGACCACCAGGCCACCGCGTGCCTTGGGGGTGAACCAGGTGCTCTTGCGCGGCATCTTCTCCCGGGCCAGGTTCACCGCGACGAAGTCGTCCACGGTCACCGGCGCGATGAGGATGGCCAGCTCGGCTCGGCCGGCCTCGACCTCGCCGGTCAGCCAGCTCGCCGGGTAGTCGCCACCGACGTAGGTGATCCGCTTGTCGCCCGGGTCCAGTCCGAGTGCCTCACGCAGCAGCAGCCGCTCGACCAGGGCGTGGTCGAGGTTCTCCAACCGGTTCGCGCCGGTATGCGGCAGCGTCACGTCGTACGCCTGGCCGGGAAGCTGGAGCACGACGCTGCCGCCGGTCGCCGGGACCTGCGCCGGGCCGTCGACGGCGGTGATCTGTGCACCGGCGGCGCGCAGCCGGTCGAGCAGTTCGTCCGGCGTGGTCGGCAGCTCGCTGATCAGGCGGTTGTACGGCTGGATGGCCACCGAGGCGGGCGTGGTGACCACCGCGAGGAAGCGGCGGAATCCGCCGGTCTGGGCGGCGAGGCTGCGATGGTTGCCGTCGGCGACGACCAGTTCGCCACCGCTGGCGAGCGAGGTCAGCTCGTCCTGCTCCGGGCCCGGGCCGAGCAGCCAGATGGCGTGCGTACGCCCGGCCTGGTCGATGTCGGTGGCGGCGGGTGCGCCGGCGGCGTCGGTGGCGGTGGCGAGCGCGGCGTGCAGTTCGTCACCGCGCCCGGTCTGCAGCAGCAGTACGGGCGAGAGCAGGTGACCCAGCGCCTCGGCCAGGGCGACCCGCTCGCGCACCTTGGCGATGAAGACGTCCTCGTTGCGGATGACCAGGCCCGGCTCGTCGGCCCGGGTGGAGATCTGATCGGTGTCGACCATGGCGAAGATGCCGTACGCCGGCTCCTCGCCGGGTGCGGTGATCCGGTACAGCACCACCACCTGCTCGGCGGGGGTGTAGCTGCCGTCGGCCTTCGCCTCGGCGAGCCGGGTCACGGCGTCCGGCAGGGCGTCGCCGAAGGTCTTGCCGAGGCTGTCCGGAGCCCGGTGCGGCATCTCGATGCCGAGGGCGCTGTGCGGATTCGCCTCGATGATCGCGGTGATCTCCGCGTCGTCGGCGAACTCGTCATAGTTCTGCGCTCCGGTGCCGCCAGTGGTGATCCAAGCCCGGGTGATCGGGTGCACGACCGTCATGACCCATGACGCTACCGTCGCCACTTCCCGCCCCGACGCCGGACCCACACCCCGCCCACCAGGTGAAAGGAGGGGCCCCGGCTTAACGCCTCAGGTAGAGCAGGGGGCCCTTGTTAACACTCCGACTCGCCCGCGCGACGATGCCGGCCGGCGGGGGCCGGCAGCACCGCCGGCCGCCGCACCGGACGCGGGCCCTGGTTGCGGATCTCCCGGCCGGGCGGCGTCAATCGTGAGGTGGCTGGAACACGGGCAACGCCCACCACCGGGGTACGACCCAGCACTCCCGCCGCGTTGAGCGGGTGCTCCTGCTGCGGCACCGGCCAGCCGTCGGGACTGTGTGGAGGTGGGCTCGGCCACATCTCGCCGCGCTCCTGCCACAGCCTCGACCAGCCCTCAGCGCGGTCCTGCCGAGGTGCCGACCGGTCATCAGCGCGCTCTTGCCGGGGCGCCGACCAGCTCTCGACGACATCCTGCCGGGGCACCGGCCAGCGCAGGTTCGCCGTGGGAGAGGGCGCGGCGCTGCCAATCCCCTCCCTACGGCTCCGACGGTCATCGACCGGGGCACGGTGTTTGGCCATCTGACGCCTCCACGAGCGGCGGCCGACGGGCACAGGTACGGCCCGCCAGCACTCTGCGGACACCCGGTCAAACGAGTCCGCGAAGGCAGCGGTGACGCCGCACCCGGCACGCGAGGCGGCTTCGGAGGCAAAGTAAGGTGTGGTGTTAACAAGGGGCCCGGGCTATGCACGAGGCGTTAATAAGGTGCCCTTCCTTACACCTCAGTCGAAGATGGGTTCGAGGTCGCGGCTGCGCTTGAGTTCGAAGAAGCCGGGCGTGCCGGAGACCAGCAGCACACCGTCCCAGAGCCGGCCGGCGGCCTCGCCCTTCGGTGCCGGGGTGACCACCGGGCCGAAGAAGGCCACCTGCCGTCCGTCCGGGCCGGGCGCGTGGATGACCGGGGTGCCGACGTCGTAGCCGACCGGCCGCATGCCCTCCTCGTGGCTCTCCCGCAGGGCCGTGTCGAGCGTGCTGTCCTCGGCGGCGGCGGCGAGTTGCGGGTCCAGGCCGGCGTCGGTGAGGGCGGCGGCGAACAACTCCGGGCCGACGCGCTCCTTGCCCAGGTGGATGCGGGTGCCCAGGGCGGTGTAGAGGGCACCGAGCACCGCCGGCCCGTACCGCTGCTGGGCGGCGATGCAGACCCGCACCGGCCCCCACCCGGTACGCATCGCCTCCTGGTACTGCTCGGGCAGTTCGCGGCCCTCGTTGAGCACCGACAGGCTCATCACGTGGAAGCGGACCTCGATGTCGCGGACCTGCTCCACCTCCAGCAGCCAGCGGGAAGTGATCCACGCCCAGGGGCAGATCGGATCGAACCACATGTCGACGCTGCTGCGCTCGTTCATGGTGAGGTCCCTTCGCATCGATGGCACCGTGCCTGCGGTGCACTTCCGATCCTTACTCCCTGCCCGCCCGATCAGGCCGGAAACGGCTGCGTGACCTCGCCCACCACCGGGTGCCCGCGCATGGAAGACTCGGCACCGGACGGGCCGTCACGGGCGGTCCACGACGATGTGGCCGTGGCGTACGGCGAGAACGGGATGGAGACGAACGTGCCGGGAGTGCGCAACCTGACGCAGGTCGAGGCGACCGAGCGGGCTCGCCTGCTCGACGTGACGGGGTACGACATCAATCTGGACCTGTCCAGCGCCGTCCACGCGGCGGGGGGTCGTACCTTCCGGTCGATCACAGAGGTGCACTTCCGCTGCACCGAACCGGGTGCCAGCACCTTCATCGAGGTGGCGGCCGACTCGGTGCGTTCGGCGACGCTGAACGGCACGTCGATCGACCTGGCCGGCTTCTCCGCCGAGAAGGGACTGACGCTGACCGGGCTGGCCGGCGAGAACGTCCTGGTCGTCGACGCGGACTTCGCGTACTCGAACTCGGGGCAGGGGCTGCACCGCAGCGTTGACCCGGTGGACGGGGAGACCTATCTCTACAGCCAGTTCGAGACGGCCGACGCCCAGCGGGTCTTCGCCTGCTTCGACCAGCCGGATCTCAAGAGCGTCTACACCTGGCACGCCACCGTCCCGGAGCACTGGAAGGTGATCTCCAACGCACCGGTGGAGCGCGTCGAACCGGCCGGTGACGACCTCAAGACGGTCCACTTCGCCACCTCGGCGCGGATGAGCACCTACATCACCGCGCTGTGCGCCGGGCCGTACCACGAGGTGCGGGACAGCCACGACGGCATCGACCTGGGCCTGTTCTGCCGGACCTCGATGGCGCAGTACCTGGACAGCGACGACCTGTTCCTGATCACCAAGCAGGGCTTCGACTTCTTCCACGAGCAGTTCGGCGTGCGCTACCCGCTGCCGAAGTACGACCAGTTGTGGGTACCGGACTTCAACGCCGGCGCGATGGAGAACTTCGGCTGTGTCACGCACGCCGAGTCGCACTACCTGTTCCGCTCGCAGGTCACCGACTTCGAGTACGAGCAGCGGGCCAACACGATCCTGCATGAGATGGCCCACATGTGGTTCGGTGACCTGGTCACCATGCGCTGGTGGAACGACCTGTGGCTGAACGAGTCCTTCGCCGAGTGGGCCAGCCACTGGTGCAACACGCACGCCACCCGGTTCACCGAGGCGTGGACGACGTTCCTGTCGATCCGGAAGAACTGGGGCTACCGGCAGGACCAGCTCTCCTCCACCCACCCGGTCTACTGCGAGATGCCCGACCTGGAGGCGGTCGAGGTCAACTTCGACGGCATCACGTACGCCAAGGGCGCCAGCGTGCTCAAGCAGCTGGTCGCGTACGTGGGCCTGGAGTCCTTCCTGGCCGGTCTGCGGGCCTACTTCGCCAAGTACGCCTGGGGTAACGCCACCTTCGACGACCTGCTCTCCGAACTGGAGACCGCCTCCGGTCGCAAACTGCGCACCTTCGCCAGCCAGTGGCTGGAGACCGCGCAGGTCAACACGCTGCGGCCCGAGTTGACCATCGGCCCGGACGGCACGTACCAGCAGGTGCTGGTGCGGCAGGAGGCGTCGGCGGGGTACCCGACCCTGCGTACCCACCGCATCGGCGTCGGGCTCTACGACCTGACCGAGGGCCGGCTGGTCCGCCGGGAGCGTCTGGAGGTCGACATCGACGGTGAGCTGACCGAGCTGCCTCAGCTCGTCGGCGTGCCCGCGGCCGACGTGCTGCTGCTCAACGACGACGACCTCACCTACACCAAGCTGCGGTTGGACGAGCGGTCGATGGCCACTGTGGTGCAGCACATCGCCGGTTTCGACTCGTCGCTGGCGCGGGCGCTGTGCTGGACGGCGGCGTGGGACATGACCCGCGACGCCGAACTGGCCACCCGCGACTACATCGCGCTGGTGCTGGCCGGGCTGCCCGCCGAGACGGACATCAACCTGGTCACCGCCACCCTGCGTCAGGCGAGCAGCGCCCTGACCTTCTACGCCGACCCGGCCTGGGCGCCCACCGGCTGGGCCGACCTGGCCCGTACCGCGCGGACCGCCCTCGCCTCGGCCGAGCCGGGCAGCGGGTTCCAGCTTGCCTGGGCGCGGGCGTACGTCTCGGCGGCCCGCGAGCCGGAGGACCTGGCCGTGCTGCGCGGCTGGCTGGACGGCACGCAGGTGACGCAAGGGCTGACCATCGACACCGAGCTGCGGTGGAGCGTGCTGCAGGCGTTGGTGGCCAACGGGGTGGCCGGCGCGCCGGAGATCGACGCCGAGCTGGCCCGGGACCGGACCTCCAGCGGTGAGCGGGAGGCCGCGTACGCGCACGCGCTGGTGCCGACCGAGGCGAACAAGGCTGCCGTCTGGGCGCAGCTGACCGGTGCCGAGGCGCTGCCGAACTGGCGCAACCGGGCGCTGTTGCAGGGCTTCAGCCACCCGGCGCAGGTCGAGCTGATCACGCCGTACCGGCCGCGGTACTTCGAGGTCGTGGGGCAGGTGTGGGCCAGCCGGGACAGCGAGCCGGCGCAGGAGTTCGCGATGCTGGCCTACCCGGCGTACCTGGTCGAGGAGGACACCGTCGAGGCGACCGACGCCTGGCTGGCACAGCAGGGCAGCCCGGCGCCGCTGCGCCGGTTGGTGGCCGAGGGCCGCGACGGGGTGGTCCGGGCCGTGGCGGCGCGGGCCCGGGACGCGCGCAGCGCCTGAGACGGAAAACCAGAGCCCGGCCTCCGCGTACGTCGCGGGGGCCGGGCTCAGTGGTTGTCGGAAGCGGTCAGCCCTTGCCGGCGTAGCGGGAGAGCTGGTCGAGGCCCTGGATGATGCCGCCGGCCAGGTCGCCGCCGCCGAACGAGGCCACCATCGACAGCGCGGCGATCTTGGCGTACGTGTCGGGGACCCGCTTGCGGGCGTACCGGCCGGTGACGATCTCCAGCTGCCGCTGGTTGGGCGAGACGGCGATCAGCACCGAGCGGTCCGGGTTGGCCAGCTGCCGGTGCAGCCGCTCGGCGTGCTCCCGGATCGGCTCGTCGAGACCGCCGACGAAGACCGAGAAGACCAGTCCGGTCGTCCGGTCGGCCAGCCGCAGCGCCTCGTCGATGCGCAGCAGCTGACGGGTCGAGAACGGCCCGTCGAGCACGTCGGGCCGAGGCTCCGTCCCGGCCTCGGGCTGCATCTCACCAACGGTCACTTGCGCCTCCGGTTCCACCGGCCGGCGTCTCGACGCCGGCCTGCTCCTGCTTGCGGCTGGTCAACGCCGGTGCCTGTGCACCGGCGGCCAGCACCGCGCCGGCCGAGTCGGCCAGCTCGCCCGGCTCACCGAGGAACCAGACCGGCGTGAAGTTGAACGGACGGCCCGGCCGGTAGCGCTTCGCGCCGCCACCGCCGTCTCGGCTGCTGCCCGCGTACACGAGGCCGGCGATCACCAGCACGACGGCTGCCGGGATGCCGACGAAGACCAGCAACGTGTCGGTTACAGACAATCCCAACGCCCCCAGGCGGAAAGAGAGACCTTCGACCGGATCGGGTGACGGATCACCGCGGTGACCTCCCGACTCCGCTGCCACTCACGTTAGCGGAGTCGACGCCCCGCCAGAGCACGGGGTGGCGATCCCAACCGCCACACGAGCGCTCAAGCTGCGCAGCTGTGGCGATCAGTGTCGCGTCGGCACCGTACCGTCCGGTGAGGAGCGCCCCCACCGGCAGCCCTTCGGCGGTCGTGGAGACCGGCAACGAGACGGACGGATCACCCGTGACGTTGAACACCGCACAGTACGGCGAGAAGCGGCGTTGCCGGTCGAAGTCCTCCTCCGGGGTACGCCCCTGCGTGAACCAGCCGACCGGAGCCTGCGGCGCGGACAACGTCGGGCAGAGCAGCAGGTCACAGCCGGCGGTGCGGCGGACACCGGCGCGTACCTGCGCTTGCAGTTCGCCCAGGGTGGTGGTCAGGGTGCCGGCGGAGATGGCGGCACCTCGGGACCGCATGAAGCGGGTCAACGGCAGCAGCAGGTGCTCCCCTTCGGGCGGCACCGGGGTGAGTGCGAGGACGTACCAGAGGGTCTCGAACAGCGGCCAGACCTGCGGCCCGAGCGGCGGTGGCACCTCGACCACCTCGTGGCCGGCGGCGGTGAGCAGCGCGGCGGCCCGGTCCACCGCGGCGACGCAGTCCGGGTGCACGGGCTCGTCGACGAGCATCGCGGCGGTGAACCGGCCGACCCGCAGCCGACCCGGCGCGGCGGCGCGGGCCGCACCCAGGTAGCCCCCGGCCGGCGGGGCCGGCGGCAGGTACGGCTCGCCCGGCACGGCAGCGGCCATCACGTCGAGCAACGCGGCCACGTCGGCGACCGTCCGCCCGATCGGCCCGTTGCTCGGCAGACCGTAGGCGCCGAAGCCGAGCGGACCGCTGGAGACCAGGCCACGGCTGGGTTTGTAGCCGATCAGGCCACACAGGGAGGCCGGGATGCGCACCGAGCCACCACCGTCGGAACCCTGCGCGACCGGCACCAGGCCCGCGGCCACCGCCGCCGCCGCGCCCCCGCTGGACCCACCCGCGGTGTACGACAGGTCCCACGGGTTACGGGCCGGCGGGGCCACCAAACCCTCCGAGTAGAGCGAGCAGCCCAGCTCGGAGGTGGTGGTCTTGCCGAGGCTGACCAGTCCGGCCGCCTTGATGAACCGCACCACGTCGGCGTCGACCGGCGGGACGAAGTCGGCGAAGGCGGCCGAGCCGAAGGTGGTGCGTACCCCGGCGGTCAACGTCAGGTCCTTGATCGCGGTCGGTACGCCGTGCAACGGCCCGCGTTCGCCGGGCGGTGTCGCGTCGGCGGCGCGGGCGGCCTCGCGGGCCTGGTCGGCGGTGACCGTGACGAATGCGCCGACGGTGTCGCCGAGCGCGTCGACGCGGCGCAGGTGGTGCTCGACCACCTCCAGGCTGGACAACTCACCACGGGCGATCGCCTCGGCCTGCTCCAACGCGGTCAGGTCGTGCGGCTCGGCCATACCGCCATCCTGCCCTGCCCGTCAGCCTGTTGCGGTCGGCACGCGCCGATCACGATGACCGATTTCAGCCACTTCGCACCGCACGCGGCGGACCAGGGGCGGGGTCGGGTCAGCCGTACAGGAAGCGTCGGGCGTTGCCGCCCAGCAGCCGTGCGCGCTGGTCCTCGGTGAGGAAGTCGGCGTCGTGGATCACCTGGCCGACCGGGCGTTCCCCCAGTGGGTACGGGTAGTCGCTGCCGAGCAGCACCTGGTCGACGCCCATGGTGTCCACCAGCAGGCGCAGCGCCGGTGGCGCGAAGACCACCGAGTCGACGAAGAAGCGGTCGACGTACGAGCTGGGCGGGGCGGCGGAGGCACCGCGTACCAGGTCGCCGCGGCGGTGCCAGGCGTTGTCGGCACGCCCCAGCCAGAACGGGAAGCTGCCGCCGCCGTGCGCGAAGCAGATCCGCAGGCTGGGCGGCACCTTGTCGAAGACCCCGCCGAGGATCATCGACAGCACCGACAGGTGGGTCTCGGCCGGCATCCCGGTGAGCCAGCGGGCCATCCAGCGGTCGAGGCGAGGGCCGCCCGGCATGTCCCAGGGGTGGACGAAGACCGGGGCGCCGACCTCGGCGCAGTGGGTCAGGAACGTCACGATCCCGGCGTCGTCCAGGTCCCGGTCGCCGACGTGGTTGCCGATCTCCACGCCGACGTGGCCGGCCGCCAGGCAGCGGTCCAACTCGGCGCAGGCCGCCTCCGGGTCCTGCAACGGCACCTGGCAGAACGGCAGCAGGCGGTCGCCACCGGCCGCAGTGACCTCCAGGGTCAGGTCGTTGAAGATGCGGGCCACCTTCACCGCCTGGTCGGCCGGGCGTTCGTAGCTGAAGAAGACCGGAGTCGGCGAGACGACCTGCACGTCGACCCCGTCTTCGGTCATGTCGGCGAGTCGGGTCGGCGCGTCCCAGCACTGCGCGCCGATCGGGCGGAACTCGGTCTCCCCGACCATGATCATGGCGGCGCGTTCCGAGTCGACCCGCAGCCAGGGCCAGCCGGACCCGCCGCAGGCCGCGGCGAGGTCCGGCCACCCCTTCGGTACGACGTGCGAGTGCACGTCCACCACCGGGTGGGTCAGCGGCTGGGCCATCAGCCCTTGCCCGGGTGCAGGGTGCCGCAGTTGTCGCAGGTGCGCGCCGTCTCGTCGGCGTAGAACGCGCCGAACACCGGGGGCAGGTCGGCGGCGATGTCGCGGACCTGCAACTCGACCTCGTGCACCTTGTGCCCGCACTCGGGGCAGTACCACTGGAACTTCTCCAGCGTGCCCTCCGGGCGGACCCGCTCCACCACCACGCCGATCGAGCCGGGCTCCGGGCGCTGCGGCGAGTGCGGGACGTTGCGCGGCAGCATCCACATCTGACCCTCGCGCACGTGCACCGTACGCGGCCCCTCCGGGGTCATCAGGTTGATGTGCATGTTGCCCTTGACCTGGTAGAAGAACTCCTCGTACGGGTCGACATGGAAGTCGGTGCGCTGGTTGGGCCCACCCACCACCATCACGATGAAGTCGTCGGACCCGGGGAACATCTCCTTGTTGCCCACCGGCGGCTTGAGCAGGTGCTGGTTCTCGGCGATCCAGCCCGGAAAGCTGAACGGCTCGGCGATCTCACTCACGACTGACCTCCTTGGGGCAGCACGGCCACGGCTTGCATCTCGATCAGCAGGTGCGGATGCGGCAACTGGTGCACGGCCACGGTCGTCCGGGTCGGCCCGGTGGCGTCGAAGAACTCCGCCCACACCTCGTTGTACCCGCCGAAATCGTTCATGTTGACCAGGTACGACGTCACCTGCACCAGGTCGGACAGCTCGGCGCCGACGGAACGCAGCAGGTCACCGATGTTCTCGATGACCGCGCGGGTCTGCACCCGGATGTCCAGGTCCGTCGTACCGAACTCGTCGACCGACACCCCGGCGAAGCTGTTGTCCGGCCGCCGCGACGACGTACCCGACACGAAGACGAACCCGTTCGCCACCTTGACGTGCGGGAACGCACCACGGGGTACGGCCTTCCCGGCGACGACCCGCGCCCCGTCCGCGCTCATGACGCGGCCTTCAGGGTGGCGGTGCCGAGCTTCTCGACGACTGCCCGGACCTGAGCGCCGGGCCGCAGCGGGACGGCGGCGGTGGCCGCGCCGGCCAGGAACACCCAGCCCTCGCGCAGCCGTACCCCGTGCCGCCCGGCCAGGCGGACGCCCTCGTCGAGGGCCCGACGCGGGTCGCCGAGGATCGCCGCGGTCGAGCCAACCTGCGCCACCCGGCCGTCGATCTCCAGCAGCACCCCGAGGTTGTCCAGTCCGTCCGGCACCGGCGACCAGGGGCCGATCACGAAGGCGGCGGCCGAGGTGTTGTCGGCGATCACGTCCGGCAGGGAGAAGGTGAAGTTCGCGTACCGGGAGTCGATCAGCTCGATCGCCGGGGCGACCGCGCGGACGGCGTCGGTGAACGCGCCGAGCGGCTCGCCGGGCTCGGGCAGGCGGTCCAGCAGGAACGCCACCTCCGGCTCGACCCGGGGGTGGATGTAGGTCGACACGTCGACGCTGCCGCCGTCGGGCACCCACATCGCGTCGGTGAGCCGCCCCCAGATCACCTCGTCGACGCCGACCTGGGCCATCTTCGCCTTGCTGGTCAGCCCCATCTTCAGGCCGACCAGCCGCTCGCCCCGGTCGAGGCGACGCTGGACGAGGGCGGTCTGCACCCCGTACGCGGCGTCGACGTCGAGGCCGACCTCGGCGGCCAGTTGCGGGATCGCGGTGGCGGTGGTGGCGGCCTTGTCCAACTGCTCGGCGATGCCGGCCGGGTCCAGCCCGCTCATGCCTGCTCCTCGGTTCGTGCTTGCGTGACTGCCGGCTCCCCGGCACCGTCGCGGGCCAGGTCACCGGCGCCGTCGCGGGCCAGGTCCAGCGCCACGTCGACGATCATGTCCTCCTGGCCGCCGACCATCCGCCGCCGTCCCAGCTCGACCAGGATCGAGCGGACGTCGACGCCGTACCGGGCCGAGGCGCGTTCGGCGTGCCGCAGGAAGCTGGAGTAGACCCCCGCGTACCCGAGGGAGAGGGTTTCCCGGTCGACCTGGACCGGACGGTCCTGCAACGGGCGGACGATGTCGTCGGCGGCGTCCATCAGCGCGAACACGTCACAGCCGTGCTTCCAGCCGTGCAGTTCGGCGACCGCGACGAAGACCTCCAGCGGGGCGTTGCCGGCCCCGGCGCCCATCCCGGCCAGCGAGGCGTCCACCCGGACGGTACGCCCGGCCGGCGACCCGAGCGGCCCGTCACCGACGATGCGGCCGTGCTCCACGGCGACCACGCTGTTGGCCACCCCGAGCGACAGGTTGTGGTGAGCGTGAATGCCGATCTGCGTGGTCGGTTCGAGGACCTGACGGTACGCGTCGACCCGCTGCGCCACGTCGGACATCAGCAGCCGGCCACCGGAGTCGGTGACGTAGACGCAGTGCGCCCCGTACGACTCCATCAGCTTGGCCTGCGCGGCCAGCCCGGCCGGGTCGTTCATGTGCGACATCATCAGGAACCCGGCGACGTCCATGCCGTTCTCCCGCGCCCAGGAGATGTGCTGGGCGGAGATGTCCGCCTCGGTGCAGTGCGTGGCGATCCGCACACTTGTCACCCCGAGGGCCTTGGCCGCCCTCAGATCGGCGATCGTGCCGATACCGGGCAGCAGCAGGGTGGTCAGCTTCGCGTTCGTCATCACCTCGGCCGCCGCCGCGATCCACTCGGCGTCACTCGCCGCACCGTGGCCATAGTTCACACTCGACCCGGCCAACCCGTCACCGTGCGCCACCTCGATCGCGGCCACCCCCGCGGCGTCCAACGCCGCCGCGATGCTCCGCACCTGGTCCACGGTGTACTGATGCCCGATGGCGTGCATGCCATCGCGCAGCGTCACGTCCTGGATGTACAGCTCGTTCATGCGCTCACCGTCCCGTCCAGCGCGACCAGCCGCTCGGCGGTACGCAGCGCGGCCGAGGTCATGATGTCCAGGTTCCCGGCGTACGCGGGCAGGTAGTGCCCGGCACCGGAGACCTCCAGGAAGACCGAGACCTGCAGGCCGGTCAGCTGCCGCCCGAGCGACGGCACGTAGGTGTCCACCCGGTCGAACTGCACGTCCTGCTTGAGCCGGTAACCGGGGACGTACTCCTGCACACCGGCGACCATCTCGGCGACCGAGGCGGCGATGGCGGCCTGGTCGGCGTCCGGATCGGGGCAGAGGCAGTAGACGGTGTCGCGCATCAGCAGCGGCGGCTCGGCCGGGTTGAGCACGATGATCGCCTTGCCCCGGTCGGCGCCGCCGACCACCTCGATGGCCCGCGCGGTGGTCTCGGTGAACTCGTCGATGTTGGCGCGGGTGCCCGGACCGGCCGAACGGGAGGAGATCGAGGCGACGATCTCGCCGTACGCCACCGGGGTGACCCGGCGTACCGCGGCGACGATCGGCACTGTCGCCTGACCGCCGCAGGTGACCATGTTGACGTTCGGCTCGGCCAGGTGTTCGTCCAGGTTGACCGGCGGCACCACGTACGGGCCGATGGCGGCCGGGGTCAGGTCGACGACCCGGCGGCCGTGGGCGCGCAGCACGGCGTCGTTGTGCCGGTGCGCCCCGGCGGAGGTGGCGTCGAAGACCAGTTCGACGTCGGCGAACTCGGGCATCTTCACCAGGCCGTCCACGCCTTCGGCGGTGGTCGCCACGCCGAGGCGGCGGGCCCGCGCCAGACCGTCGGAGTCCGGGTCGATGCCGACCATCGCCACCATCCGCAGCGACTCCGACAGCCGCAGCACCTTGATCATCAGGTCGGTGCCGATGTTGCCCGACCCGATCACCGCCACACCGACGCTCATGACGAGCCACCTTTCGTTCCCGACTGCGGGGCTCGCAAGATCGGCTCACTCCTCGCGCTCACGACGCCTCCCGGGAGAAACAGGTCCGCACCGAGCCGAGGCCGGAGATCCGGGCCTCGTACGCCGCGCCGGGGGCGACCGCCACCATCGGGCCGAGGGCGCCGGAGAGCACCACGTCACCGGCGCGCAGCGGCTCACCGGCGCGGGCCATCGTGGTGGCCAACCAGGCCACCGCGTGCAGCGGGTTGCCGAGGCAGGCCGCGCCGGCCCCGACCGACACCGGTTCCCCGGCGTGCTCCAGCACCATGCCGCACAGCCGCAGGTCCACGTCGGCGAGCCGGCGCGGCGCGGTGCCGAGCACGAACAGCCCGCTGGACGCGTTGTCCGCGACGGTGTCCACGATGGAGATGTCCCAGCCGGCGACCCGCGAGTCGACGATCTCGATGGCCGGCAGCAGGTGGTCGACGGCGCGGATGACGTCGACGCTGGTGACCCGCTCGTCGGGCAGGTCGGCGCCGAGCACGAAGGCGATCTCCGCCTCCACCCGCGGCTGCAGCAGCCGCTCGATCGGCACCTCGGCGCCGTCGGGTACGGCCATGACGTCGGTGAGGACGCCGAAGTCCGGCTCGTACACGCCGAGGTTCTCCTGCACCGCCCGGGAGGTCAGGCCGATCTTCGCGCCCACCCGACGCTGCCCGGCGGCCAGCCACTGGCGTACCTGGTGCTGCTGCACCTTGTACGCCGCGGCCACGTCGCCCTCGGGCAGCAGCCGCCCACGCAGGGGTGGGCAGGGCTTGCCACTGGTCCGGGCCTCGGTCAGTTCCTCGGCCGCTCGCTGAAGGTCGCTCATGACAGGTCCACGCAGACGTTTGTGAGTTCGGAGTAGAAGTCGAGCGAGTGCACGCCGCCCTCGCGGCCGATGCCGGAGGCCTTCACCCCACCGAACGGGGTGCGCAGGTCCCGCAGGAACCAGGTGTTGACCCAGACGATGCCGGCGTCCAGCCGCTGCCCGGCCCGGTGCGCCCGACCCACGTCGCGGGTCCAGACCGCCGCCGCCAGGCCGTACTCGGTGCCGTTGGCCAGCGCGTACGCCTCGTCCTCGTCGTCGAAGGGTGCCACGTGCACCACCGGGCCGAAGATCTCCTCGGTGTTGGTACGGGCCTGCGGGCCGAGCCCGGTCAGCACCGTCGGCTGCACGTACGCGCCGCCGTCGCGGGCGTCACCGAAGCGCGGCACTCCCCCACCGGCCAGCACCTGCGCGCCCTCGGTCCGGGCCAGGTCGTAGTAGCCGAGCACCTTGTCGCGGTGCCCGTGCGAGATCAGCGGCATGTTCACCGTCGCCTCGTCGGCCGGCCAGCCGTACGCCAACTCCTCGGCGCGCTCGGCCAGTCGGGCGGTGAACTCCTCGAACACCGGCCGCTGCACGTAGATCCGTTCGGTGCACAGGCACACCTGACCGCCGTTGGTGAAGCTGGACCGCACCGATCCGGCCACCGCGGCGTCCAGGTCGGCGTCGGCGAAGACCAGCCCGGCGTTCTTGCCGCCCAACTCGAAGCTGACCGCCTTCACCCCGTCGGCGGCGGCCCGCATGATGGCCCCGCCGGTGGACGATTCGCCGGTGAAGGTGATCGCGTCAACGCCGGGGTGCCGGGTGAGGAACTCACCGGCGGAGTCCGGGCCGAAGCCGTGCACCAGGTTGAACACCCCGTCGGGTACGCCGGCGGCGGCCATCACCTCGGCCAGCAGGGTGGCCGAGGCGGGGGTCTCCTCGCTGGGCTTGACCACGACGGCGTTGCCGCAGGCCAGTGCCGGGGCGACCTTCCAGGTGAGCAGCAGCAGCGGCAGGTTCCACGGCACGATGACGGCCACCACGCCTACCGGTTTGCGGACCGCGTAGTTCAGCGCCCGGCCGCCGGTCGGGGTGACCGTGGTGAACGACTCGGTGGGCGCGGTCGCCACGATCTCGGCGAAGGCGCGGAAGTTGGCCGCACCGCGCGGGATGTCCAGGGTCCGGGCCTGGGAGATGGCCTTGCCGGTGTCGGCGACCTCGGCGGCGACCAGGTCGTCGAAGCGCCGCTCCAACTCGTCGGCGATCCGGCGCAGCACCTCGGCGCGTTCCCGCTCCCCCGTCCGGCCCCGCGGCCCGCGCAGCGCAGCCCGGGCCGCGGTTACCGCGTCGTCCACTGTGGATCGGCTGGCCTCGACCACCTCGAAGACCGGCTCGCCGGTCACCGGGGAGCGCTTGGTGAACCGCTCACCGGTCGAGACGAACTCGCCGCCGACGAAGTTGCGCAGCAGTCCGGGGCCGTCCGGCGCGTGGCCGGTCATCCGCCGGGGATCCCAGAGCGTCATCCGCGCCTCCGGCGTCCGAGGGCGAGCACCGCGCCGGCCAGCACCGCCACCGCACCGGCCGCCACCGCACCGAGCACCTGGTACTGCCGGCGGACCCGGCGGCGCACCTGGGCGTACGGGACGGTGGTGAAGGAGACCAGTTCGTACTGGGAGACGTAGCGGCCCGGCAGCGCCCGCTCCAGGGCGTGCTCGACCTTCTTGCGGGTCTGGTACACCGGCGAGGCGACCTTGTCGCGCATCTCCACGAAGTTGGCCAGCGCCATCTGGGCGATCGCCTCGGCGTTGTCCTGCCGGCGCTGCTGGTACAGCGGCAGGGCCGCGGCCCAGTCGTCGCCGCACTCGTCGAGGCAGTTGTCCAGCTCCACCACGTCCTCGAAGGCGCAGTTCGCGCCCTGGCCGTAGAACGGCACGATGGCGTGCGCGGCGTCACCGAGCAGGCCCACCCGCCCGTCGAACTGCCACGGGTCGCACCGCACGGTGCCGAGCACGCCGACCGGGTTGTGCTGGTAGTCGTCGACCAGGTTCGGGGCCAGCGGCGGCAGGTCCGGGTAGTGCTGGGCGAAGTACCGCTCGATCGCCGCCTTGCTGCCCAACGAGGAGAAGCTGGCGGTGCCGTGGTTGGGCCAGAACAGGGTGCAGGTGAAGGAGCGGTCCGGGTTGGGCAGGGCGATCATCATCGAGGTGCCGCGCGGCCAGATGTGCAGCGCACCCGGGTCGAGGGCGAAGTCGCCACCCAGCGGCGGGATGGTGAGTTCCTTGTAGCCGTAGTCGAGAAAGTCGACGCTCTCGGTGAGCAGGCCGTGTTCGAGCAGCTGTCCGCGTACGGCCGAACCGGCGCCGTCGGCGCCGAGCACGACCGTGGCGTTCGCGGTGACCGTGCCCTGCGGGGTTTCGAAGGTCATCTGCGCGGTGGCCGGGTCGAGCCCGACCAGCCGGTGGTCGAAGGCGACCCGCACCTGCGGCAGCTTGGCGGCGGCGTCCAGCAGGGCGTTGTTCAACGCGCCCCGGCTGATCGAGTTGATCGCCCGGTCACCCTCGGCGCTGTACGACTGGAAGTCGGGCTCGCCCACCACCGGGTGCACCATCCGACCGCGCATCGGCAACGCGTCGGCCATCACCTCCTCGTCGAGGCCGATGCGGCGCAGCGCGTCCAGACCCCGCTCGGAGAGCGCCAGGTTGATCGAGCGTCCCCGCTCGGGGGTGCCGACCCGGGGATCGGGTCGCCGCTCGTAGAGCGTGACCGAGTGACCTCGCCGGGCGAGGTAGCAGGCCAACAGGCAGCCGGCCAGGCCGGCGCCCACCACTGCGATCTCGTCCTGCCGGGTGTTCACGCGTTGGCCTCCACCGTTGCGGCCAGCGCGTCGGCGACCCGCCAGCAGTCGTGATAGGTCGAGTAGAGCGGCACCGGGGCGAACCGCACCACGTCCGGCTGCCGGGCGTCGGCGATCACCCCGTGCTCGTGGCGCAGCCGCTTGGTCAGTTCGTTGGCGGTGCCCACGCCGATGCGGACCGACAGCTGGCAGCCGCGCCGGTTCGGGTCACGCGGGGTGACCACGGTCAACGGCCGGTCGGCGACCACCTCGTCGAGCAGCCGCTCCAGGTAGCCGGTGAGCCGCAGGCTGCGCTCGCGCAGCGCCGGCATGCCGACCGAGTCGAACAACTCCAGCGAGGTACGCACCGGGCCCATCGCGAAGATCGGCGGGTTGGAGATCTGCCACGCCTCGACGGTGGCCGGTGGCCGGCTCACCGGGGTCATCTCGAACCGGGTGGCCGCCGCCGTGCTCCACCAGCCCTCGAACCGGTGCAGCGCAGGGTCGCCGTGGTGGCGCTCGTGCACGAAGACGCCGCCGAGCGCACCCGGCCCGGAGTTGAGGTACTTGTACGAGCACCAGGCCGCGAAGTCGACGTCCCAGTCGTGCAGCGACAGCGGCACGTTGCCCGCCGCATGCGCCAGGTCCCAGCCCACCACGGCACCGGCGGCCCGGCCGGCGGCGGTGACGGTGGGGATGTCCATCAGCTCGCCGGTGAGGTAGTTGACCCCGCCGAGCAGCACCAGCGCGACGGTGTGCCCCTCCGCCGCCAGGAACGCGGTCACGTCCTCGGTACGCAGGTTCTCCTCACCGGGGCGCGGCGTGAGCCGGACCACCGTGGTGTCCGGGTCCAGCCCGTGGAACCGGGCCTGGCTGCGCACCGCGTAGCTGTCCGAGGGGAAGGCGGAGTCCTCGATGACGATCCGGGTCCGCTCACCGGCCGGCCGGTAGAAGCTGACCATCAGCAGGTGCAGGTTGACCGTCAGCGAGTTCATCACCACGGTCTCGCTGGGCAGCGCGCCGACCAGCCGGGCCGCCGGCGCGGTCAGCAACTCGTGGTACGGCAACCAGGGGCGCTCCGCCTCCAGGTGGCCCTCGACGCCGAGCCGGCTCCAGGCCTCCAGGTCGGCCAGCAACTCCGTACGGGTGGCCTTCGGTTGCAGGCCGAGCGAGTTGCCCGCCAGGTACGCGGTCTCCGGGTAGCGCCCGCCGTCGGCCGGGGGCACGTGGAACAGGTGCCGGTGGCCCGGCTCGGCGGCGTCCAGGCGCAACGCCTCGGCCTCACCGGCACTCATGGTCTCGTTCTCGTTCATTCTCGCCTCACATCGCCGTCCGGGCCGACCACAGCTCCGGGAAGACCACCCGGGCCATGCTCCGTTGCAGCCACGCCAGCCCGGCCGAACCGCCGCTGCCGACCTTGGCACCCATGGTGCGCTGCACCGCCTTGACGTGGTGGTGCCGCCAGTCGCCGAACTGCTCGGCCACCTCGGTCAGCGCCTCGCCGAGCATCCGCAGGTGGTTGTCCGGACCGCTGTCACCGTAGACGCGGACCCAGGCCGCCTCCACCGCGGCGTGCGGCTGGTGCTCGTCGCGGATGTCCCGGTCGAGCAGGTCGGCGGGGATCTCGTGGCCGTGCCGGGCGAGCAGGGCGACCACCTCATCCCAGACGCTGGGGGTGGCCAGGGTCTCGTTCAGCTCGGCGTACACCTCGGTCTGCCGGCGGAACGGGCGGATCAGCGCCGCGTCCCGCAGGCCGAGCAGGAACTCCAGGTGGCGGTACATGGCCGACTGGAAGCCGGAGCCCTCGCCGAGCAGGTTGCGGAAGCGGTTGAAGTCGGCCGGGGTCATCCAGCGCAACCCGTGCCAGGCCGCGTTGAGGGCCTCCAGGTGCAGCGCGGCGCGGCGCAGCGGGGCCAGCGCCTCCCAGACCCGGTCGGAACGCAGCAGCCGGGAGGTCTCCCGAAGCTCGTGGCAGGTCAGCCCGAAGTACAGCTCCATGATCTGGCTGACCATCAGGAAGGACATCTCGCCGGGGTCGTCACTCAGCGGCTGCTGCAACTTGTGCAGCGTGCTGGCCTGCACATAGGCGTCGTACGGCACCCGCTCGGCGAACTCCAGGGTCGGCTCGCCGCCGTTGCGGGCGGCACGGGCCGCCCGCTGCTTGCCCGTCACCGGACGCACCGCCGTCCGGGTTCCCGGGCGCAGCTCGGTCTGCTCCATCCGTCCACTCCTTCCTGGCTGGCGATTCCAGTCATGATCTCTCGGCGTCACCCCCCGATGGAATGCCTGTTCAACGGCGCTATGCCCGGCCGACCTGTCGAACGTGAGGCGCTGGCCGCATTCGACTTGTCAGACGTAAGGTCTACGAGTGGACGAGATGGACTGGGCCCTGCTGCGCGAGTTGCAGGCCGACGCACGGTTGTCGTTCAGCGAGCTGTCCCGGCGGGTGCACCTGTCCCCACCTGCGGTGGCCGAGCGGGTACGCCGGTTGGAGGAGAGCGGGGTGATCACCGGCTACCACGCGCACGTCGACCTGACCCGAGCCGGGCGGACGGTGGTCGCGTTGATCCGGATGTCCTGCTACGGCGCCCGCTGCATCCTGCACGACCCGGACGTCGCCACCTGGCCGGAGATCCTGGAGATCCACCGGATCACCGGCGACGCGTGCAGTGTGCTGAAGGTCGCGGCCGGGTCGATCGGGGAGTTCGAGGGGGTCATCGACCGACTCGCCCCGTACGGGCAGCCGTCGAGCACCATGGTGCTCTCCTCCCCCCTCAACTGGCAGCCGCTGACCAGATGCCCGGACGTGCCCCCGGTCAACGCCCCCGGCAGGGGACGCCCTGCTTGACCCCCGCTGACCCCGTGTTCCGGGTCAGCGGTTGCGCACGCCGGGTTAGCAGCGGGAGCAGGGGGAAAGCACCGCGGGTCACCCCAGCAGGACCGGTGCGCCGGTGCCGGAAGGGAGGATCATGCGGGGTCTGCGATCGTACGGAGGAGTGCTGCACGCCTCCTCGACCATCGTCCGACTTCTCGGAGTGTTCGCGCTGATCGGGGCGTTCGTCCTGGTCGGTGCCGGACCCGCCCGGGCGGGTGAGAACACCTTCATCGAGGTGACCCCGAACAGTGTGCAGGCCGGATCCCGGGTGCACCTGCGGGCCAGCTGCGACAACGCCAACAACCGGCAGGCCGAGGTCGACTCGGAGGCGTTCAACCGGGTCTTCCTCCGACCGGACAACGGCTTCCTCACCGGCGACGTCACGGTGCCGAGCAACAAGGCCGCCGGGGACTATCCGGTAAACCTGCGCTGCAACAACGGCCAGACGGCCAGCACCACGCTGACCGTACTGAACATGCAGCAACCCACCAAGGGTCCGGCGACCGGTGGCGGTGGCACCGCCGGACCGGGCACCGGTTCGACGCTGCTGCTCGGCGGCGCCGCCGTGGTGGCCGCGGCGGTGGTCTTCGGGCTGATCAGCAGCCGACGCCGGACCGGTTCCTGACCACAGGCGGGTGCCATGATCGGCCACCGTGTTCCGGTGCCCGAACCGCGTCCCGCCCCGCCCCGGACCGTCACCCGCCGCAGCTACCGACTCTGGCGGACGGTGACGGCCGTGGCGGGCCGGCTCGGCCGGGTCACCGCCCAGATGGGTTCGGCCAGCATCGCCACACCTGACCCGTCGGCCGCACCCGTGCCACCACGACCGCGTCGCGCCTGGCCGGCAGCGGCCCGACGCAGCCTCCGCGCCAGCCCTGGACTGCCCGTCCTGGTGATCGGCAGCCTGATGTTGTTGATCATCACGATGCTCGGGGTCGAACGGATGACCGGTACGAACCTGCTGCCGGACCGCTTCATCGCCGGTCTGGCGCCGCCGCCGAAGAAATTTCCACTGCTGCCGGCGAGCCAACCGGTCGGCATCGAGATCAACAAGATCGACCTGGCCGCGCCGGTGCACAACGTGGGCGTCGCCGCGGACGGCAGCATCGCCGCGCCGACCGCGGAACGCGCCCAGGAGGCCGGCTGGTACGACCAGGGCCCCACCCCGGGTCAGTACGGCCCCGCCGTCATCGTCGGACACGTCGACACCAGCACCGGGCCGGCGGTCTTCCAGGACCTGCGGCAACTGCGGGCCGGCGACCGGGTCGAGGTGGCCCGCACCGACGGTACGGTCGCGGTCTTCGAGGTCGACCGGGTCGGCCGGTATGACAAGGAGGCGCTGCCCGCCGACGAGGTCTTCGGCGACTTCAGCCGGCCGCAGCTACGGCTGATCACCTGCGGTGGACGCTGGGTCGGCGGCGAGACGGGCTACGCGGACAACGTGATCGTGTTCGCTTCGCTGGTGGAGGCGCGGTGAGCCGTCGGCCGGAGGTCAGGCGGCTTCGGGTTCGCGGAGGTCGAGCCAGTCGGCCCAGCGGGGGTCGGGTGCGCGGTGACCGAGCACCCGCCAGGCGATCCCCTTCGGTGCGGCGGGCAGCGAGTGCAGTCGCCAGCCCAGCTCGGCGGGAGTCTTGTCGCCCTTGGTGTGGTTGCACCGGGCGCAGGCGGCGACCACGTTCTCCCAGGCGTGCGGGCCACCCCGGCTGCGCGGGAAGACGTGGTCGATGGTCTCGGCGGGCCCTCGGCAGTAGGCGCAGCGCCAGCCGTCCCGGGCGAAGATCGCCCGGCGGGACAGGCCGACGTGGGTACGGTAGGGCACCCGTACGAACCGGGTGAGTCGGACCACCGACGGCACCGGTAACGCGCTGCGGGCGCTGTGCAGCACGCCCTCACCGTCGGCGACACAGACCGCCTTGGCGGACAGCACGAGGATCGCGGCGCGGCGCACCGACACGACACACAGCGGCTCATAGGTGGCGTTGAGGACCAGCGCGCCGGAGCCCACCGTGGGTCGTATGTCAGGCATCGCGTCACCCTCCCGGTCAAGCGGCTTTCCACTCGCCACCGCCGACCGGCGCAGGCCGCAGCCATACACCACGTCGACGCCGGCCGGTTCACCGACGTCCGTTGCGCCAATCGTCCCTGATCGGACCGGCGAATGCACGCACTAATCCTGGGTACCTGGCGGAGCTTTCACGACAGATCCGGCAGCGAACGCGCCTCGGGTCACCCGGCGGTGGGTCGGTCACGGGTCGACCGGATGCTTGCGGTACGAAAACAGGGTGACCGTCAGCATGCTCAGCCCCGTCCCCGGTACGCCCACCCCCGGCCCGGAGGACACCCCCAGTCCCGAGTGCCTGGACGAGGTCGTCTGCAAGTGGGTCTGGACATACTCCGACTCGGTGTGGTTCGCCGAGGGCAGCTACTGGATCCTGGTCAAGCCGCTGCGGATCATCCTGATCCTGTTGCTGGCGATCGCCGCTCGTTGGCTGGTGCACCGGACCATCCGCCGGCTGGTGCGCACCACCACCGATGCAGGCGTACCGACCATGCTCCGGCCGCTGCGCGAGCGCATCCCGAGCGCCGCGGCCGCGCCCGGCGAGTTCGTCCCGGAGCGACGCCGCCAGCGGGCCGAGGCGATCGGATCGGTGCTGCGCAGCCTGAGTACGGCGTTCATCTTCGGCATCGCCGTCCTGATGGTGCTCAAGGAGTTCAGCTTCGACCTGGCCCCGTTGCTGGCCAGCGCCGGCATCGCCGGTGTGGCGCTCGGCTTCGGTGCGCAGAGTCTGGTCAAGGACCTGATCGCCGGCCTGTTCATGTTGATCGAGGACCAGTACGGGGTCGGCGACAACGTCGACCTCGGCGAGGCGAGCGGCGTGGTCGAGGCGGTCGGTCTGCGAGTCACCACCGTTCGTGACGGGCGGGGGGTGCTCTGGTACATCCGCAACGGCGAGATCGTCCGGGTGGGCAACAAGAGTCAGGGTTGGGCGCTGGTGGTGGTCGACCTGCCGATCGGCTTCGCCGGCACCGAGGAGGCCACGGCGGTGCTGCGTACCGCAGCCGCTTCGGTCGCGGTGGACCCGGAGTTGGCGGCCTCCATCGTCGAGCCCCCCGAGGTGCTCGGGGTGGAACAGGTGACGGTGGACGGCACGGTCATCCGCACGGTGGTCAAGACCACCGCCGACGGGCAGGCCGCCGTGGGCCGCGAGTTGCGCCGTCGACTCGCGGAGGCACTGGAGAATTCCGGGATCACCGCCCGGATCGCAGCCGTCCGGGCCGTACCCGCCTACCTACGGGACGACAACGAGACTGGTCAGGGCGGGGCCACCTGAGCGGAACGGTAGGTACTCGCGGCCGAGCAGCCCCTCGGGTATCGTCCGTTCGTTCAGTCAGAGATGCGACGATCAAGCCGTTCGCCCTAGCCAGTTGTCAGACGATCGGGCAGAATCCGGTGCACGCGCTCCCCGAGCGTGGTCACGTCCTCGCTGATCCGTAGATCTGACGATGGCCTCGGGGCCGGCCATCACGAGTGGCCTGTCACCGGCCGATGGAGGCGATGGTGTCGGACGAGCGGCCTCCTCCGGAAGGTCCGGCCACTTTCCGTGAGGTCTTCGCCCAGGGTGAGTATCGAGCCATCTTCCTGGCCAACACCCTGACCTGGATCGGTGACTACGTCGCCAAGGCAGCGGTCACCCTGCTCGTCTACAAGGAGACCGACTCCGTCGCGCTCTCGGCGGCTGCCTTCGCGGTCAGCTACCTGCCCTGGCTGATCGGCGGCCCACTGCTGGCCACGATCGCCGAACGGCACCGCTATCGCCAGATCATGGTGATCTGCGACCTCATCCGGATGGCCTTGATGCTGCTCATCGCCATCCCCGGGATGCCGGTGCCGCTGATCCTGGCCCTGCTGTTCGCCACCACCCTGGCCAATCCACCGAGCCAGGCGGCACGTTCCGCGCTGATGCCGCTGATCCTGCCCGGCGACCGACTCGTCGTCGGGCTCTCGATCAACGCCAGCGTCGGGCAGGCCGCCCAGGTCGTCGGCTACCTGCTCGGTGCGGCGGTGGCCACCGTGAACACCACCGCCGCGTTGCTGATGAACGCGACGGCCTTCGCCGTCTCGGCGGTGCTCGTCCGCTTCGGGACCCGGGACCGGGCACCGGCCATTGCCAGCGAGCAACGCCGTCACCTGCTCCGGGAAACCGCCGAGGGGTTCCGGCTGGTGTTCCGTACCCCGGTGCTGCGGGCCATCGCGATCCTCGTCTTCGGCGCGATGCTCTGCTCGATCGTGCCCGAAGGGTTGGCCGCGGCCTGGGCCAACGAACGCGCGGACGGCGGGATGAACGCGGGAATGGCGCAGGCACTGATCATGGCGTCGAGCCCGGTCGGGTTCATTCTCGGTGGGCTGATGATGGGCCGGGCGGTCGCGCCGTCGCGGCGCATCGCCCTGCTCCGGCCACTGGCGGTCATCGCCCCGTTGATGTTGGTCCCCTCGTTGCTCGACCCGCCACCGGCGGTGGTGGCGCTGCTCGCCGCCGCCTGCGGGTTCGCGGTCGCCGGCATCATGCCGGTGGCGAACGGCCTCTTCGTCCAGGCCCTGCCGCACGGTTACCGGGCCCGGGCGTTCGGCGTGATGGCCACCGGGGTCCAGGTCATCCAGGGTGCCGCGGTCCTGGCGACCGGCCTGCTCGCCGAGCACTACCCGATCCCGATCGTGGTCGGGCTGTGGAGTGCCGCCGGGGTGGTGCTGATGGCGTTCGTCGCCCGACGCTGGCCCGACGCGCAGACGGTGGAGGCCACGGTGGAGGCGGCACGGGCCTCCTCCGCCGGCTCGGCCACCCCGTCGGAGGAGCCGGGCCAGGGCAACGTCGACCGGCCACGGCACGCGGTGACCTGAACCACGGCGTCGGCAGGTCCCGGTACGCTCACCGGCCGGCAACGCCTGGCAGGATGGAAGGGTGAATCCCGCAGGTGAGTCCGAGCCCCGCGGCGGAGCCGTGACGCTGTACGACGCCGTCGGCGGCGAGCCCACGTTCCGCAAGCTGGTCGATGAGTTCTACGCCGGCATCGCCAGCGATCCGTTGCTGCGCCCCATGTACCCGGAGGAGGACCTGGGGCCGGCCGCCGATCGGATGCGGCTGTTCCTCATGCAGTACTGGGGCGGGCCGAACACGTACTCCGCCCAACGGGGGCACCCCCGGCTGCGGATGCGGCACGCACCCTTCCGGATCGGCGCGGCCGAACGCGACGCCTGGCTACGCCACATGCGCCGCGCGGTCGACAGCCTCGACCTGCCGGAGGCGACCGCCACCGAACTCTGGAACTACCTGGAGCGGGCGGCCTACTTCATGGTCAACACGATGGAGGACCCGGCCGCCTCGGGGTGACCCCCGCAGCGGCGCCGTCCCCCGTCAGAGCAGGGCGCCCTCGTCGTGCAGCCAGTCGACGAAGCTCGTGGCCACGGCCGCGCCGCAGTCGAGCAGCTCGACCAGGAGCGCGTCGTGGGCACCTGCGGCGAGCGGCACCTGCAGCTCGGCGTAGATCGGCAACTGCCCCCGTTCGGTGGCGTCGCCCACGTACGCCTTGCAGAAGCGGCGCGTGTGGTTCCACTCGTTGACCACCCGGTAGGCCCGGTCCGCCCAGTCCGGCGGCACGGTCGCGTGCGGGCGGGCCCGGAGCACCAGGATCTCGTCCTCGGGGCCCTCCAGGGTGACCAGCACGGCGTGCCGCTCCCACATGGCCAGCAGGTTGCCGTCGCCGTCGGCTAGGTAGCGCACGTCGAGCAGGTCCAACGCGTCGCAGATGCGGCGCAGGGTGACCGGTTCGACGGTGGCTGACATGTCGGCGATCAACGGGTGTTCCCCGCCCGGGCAGTCGTCCCCGGGTTGACGGGGCGTCGGCGGGCCGACTCTGACGGCCTCCTCCACCGTGACACTGCTTCGAGTTTCCGGGTCGCCGCCACTGGCGGGACCGGGGCGCCATGACCACCACGGCATCGCTCGCGCACCTCACTCCCCAGCGGATCCAGTTGCATACGGTGGGTGGGATCCGAGGATGGACGGTACCCGGACAGTCGGAGCGAAGCATCCCCCCAACGCCAGCCCCAAACCAGAAGGTTGACCCGAGGTCATACTTTCGGACGAGGGTCAAGCAGCCGCACGGCAAGATCCGTAGCCTTCTGCGACCACACAGCTCCGTACGGTCCCACCAGGGCGACCCAACGGCCAGCGATGCGTACCCGGACCTCGTCGGGGCCCGACGATCCGCCGGCCACCCCCAGGAAACCCATCCTGATCAGACCCTGCACCAGGCGCTGGGTCACCTCCACCGGACGGTCAGGTGCGTCGTCCGGCGTCACCACCACCGCGACATGGTCCAGCAGGGCGTCACGCAGCGTCCGCTGCCCCACCGCCCGGCCGGCGACGCCGTTCGCCGCCGCCTCACGCAGGGTGCCGGCGGCGGCCTCGGCGAGTCGGCGTACGTCCTCGCCCGGCAGGCTCTCCACCGGCCGGCTGGCCGCCGGCGGCAGCGGCCAGCGCCACTGGGCGTCACGCCGGGCGGGCAGCCCCGCCCGCCCCGCCGCCAGCTCGGCGAGCAACTGCCCGGCCGAGACGGTGACGTCCCCGGCGCCGGGGCCGGACACCGTCCGCACGGCCAGCACCCCCCACGGCAGACGCCCCCAGAGGGCCGTACGCCCCGGTGTGCCGGTCGGGCGTAGCCGCACCAGGGCCGCCGGTTCCAACCGGACCAGCCGGGCCAGGAAGGCCCCTGCGTCGGCGACCCCGTCGAGGCCGTGCCGCGACTCGGCGGTATCGGATCCCGGCCGGGGTGTGACGCCGCCCGCGCTCATGCCTCGCCACCGTCCGGGGCGTACCCGAGCAGGAAGGAGTGTTCCCGGTCGGTGAGCCGCCGGGGCACCTGCCGGGCCAGGTCGAACGGAACCAGCACCGACTGTGCCCGGCTGACCAGCAGCTCACCGTCGTACATCTCGTAGCTGACGGTGAAGGAGGCGGCGCGGATCCGCCCCACCCACATCTCGATCCGTACGGTCGGGGCCGCGTCGGCGGTGGCCCGCCCCAGGGCGTAGTCAACCGGGCGCAGGTAGTCGACCTCGTGCCGACGGATGACCACTCCGTCGGCGAACGAGTCGATGCCCTGCGCCCGCGCGCCGACGAACATCAACGCCACCCGGGCCTCCTCGTAGAGGGTGAGGAAGCGGGCGTTGTTGACGTGGCCGTACGCGTCCAGGTCGGACCACCGCAGGGTGCAGTGGTAGACAAACCGATCAGCCACGACGTCAGTCGCGGGTCAGCTTGCGGTAGGTCACCCGGTGCGGGCGGGCCGCCTCCGCGCCGAGCCGTTCGATCTTGTTCTTCTCGTACGCCTCGAAGTTGCCCTCGAACCAGAACCACTTGGCCGGGTTCTCGTCGTCGCCCTCCCAGGCCAGGATGTGCGTGGCGACCCGGTCCAGGAACATCCGGTCGTGGGAGATCACCACGGCGCAGCCGGGGAACTCCAGCAGCGCGTTCTCCAGGCTGGACAGGGTCTCCACGTCCAGGTCGTTGGTCGGCTCGTCGAGCAGGATCACGTTCCCGCCGATCTTCAGAGTCAACGCCAGGTTGAGCCGGTTGCGCTCGCCGCCGGAGAGCACCTTGGTCGGCTTCTGCTGGTCGGGGCCCTTGAACCCGAAGGCCGCGATGTACGCCCGCGACGGCATCTCGACCTTGCCCACCATGAGGTGGTCCAGCCCGTCGGAGACGACCTCCCAGACGGTCTTGTCGCCGTCGAGGCCCTGCCGGTTCTGGTCGACGTACGACAGCGAGACGGTTTCGCCGACCTTGACCGAGCCGCTGGTCGGCTGCTCCAACCCGACGATGGTCTTGAACAGCGTGGTCTTGCCGACGCCGTTCGGGCCGATGATGCCGACGATGCCGTTGCGCGGCAGCGAGAACGACAGGTTCTCGATCAGGATCCGGTCGCCGAAGCCCTTGGTCAGGTTGTGCGCCTCGATGACGGTGTTGCCCAGGCGCGGACCCGGCGGGATCTGGATCTCCTCGAAGTCCAGCTTGCGGGTCTTCTCCGCCTCGGCGGCCATCTCGTCGTACCGGTCGAGCCGGGCCTTGGACTTGGTCTGCCGCGCCTTGGCGTTCGAGCGGACCCACTCCAGTTCCTCGGAGAGGCGCTTCTTCATCTTGGCGTCGCGGCGCCCCTCGACGGAGAGCCGGGCGGCCTTCTTCTCCAGGTAGGTGGAGTAGTTGCCCTCGTACCCGATGGCCCGGCCGCGGTCCAGCTCCAGGATCCAGCCGGCCACGTTGTCCAGGAAGTACCGGTCGTGGGTGATCGCCAGGACGGTGCCCGCGTACTTGGCCAGGTGCTGCTCCAGCCACTGCACGCTCTCCGCGTCCAGGTGGTTGGTGGGCTCGTCGAGCAGCAGCAGGTCCGGCGCCTCCAGCAGCAGCTTGCACAGCGCCACCCGGCGGCGCTCACCACCGGAGAGGGTGGTCACGTCGGCGTCCGGCGGCGGGCAGCGCAGCGCGTCCATGGCCAGTTCGAGCTTCGAGTCGATGTCCCACGCGTCGGCGTTGTCCAACTCCTCCTGCAGCCGGCCCATCTCCTCCATCAGCTCGTCGGAGTAGTCCGTGGCCATCTGCTCGGCGATCGCGTTGAACCGCTCCAGCTTGGCCTTGGTCTCGGCGACCGCCTCCTCCACGTTGCCGAGGACGGTCTTCTCCTCGTTGAGCGGCGGCTCCTGGGCGAGCAGCCCCACGGTGTAGCCGGGCATGAGCCGGGCCTCGCCGTTGCTGGGCCGGTCGAGCCCTGCCATGATCTTGAGGAGGCTGGACTTACCAGCACCGTTCGGGCCGACCACACCGATCTTGGCCCCAGGCAGGAAGTTCAGCGTCACGTTGTCGAGCACGACCTTGTCGCCGTGCGCCTTGCGCGCCTTCTCCAGGACGTAGATGAACTGGGCCACGGTGCGGGCTACCTCCGTCAGGACTGAATCGTCGATTTGCGTGGTGCGGGGCAGGCGCGGGACGTGGGACGCGCCGTCACCCGCCGCCACGACCGTTGCCCGGCCGCGCGCACGCCATCGTCAATCCTGACAGGTCCGCCGGGCTCCGCCCACATCGCCCCGCCCGTCGGACCCGGTTGCGCGGAGGGCGGCCGACGGCCTGTCAACATGATCACGTGCAAGGTTCGGCCGGTCTGGGACGGGTACGTCACTCCGGCACTGAGCAACAGACGCCGCAGATACGCTCAGTACGCTCATCGCGGTGGACCCGTCAGCACCCGGAGGTGGCCGATCGTGACCGTCCGTAGCTCCTTTGTCGTTGTGGCAAACCGCCTACCGGTCGACGAGGTGAGCACACCCGAGGGCCGGCAGTGGCGGCGCAGCCCTGGCGGCCTGGTCACCGCCCTGCACCCCGTCCTCGCCGAGCATCAGGGCACCTGGGTCGGGTGGGCCGGTGGCACCGGCGCCGCTCCCGAGCCGTTCGACCTGGAGGGCATCCGACTGCACCCGGTGCCGTTGAGTGCCGAGGAACTCGAGCGCTACTACGAGGGCCAGTCCAACGCCACGATCTGGCCGCTCTATCACGACGCCGTGGAGACGCCCGCCTACAAGCGTCGCTGGCGGGAGGCGTACCGGCTGGTCAACGCCCGGTTCGCGGAGGCCGCCGCCGAGGTCGCGGCCGACGGGGCCACGGTCTGGGTCCAGGACTACCAGCTTCAACTGGTGCCGGCGATGCTCCGGGAACTGCGTCCCGACCTGCGGATCGGCTTCTTCCTGCACATCCCGTTCCCGCCGATCGAGCTGTTCATGCAGATGCCGTTCCGCACCGAGATCCTGCGCGGGCTGCTCGGCGCCGACCTGGTCGGGTTCCAGCAGCGGCTGGCCGCACAGAACTTCGTCCGGCTCGCCCGTCACCTGCTCGGCCTGCGCTACGAGGGGCAGATGATCCAGGTCGACGGGCGGCAGGTGAAGGCCGGCGCCTTCCCCATCTCGATCGACACCAAGGAGATGGAACGGCTGGCCGCGGACCCGGCGATCCAGGCGCGGGCCAAGGAGATCCGCGAGGAGTTGGGCAACCCGCGCACCATCATCCTCGGCGTCGACCGCCTCGACTACACCAAGGGCATCGAGTTGCGACTCAAGGCCTTCCGGGAGTTGTTGGCTGACGGAAAGTTGACAGTCCCCGACGCTGTTATGGTGCAGGTAGCCACGCCGAGCCGCGAACGCGTCGAGCACTACCAGGCACTTCGTGTCAAGGTCGAACGCGAGGTCGGTCGGATTAATGGCGAATTCGGCCGGGTCGGTGTGCCCGCCGTGCATTATCTGCATCAGTCGTACAGTCGGACCGAACTTGCTGCGATGTACGCCGCCGCCGACGTGATGATGGTGACCCCGCTGCGAGACGGTATGAATCTGGTGGCCAAGGAGTACGTCGCATCAAGGGCGGACCACGGGGGCGCACTCGTACTCAGTGAGTTCGCCGGCGCGGCCACCGAGCTGCGTCAGGCGTTCCTGTGCAACCCGCACGACCCGGACGCAGTCAAGGATGCCCTGCTCCGGGCCGTGCACGTGGAGAAGCCGGAGGCTCGTCGCCGTATGCGGACTATGCAACGCCATTTGCGCACCCATGACGTGGGGCACTGGGCGAAGTCCTTCCTCACCGAACTCGGTGTGCCTGACATGGAGGCGGCGTGAGCGCCCCCTCCAGTGAAATCATCATGCCCACGGCGGGCACGATGGACCGGGAGCTGGCCTCCGCCATCGGGCGGATCGCCCGGGTGCCCCAGCTGCTGATCGCCTGCGACTACGACGGCACGCTCGCGCCGATCGTCGAGGACCCGAGCAAGGCCGTACCCCTGCCGGAGTCCGTTGCCGCGGTGCGCGCCCTGGCCGCGCTGCCGCAGACCACCGTCGCGGTCGTCTCCGGCCGGGCGCTTCGTGACCTGGCCGCGCTCTCCCGGCTGCCCAGCGAGGTGCACCTGGTCGGCAGCCACGGCTCTGAATTCGACATCGGCTTCGTCGAACGGCTCTCCCCCGAGCTGATCGAGGTGCGCAAGCGACTGCGGGACGCGCTGCGCGAGATCGCCGCGGCCCACCCGGGCGTACGGCTGGAACGCAAGCCGGCGAGCGTCGCCGTACACACCCGGGGCGTCGAACCGCAGGTCGCCGCCGCCGCCATCGAGGCGGTCCGCAGCGGCCCCGCCACCTGGCCGGACGTCACCGTCACCCAGGGCAAGGAAGTCATCGAGCTGTCCGTGGTGGCCACCCACAAGGGCACCGCGGTCGACCAGTTGCGCACGCAGCTCTCGGCCAGCGCAGTCCTGTTCATCGGCGACGACGTCACCGACGAGAACGCCTTCGGCAACCTCAGCGGCCCGGACGTCGGCATCAAGATCGGCCCCGGCGAGACCAAGGCCGACCACCGGGTGGCCGAGCCGATCGAGGCCGCCCGGGTGCTCGGGCTGCTGCTGGAGACCCGCCGGCACTGGCTGTTCGGCGAGCGCGCGGTGCCGATCGAGCGGCACTCGATGCTGGCCAACGGGCGTACGGTCGCACTGCTCACGCCCGACGCCAAGGTGACCTGGCTGTGCAACCCCAAGCCCGACTCGGCGGCGATCTTCGCCGACCTGGTCGGTGGCAGCCCGGCCGGGCACTTCAGCGTCGCCCCGGAACGCGGCGGCATCCCGCTGGGCCAGCGCTACCGCTCGGGCACCATGACCGTGGAGACCCGCTGGTCGGGGCTGACCGTCACCGACTGGCTCGACAAGCCCGACCCGCGGACCACCCCCGACGGACCGGCGATCATCTCCGGCGACTCCACCCTGATCCGGGTGCTCACCGGCACCGGACGGGCCCGGCTGGAGTTCGCGCCCCGACCGGAGTTCGCGCAGGTCGCCGTGCAGCTCCAGCCGCTCGCCGACGGCCTGCTGGTGCTCGGCTCCAACGAGCCGATCGCGCTCTACTCCCCCGGTGTGCAGTGGGAGGTCGGCAACGACGGCGGCTACGAGAGCGCCAAGGCGGTGGTGGACCTGTCCGCCCTCGGCGGGCAGGTGGTGCTGGAGCTGCGCTTCGGCACGCACAGCCTGGAACACCACCGGCTGCCCATCCACGAGCGACAGGCCGCGGCGGAACGCCCCTGGAAGGACTGGGTGGCCTCACTGCGGCTGCCCACCACCGCCCGGGACCTGGTCGCCCGCAGCGCGTTGACGCTGCGCGGCCTCTGCCACGAGGCGACCGGCTCGATCCTGGCCGCCGCGACCACCTCGCTGCCGGAGGAACTCGGCGGCGTCCGCAACTGGGACTACCGCTACTGCTGGCTGCGCGACGCCGCGATGACCGCCCGCGCCCTGGTCGACCTGGGGTCGATCGCCGAGGCCGAGGCGTTCCTGCGCTGGGTCGACGGCTGTGTGGAGCGCACCGGCGGGCACCCCGAACGGCTGCACCCGCTCTACACCGTGGACGGCTACGAACTGGGTGCCGAGGCGGTCATCGACACCCTGCCCGGCTACGCCGGCTCCCGCCCCGTACGCGTCGGCAACCTCGCCAACCACCAGCTCCAGCTGGACGTCTTCGGCCCGATCGCCGACCTCATCGCCGCCACCGCCGACGTACGCGGCTCGGTGCGCGCCGAGGAGTGGCGGGTCCTGGAGAACATGGTCGAGGCGGTCCGCCGCCGCTGGCACGAGCCCGACCACGGCATCTGGGAGGCCCGCCTGCCACCCCGGCACCACATCTTCTCCAAGGTGATGTGCTGGATGACCGTGGACCGCGCCCTGCACGTGGTCCGCCAGCACGGTGGCGAGGACCGCCCCGAGTGGGTGGAACTGCGCGACCGGATCGGCGCCAACGTGCTGGAGTACGGCTGGCACGAGGAGGCCGAGGCGTACAGCGTCGCGTACGGCGACGAGGACATGGACGCCTCCTCGCTGTGGATCGGCCTGTCCGGTCTGCTGTCCGGGGACGACCCACGGTTCCTGTCCACCGTGCTGAAGATCGAGGCGGATCTGCGCAGCGGGCCGGTCGTCTACCGCTACCACTGGGACGACGGACTGCCCGGCCGGGAAGGCGGCTTCCACATCTGCACGGCGTGGCTGATCGAGGCGTACCTGCGCACCGGTCGGCGTACCGACGCCGAGGAGCTGTTCCTCCAGATGATCGACACCGCCGGCCCGACCGGCCTGCTGCCCGAGCAGTACGACCCGCTGGCCGAGCGCGGCCTGGGCAACCACCCGCAGGCGTACAGCCACCTCGGGGTGATCCGCTGCGCCCTGCTGCTGGACAACATGCTCAAGCAGTAACCCCGTCCCTCGTTTCTCAAGCGGCCGGAGACCAGGTGTCTCCGGCCGCTCACATCTCCCCATCCGCCCCTCGCCCCGGTCCGCGAGGCCCAGCGAGTCCCTGCCAGATCGCCACGTCGCACGCCCGGACGGGACGCCTGGGCGACTATCGGACAAACCACTCCGCAAGTGCGCGGCGTTGGGCTGGGAGGCCTCACCGTTACGCCGGAATGGCGGGGTTCAGGGCGGCGGGACACCGCCGTTACGGCGCAACGGAGTCGATCACCCCGTCCGGCCCCGCCCGGCCCGGTCCGGTCAGCGGGTCATCCGCCAGGACGGACGCCGACCGGCTGAGGCCATCCGCTCCGTGCGGCCCCGGTCACGCGGCCTGGGCCGCCGGAAACCCGACCAGCGAGGCGCGGCTGGTCCGCCCCAAACCGGCTAGCGAGGCCATCTGATTGCCCGACCCCCCTCAGTCAGCGAGGCCAACCGGGCTTAGCCGGGCCAACGGGGCAGGCCGGCGCAGACAGCGAGCCGGCGCAGACAGTGAACCGGCGCAGACAGTGAACCGCCGGGCTTAGCCAGGCCAACGGGGCAGTGGGCCAGCGCAAGCAGTGCGCCAGCGGGGCGGCGAGCCGGCGCGGACAGCCGGGCTTAGCCAGGGCCAGCGGGGCTTAGCCCCCGGACCAGCGGGCTTAGCCGGGCCAACCGCGCCAACGGGGCCAGCGGCCAGCGGGCCCAACGGGGCCGACGGGGCCAGTCAGCAGATACGCGCCGATCCTTCTGCTCAGCAAGGCCAGCGGGTTTGCCCAGATCGCCAGGTGGCCGGACCGGACCGAAAAGGATGTCCGGGCATCTACCGGGCATAACCCCGGGACTCTTCGCCGGGATGGCGGTGTGGCCGGGTCGCCCATCACCGTTACGCCGTAATGGCGGGGTCCACGGGGGCGGGATACCGCCATTACGGCGCAACGGAGTCGATCAGCCCTGGCGGGACCGAGTCATCCCGGACAACCAGGTCCCCGGGCGCTTGGGTCACGGGGGCCACCGCGATCACCTGGTCGGCGGGAATCCTGGATGCCTGCGGGTCGTTGAACACGTCTGAACGACCGAGGAAGGCGCCGGGCTTGAGCCTGGCGGGTGCGGGCCGGAATGTGGGGCCGCCGGTTGGCGTTATATCGGGTGGCTGACCAAGCAGGGCCCGCCCGTGACCGCCTGTGGTCGGGTGTGATCCGCCCTCCGGGAATCACCGCCCTCGGTCAGTGGTTGTACATGGTCCCGGCGCCGCGAAGGGGTCCCCGCCCCGCGATGTGCTTGATGGGTTCCCCCGCCCCGCGAGTGAGCGCCGGTGAACCTTCCCCCCTTTTCAGCGCCTGACGGCGTTCGCATGCACCCGTCCCCCGAGGTGTGTGTCTACCCCCGAATGGAGCTTCGTCATGAACTCGATCTTCCGTAAGAGCATGCTCGGTGTTGCTGGTCTGGCTTTCGCCGGTGGCGTGTTCGCCGGCCCGGTGGCCGCCCACGCCGACACTCCGGTGAAGACCACCCCCGTCGCCACGGTGCAGGCGGAGAAGCCGGATGCGGGCAGGTTGATCCCGCATGGTGTGCAGGGCAGTCAGTCGCGTATCGATCTGAACGATGAGCAGGTCGCGAACACGAAGGCGATCATCGCGGCGACGAAGAAGGCTGGTATGGACGAGCGTGCCGCGGTGGTGTCGATCGCGACCGCGTTGCAGGAGTCGAAGTTGGAGAACCTTGGCCATCTCGGTGACCGTAACGACCACGACTCGCAGGGCTTGTTCCAGCAGCGTCCGTCCAGTGGTTGGGGCACGGTGGAGCAGATCACCGACCCCGAGTACTCGACCACCGCGTTCCTGAAGGGCCTCAAGCAGGTTGACGGCTGGAAGGACATGCCGCTGACCAAGGCCGCGCAGACGGTGCAGGTGTCGGCGTACCCGGACCACTACGCCCAGTGGGAACAGCAGGCCGCTGACCTGGTCGCCAAGTACTGGAACAGCTGACCGCCAGCACCAGACAAACCCGGAACGGCTGCCCAGCACCGGAGCTGACCGGCACCACAACAGCTAACCGACACTGAAACAGTTGACCGCTAGACATTCCTCCGCAGGGGGAGCAAGAAACCGTTTGGCCGGCACCCGGAACCAGGGTGCCGGCCAAACGGCGTCTACACCCATCCGCGAGCCCAACACCCACAAGTCCGACGACACTGACAAGCGCCGCCATCAAGCGACGACACTGACGAGCACCATCGTCAAGCAAGAGCGGCCCCGCTTGTCCGCCGCAGCCGCCAAGGTGCCGTGCCCTCTTGTTTCGAGGCGCGGGTGGTGTGCCGAGGACGCCTACAAGGCCGTCACATGCCCGACGGGATGGACGAAGGCCGACCGGGTCGGGCTGGGGCGACCGTGCCCGGCGTAGGGATCAAGCCTGACCGCCCGAAGCCGGGCACGGTCGCCCCAGCCCGACCCGCAACCACCCCCAAACCGAAGCACGGTCAAAGCAAGGCATCAAAGGCTGGGAAGAACCCCGACCACATCCCCCACCACCACAACCGCCGGCGGACGTACCCCCGCAGCCGCCACATCCCCGGCCACCTCACCCAGCGTGGAACGGAGGATCCGCTGCGCCCCGGTGGTGGCCTCCTGGACTACAGCCGCAGGAGTGTCCGCAGGTCGACCGTGCTCAAGCAGGGTGGCAGTGATCGCCGGCAGGTTCTTCAGCCCCATCAGGATCACCAGTGTGCCGCGCAGCGCCGCCAGCGCGTCCCAGCGCACCAGCGAGGCCGCCGAGTCGGGTGCGACGTGGCCGGAGACCACGGTGAACTCGTGCGCCACCGCTCGATGGGTGACCGGGATACCAGCTGCCGCCGGGGCGGCTATGGAGCTGGTGACGCCGGGCACCACGGTCACCGGTACGCCGGCTGCCGCGCAGGCCAGCAGCTCTTCGCCGCCGCGCCCGAAGACGTACGGGTCACCGCCCTTGAGGCGGACCACGAAGGCACCGGCCAGCGCACGGTCGACCAGGATGCGGTTGATCTCCTCCTGGGTGCGGGCCGGGCCGTACGGGATCTTCGAGGCGTCCACCAGTTCCACGCCGGTACGCAGTTCGTCGAGGAGCAGGCCGGGCACCAGCCGGTCGGCGACCACCACGTCGGCTTCGGTGAGCAGCCGCCAACCACGGACTGTGATCAGCTCCGGGTCGCCCGGCCCGGCACCCACCAGGGCGACTCGGCCGGTTGAGCCGGTCGGAGTGTTAACAGGGGTCCCCTGCTCTACCGAATCCGTTAACAGGGGGCCCTTCCTTTCATGCAGGAGGGTGCGGACGGCGTCGCGGACGGTCATCGCGCGGCGGGGGTCGCCGCCGCCGAGGACGGCCACGGTGACCGGGCCGTGCCGGGTCACCGCCGGGGTCCAGGCGGTCGCCGCCTCGCGATCGTCGGCGCGTACGCAGAAGATGCGGCGCTGTGCGGCGGCGGCGCTGACGGTGGCGGCGGCGTCCGGGTCATCGATCGCGACGTGGACGAGCCAGGCGTCGTCCAGGTCGTCGGGGGCGAACCGGCGGGGTATCCAGTGCAGTCGGTCGGCGTCGGCGTGGGCCTGTAGCGCCGGGCTGATCTCCGGGGCCACCAGCAGGACGTCCGCGCCCGCGTCGAGCAGCGCCGGTACCCGCCGGGTGGCCACGGCTCCCCCGCCCACCACGACGACCCGCCGGCCGGCCAGCCGGAGTCCGAGAGGGTACGGGCTGCTCACTTCTCCGCCACCCCGGCGGAGTCGAAGGTGGCCACCTCGTGCAGCACCCGGACGGCGCCGGTGACCACGGGCAGGGCGAGCAGCGCGCCGGTGCCCTCGCCGAGCCGCAGGCCCAGGTCGATCAGCGGGGTGAGGCCGAGTTGCCGCAGCGCCACGGTGGCACCCGGCTCGGCGGAGCGGTGACCGGCGATCATGGCGCCGACCGCGTCGGGGGCGAGGGCCGCGGCGGCCAGCGCGGCGGAGACCGCGATCACCCCGTCCAACAGCACCGGTACGCGACGCGCGGCGGCGCCGAGCAGCAGCCCGGTCAGCGCGGCGTGTTCCAGTCCGCCCACGGCGGCCAGCACCCCGAGCGGGTCTGTCGGGTCGGGTGTGTGGCGCAGCAGCGCGGCCCGGACAACCTCGATCTTGTGCTGGTAGGTCGGGTCGTCCACGCCGGTGCCCCGGCCGGTCGCCTCGGCGGCGTCGACTCCGGTGAACGCGGCGATCAGCGCGGCGGCCGGGGTGGTGTTGGCGATCCCCATGTCGCCGGTGACCAGCAGGGCCGCCCCGCCGTCGATCAGTTCCCCGGCGATGCGGATGCCGACCTCGACGGCGGACCTCGCCTCGTCACGGGTGAGCGCGGCGGTGACTGTCATGTCCCGGGTACCTCGCCGAACGTTGGCGTCGACCAGCCGCGGCACATCGACGCGGCCGTGACCACTGACCCCACCCCGTGCAGCGACGCGAGCGTCGCCCGCCGGTGAATGGTCGTCGGGGGTGGGCAGGGGGGTGGCCACGCCGACGTCGACCACGGTCACCGTGGCGCCGGCCTGCCGGGCGAAGGCGTTGACCACCGCGCCGCCGGCCAGGAAGTTGCCGACCATCTGGACGGTGACCTCCTGCGGCCAGGGGGTCACCCGCTGGGCGTGTACGCCGTGGTCACCGGCGAAGATGGCCACGGCCGCCGGGCTCGGCAGTGGTGGTGGGCAGGTGCCGGCCAGGCCGGCGAGGCGTACGGACAGCTCCTCCAGGAGGCCGAGCGAGCCGGCGGGCTTGGTCAGCCGGGTCTGCAACTGCCGCGCCGTGCTCATCGCCGCTTCGTCGAGCGGGCCGATCGCCGCGATCGTGGTCTCCAGCATCATGCCTCCAGAATCTCCGCCAACACCTTGATGAACGCATCGGTGCAGGCCCGGTCCCGCACCGCGATCCGCAGCCAGTCCGGGCCGAGGCCGGGGAAGGTGTCGCCGCGGCGTACCGCCCAACCAAGCTCGCGTAGCGCGGCGCGGATCCGGTCCGCGCCCGGTCGGTGGATCAGGACGAACGCGCTGGCCGGACGCCCGACGACGCGTACCCCGGGCAGGGCCGACAGGCCGGTGACCAGGTGGTCGCGGTCGGCGGCGAGTTGCGCGGCGATGGCGCGCTCGGCCTGCACCGCGGTGGGGCCGGCGCAGGCGGTCGCGGCGGCGAGGGCCGGCGTGGAGACCGCCCAGAGGGGCTGTACGGCCGCCAGCCGGTGCAGCAGTTCCGCCTCGCCGAGCAGGTAGCCGATCCGCAGTCCGGCCAGCCCCCAGGTCTTGGTGAGGCTGCGGACGACCACCAGTCCGGGCAGGTCCCGACGGGCCGCCAGGGATTCGGGCTCGCCGGGGTGTCCAGGGGCGGCGGTGGTGTCGGCGAACGCCTCGTCGACCACGAGCACGCGTCCCGGCCGGGCCAGGGTGGCCAGGTCGGCGGCGGGATGCAGCACGGAGGTGGGGTTGGTCGGGTTGCCGATCATGACCAGGTCGGCGTCGGCGGGGATCGCGTCCGGGTGCAGGCGGAAGTCGTCCGCGGGGTCGAGCAGTACCCGCTGCACCTGGTGCCCGGCCGCCCGCAGCGCGGCCTCCGGCTCGGTGAACTGCGGGTGCACCACCACCGGTCGGCGGATGCCGCGCAGCGCCTGGGCGAGCAGCACGAACCCTTCGGCGGCACCGGCGGTCAGCAGCACCTCGGCCGGTGGTCGACCGTGTCGGGCGGCGACGGCGGCTCGCGCGTGTGCCGGGTCCGGGTACGCGGCCAGGTCGGCGAGCGACGCCGTGATCGGTTCGGCCAGCCAGCCCGGCATCGGCGCACGCCGTACGTTGACGGCGAGGTCGACCAGCCCCGCGCCCACCTCCGCGTCACCGTGATGGGTGAGGTCCGGCTCGGTGGCCAGGGTCAGCGGTGCGTGCATGTCCGCGATCCTGCCGGGAAGGCGGCACGGGTGACAGCAGCGCGGGGGGTGGGCCGCATCACCACCGATCACTTCATGAGTATTTCTCATGGATGATTCGGAAATGTCATAACTTATCGGTGTGAGCAATCGACCCCTTGCTGCCGCTGGTCGTTTCGTTCCTCTCCTCCGTGCCGGGCTGATCGCCGGCATCGTCGTCGCCGCCGTGGCGTACCCCGTGGTCGCCCTGACCGGCGTCGGCGCCAAGGCCACCGCGCACGCCGTGGAGAGCAAGACCCGACTGCTGGCCACCGCCCTGCCCGCCGAGACCTCCTACCTCTACGCGCCCGACGGCAAGACCGTGCTGACCATGTTCTTCGAGGAGTACCGGCAGTACACCAAGCTGTCGGACATCTCGCCGCACATGCAGCAGGCGATCGTGGCCGCCGAGGACAACCGCTTCTACCGGCACCACGGCGTCGACCCGAAGGGCGTCGCCCGCGCCTTCGTGGCCAACGCGAAATCCAGCGGCGTCTCCCAGGGCGCCTCGACGCTGACCATGCAGTACGTGCGGATGGCGCTGCGGGACAGCGCGAGCACCCCGAAGGAGGTGCAGGAAGCCACCGCGCAGACCCCGGTCCGCAAGATCAAGGAGATGCGGATGGCGGTCGACCTGGAGAAGGAGTTGAGCAAGGAGGACATCCTCGAGTGCTACCTCAACTCGGCGTACTTCGGGCACCGGGCGTACGGCATCTACGCCGCCAGCGAGATCTTCTTCTCCAAGACCCCGAAGGAACTCACCCCCGTCGAGGCGGCCACCCTCGCCGGCCTGGTGAAGTCGCCCTCGCAGTACGACCCGGCCAGCTCGGACCAGAAGGAGGCCACCGCACGGCGCAACTACGTGCTGGACAACATGGCCCGGCTCGGTTACCTGTCGCCCGACTCGGTCGCGGCGGCGAAGACCGAGCCGATCCGGCTGCGGCTGACCTACCCGCCGAACGACTGTGCCTCGGTGCCGGAGAAGTGGAACAGCTGGGGCTTCCTCTGCGATTACCTGAAGAACTGGTGGAGCGCGCAGCCGGCCTTCGGCGACAACCGGCTGGAACGGCTGGACAAGCTGCGGCGCGGCGGCTACCGGATCGTGCTCAGCATGGACCCGAAGATCCAGGCGGCGGCCGAGGAGAACGTCGGCACCAAGGGCAACACCGGTAGCCCGTTCGCCAACGGCATCGTGGTCGCCGAGCCGGGCACCGGGCGGATCAAGGCGATGGCGGTGAACCGCACCTACTCGCTGCAGGTCAACGAGAATCCGCTCAGCTCCAACCCGGAGGCGGGTCCGAACGTACGGGCCAACTACCCGAACACGGTGGCGCCGTTGATGGGCGGCGGCGACCTGCCCGGCTACCAGGCCGGATCGACGTTCAAGATGTTCCCCATGCTGGCCGCCTTGGACGCCGGCATGACCTTGAACACCACCTTCAACGCACCGCACTCGTACCGGTCGGAGATCTACGACGGCTGGCAGCCGTCGAACGCCAGCGGTGCGATGAGCGGCATGCAGACCATGTGGTCCGGCTTCGGCAAGTCGGTGAACACCTACTTCGTCTGGCTGGAGGAACAGGTCGGCGCGGAGCGGGCGGTCCGGCTCGCCGAGCAGTTGGGGCTGCGCTGGCGTACCGACGTGGACCGGGAGCACGCCTCACCGTCGCGGGCCAACAAGTGGGGCGCGTTCACGCTGGGCGTTTCCGACGCCACCCCGTTGGAGATGGCCAACGCGTACGCCGCCGTCGCCGCCGACGGGCGGTACTGCGAGGCGATGCCGGTGTCCGCGATCTACAACCGGGACGGCACCCCGGCGACCTTCAAGACTCCCGGCGGCATCGAGCGGGAGGTCGCCAAGCCCCGCTGCCGCCAGGTGGTCAGCGCGGACGCCGCCCGGGCCGCCACCGACGCCGCCCGCTGCCCGACCGGTGACACCCCGGCCAAGGGTGGCTGCGGCGGCTGGTCGACCGCGGACAGCGTACGAGGCACGGTGGGTCGCCCGGTGGCCGGCAAGACCGGTACCACGGACAGCACCCGGTCGGCCTGGTTCGTCGGCTACACCCCGGAACTGGCGGCAGCGAGCTTCATCTCCGACCCGGACAACCCGTTCAACGCGGTGGGTGACGGCCAGTCGCAGATCCCGATCGCAGCGGTCGCGAACACGCTCCGCGACGCGCTCAAGGGCAAACCGGTGCGGGACTTCACTCCACCGTCGGACCGGATAGTCGGCTGACCACCGGCCCGGCGTCCGCAGCGGGCGCCGGGCCGTCTGAGCCGCTCGGGACGCCGGGTGAGCCGCTCGCGGCGGGCGGGCCGGGCACAACGGCCGGCGCAGCGCTCGGGGCGGCGTCGGGGTCGGCGGTCGCGGCGGCCACCAACCGGGTCGCCAGGTGCGGGTACGCGGCCCAGTGCGGCACCAGTTGAGAGGCGTGCACGCCACGCCAGACGAACCCCTCCGGGGCGCCACCCGCCCAACTCCAGGCCGGCCGTTGGCCACCGCGCGGGGAGAGCACCCCCTGGTGCTCCTTGTGCCCGACGACCACCTCGCCGCGTACCACGATCACGCTGTCGCTCTGGGCGGCCGCCTCCCGGTAGCCGACCACCAGTCCGTCGCGGAGGCTGCCGATGGCGTCGAGCACGCCACACATGGGCAGCCCATCCACCTCCCGGGCCAGCCAGAGCAGACCGGCACCCTCGGCGACCACCGGTCGGCCGGTACGGGCCAGCTCGGCGACCGCGATGCAGAGCCGCCGGTTGGCGGAGAGCTGCTCGACGTACGACTCGGGCAGGGCGCCACCGACCACCAGGGCCCGGGTACCGGCCGGCAGGGCCTCGTCGGTGAACGGGTTCACCGTCACCACGTCGGCCCCCGCCGCCCGCAGCAGTTCGACGGTCTCGACGTGGCTGAAGGTGCCACCGGGTCCGCCAGCCACCGCGATGACCGGCCGTGGCCGATCCGGGGCCGCCGTGTCATCGGCCGCCGCCGGCTGCGGTGACCAGGCCGGCATGCCCAGCGCCGGGGCGGAGCGGGCCAGGCCGAGCAGTCGTTCCAGGTCGACGGTGGCGGCCACCGCCTCGCCGAGTCGCCGGACCGCCCGGGTGGCCTCGCCGGCACCGGTGACCACCGGCACCACTGCGTGCCGTCGGGACGGCAGCACCGGCGGGAGGTCCTGCCGGCGAAGCGCGCCGTAGACCGGTACGCCGATGTCGTCGAGCGCCTCGCGCAGCAGCACCTCGTGCCGCGAGGAGGCGACCCGGTTGAGGATCACCCCACCGATCCACAGCTGCTCGTCGTACGCCCGGAACCCGTGCACCAGCGCCGCCACCGACTGCCCCATCGCGGCGACGTCGACCACCAGGACGACCGGGCTGCGCAGCGCGGTGGCCACCGCGGCCGTGGACTCGGTGTCGCCCCGGCCGCTGAGACTGTCGTAGAGGCCCATGCTGCCCTGCACGACCGCGAGGTCGGCGTCGGCGGCACCGTGCAGCAGCAACGGGGCGAGCCGTTCGGAGCCGACCAGCCGCGCGTCCAGGCTGCGCCCGGGACGGCCGGAGGCCAGGCCGAGGTACGCCGCGTCGACCTGATCCGGGCCGATCTTGAAGCCGGCCACGTCGAGACCCTGTTCGGCGAACGCGGCGAGCAGGCCGATCGCCACTGCGTTCTTGCCGTGCCCGGACGAGGGGGCGCTGAACACCAGACGCGGCACGACGGTCATCATCGACTCCTCGCGAACGGACGGGCGTACCGAGGTGTCGGCGCGCTCCGCCCGCGTGACGATAGCCGAACCGGACTACTGGCACGCACCGACCGGTACCCCTCCCATTCCGGCGTCCCGGCCGGCCCACGCCCCGCCCACCGCCCGGGTACGCTGCGCCACCACAGCCGCGGCGCGGCACGGTGGCGATGAGCCACCGGGTAGCCTCGTGGCGTGTACCGGTTCCTGCTGACGCCGCGCTGGCTGGGCATCCTCGCGCTGACTCTGGTCGCCGCCACGGTGATGGTGCTGCTGGGCAACTGGCAGCTGGACCGCTACCGGGGCCGCACCGCGATCAACGAACAGATCGACGCCGGCCTCCAGATGGCGGCGGTGCCGCTGCGTGAGGCGCTGGCCGCCCCGACCGGCGGTCCCGGCACGATCGGACCACCACCGGCGCAGGAGCGGACCTACACCCGGGTCACCCTGACCGGCCGGTACGACGCCGACAACATCGTGCTGGTCCGGGGTCGTACGGTCGACAGCAAGGTCGGCTTCGAGGTACTCACCCCGCTGGTGCTCACCGACGGCACGGCCGTACTTGTGGACCGGGGTTGGATCCCGCCGGCCCCGGGTGGTGCGCTGGCCCAGCCGGAGATGCCGGCCACCCCGGCGGGCGAGGTGACCGTCGAGGGTCGGGTACGCGCGAGTGAGAGCGGCGACGCCAAGGTGTCCCGCCGCGACGGCCAGCTGGAAAGCCGTCGGATCTCGCTGCCCCAGCTCGCCCCTCAACTGCCGTACCCGCTGCACGGGGGGTACGTGCTGCTCGACGAGCAGATCCCGGCTGCCGATCCGGTGTTCAAGGCGGTGCCGGTGGGGCACGCCAACAACTGGCAGAACCTGGGCTACGTCGTGCAGTGGTGGATCTTCGGGGCGATGACCGTGGTCGGCTTCGGCTGGATCGCCCGCCGGGAGGCCCGCCGCCTGGCCGGGGTGACCGACGACCGGCCCCGCGACCGCGCCGCCGACCCCTCCCCCGCCTGACCGCCGCCGAGCCGACAGCCCGCCGCTGAGCCGACAGCCCGCCGGGCCGACGGCCCGCTAGGACGACGGCTCGCTGCTACGGCGACGGCGCGGACGGTGGGCGGCCGGCGTGGATGGCGCGGACGGTGTCGATCGTGTCGGCCTCGGCGGCGGACTTGTCCTCGCGGTACCGCACCACCCGCGCGAAGCGCAGCGCCACCCCGCCGGGATAGCGCGAACTGGTCTGCACGCCGTCGAAGGCGATCTCCACCACCTGCTCGGGGCGGACCCGCACCACCCAGTCGCCCCGCTCCACCGCCAGGCCGAGGAAGCGTTCGGTCTGCCAGCGCAGCAGCTCGTCGGTGAGCCCCTTGAAGGTCTTGCCCAGCATCACGAACTCACCGGTACGCGGATCACGCGCCCCCAGGTGCAGGTTGGACAGCCAGCCGGTGCGTCGGCCACTTCCCCACTCGACGGCGAGCACGACCAGGTCCAGGGTGTGTCGAGGCTTGACCTTGATCCACGCCGCGCCACGCCGGCCCGCTTCGTACGGCGCGTCGGGCGCCTTGACCACGACACCTTCCTGGCCGGCATCGAGCGCGGCGGCGAACGCCTCGCCGGCCCGCTGCGGCTCGTCCACCTCCATCCGCCCCACCAGCAACGCGGCGTCGACAGTGCCGCGCAGCACCGCCCACCGCTCGCGGCCCGGCGCGTCGATCAGATCCGTGCCGTCCAGATGCAGCAGGTCGAAGAAGTAGGGCGTGAGCACCGTCGTGCCGGTGCTCGCGGCGGCGGCGCGCACCGCCGGGGCGACCGGCGCGGCAGCGGTTGGCCCGCCCTCCGACCGGGCACCGGCTGACCCGCCGCGTCGGGCGGCGGCGCTGGAGGTCTGCTGGAAGGGCAGGGGTCGGCCGGTCTCGTCCAGGCCGATGGCCTCGCCGTCGAGGACCAGCTCCCGGGCCGGCAGGGCCCGCACCGCCGCGACCACCTCGGGCACCCGGGCGGTGATGTCGTCCAGGCTGCGGGTGAACACGGCGATGTCCGACCCGCTGCGGTGCACCTGGATGCGGATGCCGTCGAGCTTGACGTCGACCACGGCGGGGATGCCCGTGGCGGCCAACGCCTCGTCGACCGAGGAGGCGCTCTGGGCCAGCATCGGCGCGAGTGGCCGCCCGACCCGCAGCCCGAAAGCGGCCAGGGCGGCAGCGCCACCGGCGAGCGCGGCCACCGCCACCTCACGCAGGTCACCGGCGAGCAGCAACGCCCGGCGTACGGCGGCGACCGGCACCCCGGCGGCGCGGGCGATCGCGTCGGCGAGCAGCCCGGCCTGAGCGCCGTGGCGCAGCTCGCCGAGGAACAACCCGGTGAGCAGCCGCTGCTCGTCGGCGGTCGCCGCCGCGTAGAGGCTGTGCACCAGGGCACGACGACGGGCCTGTGATCCGCTGCCGTGCACCGCGGCGATCGCGTCGATGGCCGCGTCGACCGCACCGACGGTCAGGGTCGGCTCCGCCGCCGGTGGCGGCAGGTCACGCAAGCCAGCCCAGCCGACCCCGGTCTGCCGCTGGCGCAGCTCACCGGCGAGCCAGCCGGCTCCCGCCGCGATCTCGACCGGATCGAGCCGGCGCAACGCCTCGGCGAGCAACTCGACCTTCGCCCGCCGGCCGCTGGTCGCGGCGACGGCTGCGGAGGTGGCAGCCAGGTCGAGGAATCGCACGCCCCAATCCTGCCAGCCACCTCCGACAACGCACGCCGATCACCGCACCGCCGTCACTCGCGTCGCCGTCGTCGTTCGGCGTTGGCCGGGTGTCGGCTCGCAAGCGTCGGTGTCAGGCCGGGACCGGTTCCTCCACGCGCAGGCCGCGGGCACGGACCCCCTCGGCGATGCGGGACAGCGACGCGTCCAGGGCGACCAGGGCGGCGGAAAGCTCCGCGAGCTGTTCCTTGAGCGTGTCCTCGGACCACGCGGAGACGTCGATGTCTCCCAGAGCGCTGACGGCGGCCCCCAGGCGGGCCATCTCCTCGTTCGTACGCATGTTCGAGAGGCTACAACAGCCCCGCGTCCGACACACCGGAAACGGCCACCATTCGTGCGAAGTTACGGGTTCAGCCGCGACCCGCCTCGGCCACCTTGGCCAGCAGCAACGCCTCGGCCAGGCAGACCCGGGCGAACTCGCCCAGGTGCAGGCTCTCGTTCGGCCCGTGCGCCCGGGCGTGCGGATCCTCCACGCCGGTCACCAGGATCGCCGCCTGCGGGAACATCTCCCGCAGGGTGGCGATGAACGGGATCGAGCCGCCGAGGCCGATGTCCACCGCATCGGTGCCGTCCCAGGCCGCCCGGAAGGCCGACCGGGCGGCGTCGAACATCGGGCCGGTCGAGTCGATGACACACGGTGCCCCGTCGTGCTCGAAGCTGACCTCGACCTGCGCACCCCAGGGGGCGTGCCGGTGCAGGTGTTCGCGCAGTGCCGCGTACGCCTTGGTCGGGTCGTCGCCCGGCGCGAGCCGTACGCTCAGCTTGGCCTTGGCGGTCGGCACCAACGCGTTGGGCGCCTCGCCGGTGGCCGGGGCGTCGATGCCGAGCACGGCGAGCGCCGGCTTGGTCCAGATCCGGTCGGTGATCCGACCGGTACCGATCAACTGCACCCCCTCCAGCACGCCCGCCTCGGCACGGAACCGCTCCTCGGGGTAGTCGACGGCGGCGCCTTCGCCCTGGACCAACCCGTCGACCGCGACGTTGCCGGCGTCGTCGTGCAGGGTGGCCAGCAGCCGGACCAGGGTGGTCAGGGCGTCCGGCACCGGGCCGCCGAACATGCCGCTGTGCACGGCCTGCTCCAGGGTGCGTACCTCGACGAAGCAGTTGACCAGGCCGCGCAGCGAGGTGGTCAGCCCCGGCACGCCGATGTCCCAGTTCGTCGAGTCGGCGACCACGATCACGTCCGAGGCGATCGTGTCGCGGTGCGCGGCGAGCAACCGCTCCAGCGACTCGGAGCCGTACTCCTCCTCGCCCTCGATGAACAGCACCACCCCGACCGGAAGCCGATCGCCGAAGGCGCGCAGCGCGGCGATGTGCGCCATGATGCCGGCCTTGTCGTCGGCGGCACCCCGCCCGTACAGCCGGCCGTCGCGCTCGACCGGCTCGAACGGGTCGGACTGCCACAGCGCCCGATCGCCGACCGGCTGCACGTCGTGATGGGCGTAGAGCATGACCGTGGGCGCGCCGGGTGGCGCTGCCCTGCGCCCGATCACCGCCGGCTGCCCACCGGCCCGCACGATCTCCACGTCGAGTCCGCAGCCGCGCAACAGTTCGGCCACCGCTTCGGCGGAGCGTTCCACGTGCGTGTGGTCGAAGCCCTCGAAGGCGATGCCGGGAATCCGGACCAGGCGCTCCAGGTCTTCCCGTACACCGGGCAGTTCCCGCTGCACAGCGGCCCGCAACTCGGCCTCCGTCATGATCGGTGTGGTCATGACCGGCATCGTATTCCGGCCTTACCCGACGCCGACGGCCAGATCGCCGCATCCGGTGCTGTGCGACCTGAATCGCAGCTCAGCCCGCCGCCATTCGCAGGTAGTAGCGGTCGGCGTCGTGCGGCAGCGTGGGTGCGCCGTCGACGATCAGGTCGGCCCGAGCCTGCGTGCCGTCGGCGCGGAAGTGCTCCTGCTCGCCGAGGTGCCATCGGCGCAGCTCGGGCAGGATTCCCGGGCCGTCGCGGGTCACCGCCCTGGTCAGCCGCAGCGACTGCGGCGCGGTGACGAAGACCGCCAAACTCAGCTCGGCCTCCGCCTCGGCGCGGGCCGCGCTGACCCCCTCCACGATCAGCACCGGCGCTGCCGGCACCGGCACCGGGTTGGGCAGGAACACCCGCCGCACCCAGCTGTACCGCTGGTAGGCGCCGGCCTGACCGGCACGCACCGGCGCCAGCACCGACGACTCCAGGCGGCGCCAGAAGGTGAGCTGGTCGTCCCAACCATCGAGCAGATCGTCGGTGTGCACCACCGGCGGGCGGCCCACGTCGGTGACGGCGAAGGCGTCGGCCAGCCGCGCCGCGAAGGCCGTCTTGCCCGCACCACTGGGACCGTCGACCGCCACCAACCGGGTACGCCCCAACCGCGCCGGCCGCCGCAGCACCCGGCGCGCCAGTTCGGCGTACGCCGCAAAGACCGCAACCACGGGCACGGACGTTACCGTTCGTGTTGTCCCACACCGCTTCCGGCCGCTAATCGGCTGCCCAGCAGGCACGATCGGGTCGTGTCCCATTCCGTGATGAGTCCCGGCGTCGAGGCGTTGCTGGAGCAGGCCCGCGCGGGCATGAACCGGTTGACCCCGCAGGAAACGGTGCAGGCCGCCGCCCGCGGCGCGCTCGTGATCGACACCCGTACCGACATGCAGCGACGGGAGCAGGGTGACCTGCCCGGCGTCCTGGTGATCGACCGGACGGTGCTGGAGTGGCGGCTCGATCCGGCCAGCGACTGGCGCATCCCCGAAGCCACCGGGTACGACATCGAGGTCGTCGTGGTGTGCCGCCAGGGCTACAGCTCCAGCCTCGCCGCGGCCAGCCTGCGCGCCCTCGGCCTGCACCGGGCGACCGACATGATCGGCGGCGTGGACGCCTGGCGCGCGGCGGGCCTACCCTTCTCCGATCGCCCGGCCGACGTACGCCTCTGACCGTTCTCGGAGAGCTTCGGCGGTAGGCCGGCTCAGGGCGTCATCACCGTGAACGTCTGCTCCGCGTAGGCGGCCAGCAGCGCCTCGGTGGTGGCCTCGTCGGGCACCTCGGAGCCCATTGACAGGAGATCGAGCCAGATCCACGCGTCACCGCGCGCCACGTACATCGACGCGCGGCGGGCCGTCACCGGCTCGGCGATGTCGGGAAGATCCAGACCCTCGTCGACCGGCATGATCCACACCCAGGCACGGTCACCGAGTTGCGGCAGGTCGTACCAGGTGCCGCGCGCATGCGGCTCCGGCTTCGGCGGCAGCGCTTCCCGGGCGCGTTCCGGGGAGCCGGCGAGTGCTGTGTGGACGGTGAGGGAGTGCTTGGCGATCGAATCCGCCTCGCCGGCCCCGAGCATGCACTTGCGCGACGGGTGACCCGGCCGCAACGGCCACTCCTTGGTCTTGGCCGCGCCGCCGACCAGATCGAGCAACGGCTGCGGGTCGAGCTTCGCGCACAGCTCGTCCACCAGGCGATAGCTGGTCGGAAACGGCGGCGGGTCGGTCGGTTCCGACGGGCTGGCACAACCGGCCAGCAAGGCGCCGATCAGCACGGGCGGCAGCACCAGGGCAAACCGGGACCAATGGCCGGGTAACGTCACGGGGGGATCCTGCCACGGCAGCCGGCACCTGTCAGACCCGTGGGGCTCCGGGCGGGACGAACGGGAGGTCGGTCGGCGGGCCGGACTCGATCAGCCGCCACAGGGCGGCCGTGTCCAGATGCTCCTCGACCAGGTCGCCGAGCAGGTCGAGGGTGCGTTCCCGGGCACCGGCAAACGAGGTGTCCGGGGCGACCCGGAAGCCGGTACGCCCGGCGAGGCGGGACACCCTTGTGAGGAACCAGCGGCGGAACTCGTCGGACTCGAAGGCGCCGTGCCAGTGGGTGCCGTGCACGACCCCGTGGACGGCCCCTTCGCCGACGCCGTCGAGGTAGCGCAGCAGCGGGGTCAGCGTCGGATCGGCGGCCGAGACGTAGCCGTGGTGGATCTCGTACCCGCGTACCGGCAGGTCATCGGAGAACGTGCCGGCCGCCGCCCGGACCGTTTTGCGCGGGTCGAAGGTGATCTCGATGGGCAGCAGACCGAGGCCGGGCACGCTGCCGCGCCGGCTCTCCACCGGGTCGTGGATGGCTCGGGCGAGCATCTGGAAGCCGCCGCAGATGCCCAGCAGCGGCCGGCCCGCCGCGACGTGCGCGGTGACCACGTCGGCAAGGCCGGTCTCCCGCAGCCAGGCCAGGTCCGCCACCGTCGACTTGGAGCCGGGCAGCACGATCAGGTCGGCGGCGGCCAACTCGGCCGGCTCGACGGTCAACCGCACCCGTACCCCGGGCTCGGTCGCGAGCGCCTCGACGTCGGTGGCGTTGGAGACCCGGGGCAACCGCACCACTGCGACGTCGAGCCATTCGGTGCCGTGCGGGGCGGCGGGTCGGCCGAGCACCCGGCCGTAGGCGAGCGAATCCTCCGCGTCCAACCACAGGTCCACCGACCAGGGCAGGACCCCGTACGTCGGGCGGCCGGTGACCTGGCTCAGCATCGCCAGCCCCGGTTCGAGCAGACCACGGTCACCGCGGAACTTGTTGACCACGAAACCGGCGATCAGCGCCTGGTCGGCGGGGTCGAGCAGGGCGAGGGTGCCGAACATGGCGGCGAACACCCCACCCCGGTCGATGTCGCCGACCACGACCGTCGGCAGCCCGGCCTGCCGGGCCAGGCCCATGTTGACGAAGTCGCCGCCGCGCAGGTTGATCTCCGCGGGACTGCCGGCCCCCTCACAGACCACCACGTCGTACGCCGAGCGCAGCTCGCTCAGCGCGGCGTAGGCGGTCTCGGCCAGCCGGGGACGCAGCGATGCGAACGTGTCGGCGGTCAGCGTGTCGACCGCCTCGCCCAACAGCACCACCTGGCTGGACAGGTCGCTGCCCGGCTTGAGCAGCACCGGGTTGAACCGCAGGTCCGGGGCGAGTCCGCAGGCCGCCGCCTGCATCGCCTGCGCCCGCCCGATCTCGCCACCCCGGCCGTCCGGACCGACGACGACTGCCGAGTTGTTGGACATGTTCTGTGCCTTGAACGGCGCGACCTTGACGCCCTGGCGGTGCAGCCACCGGCAGATGCCGGCGGTCAGCACGCTCTTGCCGGCGTCCGAGGTCGTCCCGGCGACCAGCAGACCCCCGCTCATCGCCCGCGCCCGGCCTCGACCGCAATCGCCCGCACGGCCGTGGACCGCACGGCCGTGGAGCTCGCCCGTGCGGCCCGGCGGGTGACGGCAGCGGTCAAGCGGCCGACGGTCAGCGGGTAAACGGCGGCGAGCCCGAGTGCCGCCAGCCCGACCGCGCCGGAGATCCGAGCGGCCCGGGACAGGTGGCGTGCCTCGGGACGTGGCCCGTCACCGAGGAACGGACGCGCCTCCGAGCGGCCGAAGTAGACGTTGCGTCCGCCCAGCCGTACGCCCAGCGCCCCGGCCATCGCCGCCTCGCACTGCCCGGCGTTGGGGCTCGGGTGGTCGGCGCGGTCCCGCCGCCACACCCGCCAGGCCTGCTCCCGGTCACCTCGCCCGACTGGGGCGAGGGCGACGGTCAGCAGGCCGGTCAGTCGCGCCGGCACCAGGTTGAGCAGGTCGTCCAGGCGGGCGGCCGGGGTGCCGAACCGGCCATAGCGGGCGTTACGGTGCCCGACCATCGCGTCCAGGGTGTTCGCCGCCCGGTAGCCGAGCAGCCCCGGCAGCCCGGCCACCGCGCCCCAGACCAGCGGGGCCACCACGGCATCCGAGGTGTTCTCCGCGACGGACTCGACGGTGGCCCGCGCCAGCTCCGGCTCGTCCAGCGTCGACGGGTCGCGCCCACAGAGGTTGCCGAGCCGGTGCCGGGCGGCCGGCACGTCACCGGAGCGCAGTTCGCGACCCATCGCCTTCGCCTCGTGGCGCAGGCTGCGGCCACCGAGCACCGCCCACGTGCCGGCGGCGACCAGCGTCGCGCGGGCCACCGGCCGGCGTCGGGTGGCGAACGCGGCAGCCGCCCCGACGAGCACCGGCGCGCCCACGGCGAGCGCGGTGAAGGCAGCGCCGGCCAGCCGGTCGGGCCGGTAGAGGCGGCGTTCCAGGGCGGCGGCGGCCCGGCCGAAGCCGGCGACCGGATGCCCGCGTCGGGGGTCGCCGAGCAGCGCGTCGAGCGCATACCCGGCGACCAGTCCTGCCGCGTTCGCCACCGCACCCGCGTGCTGCACCACACCACCTCCGGCCGGCAGCCTAGCCGAGCCCGGCACGTCGACCGGCTCGATCCAGCCCGGCCCTGCCGGTCTCCCGGCAGGGCTCGCGAGGACCAGCCGGCCGCCGTCCCCGGGCAGTCGGTCACACCGGCTGCGGCTGCCGCCCACGGCCGCGTCGTCCGCGTCCGGTCACCTCGGCGCCCGCCCCCGATTCCTCCGGACGCCCCAGCGACTCGACCGCAGCCTCGCCACCCTCGAACCGGCCCGCCGCCGACCCGCCCGATGCCGACCCGCCCACGTTCGACCCGCCCGCGTTCGACCCGACGGGCTCGGCGGCGAGCGGGGCCAACTCGTCGGAGCTCTCCGCCGGCTCCGCGCCGTCGAACGGGTCGGACGGGAAGGGCTCGTCACCACCGACCGGCCGGTACGCCCCACCGCCGGGCCGCGTGCCCGGGCTGGCGGCGTACTCGTCGGACCCCAGGTCGGGCAGCTCGAACTCGTCGTCGAGTCCGCCGAGGTCGGGTCGGGCCGGCGCCTCGGAGTCCGGCACCGGCTCGGTCGGCTCGCCGTGCACCCGCTGCTCGGCCTCGGCGTCGGAGACGGCACTGGTGCTCAGGCTCGGCCGGTTGCGCAGGAATCGGCCGCGCCCTCGGGACAGGTCGTGACCGACGGCGACCGCCTCCAGCTCGTACAGGGTGCGGTGGTTGCCCGCCTCGTCGGTCCAGTCACGGGTGTAGAGCCGCCCGCAGACGACCACCGGATCACCGACCATCACCGAGGCGGCCACCCCCTCGGCGAGCTTGCGCCAGCAGTTCACCCGTACGCGCAGGCTGTTGCCGTCGACCCACCGGCCGCTGTCCCGGTCGAGGCGGCGGGCGGTGGAGGCGACCTTGAAGTTGGCCACCAGTGTGTTGCTCTGGGTCGTACGCCGCCATTCCGGCGCGGTCAGCACGTTGCCGACGATCGTGACATAGGTGTCGAACATCGCCCCTCCAGCGGGGGTCGGGGGCTCACTGTGAGCCGACTCGCCACCGAGCCTGCTCCGGTGCCCGTTCCCGGGCAGCCCCGCGCGACGGATCTGTGGACAAGGCGAGCGCCTGTGGAAAAGTGCCTGATCAAGGTCCCGGTGTGGTAGTCCGGTCGGCCCTGTCACCCACCCGCCCGACGGGGCAATGATCGAGACAACGACAACGTTCCGGATGACTCCCGGCGGGGTAGTGATCTCCCCGACCGCGACGTCGACGAAAGGTCAGCGATCATGAGGATGACCGTCAGCCGTTCCGCCCGCGTCCCCGGTGAGGTGCGGCGATGAGCACCACCAACCCGGCTACCGTGGCGCAGTGCCTCCGGCTCAACGCCGGCTTCTCGCAGGCCGACCGGAACTGGATCGTCGAGCAGTTCGCCACCCTCGACGCCCGCCTGGCCACCTTCCACGCCGACGCGACCGACCTCGAACTCTCGATCAAGGACCGGGAAGCCAAGGGTCAGCGGGTCACCCTGGAGTGCCGGATCGCGGGCTGGGAGAAGATCGTCACCACCTCGTCCGAGCCGGATCTGCGGGCCGCGCTCAACGACGTCCGCGACGACCTGCGCCGCAAGCTCAACGACGCGAAGACCCGGCAGGAACCGCGCAACAACAAGCACCTGCGGGTCGCCCCGCCGCCCGGTCCGGGCGTGCCGGCCGAGGAGTTGACCGGCGCGGGGGCCACCAGCGACGACAGGTGAGCGAAGTCTCACCGACGCGTCCGGACAGCCCGAGGTGAGCCCCGTCCGCCAGGTGCGGGCGGGCGGGGCTACCACCCGGTAGGTGGTCGGCGTACCGTCGACACCGTGGAACCGGACCTGCTGGGACCGCCGTACGAGCGGCACACCATCGACCTGGGCAGCGACGACGAAGGCCCGGTGGTCGCGACCCTGGTCCGCCGCCGGGCCGAACGCCCGAGCCGGCGGGCCGTGCTGTACGTGCACGGCTTCGTCGACTACTTCTTCCAGACCCACGTGGCGGACTTCTTCGCCGCCCGAGGCTGGGACTTCTACGCCCTCGACCTGCGCAAGTACGGCCGCAGCCTGCTACCGCACCAGACCCCCAACTTCTGCTGCGACCTCGGCGACTACTTCCCCGAACTCGACGCCGCCGCCGAGATCATCCGTACCGAGGACGGGCACGACACCGTACTGGCCATGGGCCACTCCACCGGCGGCCTGATCATCTCGCTCTGGGCACACGACCGCCGCGACGCCGGCCTGGTCGACGGCATCGTCCTCAACAGCCCCTTCTTCGACCTCAACGCCCCCTGGCTGGTGCGTCGACCCCTCGCGGCCGCCGTCGCGCGCCTGGGCCGCCGGGCGCCGCAGCGCATCCTCCCGTTCAGCCTGGGCACCGTGTACGGCGAGAGCCTCCACGCCGACCATCGCGGCGAATGGACGTACGACCTGGCCTGGAAGCCGCTCGCCGGGTTCCCGGTGCGGGCCGGCTGGGTCGACGCCATCCGCACCGGCCAACGCCGCCTGCGGGCCGGACTCGACATCCAGGTGCCGGTGCTGCTCGCCTGCTCGACCCGCTCGTTCCGCAGCACCAAGTGGCACGACTCGGCCACCCTCGCCGACGCCGTACTCGACGTCGAACACATGGTCCGCTGGGCACCCCGCCTCGGCCCGCACATCACCCTGGCCCGCTTCGACGGCGGCCTGCACGACCTGACGCTCTCCGGCCCCGCCGTACGCGAAAAGGTCTTCGCCGAGGTCGGACGCTGGGCCGACGCCTTCCTCGGCGCCGGACCCACGCCGACCGACCCGCCCGTGCCCGACCCACGCCCCGCACCGTCGGGCAACCGCGAGGCAGGCGACCCCGAGCAGGCCGACGCGACCGCCTGAACACCGCCGACAGCCACGAGTAACCGAGTGCACGCCACCCACGACGCGTGCGACGCTGACCCGGCCACCCATTCCGCCGCGCGAGGCCGGGGCGGCGGTACCCTTCTCGCGCACTACCACGGCGCGCCCGTAGCTCAGCGGATAGAGCAGGGGACTTCTAATCCCAAGGCCGCAGGTTCGAATCCTGCCGGGCGCACCTGATATCTGTCATGAGAACCGACTGACTTGGACGGCTGTTGCCAGGCGGACGGGAGCGGGTGCCGCGCTCCCCCGGTGGCTGCCGTGGTGGGCGGCTCGGCGCAGGGCCGAGCCGCCCACGGACTGCCGACGAGCGAACTGCTGGACGCGCTGCGGCCGGGACGCGCCAGGCCGGCTCCCGTCCGCGTCTGCGACCTCAGCGACGGATTGTGGCGGCGAAGGCGCGCAGGTCGCCGACGAAAAGGTCCGGGACCTCCATGGCCGGGAAGTGGCCGCCGCGGTCGTACTCGCTCCACTGCACGATGTTGGGCAGCCCGCGCTCGGCGAAGCGCCGGATCGGCTGGCCCGGGTCGTGCTGGAACACCGCGATGCCGAACGGCGTGGGCAGCGGTGGGGGCGGGGGCGGCGGGGTGGTGGCGATGGGCAGCAGTGCCGCGTTCTCGTAGTAGAAGTGTGCCGAGGACGCCCCGGTGGAGGTCAGCCAGTACAGCATGACGTTTGTCAGCATCCGGTCCCGGTCGACCGCGTCCTCGGGCACCTTCGCCGAGTCGGTCCAGTCCTTGAACTTCTCCACGATCCAGGCCAACTGCCCGACCGGCGAGTCCGTCAGGCCGTACCCCAGCGTCTGCGGCCGGGTCGACTGGATGTGCATGTAGCCGGCCTGCTCGGTGGCGAAGCGCCCGAGCTTGCTCAGCCGGCCCAACTCGACCTCGGTGAGCGCCGCCATGTCTGCGGGGTCGTCGCTGGGCGGGGTGGGGAGGAAGTTCAGGTGGCCGCCGAGCACATGCTCGTGGTCCATGCCGGCCAGCATGACGGTGACCCAGGACCCGAAGTCGCCACCCTGAGCCACGTACCGGTCATAACCCAACCGGGCCATCAACTGCGCCCACGCACCCGCCACCCGCGGCATGCTCCAACCCGGCTCACGCAGCGGACCCGACAACCCGAACCCCGGCAACGTCGGAATCACCAGATGAAACGCATCCTCCGGGTTGCCGCCGTGTGCCCGCGGATCGGTCAACGGACCGATCACGTCGAGATACTCCACGAACGAACCCGGCCAACCATGCGTAATGATCATCGGGGTCGCGTCCGGCTCAGGCGAGCGCACGTGCACGTAATGGATGTTCGCGCCGTCGATCTCGGTGGTGAACTGCGGTACCTGGTTCAGTTCGGCTTCGGCGGCCCGCCAGTCGTAGCTGGTGCGCCAGTACTCGACCAGCTCGCGCAGGTAGTCGGCGGGTACGCCGCGCTCCCACCCCACGCCGGGCATCTCCGCCGGCCAGCGCGTCGCGGCCAGCCGTCGGTCCAGGTCGTCGAGGGCTTCCTGCGGGATCTCGATGCGGTACGGAACCATTCAACACTCCTTAAAGGACGGATCAGTGCCGCACGCCGCGCCCCGGAACGTTCGGAGGTCCACGCGAGGCGGTCGACGGGCGGCGCCGGACCACGCGGTCAACGACGCTCGCCACCTCACTGTAGCCATGCTGCCGCCCAGAAAAGCCTTGTGACCAGGGAATATCGAGCACGATGAAGGAAGCTTCGGCGGCACTTTCCGCTAGAGCATTGATCTCTGGAGGCAACTGTCCACACTCGCCCTGCGCGGTACCTGCCGACATCGAGCCATGGGAATCATTCCCGAGAAGAGGGGGACGACATGTCGGAATTCGAGGTCCAGATCGGGGCGGGCATCCATCCCCCGGCGAGGGTGCTGATCATCGGTGCCGCCGGGTACGTCGGCACCCACACCGCGCGCGCTTTCGTGCAGTCCGGATACCAGGTCACCGGGCTGCAGCGGCCCGGTGGCACGAAGGTCCCGGCCCGCTACCCCACCGTGCCGGGCGACCTGACCGATCCGGCGTCACTGACCGAGGCGGCCCAAGGCTTCGACCTGGTCGTCAACCTCGGTCCTCCGCTGGACGAGGAGCGGGATCTGGCCGCGATCGACGCGTTGCTCGCCTCGGGCGTACCGCTGATCCACACCTCCGGGTCGGACGTCTCCGGTGAGGGGTATCGCGCCGAGGACACCCTTCCGACGCCGCACCCGTTCGTCGGCTGGCGGGACACGGTGGAACGGCGCGTCGTCGAGGGCGGTGGCATCGTCGTACGGCCCGGTCTCATCTACGGCAACGGCGGCGGTGTCGTGGGCGACATGTGGATCCCGCTGCGTGACCGGGTCGGTGCGGGGGTGTACATCGGCGAGCCGGGTGTGCGCTGGGCCGCCGTACACGTCGAGGATCTTGCCTGGTTGTACGTGGCGATGGCCGCGAAGGCCGCGCCTGGCACCTACTGGCACGGGGTCGCCGAGAGCATCGAGGTCGACGCCATCGCCGACGTGATCGGCGGCGGCAAGACCATCTCCTGGCCGCTCGACGAGGAGCCGCCGGCGGAGATCGCCGTCCTCGCCGGCCTGTTCCGCCTGGATCAGGAGGTCTCCGCGGTGAAGACCCGGCACCTGCTGGGCTGGAGTCCGGCGTACCCGTCGATCGTCACGGCGCTGCGGCACGAGCTGCGCCGCGAGCCGATGACCGACTGGCGCGACCGGAGGTGAGCACCTCCGCCGCGGCCGGTGGCCGGCCGTACGGTCGGCCACCGGACGCTGTCGGCGGATCAGCTCGGGTACCGGTCGTGGAAGCGGATCGCCACGCTGCCGGGCCCCTCCATCTGCCGGCCCAGCGGCGTGAGGTCCAGGTAGTTGAACGTGTTGTGCAGGATGTCGTTCTCCCACCCGTAGGACGAGTAGGTGTGGAAGACGTCCTCGCCGTCGCGCAGGAAGACGCTCACCGCACCCTGCTCACCCTCGGTGAAGAAGTCCATTCCCTCGGCGAGCAGGGTGGCCTTGTCCTTGTAGTTGTATTCGACCGGGGCGACCGCCTCGTCGAGGGTGACGTGGAAGTCGTAGTTGAAGTCCGAGTCGAACGACGAGTACCACGGCAGCGGCCAGCCCATGCGCTCACGGTGGCGCAGCAGCTTGGCCAACGGCGCCCGGGACACGATGGCGAAGGTCGTGTTGCGGGCGTGCAGGTGGGCCGGGTGGCCGACGTTGTCCATCAGCAGCGAGCAGAACCGGCAGCCTTCTTCCCAGGCCGGGTCGAACATCATGTGGTAGACGATCAGCTGGCGTCGACCTTCGAACATGTCGGCCAGGCTCACGGTGCCCTGCGGCCCCTCGAAGACGTACTTCTTGTCCACGCGGACCATGGGCAGTCGCTGCCGCTCGGCGGTGGCGGCGCGCCGCGCCTCGTTCGCCGCAGCCTCGGTGGCCAGCAGCGCCTTGCGGGCGACCAGCCACTCCTCCCGGTCGACAACTGTAGGCAGACCCATATGCCCTTCCCTTCCATCCGAATTCCCGTCTCACAAGTGAGTCGGTGCCGGACGCGGGATTTCGACGTGACCGGTGCCGTACGCCGGCATCCATCGACCCGCGTGGCGTCGTTGTCCGCTTCGGGGCGATGCTCTAGCCTGGCTCAGTTGCCGGCCCGCCTGGAGTGCGAGCTGCCGGGATGTCGACATCGGCCTCTTCACTTCGACTTACCTTACGAGAGGCGCCGTGCGGGCGCCGGACCCCGAGGGTGAACCATGAAGTATGTCGTCCTGATCCACAGCAACCCGACCAAGTGGGCGCACCCGATGTTCCTCCACCAGCGTGAGCAGTTGGAGCCCGAGGCGCAGGCGACCCGGCTCAAGGAGTTCGGCGCGCTGCTGACGGAGATCGAGCAGTCGGGTGAGCTGATCGAGTCGGCCGCGCTCGACGCGCCGTCCACGAGCAAGGCGCTGCGCGTACGTGACGAGCAGCTGACGGTGACCGATGGCCCGTTCGCCGACGCCAAGGAGCACCTGGCCGGGTTCTTCCTGATCGACGTCGCGAGCGAGGAGCGGGCGATCGAGATCGCCTCCCGGCTGCCCGACTCGCGCTACGGCACGGTGGAGCTGCGCCCGCTGGCGGATCTGTCGGGTATGGAGAGTTAACCGTGCAGGATCTGCTGCGCGGTCTCGTGCCGCAGGTCCTCAGCGTTCTCGTCCGGCGGTACGGCGACTTCGATGCCTGCGAGGACGCGGTGCAGGAGGCGCTGCTCGCGGCCGTGGTGCAATGGCCGGAGCAGGGCATGCCCGACTTCCCGTTGGCGTGGTTGATCACGGTGGCCAGTCGCCGGCTGACCGACCTGCGTCGCAGTGAGGCCGCCCGCCAGAAGCGTGAGGTCAACTCTGCCGCGTTGACGCCCCGGGACGAGTTCGTCGCCGCCGGTCCGGGTGACGACCTGCCGCACGGTGACGACACGCTCATCCTGCTGCTGCTGTGCTGCCATCCGGCGCTGTCGCGGCCCGCGCAGATGGCGCTGACGCTGCGGGCGGTCGGCGGTCTCACGACGGCCCAGATCGCCAGCGCGTTCATGGTGCCGGACGCGACCATGAGTCAGCGGATCAGCCGGGCCAAGCGGCAGATCAAGGCGGCCGGCGCGACCTTCCAGATGCCGTCCGGCCCGGACCTGCACGAGCGGCTGCGGGTGGTCCGTCACGTGCTCTACCTGATCTTCAACGAGGGTTACACGGCCACCTCCGGTCCCGATCTGCGGCGACCCGACCTGACCCGTGAGGCGATCCGGCTCACCCGGGAGATCCATCGGCTGCTGCCCGACGACGGTGAGGTGGCCGGGCTGCTCGCGCTCATGCTGCTGACCGACGCGCGCAGTCCGGCGCGTACCGGCCCGGACGGGGCCCTGATCGCGCTGGCCGACCAGGATCGGTCCAGGTGGAATCAGGACCAGATCGCCGAGGGCGTCCATCTGGTGACCGGGACGCTGAGCAACGCGCCCATCGGGCCGTACCAGTTGCAGGCGGCGATCGCGGCGCTGCACGACGAGGCCGAGCGCGCCGAGGACACCGACTGGCCGCAGATCCTCGTCCTCTACGACCTGCTGGAGCAGGTCTGGCCCAACCCGGTGGTGCGGCTCAACAAGGCGGTCGCGCTGGCCATGGCGCACGGCCCGCGCCGTGGTTTGGAGTTGCTGGCCACGCTGGACTCCGACGAGCGTCTCGCGGGCAGCCACCGCCTGCTGGCGGTGCGCGCGCATCTGCTGGAACTGGCGGGCGACCGCCGGGCGGCGCTTGAGGCGTACGAAGCGGCGGCGCGGCGCGCGACGAACCTGCCGGAACGCCGCTACCTGGAGGCACGCGCCACCCGGCTGCACGGCTGAGCGCCTCAGCGCGGCTGACTCGGATGCACGGCTGAGCCCCGGCCGCAGGTGCCGGCCGGGGCCCGGAAACGCGTGCCGAGGGGTCAGAGGTGGTTGAGGGCGGGCGTGGGCGCGGCGAGGGCGGCGTCGGTGGCCCGCTTGCTGCGCATCATCGTCAGGGTGATGACCAGGCCCACGACGGCGAACACCACGCAGGCGGCGAACGCGGCCTGGAAGCCCGCTGTCGGCGAGGCCACGGCCGGGGCGTACGAGGCGATGACGGTCAGCACGACCGCGACGCCGAGGCCGCCGCCGACCTGCTGGGCCGCGGTGTTGAAGCCGGACGCCAGGCCGGACTCGGAGTACGCGACCCCGGACAGCGCCGCCGCCGAGGCGGCCGTGGTGCCCAGCCCGAGCCCCACCCCGAACGGCACCAGCGCCAGGAAGGTCGCGCCGTAGGACATCGACCCGGTCGCGGTCAACGCCATGATCAGGCTGCCCGCGCCCAGCAGGACCAGGCAGACCGCGGCGACCGGCCGGAAGCCGAGCCGGGTGACGAAGCGCTGCCCGACGTACGCACCGATGAACGCCATGGCCGGCATGATCGCCTGGCGCAGGCCGAACTCCAGTGGCGACAGCCCGAGGACGATCTGCGAGTACTGCGAGATCGTCACCGAGAAGCCGAACGCCAGCATGCCCATCGTCACCATCGCAAGGTTGCCGCCGGTGAGGTTCGGCTTGCGGAAGATGCTCAGTGGCACCAGCGGAGCGCTGGAGCGGCGTTCGATGACGACGAAGAGCGCGAACAGCACGCCGGAGGCGACGATCAGACCCAGCGTGACCGGGCTCAGCCAACCCTGCACCGGCGCGACCACCACCGCGTAGACCAGCAGCACCAGGCCGGTGGTGCTGGTGAGCGCACCTGCCACGTCGTAGGTGCGCGGGATACCCGCGTCCCGGCTCTCCCGCAGCAGCAGCGGGCTGATCACGAGCATGACCAGCGCGACCGGCACGTTGACGAAGAAGATCCACTGCCAGCCGATGCTCGCCAGCGCGCCACCGATCAGCAGCGCGGTGACCGCGCCGATGCCGGCGATGCCGGCCCACAGGGACAGCGCCTTGTTGCGCGGGGCGCCCTCGGCGAACGTCGTGCTGAGGATGGACAGCGCGGTCGGTGCCATCAGCGCGGCCGACACACCGTGCAGCGCCCGCGCGGCGATGAGGACCTCCGCGTTCGGGGCGAGTCCGGACGCGACCGAGACCAGCAGGAACAGCACCGTACCCAGGATGAAGATGCGCCGCCGGCCGAGCAGGTCAGCCAACCGACCGCCGAGCAGCAGCAGACCACCGAAGGTCAGCAGGTTGGCGTTGATCACCCACTGCGCCGCCTCGGGCGTCAGGTGCAGCGCCTCCGATATCGGCGGCAGCGCCATGATCACGATCTGCGAATCGAGGATGACCATGAAGTTCGCGGTGCACAGCAGGATGAGCGCCAGCCAGCGGCGGGTGTCGGGTTGCTCGGCGTGCGCCGGGGCGGCCGAGGTCAAGGGGTTGGCCATGGCAGGTCCTTCTGGAGGGGTGGGCGGGCGGCGCTGGCGCCGCAGGGGGCAGGGCCCTTCCCGCACGATGTGGAAGAGCCCTGCATCGGAAGGAATCAGGCCGCCGCCGGGACGGGTGCCTTGAGGTACACCGGGAGCGCCGCGTGGCCGTTCATGATGAAGGTGCCCTGCGGCTTGAGCTCCTCGGGCCGTACGGCGAGCCGCATGTCGGGGAAGCGTTCGAAGACCGCCGGCAGGGCGATCGCCGCCTCCAGCCGGGCCAGCGGCGCACCGAGGCAGAAGTGCACGCCGTGGCCGAAGGACAGGTGGGTCTTGTCGGCGCGGGTGATGTCGAACTCGGCGCGGGTCTCGCCGTGCACGGCCGGGTCGCGGCCGACCCCGGCGAAGCCGATCATCACCGGGTCGCCGGTCTCGATGAGCACGTCGCCGAGCTGGATGTCCTCGGTGGCGAACCGGAACGGCAGCTGCGCCACCGGCGACTGCACCCGCAGCGTCTCCTCGATGACCGCGTCCCAGCCGACCTGCCCGCTGCGGACCAGTTCGAGCTGGTCGGGGTGGGTGAGCAGGTTGAGGATCGCGTGGCTCAGCAGGTTCATCAACGTCTCGGAGCCGGCGCCCAGCATCAGGTGCAGGGTGCCGACCATCTCCTCGTCGGTGAGGATCTCGTCGTCGACGCTCCTGCGGGCGATCAGCAGGCTGGTGAGGTCGTCGCCGGGTCGGGCGTGCTTCTCGGCGACCAGGTCCTCCATCGCCTTGTGCCACTGCTCGACGTTGGCTTCCGCCTCCTCGCCGCTGATGTTGGTGCTGACGTTGACCTCGCCGCCCTTGAGGGCGTCGGCCCGCGCCTCCTCGGGCACGCCGAACAGGTCGCAGACGACCGAGGCGGGCAGCGGGTAGCAGTACGCCTTCTTGAGGTCGACCACCGTGCCCGCGGGGACCTGCTCCAGGTTGTCCAGCAGCCGCTTGGCGATGCCTTCGATCAGGGGGCGGGCCGCCTCGACCCGGCGCGCCGAGAAGCCCTGCGAGATGACCCGCCGCAGCCGCTCGTGGTCGGGGTCGTCGCGGGTGGTCATGTTGTCCATGACCACCCAGGTGATCATGGGCCAGTCGGGCGGGATCTCGCCGTTGATGAACGCGGGCCAGTGCTGGCGCGGGTCCTTGGCGAACCGGTCGTCGCTGAGCACCCGCTTGACCAGGTCATGGCTGGTGACCGACCAGGCGAGCACCCCACCGGGCAGCTCGACCTGGGCCACCGGCCCCTGCTTGCGGATCTCCTCGGTCTCGGCGTGGATGTCCTCGCCGTTGCGGTCCATGAGGTGCGGGCAGCGCCTCTGCATGGGATGCCTCCTACAGACACGTTCGATGGGGTGGGGAGGGACGGGTCACCGTTTTCCGAAGAAGACCCGGGACATCACGCTCGGCTTCATCAGCGCCGTGGGTGGATCGACGAGACCGGCCGTACGCAGGAAGGCCGCCGAGAGCACGCCGTCGGAGGCGGCGGCCGCCTGAACCCGGGGTATGTAGCTGTTGCCCAGGCGGGTCTTCAGCGTCCGTTTGCCCTCCACCCCGGGGAAGCCCAGGTCGGCGCCGGCGGCCATGTCCCACGGCGCGTCGACGATCGCGGACAGATCCCGGAAGTACGCCCGGGGCTGCGGCACCCCCTTGGCGAGGTGTTTGCCCAGCACGGTCGCACCGATCGCGGCGACGGTCATGCCCTGGCCGTACACCGGGTTGAAGACCGCTGCCGCGTCGCCGATGGCGAGCAGGCCGTCGGGCAGCCGGCTCATCCGCTCGTAGCGGCGCCGGATGCTGGCCGGGAAGTGGAACATCGCCGGGGCGCCCATCGGCTCCGCGTCGCGGAGCGCCTTGTAGATCTCGGGCACCGGCAGGGACTTGGCGTACTCCAGGTAGCCGTGCATGTCCGTCGGCGGCTTCTCGCCGAGGATGCCGGTCAGCGACAGGGCGTACCGGTCGGGCAGCCGGGCGAAGATCGCGCCGCGAGGCATTCCCGGTGTGGCCACCGGCAGCAGGGCGATGTCGTCACCGATCGGGTCGAAGTTCAGCGGGCCGTGGAAGTGGCAGGTGGTGTAGGTCAACTCCATCTTGACCCGTTCCTCGGGCACGCTCGGGTAGCCGAGTTGCTCCAGCCACCTGGGCGTCCGGGTGCCGCGGCCGGTGGCGTCGACGACCAGGTCAGCGTCGAGCACCTCCGGTTCGGCGGCGTCGTGCGCCTGGACACGGACGCCGGTGATCCGGTCGCGGCCGGGTGTGGCGACCAGGTCGATGATGTCGGTGCGCTCGCGGTAGGTCACGTTGGGCAGCGCCCTGACCCGGCCGCGCAGGCGGGACTCCAGCAGCGGCCGCCCGGCGGCGACACAGATCAGGCCGGTCTCCGCCTTCTGGATCATCCTGCCGTTGAAGTACCAGCTCAGGCTCGTGCCGAAGTCGCCGATCGGTACGCCGATCGAGGCGAGTTCGTCGGTGAAGCCGGTGAACAGCTCGTCCAGGATCTGCTGTCCCCGGGCCAGCAGAGCATGGATGTGGTGGCCCTGGGGCACGGCGCGACGCGAGTCGCCCTCCGAGCCGATGAGGGTGTCGCGATCAATCAGTGTCACCTGCCGGTAGTGGTCCGAGAGCAGGCGGGCCGCGAGCGATCCCGCGACACTGCCCCCCAGGACGACGGCGTGATCACCGAGATAGTCAGCCATCCGCGTGGCCCCCATCCGGAATTGATGTTCTCGATTGTCGGAAGCCATTCTTGTCAACTTCGGATCGACGTACATCTCGCATATTGCTGCGACATTCGCAGCCAGTGGGCCTTCTCGGCGTCCGACTCGGATCGCTAGCATCGGCGTGTTAAACGCTCATGCGACTCACAGATGAAGCACGCCGCAACCATTTTCGGCAGCTTCGGGATTGCGCATTAATGTGCACGGTCCGTGCGGCCCGACAAAGGAGAACCCGTGGACGTCAGCCAGAAACCCACCCGTGACGAAATCCGCCGGCGCGCGGCCGACCTGGTGCCCGTGCTGCGGGCCAACGCCCTGGCGTCGGAGCGCAATCGCGGGCTGACCGACGAGACCGTGCAGGCGATGACCGATGCCGGGATCTTCCGGCTACGCATTCCGGAACGGTTCGGCGGCTACGCCTGCGACACCCGGACCCTGGTCGACGTCGGCATCGAACTCGGTCGCGGCGACGGATCGGCCGCCTTCAACACAGCCGCCTGGTGGATCATGTCGTGGAACGTCGGCATGTTCCCCGACGAGGTGCAGGAGGAGGTCTTCACCTCTCCGGACGTACGCGTCTGCGGCACGCTGGCCCCGACCGCGATGGCGGTGCCCAAGGACGGCGGCATCGTGGTGTCCGGGCAGTGGAACTTCAACAGCGGCGCCGCGCACAGCCAGTGGAAGCTGCTGTCGGCGATCCTGCCCGACGGGGAGGGCGGTGCGGAGCCGGTCCTGGCGATCGCGCCGATGAGCGCCTTCGAGGTCGAGGACGACTGGGAGGTCTCCGGTCTGCGGGGCACCGGCAGCGTCACCCTGCGGACGCAGGATCTGTTCATCCCCACCGCGAAGTACATCAAGATCAGCGCGCTGATGCAGCAGCAGTACGCGTCCGTCCTCAACCGCGACCTGCCGATCTATCGCGGTCCGATGGTCGGCGCCGTCTCCGCCGCCACCACCGGCAAGATCGTCGGCCTGGCCCAGGCGGCGCGGGAGGCGTTCTTCGAGCGGGTACCCGGCCGCCCGATCACCAACACCGGGTACGCCAGCCAGATCGAGGCACCGGTCACGCACCTTCAGGTCGCCGACGCCGACCTCAAGATCGACGAGGCGGAGTACCACGCCCGGCGGCTCGCCGAGATGGTCGACGGGAAGGGCCTGCGGGCCGAGCCATGGAGCCTGAAGGAGCGCGCGTACGCCCGGATGGCGGTGGGCCGCGTCTGCCAGTTGGGCATGGACGCGGTGAACATCTACGCCATGGCCAGCGGCGCGTCCTCGATCTACTCGACCATCCCGATCCAGCGCATCCAGCGCGACATGCAGACGATCAACCTGCACGCGCTGAACCTGCCCAGCACCAACCTGGAGTTGTACGGCCGGATCCTGTGCGGCCAGGAACCCAACACCTTCTTCGTCTGAGCGCCACCCGAACCGCTGGCCACCCTGCACGGACGGTGGCCAGCGGTTCAGGCTCGGTGCTCCTGGACGGGCCGCGCCCCCGCGCCCCGGCCGTCGGGCTCAGCCCTGGCGGATCTTGGCGGCGAAGGCGCGCAGGTCGCCGACGAACAGGTCCGGCACCTCCATCGCCGGGAAGTGGCCACCCCGGTCGAACTCGCTCCACTGCACGATGTTCGGCAGCCCGCGTTCGGCGAAGCGCCGGATCGGCTGCCCTACGTCGCACGGAAACACCGCGACGCCGAACGGTAACGGCGGCGGTGGCAGCTCGGGCGGTGGCGTGGTGGCGATGGGCAGCAGTGCCGCGTTCTCGTAGTAGAAGTGCGCCGAGGACGCCCCGGTCGAGGTCAGCCAGTACAGCATGACGTTTGTCAGCATCCGGTCCCGGTCGACCGCGTCCTCGGGCACCTTGGCCGAGTCGGTCCAGTCCTTGAACTTCTCCACGATCCAGGCCAACTGCCCCACCGGCGAGTCGGTCAGGCCGTACCCCAACGTCTGCGGCCGGGTCGACTGGATGTAGAGGTGCCCGGCCAGCTGCCCGCTGGTACGCCAGAACTGGTAGAGCCGCTCCTGCTCCGCCTCGGTCAGCTGGGCCAGCTCGGACTCGGTCACCGCCGGGGTGGGCAGGAAGTTGAGATGCCCGCCGAGCACATGCTCGTGGTCCATGCCGGCCAGCATCACGGTGACCCAGGACCCGAAGTCCCCACCCTGAGCCACGTACCGGTCATAACCCAACCGGGCCATCAACTGCGCCCACGCACCCGCCACCCGCGGCATGCTCCAACCCGGCTCACGCAACGGACCCGACAACCCGAACCCCGGCAACGTCGGAATCACCAGATGAAACGCATCCTCCGGATCACCACCGTGCGCCCGCGGATCAGTCAACGGACCGATCACATCCAGATACTCCACGAACGAACCCGGCCAACCATGCGTAATGATCATCGGCGTCGCGTCCGGCTCAGGCGAACGCACATGCACGTAATGGATGTTCGCGCCGTCGATCTCGGTGGTGAACTGCGGTAACCGGTTCAACTCGGCTTCGGCGGCCCGCCAGTCGTAGCCGGCCCGCCAGTACTCGGCCAACGTGCGCAGATAGCCGACCGGCGCACCACGATCCCACCCTGCGCCGGGCATCTCCCCCGGCCAGCGCGTCTCGGCTAATCGCCGGTCCAGGTCGTCGAGGGCTTCCTGCGGAACTTCGATGCGGTACGGAACCATTCAACACTCCTCACAGGACGGAGCAGCGCCGCACGTCACCAACCGGAACACACTCGGGGGAATCAGCGCGAAGGCGATAGACGGCGACGCCGGACCTCACGGTCAACAGCACTCGTATCCCCACTCTAGTTCCGGACTAGACCGTCGATAACCCTCCCAACCACCTGGAATAGCGCACTACGGAGGAAATGCAACGCAAGGCATCACATTTCCATACCGGACAATCCCATCACCGGGCGTATCTCGACCCGGCCGTCACCGGCCGCGGGCAGTCGAGCGGCCACCTCGACGGCGCGCTGCGGACTGTCGACGTCCACGACCAGGAAGCCCGCCAGGTGGCTGCGGGCCGGCACCACGGGCCCGTCGGTCGCCAACAGGGCTCCGCCGCTGCGGCGTACTGTCGTGCTGGTGATCGGGTCGGCCAGCGCGGACGCGGCGATCAGTTCGCCCGACTCCGTGATCTCCCGCAGCAGCTTGTCGAAAGCCGCGGCCCGGGCGTCGCACAGGTCGACGTCGGTGCCGCTGGGCAGGAACATCGGATGCACCCAGCTGTCGGGATCACTGTGGATCAGCAGGACATATCTCACGCCACTCCTCCGCCCGGGCACCGTCGCGGCCCCCTCTCAAGAGGGTCGGATCAGCGGCCCCGGGTTCGACATCACGGCGGGCTCGCCGGCCCCGTGGTGCCGCTGTCGCGGCGATTCACCGCCGATCCTCGGGACCGCCGCACACCGCCACCGTGAGCCTCCCGGCGGCCGCTCACGCAGCGCCTCACCAGCCGCTCCGAACTGCGCATTCTGCGAAATGCACACCCCCGGGCCGGCCAGTGATGATGTGGCGGTCGAGACGGCCAGACAATGAGAGGCGACGATATGATCGACAGCACGACGACGCCGCACGCCTCGGTCATCATTCCCACCTACAACCGCGCCGACCTGCTGCGTCTCATGCTGGAGCAGCTCACCCGACAGACTCAGCCGCTGTCGGACTTCGAGGTGATCGTCTCCGACGACGGCTCCGCCGACGACACGGCCGACGTGGTGGCCTCGTTCCGCGAACGCCTGCGCCTGAAGTACTGCTTCCAGGAGGACCTGGGCGACCGCGTCAGCCTCGCCCGCAACCGAGGCGCCGCCCTCGCCGAGGCGGAAATCCTGATCTTCCTGGACGGCGGCGGGATGCTCGCGCCGGACCTGGTCGAGCGGCACCTCTCGGCGCACGTCGGCGCCCCACGGCGCAGCGTCCTGGGCTACGGCTGGGGCTACGACCCGCGCTATCCCGCGCTGGAGGGGCTGGACCGGGACCTGGCCACGATGCGCCCGGAAGAGGTGCTCGCCAAGTACCGCGACCTGCCCGCCTTCCGCGACGTACGGCACGACGCGCTGGCCGCGTACGACTTCGAACTCGAAGCGATGCCCCTGCCCTGGCAGCTGTTCTTCGCCCTCAACGTGTCCATGCGGGCCGAGGACTTCCACGCGGTTGGTGGCTTCGACGAGTCGATGACCGGCTGGGGCGGCGAGGACCTGGAAATGGGGTTCAAGCTGCTCCGCGCCGGGGTCGACCTGCACTTCGACAAGGACAATTGGATCATCGAGTGGCCGCACGAGCGGGACATGACCAAGCGGTGGCCGGAGATGGTGGCCAACACCTTCAAGTTCCTGCGCAAGTACCCCGAGCCGGTCATCGAGATCGGCTACGTGCTGTGCGTCGCCAACGAGTACTGGCGCTGGGAACAGTGCTGGCTGGAGCTGGAGCGTTGGTCGCAGCAGGTGGCCGAGGTCGACGTCGCCGCCGAGCTCGCGCAGGCCGCGATCCGGATCGGTCCCGGTGAGCGGATCGCCGTGTTCGGTGCCGGTGGCGTGCTGCCCCCGCAGCTGCCGCCGGCGTTCGTGGCCGACTTCGACGCCGCGCTGGTGCGGCAGGCCACCGCAGACACTGCGCACACCCCGCTGCACGCGCTGGGGGTGCGGACCCTGCTGGAGGACCAGTCGGTCGACACGGTGCTGATCACGTCGCGGCTGGCCGGGCTCTGGGACACCTGGGGCGGGCACGTCCTGGCCGAGGCGCAGCGCATCGGGCGCAAGGTGGAACTGCTCGGCCCCGGCATGACGGCCGGCTGACACAGACCAGAACGAGGGGCCGCCCATCGGGCGGCCCCTCGTCTTTGTCGCCTCAGCGGTACGCGCGTGCCTGTAACTCGAACAGCTCCGCGTACAGGCCGTTGGCGGCGACGAGCGATGCGTGGTCGCCCACCTCGGCCACCGCGCCGTCGCGCAGCACGATGATCAGATCGGCCATCCGCACCGTCGAGAACCGGTGCGAGACGAACAGGGTGATGGCGCCGGAGGCGCGCGACACCCGTCCCGCCTGCTCGGTGAACCGTTCGAACAACGCGTGCTCGGCGGCCGGGTCCAGGGCCGAGGCCGGTTCGTCCAGCACCAGCAGCAGCGGTTCACCGCGCATCATCGCCCGACCCAGCGCGAGGCGCTGCCACTGGCCGCCGGACAGCTCCTGGCCGTCGGTCCAGCTGCGGCCCAGTTGCGTGTCGAGTCCGTCGGGCAACGCGTCGACCACCGGCGTGGCCTGGGCCCGGTCCAGGGCGTCGCGTACGTGCGGCACCGAGTCGGCGTGCGGCAGGTCGCCGAGGCCGACGCTCTGGCGCAGGGTGAACTCGTACCGGGCGAAGTCCTGGAAGCCGGCCGAGATGCGTTCCCGCCACCGTTGCGGTGACACCGCCGTCAGGTCGACGCCGTCGACCAGCACCTGCCCGCTGGTGGGCTGGTAGAAGCCGCACAGCAGCTTGACCAGTGTGGACTTGCCCGCGCCGTTCTCCCCCACCACCGCCACCCGGGTCCCGGCCGGGATGTCCAGGTTGACGTCGCGCAGCACCTCCCGGCCGGTGCCGTGGTAGGCGAAGGACACGTCGCGCAGCGAGATGCCGGTACGCAGCCGCTCGGGCAGATCCTGCTCGGCCGCGCCCAGGTCCGCCGCGGCGACGTCGGCGCTCAGCCGCCGCAACCGGATGAACGCGGCGGAGATGCGCTGCAAGGTCTGGAGCAGGGTCACCGCCGTGGTCACCTGCTGGTTCACCTGCACCGCCAGGACGATCACCAGCACCACGTCGCCGACACCGCCCCGGCCGGTCATCGCGTCGCGTACGACAAGCAGCACCGCCGCGACGTAGGCCAGGGCGAACACGACCTGCCCCACCGCGTGGACCCCGGTGGCCAGGAAGTGTCCCCGGGTCAGGCCGCGAGTGGCCCGTTCCCACTGCTGCTCGTGCCGGGCAGTCAGTTCGTCGCCGAGTTGGAACACCCGCAGCTCACCGGCGACCTTGGCCGACGTGGACTGGTGGAACAGGTTCAGCGCGACCCGGGTCGGCTCGGCGGTCGCCGTACGGGCCCGGTCCCGGATCCGCTCGGCCACCCGGCCCGCCACCAGCGGCGGCAGCGCCGCCAGCGGCAACAGCAGCAGCAGCGGGTTCACCCCGGCCAGCAGCACGCCGGTCACGGCCATGGCCAGCACCAGGCCGAGCCCGTTCATCAGGGCGTCCATCGCGCCCTCCAACTGCCGACCTTCCCGGCGCAGCACGGTGATCTCGTCGGCCAGCTCCGGCCGGTCGTGATGCTCGATGCCCGGCGAGCCGTTCGACACGGTCATCAACTGCTCGTCGAAGTCCTCCTCGGCCATCTCCGCCAACTCGAAGTACGCGATGTGGGCGAAGTGGGAGAAGGTGAGCATCGCAATCGCCAGCGCCGCCACGAGCAGACCGCTGCGGGTCGCGGCGGCGGCCTGGCCGGTGACGACCTGGCCGGTCATCTGACCCAGCACGTACGCCATCAGCGGGGCCGCGGCCGCCCCGGCCAGCACCAGGACGACGGAGAGCGCGGCACGGCGACGGTCCAACCGCCACGCCGTGGCCAGCAGCCGCCCGGAACCACGGATCGCCTCGATCATGCGTCCACCTCCGCGGTCGCGAACCGGTCGGCCTGGAGGCTGAACAGCTGGTGGTAGCGGCCACCCGCAGCCATCAACTCCTCGTGGGTGCCCTGTTCCACCACGTCGCCGCCGGCCAGCACGACGATGTTGTCGGCGCGGCGCACGCTGGAGAACCGGTGTGAGATCAGCAAGGTGGTCGCTCCCTGGGTGAGGTCCGCGAACTCGTCGAAGAACTGCGCCTCGGCCCGTACGTCGAGGCTGGCGGTCGGTTCGTCGAGGATCACCACGGGTGCGCCGTGGTGCAGCGCGAACAGCGCCCGGGCCAGCGCCACGCGCTGCCACTGCCCGCCGGACAGGTCGACACCGCCGGTGAGGTGCCGGGCCAGCGGCGTGTCCTCGCCCTGCGGCAGCTCGGCGAGCAGCTCACCCAGGCCGACCGCTGCGGCGGCACGTCGCACGCCGTCCCGGTCGGACTGTGCCGCGACGGCACCGAAGGCGATGTTGTCGGCGGCCGACGCCTCGAACCGGGCGAAGTCCTGGAAGATGATGCCGAGCCGGGCCCGCCACTGGTCGACGGTGTAGGTCCGGATGTCGACGCCGTCGACCAGGATCGCGCCGCTGTCCGGTTCGTAGAGCCGGGCCAGCAGCTTGACGATTGTGGTCTTGCCGGCGCCGTTGACGCCCACCAGCGCGGTGCACCGGCCGACCGGGATGGTCAGGTTCAGGCCGGACAGGGTCGGTCGGTCCTGGCCCGGGTAGCGGAAGGTGACGTCCTGGAAACGGATCTCCGAGACCGGTTCCGGGGCGGGTGGCGCCGTGGTGGGCTGGGCATCGACCGGGACGGTGGCGTCGATGCGGGCGGTGAACTTCTGCAGCGCCCGGTAGCCGTAGATGCCGATGCAGGTCTGGGCATCGGCCTCGCCGTAGTACTCCGACAGCCGCAGCGCCCCGAGCGAGGACTGCACCACCAGCACGAACGCGGTGAGGGTGATCCCGTCGGCGGCGGACGCGCCCAGGCTGGCGAACACCGCGCCGGTCACGAGCACACCCCACACCGCGAACCACACGAACGGCCACAGGTACACCCGGCGGCGCGCGGCCCGCACCGGCCCGAGCAGTTGGGCGTACGCGTCGGCGAGCTGCTCGCGCAGCCAGCCGATCAGCCCGAACACCCGGATCTCCTTGCCGGCCGCGCTGTCGACGGCCAAGCCGCGCACGTAGTCGAGCCGACGGGACGCGCCCGCCGCGGCGAACCGCACCTTGGCGTATCTGCGCAGGCCGCCGCGCTGCCCGTGGCGGAACAGCAGCACGACCGTGACCAGCCCGGCCGCGGCGAGCCAGGAGAAGACGACCCCCACCACCACCGCGTAGCCGGCCAGTGAGGTGTACCGGGCCAGCAGCGCCAGCAGGCCCGGCACGGCCTGTCCCGGGCTCTGGAAGCCGAACTCCAGCTCGCGTGCGGCGTTGCGCAGATCGTCGAGCGTGTCCCGGTCCTCCAGCGGGCCGATACCGGGGCTGCGCAGCGACGCCTCCATCAGGGTGCGGAAGAGTGCGCCGTCGACGCGGCGGGCGGCCAGTTCGCGCAGCAGCGCGACCACCGGGGCCAGCAGCTGCTGGCCCACGAAAGCCGCCGCGCCGATCAGGAACGTCTGCACCAGCGACGCCCACTCGGGCGAGTCGAGGCCCGCTTCGACGGCCCCGGGAACCTTGCCGAGCATGATGCTGGTGGCGATGACGAACACCACCGGCAGTACGCCGAGGACCAGGTTGACCACGGCCAGCGCGGCGATCAGGCCGACCCCGGCGTGCCGGAACAGCTTGACGATCTCCCACCGCTCGGCGGCTCGTCGGGCGAGCCAGCTCATCGGGCGGCCGCCTGCGCTTCGTACTCGGCGCAGCTGGGCAGCCCTTCGGCCTTGATCACGTCGTTGATGTTGAACGGGTTGACCTCCAGGCTGGTGTACCGGTGCAGCAGCCGGGTGATCGGGGTGTCGTACTTGTCGGCCATGTAGGCGTAGTTGTACGCCTCCTCGCTCTTGCTGGCGCCCGGGTGCGGCATGTGCACCGCCGCCGCGGCACGGCTGAGGGCGACGTACGCGCCGGCGCGGTGCAGCCGGTAGCCGAGATCGCAGTCCTCCCCGCCCCAACCGCGGAATCCCTGGTCGAACATCCCGACCTCGCGGATCATCTCGGTGGGGGCGGACACGTTGCAGGTCCAGAAGATCGACCACGGGGCGGGCTCGGTGCCGAAGTCGTCGCCGTACTTGGCGTAGTACTCCTCGCGGAAGTCCGGCAGTCGCCCGTCGGCACGCAACCAGGCGATGAGTTCGTCGGCGTCGGAGCGGTCGAGGATCTGCTCCATCCGGGCGGCGTCCTCGGCCGAGACGTCGTGGTGCGGGGTGTAGGCCCAGACGTACCCGATCAGCGCGAGCGGACCGTCGGCCGCCTCGTGGGCCTCGACGTGCGCCCGCAGGCAGTCGGGGGCGGCCACGACGCCGTCGTCGAGGAACACGCACACCTCGCCACGGGCGGCGGTGATCCCCATGTTGCGGGCGGCGGAGACCCGCGCCCCGAGATCCTCCTGGTAGAGGTGGTGGACGTCGATCCGGTCGGCGTAGCCGACGACCATGTCGCCGGTGCCGTCGGAGGACCCGTCGTCGCACACGAGCACCTCGAAATCGGTACGCGGCAACGTCTGCCGGGTGAGCGAGTCGAGGGTTCGGCGCAGCAGTTCTCTGCGGTTGTAGGTCGAGATCACGACGCTGCATTTCGGCACGGCTGACTCCTGCGGGCAACGGATCGGCCTACGGCCGGTCTGCGGGCTCATTGGTTGTCACGGCGACGCCTGGCGCGCCGTCACAGGTGAGTCGTTGCCGCGGTGGCGGTTTTCGACAGACCCGAGTGCGCACTCCCGAAGTGGCGCGCTGTCGATGCGGGCCCGCCCCCGCACACAGGCAGCCCGGCCCACACCGCAGACCATGCGGTACGGACCGGGCCGGTACGCGGTCAGCCGATCTGACAGGTCGTGCCGTTGAGGCGGAACTCGCTCGGACGGTTGTTGGTGCCGGAGTAGGTGGCCTGGAAGCCGAAGCTCGCCGTGCCGTTGGTGGGCAGTGCGGCGTTCCACGCGGCGTTGCGTGCGGTCACGGTCTGCCCCGACTGGGTGACCTGGGCGTTCCAACCGCCGGTCACCTGCTGGTTACCGCTGAACGACCACGTCAGGGTCCAACCGTTGAGCGCCGCGCCCCGGTTGGCGACCCGCACCTCGGCGGTGAAGCCGGTGTTCCACTGGTTGACCGTCCAACTCACCGTGCACTCCGCCGGCCCGGGCGGCGGCGTGGTCGGGGGCGGCGTGGTGGGCGGTGGGGTGGTCGGCGGCGGAGTGGTGGGCGGTGGCGTGGTCGGCGGCGGAGTGGTGTCCCGGGGTGGGAAGCGCAGGATCCGGTCGTCACTGCCCGCCGGGGTGCCCCGGCCGTCGCGGTTGCTGGTGGTGACCCAGAGCCAGCCGTCCGGGCCGTACTCGACGGTGCGCAGCCGGCCGTACGTACCGACCAGTTCCGCGGTCGGGGTGCCCACCGAGCCGGTGCCGGTCAGCGGCACGTTCCACAGGCGGTTGCCGCGCAGGGCGGCCACGAAGAGCCGGTCCCCGGCGATGGTGGCGCCGCTCGGTGACGCCTCGGCGGGCGTCCAGGTGATCAGCGGGTCCCGGAAGCGGGGGTCGCCGGCCCGGCCCTCGACGGTGGGCCAGCCGTAGTTGCCGCCCGCCACGATCAGGTTGACCTCGTCCCAGGTGTTCTGGCCGAACTCGGTGGCATACAGTCGGCCCTGGGCGTCCCAGGCCAACCCCTGCACGTGTCGGTGGCCGAGGCTGTAGACGGGCGAGCCCGCGATCGGGTTGTCCGGCGGCACCGAGCCGTCCGGTCGGATCCGCAGGATCTTGCCGTTGCGGCTCTGCGGGTTCTGTGCGGTGGCCGTCTGTCCCGCGTCACCGACTCCGACATAGAGCATGCCGTCGGGGCCGAAGGCGATCCGGCCGCCGTTGTGGATCGACGCGCGGGCCAGTCCGGTGAGGATCGGCTGCTGGGTCTGCGGGGCGGTGAGCCGGAAGCGGGAGATGCGGTTGTCGGTGGCCGTGGTGAAGTAGACGTAGATCCAGCCGTCCTGCGCGTAGGTCGGGGAAACCGCGAGGCCGAGCAGGCCGCCCTCACTGGTGGCGCTCACGCCGGAGATCTGCACGATCGACTCGGGTGGCTGGCCGGGCCGGACCCGGACGACCTGCCCGGTGGGGCGCTGGGCGACCAGCGCACTGCCGTCGGGGAGGAAGTCCATCCCCCAGGGCACCTGGAGCCCGGTGGCGACCGTCTCCGGCCGGGTGAAGTCGAAGTCACCGACGGCGAGCGCTGCGGGTGCCGGGTCCGCCCCGGCACCGGACGGACGTTCAGCGCTCGGGACCGCGCCGGCCAGCCCGCCGAGGCCGACGCTGCCGGCGACCAGGCCGGCGGTGAGTGCGGTTCCGACTGCGAGTCGGATTCTCATGCCACCCCCTCTGATATCGGCATTGATCAATGCATATTATGTGATGTACAGGCGCCCGGCGACCGAGACGGCATGATCATCGATTTGCGGGTCGACGCGGCGACCTCACTGCCGTTCATCGGACAAGAGCCCAGGTCCGACAACTCACCCGACACTGAACGTCACCATCGACCTCGCATTATGTTATTCTCCGGCTTCGATTTCTCAGCGCGTACCCGGATCGGGTCGTTTGTCGCGAAGGACGCTCTTACCCGATGCCGGCCCTGGCCACCCTGACCGCGCCACCCACCACAGTCGACTCACCGGCGACCGGGGCCTTCGCGTTCATCTTCACCCGCCTGCCAGCGCTGCTTCGGCTCTCCTGCGGCCTGGTCTGCGCGGCGGTGGCGCTCGCCGTGCGCACCCCGCCGGTCCGCACCGACCTGCTCGTGCCCGCCGTGGCCGTGCTGACCGTCTGGTCGATCTGGTACGCGACGCGGGCCTGGCACCACGGCATCGACGCACCCCTGGTCGTCGGCGACCTGACGCTCACCATCGCCGCCTGTCTGGCGATCCCGGTGCTCGTCGCACCGGAGGTGCTGCCCGGCGAGGCGAGCTGGATCGCGGTACTGGCCAGCACCACGGTGATCAACACGCAGGCCACCGCCCCGGCCCGCTGGTCCATCCCGGCGGGGCTGCTGGTCGCCGCCGCCTACGCGACCGGCGCGCACGCGGCCGGCAACACCGCCGAGGCACGCGCCCACGCGGTCACCCTGCTGACCCAGGTCGCCTGCACGTCGATGCTGACCGCGGTGATGCGCCGCCGGGTGGCGCGGGCCGACGCCGACTTCGTGGCCGACCAGCGCGCCTCCCGGGCGGCGCTGGTCGCCCGCACCGCCCGGGAGGCGGAACGCCAGCAGAACCGCGACCTGCACGACACCGTCCTGGCCACGTTGACCATGGTCGGGCAGGGCGTGGTCGCCGGCTCGTCGGCGGCGCTGCGGGAACGGTGCGCCGCCGATCTGCGTACCCTCGCCACCCTGGCCGAGGCCCGGTCGGTGCCGGCGGACGCGACCCGGCGGCTGGACGAACGCCTCCGGGAGATGCTCGCCCGCCTGCCCGGCCTGCCGGTCAACGCGGACCTGCCGCCGTGCACGCTCCCGGCCGCGGTGGCCGAGGTGATCGCGGAGAGCGCACACGCGGCACTGTCCAACGTGGCCCGACATGCCCCCGGCGCCGCCACCATGCTGCGCCTGCGCACCCGTGCCGGCCGCGTCACGGTCGAGGTACGCGACGAGGGCCCCGGCTTCGACCCCGCCACCGTCCCCGCCCACCGGTACGGGCTACGCGAGTCCATCGTGGGACGGATGACGACCATCGGCGGCCGGGCCGAGGTGGACTCCGCGCCCGGTCAGGGCACCCGGATCCGGCTGGAGTGGTCGGATGTCAGCTGACCCGGAGGCGATCCGCCTGACCCCGGCGGTCATCCCCGTGACCGGCGGGTACGACGGCCGGGCAGCGACGACCGCGGTGAAGGTCGGCGTCGGGCAGGCGGCCGCTGCGGTGGCCCGGGTCTCCGACCGGGGCGCCCGGATCGTGGCGGTCACCATCGCGCTGATCTGGCACCTCGCGATCGCGCTACCCGCCGTGCTCAGCGCCCGTACCCAACTGGCCGTACCGCAGGTGGTGCTCGGCGCCTGGTTGCTGGTGGCGGCCGTCGGGCTGCTCGCCGGGGTCCGGCTGCTGCGGGACACTCCGCTGCCCACGCCTCCGTTGGTCGGGCTGCTGCTCGCGGTCGACGTGGCGGTGTTCGCCACAGTGGGACGCGCGCAGTTGTTCAGCCCGGCCAATTGGGTCTGGGGCACCCTCGCCTGGTTCTTCCTGGTGGTGCTCTGGGGCCGGCCGGTCCGGTGGCTGCTCGCCCTGCTGGCCGCACACGCGGCCACCGCGCTGACCGCCGTCGTGCTCCACGACGCCACCGGGGCGGCCGACCTGGCCCGCGCCGCGATGGCCCTCTACGGCACGTCGTCGCTGCCGGTGGCGGTCTTCGCCGGGGCGCTGATGCTCGGGTTGCTCCTGCGCGACCGGGCGGCCAGCGCCGCCGCCAGCAACGTGATGCTGGCCGAACGCGAGGCGGCCGAGCGGGCCCGTGGCGAGCGGCGCGATCGACTGGCCGTGGTCAGCGACGCCGCGACCGAGGTGTTGACCGAGTTGGCGCAGGGTCGGGCCGATCCGTCCGATCCGGACGTGCAGCGCCGGTGCGTACGCGCTGCGGCCCGGCTGCGGCGGCTGATCGCCGAATCCGACGACGTGCCCCATCCACTGCTGCACGAGTTGCGGGCGGCCGCCGATCTCGCCGAGCGGGACGGCCTGTCCATCGACCTTGTCACAATCGGTACACCACCACCACTGTCGGTACAGGTCCGTCGCCGGCTGGTCGAACCGCTCACCGCCACGCTCGCCGACGAGCGGGACTGGGCACGGCTGACCATCGTCGCCAATCCGGACGAGGTGGTGGTCAGCCTGGTCGTCCCGGACCGGGCCGGCCCGGACGCCACCGGTGGGCAGCCCGAGCAGGGCGACGAACAGGTGGAGTACCTCTACGAGCGGGACGGTGAGATCAGATGGACGCAGACGCGCTGGCGTCGATGACGCCGGGGCGGCCTGTCGGGGTGGCGATCGTGGACGATCACCCGGTGGTCGTCGACGGGGTGCGCGCCTGGCTGGCGACCGAGCCACGGTTGACAGTGCTGGCCACCGGTGACGATCCCGACGAGGTGCTGCGGGCCGCGCCCGAGGCCGACGTCGTCCTGCTCGACCTGCGGCTGCACGGCCGACTCGTGCTGGACAAGCTGGCCGAGTTGAGCGCGGCCGGCAGACGCGTGGTGGTCTACTCGGAACACTCGGATCCGCCGACGATCCTCGCCGCGTTGGACGCCGGGGCGGTGGCCTTCCTCGCCAAGCACGAGGGGCGGGAACACTGCGTGGCGACCGTACTGGACGCGGCGAGCGACCGCCCGTACGTGGCACCCGCGTTGGCCGGTGCGATGGTCGGCGACTCGCGGCCGGACCGCCCGATGCTGTCGGACAAGGAACGCGAGGCGCTGCTGCTGTGGTTCCAGTCGATGTCCAAGGCGTCGGTCGCGCGCCGGATGCGGATCAGCGAGCACACCGTCAAGCAGTACGTCGACCGAGCGCGGATCAAGTACAGCCGGGTGGGCAGGCCGGCCGCCACGAAGGCGGCCCTGCTGGCCCGGGCGATCGAGGACGGCCTCGTCCGACCGGAGGAGATCGGCATCTACCGGTCGCAGGCGTCGGCCGAGTGGCCGACCCCCTAACAGGCGTCATGACACCGCAGGCCGAATTGGGCGAGGCTCGTGCACAGATGCCGTCTGCACCGGAGGTTCGTCAGGATGCACGATGACGCGTCCCCATTCTTCATCGCGCCGCATCGGTTCGACGCGACGGACGACACCGGCCCGACCCTGGATCGGCGCCACGAACTGGTGCCGGCCAGCGACGAATGGATTCTCGGCCGGTGGCAGGTGGACGTGGCCGGCCACCTGCTCGGTCCCACCGAGTCCCGGCGTACCTGGGCGCTGCCGCACGCGGTCACGGTGACCGTCACCGACCACCGGCTGGTGTACGTCGGCGCCGGCTCGCAACTCGCCGTGGTCGGCGGCCGGCACCGGCGGGCCAACTCCGGCCTGGTCAGCGGGCAGATCCGCTGGCAGTGGCCGTCCCGACTGGAACTTTCGCCGTGCGGCCTGGACTCCCCTGCGCGCCTGCTGGTGGTCTGCGACGCACTGCGTACGATCCAGCAGCCGGCGCTCGCCCTGATCGGGCCGGACGCGCAGATCGCGCAGTTGAGCCAGGAGATCCGCCGCGCGGTGGCCACCTTCCGGCTGACCCGGCCCGAGTTGATGGACCTCTCCCCACCGGAACGGGACGCCCTGTCCCGGCTCGCCCTCGTCTCGCCCGTCCCCGGTCCGACGCGGGTGATCCTGCCCGGGTCGCTGCCGGTCGAGTTCCGCTCCCGGGACGACTACTACCGCCCGCGCACCGCCGTGCAACTGCCGTACGGCGAGGCCTCGGGCCAACGGTAGGGCGCCGGGTCAGCCCCGGCGGTCGGCGGCGTCCAGCGCGGCGGCCTCCGCCGGGGTCGGCGCGGTGCCGCCGAGGTGCGCCGGCAGCCACCACCGGTCGGCGTCGTCGGCGGGCTGGTCCGGGTACTCCCGCTGGGCCCGGTCGACCAGTTCCTGCAACCGCGTCTTCAGGTCGGCGCTCATCGCGTTCGCGTCCGGATAGGCGGCCGGGTGCAGGGGCTCGCCGACCAGGATGGTGATCGGGGTGTGTCGGCGGGTCAGCGTGCGGGGGCGCCCCTTGGTCCAGAGCCGCTGGGTGCCCCAGAGCGCCACCGGCAGCACCGGCACGGCCGCTTCGCAGGCCATCCGGGTGGCACCGCTCTTGAGTTCCTTGACGGTGAAGGACCGGCTGATCGTCGCTTCCGGGAAGACGCCGACGACCTCGCCCGCGCGCAGGGCGGCGAGCGCGGCGGCGTACGACTCGGCGCCCGCCCCCCGGTCCACCGGGATGTGCCGCATGCCACGCATCAGCGGGCCCGACACCCGGTGCCGGAACACCGACTCCTTCGCCATGAACCGGACCAGCCGCCTGGACTCCAGCGCACCGAGGCCGCAGAAGATGAAGTCCAGGTAGCTGACGTGGTTGCTGGCCATGACCGCCCCACCGGTACGCGGCACGTGGTGCGAGCCCTGCACGGTGAGCCGCAGGTCGAGCACCCGGAACATGGTCTTGGCGGCGGCGATCACGGGCGGGTACACGAGTTCCGGCATTCGCCAACTTTACCGTGAGTAGGTTACGCGCTGGTAGGGACCGTGGCCGGGCGCACGCCGCGCCCGGCCACCGGCACCGCCGGTCGACAACGGGTCAGCTGGCCAGTTTGTGCAGGTCGAGACGGCCACGGGCGAAGGCGTCCACCCGTCCCCAGCGTCCCGGGATGTCCAGCACCTCGATCCGGCCCATGCCCACCGGCAGACGCGGCTCCACCGCCAGATGCCCCTCGTGCGGCTCCAGGCCGAGCATCGTCCGCAGCAGCAGCAGCGGCGCCCCGGTCGACCAGGCCTGCGGGCTGCACGCCGTCGGGTACTCCACCGGGAACTTCGTCTGCTCGCGCCGGTAACCACCGAACGCCTCCGGCAACCGACCGTCGAAGTAGCGCGCGGCGTCCAGGATCCCGCTGGCGATGGTGGCGGCCTCCTCTGCGAACCCGTAGCGACGCAGACCCCAGGCGCAGAACGAGGTGTCGAAGGGCCAGACCGTGCCGTTGTGGTAGCCGATGGGGTTGTAGCGCACCTCGCCCTCGGCCAGGGTCCGCACTCCCCAGCCGGAGAAGAGTCGGTCGCCGACCAGGTGCGCGGCGACCTGCTCGGCCCGGTCGTCGGCGACGATGCCGCTCCACAGCAGGTGGCCGATGTTGGAGCTGAGCACGTCGCACTGCCGCCCGTCGGGGTCGAGGGCGAGAGCGTAGTAGCCGCCGTCGGCCACCCACCAGTCCCGGTTGAACCGCTCCTTCAGCTGCGCCGCCTCCCGCTCCAACTGCTCCGCGTACGCCGGGTCGTCCCAGAAGTCGCGGGCCAACCGGGCCGCGCGGATCTTCGCGTCGTACGCGTACCCCTGCACCTCGCAGGTGGCCCGGGGAAACGGTGGCAGGCTGCCGTCGGCGTACGAGATGGAGTCCCAGGAGTCCTTCCAGCACTGGTTCTCCAGACCGGTGTCGGTGTTACGCCGTTCGTACCAGATGTAGCCGTTACCGACCAGGTCGGCACAGTCGTCGATCCAGTGCAACGCCCGACGGCACTCCTGCTCCAACTCCTTGACCAGCGCGACGTCACCACTCCACCGCTCGTACTCGTCGAGCAGGATCACGAACAGCGGGGTGGCGTCCACCGAGCCGTAGTAGGGCGAGTGCGGCTGCTCCTCGAACGCCGCGCTCTCGCCGTAGCGCATCTCGTGCAGGATCCGACCCGGGTCCTCCTCGCGGAAGTCGTCGAACCGGGTGCCCTGCAGCGCGCCCAGGATGCGCAGGGTGGTCGCGCTCAGCTGCGGCGTGAACGGCAGCGTCTGCAGGCAGGTCAGGATGCTGTCCCGGCCGAACATGGTCATGAACCAGGGCAGGCCCGCGGCGGGCAGCGTCTGACCGCCGAGCGACAGCGGCGCGAACCGCAACGCAGCCAGGTCCACCAGGCAACGCCGGTACGTCGAGCAGAGCTCGCCGTGCTCGCTGTTCACCTTGGGTGCCTTCGCGATCCACTCTTCCAGGTCGTGCTGGAGGGCGAGCCGTTCGGTGCCGTGCACCCGCAGCCCGATGCGCAGGTCCCGGCCGCCGGGGCCGAGCGCGTGGGTGCGTACGTGGATGTCGGTGTCCCACTGCTCGTTCGGTTCCAGGTGGACGCGGTACGAGAAGCCGTTGCGGTCATAGCTCGCCGGCTCGGAGGACGAGATGAGCGTCTCCCGCCGGAAGTTGCCCCGCCGGTAGCCCAGCCGCAGCTGGTCCGGCTCCGCCTCGGCGTACGACTCGCCCTTCTTGTTCAGGATCTCGTCCTTGACCTCGAACAGGTCGGCGAAGTCGGCGGCGGCGTCCATCCGGATCTCCAGATCCACCGCCTTCTCGTCGTGGTTGAGGATGGTGATGCTCTCCCGGAAGCTGCCCCCGACGGCCCGCTCCCTGATGATCGACAACTTCGCGTCGACGTAGTGCGTGGCCAGCCCCGGCACCAGGAAGAAACGCGACTCGTAGTACTGGAGGTCGTCGTAGGAGAGGGCGTTGAGCCGCTCACCGTTGATGGTGAGCACCCACTTCGACAGGAAACGGGTGTCGATGGAGAACAGCCCGGTCGGCTCGGTCGGCGTCGCCTCGATGTCCCCGGTCGCCTCCGAGACGACGAAGGTGTTGCCGTCCAGGATCCGTACGGTGTGGCTCGGTGCCATCAGCGCACCCCCTTGCGGTAGCGATGCGGTCCGACGCTGTGCGGCGGCCCGGGGAAGATCCGATCCAGTTGCACGATCAGGCGCGCGTCACCGGTGATGGTCATGTCGCCCCGCAGCAGCGCGGCCAGCCCGTTCTCCCGGCCGGTGACCAGGTCCTCGAACAGCCCCGGGCTGGTCCCCACGACCGCGTCCGCCTCCATGTCCTCCCGGGCGACCCGGATCTGACCCCGGTCGATCCGGACCAGCCAATGCATGGTCTGCGGTCCCTCGTGCAGGTCGAAGCGCAGAGTTCCGGAGAGCTTCGCCAGCAGCGGTTCGTACCCCTGCCGGTCGAGATCCTCGAAGAACCGCACGGTCGCTTCCGCCATCGCCGCCTCTCCCCCCGTCGGTCGGTCCCGGCCGGATCGGCGTCCCTCCACGCTGCGACCCCGCCCTCGGCGTGCAGAGCAGGGTCCCCGGCCGGTACGCGGTCAACCTCGCCCGAATCGGGTGAGGCCACCGGAAGGCCGGCGCAGACCGGAAGACCGGCGCAGCACAGCCGAAAGCCGGCTCCCCGGTGGTCGGGAAGCCGGCAGGCGGGGCGTACGGGTCAGTTGTTGGGGTCGTCGGCGCTGATGTCGGCCAGTACCGACTGCGGCTCCCGCTCGACAGCCAGGTCACCCATCGACACGAGACCGATCAGCCGGCCGTCCTCGACCACCGGCAGCCGCCGTACGGCGTACGTGCGCATCAGGTCGGCGGCGGAGACCGCGTCGTCGTACTGGCTGACCGTGATCACGTCCTTGGTGGTGAGCTGGTTGAGCCGGGTGGTGTTCGGGTCCAGGCTCTCGGCCACCCCGCGGACCGTGATGTCCCGGTCTGTGATGATGCCGACCACGTTGTCGCCATCGGTCACCACCACGTCGCCGATCGCGGAGTTCCGCATCTCCTGGGCTGCCGCGACGAGTGTGTCGTTGCCGTCCATGGTCACCAACCGGGTCGTCATGAACTCTCCGACGGTAGTCATGGCGCCTCCCTCTCGGTGTCGGCCAACCATGGGTCTACCCGAGGGCCCCGACCAGTAACGCCTGGTCGGGGCCGAGAGGTCAGCGCTCGGCGGCCACCAGTTCGGCGATCTGTACGGCGTTGAGGGCGGCACCCTTGCGCAGGTTGTCGTTGGAGCAGAACAGCGCCAACCCGTGCTCGACGGTCTCGTCGGCCCGGATCCGGCCCACGAAGGTCGGATCCTGGCCGGCCGCCTGCAACGGGGTGGGCACCTCGCTGAGCGTCACACCAGGCGCGCCGTCGAGCAGCTCGGTGGCGCGCTGCGGGCTGATCGGCCGGGCGAAGCGGGCGTTGATCTGCAACGAGTGCCCGGTGAAGACCGGCACCCGGACGCAGGTGCCGGAGACCTTCAGGCCGGGGATCTCCAGAATCCGGCGGCTCTCGTTGCGCAGCTTCTGTTCCTCGTCGGTCTCCGCCGACCCGTCGTCGACGATCGAACCGGCGAGCGGCAGCACGTTGAACGCGATCGGCCGGGCGAACGAGCGGGGCGCCGGGAACTCCACCGCCGCACCGTCGTAGGTCAGGCCGGTGGCGCCCTCGACCACCTTGCGGACCTGCTCGTCCAGCTCGGCAACGCCGGCCAGGCCGGCACCGGACACCGCCTGGTACGTCGAGACGACCAGGCTGACCAGCTCCGCCTCCTCGTGCAGCGGCCGCAGCACCGGCATCGCGGCCATCGTGGTGCAGTTCGGGTTGGCGATGATGCCCTTGGGGCGTACGGCGGCGGCGTGCGGGTTGACCTCGGCGACGACCAGCGGCACCTGCGGGTCCGTCCGGAAGGCCGACGAGTTGTCGATGACCACGGCACCGGCGGCGGCGACCCGGGGAGCCAGCTCCTTGGCGGTGCCCTTACCGGCGGAGAAGAGCACGATGTCCAGCCCCGAGTAGTCGGCGGTGGCCGCGTCCTCGATGACGACCTCCTCGCCACGCCACGGCAGGGTACGCCCCGCCGAACGCGCCGAGGCGAAAAGCCGTACCTGCTCCGCCGGGAACTCCCGGTCCGCCAACACCTGCCGCATGACGCCACCGACCTGGCCGGTGGCCCCCACAATGCCGATCCTCATGCCCGCGAGGCTACCCAGGCCGGCCGGTCGACCGGGAACGCTTTCCCACCCCTCGGCGACCGACATCACACCGTCTCGGCCGGTGCGTGGTCGATCACCTCCCCCAGACCGGCGGCGACCAGTTCGTCGCGGATGAGCGCGGCGTCCCCCTCCACCACCAGGGTCAGCGAATCCGGGTGCAGGTGGGCGGCGGCGGCGGCCGACACCTGCGCCACGTCGGCGGCGAGCAGCGCCTCCCGCAACTGGGCGTGGTAGTCGTCGGGCAGGTCGTGCACCACGAGCGTGGTCAGGGCCGAAGCGATCGCCCGGGGGCTCTGCAGCTCCACCGAGAGCTGCCCGGCCCGCCAGGACCGGGCCACCGCCAGCTCGTCCTCGGTCACCCCGCCGGCCTGGGTACGGGCGATCTCCCCGACCGACTCGACCAGGGCCGGTGCGGTCACCGCCGTCTGCACCCCGGAGCTGACCGCGAACCGGCCGAAGCGGCGGGACGAGGCGAAGTCGCCCCGGATGCCGTACGTGTAGCCGCGCACCTCACGGATCAGGTGGTTCAGCCGGGAGGTGAAGGCGCCGCCGAGCACCGTGCCGGCCAACGCCAGCGGCACATGGTCCGGGTGGGCCCGGTGCGGCGCGACGTGACCGAGACGCAGCGTCGACTGCACCGAGCCGGGCCGGTCCACCAGGATGATCCGGCGACCGGTACGCAGCGGGACGTCGATCGGCCCACCGCGGTCCACCGGCCCACCGCCCGTACCGGCGAAGGCCGTTGCGGCGAGCGCGTCCAGGTCGATCCGGTCCAGGTCACCGGCGACCACCAGGGTGCCCGGCCGGATGAACCACTCGGAGTGGAAAACGGTGACATCCTCGGCGTCCAGCGCGGCCACCGAGTCCGGGTCGCCGTACAGCGGGCGGCCCCACCGGTTGTCGGCGCCGAACAGGTCGACACGCAGCACCGCGTCGGCGCGCGGGCCGGGGTTGGCCCAGTCCATCCGCAACGCCGTCGCCTCGTCGTCGCGTACCCGGCGCACGTCGTCCGGGTCCAACTTCGGGGTACGCACCGCCTCGGCGAGCAGTTCCACGGCCGCGCCCAACCGCTCGACCGGCACCTGCACGCTGGCCTGGAAGGTGTCCCAGTCCAGCCCGGTCACCAGCTCGGTACCGAGCGCCTCGATGGCCAGCGCGTACGCGGTGGCGTCCCGCTGGCTGGTGCCCTCCTCCAGGGCCTTGGCCAGCACCCCGCCGAGCCCCTCCTTGCCGACCGGCTCCCGGCCGGCACCGGCGTCGAGCAGCAGCAGCGCCACGGCGAGGTTCTGCCCGGGCAGATGCGCGGCGACCACCTGGCCGCCCGCCACCGCCCGGCGCACCACCTGCGGGAACCGGTACGGACGAGCCGCACCCGGCCCCGGACGTTCGGCGATCAGAGTCACTGGGCCAACCTTTCGTTCGCGACTGCGGGGCTCGCTGCTGCCAGGTCGCGGCGTCCCACCGGGCCGCGCCGCTCACTCCTCGCGCTCACAGTGCCAACCTTTCGTTCGCGACTGCGGGGCTCGCTGCTGCCAGGTCGCGGCGTCCCACCGGGCCGCGCCGCTCACTCCTCGCGCTCACAGCTTCTCCTCGGGGCGGTAGGTCAGGGTCACCCGGTCGTCGGCGCCGAGCACCTCGGCGGCCACCTCGGCGATCTGCTCGGCGGTCACCGCCTGCCAGGCCGGCAGCCGCTCGGCCACGGTGGCCGGGTCGCCGAACTGGGTGGCGTAGCGGCCCAGCGCGTCCGCCCGTCCGTCCACCGTGGACATCTGCCGCCACCAGGCAGTGGTCAGCAGGGCCTTGGCGCGGTCCAGCTCGCTCGGGGTCACCGGCACCGTGGCCAACTCGTCGACCACCTCGGCCAGCCCTTCGGCCAGCCGCTCGCCACTGACTCCGGGGCGGGCGGTGGCGGTGGCGATCAGCGGCGCGGGGGCGTGCGCCAGATCCACCCCGTACGCCCCGACGAGGTCGGGTTGGGCGATCCGTTCGCCGTCGGCGAGGCGCTGGTAGAGCCGGCTGCCCCGGCCGCTGCCGAGCACGGTGGCCAGCACGGTCACCACGTCGTAGCCCGGGGTGCCGAACGGGTAGGTCCGGTGTGCCACGTACACCCGGGGTGCCGGCACGTCGGTGACCACCGTCTCCACGGCCGGTACGCCGGTCGCCGGCACGCTGCGCCCGTCGGGTGCCGGCGGGATCTCCGCCCGGGGCTCGATGGCCCCGAAGTACTTCTCGGCCAGCGTGACGACCTCGTCGACGGTGGTGTCACCGACCACGGTGAGCACCGCGTTGTTCGGTGCGTAGTAGGTCTGGTGGAACGCCTGGAAGGTGGCCAGGTCGGCGGCGTTCAGGTCGGCCATCGAGCCGATGGTGGCGTGGTGGTACGGATGCCCCGGCGGGTAGAGCAGCGGCAGCAGCCGCAGCCACGCGTCGCCGTACGGCACGTTCTCGTAGCGTTGCCGCCGCTCGTTCTTCACCACGTCGCGCTGGTTGTCAAGCGTCTCCTGGGTCAGCGCCGGCACCAGGCCGCCCATCCGGTCGGCCTCCAGCCAGAGCGCCAACTCCAGATGCTCGGCCGGGACCGTCTCGAAGTAGTTCGTCCGATCCGGATTGGTGGTGGCGTTGAGCGACCCGCCCGCCCCCTGCACCAGTTTCATGTGCTCGGTCTTCGCGACGTTCACCGAGCCTTCGAACATCAGGTGCTCGAACAGGTGCGCGAAGCCGGTCTGTCCGGCCGGCTCGTGGCGGGAGCCGACGTCGTACCAGAGGTTGACCGCGACCGCCGGGGCGGTGCGGTCCTCGCTGACCACCACGCGCAGGCCGTTGTCGAGTCGAGTCGTGGAGATGGGCCAGGGGTAACCGCTGTCGGGCATGACTCCGACGCTATCCGATCTCCGCTGCGGCATGCGGTCGGGACGCGGGCGTGCCGCGCCCCACCCGCCCGGGGGACGCGGCCCGCCGCACCTGTCGCTCAGTCGGGCGGCTCGATCGGGGTCACCGTCTGTTCCGAGGTACGCCGCTCCAGGAACGTGTCCGGCGCGGCGTTGGGGTCGTCCTCCCGAATGTCGGACTCGGTCAGGATCGCGTCGGCCTGGGCCTCGGGATCCTCGCTGCCGGCCGCGGCCTCCTCGGGCAGCAGGTGGGCTCGGGACTCGACCCGCTCCTGGTCGCTCTTCGCGTCACTCATGACTGCCCCCATACCCCCGAGCCCCACCCCGCACGCGTGAAAGGAAGGGCCCCTTCTTAACGCCTCAGGTAGTAGCCGGGCCCCCTGTTAACAGTTCCATGCGGCGACCAGTCAGGAGCGGAACGGGCCGCGTACCTCGTAGGTGATGCCGCCCGAGGACGATCCCGAGGTGCCGCGCTGCGAGGAGAAGTAGAACCGGGTGCCGTCCGGCGAGAAGGCCGGGCCGCAGATCTCCGACGACGACTGACCGGTGATGCGCAGGAACGGCGCCACGATCTCGTCCGGCGTGATCACGCAGATCTCCATGTTGCCGCCGTCCTCGGCCACGAACAGGTCGCCGGAGCGGGCGCCGGTGATGTTGTCCACGCCGGTCAGCGGCGCGCTGCCGGAGACCCGGGCGGCGTCGTACGCCAGGTCGATGCGCTGGTTGACCGCGTCGTACGCCCAGACCCGGTTGTCGCCCTTGGTGGTGAACCAGCAGGTGCCGTCGGCGTACCAGCAGCCCTCGCCACCGTTGAAGCGCTTGGCCCCGGAGACCTGGTTACGGGTCAGCGTGCTCGCCCCCGACGGGTCGGGCACCCGCGCCCAGGTCACCGGGCCGCTGGTGGCGCTGCCGGCGACAAGCACCTCCAGCGTGCCGCCGGCCAGGCTGCCCCAGGTCGTCGGGCGGAACCGGTACAGGCAGCCGTTGCTCTCGTCCTCGGTGAGGTAGATGACCCGGCGGCCCGGATCGCAGGCGGCGGCCTCGTGCTTGAACCGCCCCATCGCGTCCCGGCGCACCGCGGCGGTGCCGCCCTGCGGGTAGGTCTCGTAGACGTACCCGCGGCTGACCTCCTCGCAGGAGAGCCAGGTGCCCCAGGGCGTGGCACCGCCGGCGCAGTTCTGGTTGGTGCCGGAGAGGATCCGGTACGCCGAGGCGATGCTGCCGTCGGCGTTGAAGCGGACCGCCGAGGCGCCGCCGCCCGGGGTGATCTCGGAGTTCGAGACGTAGATCCATCCGGCTCCGGCGGTGAAGCAGGCACCGCCGTCGGGCGCGTCGTGCCAGACGTACGACGTGTCGGCGACCGTCCGGCGGGACCGGGCGATCACCCGGCTGGTGAAGCCGGCAGGCAGCTGGATCCCGTTGGCGTCGGCGCTGCGCAGCGCCCCGTACGGGCTGGGGCCGGGTTGCGCCGGTGCGGCCACCGCGGCTCCCGCCCACAGGCTGCCGGAGAAGGCGGCAGCGCCGCCGGCGACGGTGGCGCACAGGACGGTACGACGATCCATCGAATACCTCCAGTTTCGCAGCGTTCGGTGTCGCTGAAATTACCGACCGATTCATCGATGGGGGTGAACGTGAGGAGAGGCTTTGCCGACCATGGGGTGAGCAGTTGCCCACCGTCGGGTACTCTTGGCGCCGTGACGCGGTCGTATCGATGGTTTAGGCAGCCGGCTCGTAAGCCGGTGACCTCACCATGATCTGACGTCACCGTTTTCGAGCCGGCCGGGCAGGAATGGATTTCCTGCCCTTTTGCCTACGAGCAGCCGGCTCGTCCCGGGCACCGGCCCCGGGGTGCGGTCGGCGGAAGGATGCCCACCGTGACGACCCCGGACAACCGTCGCGTCATCGATCAGCGGATCGACCGTGTCGTACCGCTGACCACCCCGGCGCTGCTGCACCACGAGCTACCTCTGGACGACGACCTGGCCTCGGCCGTGGTCGCCGGGCGGCGCGCCGCCGCCCAGGTCCTCGACCGCGTCGACGACCGACTGCTGGTGGTGGTCGGCCCGTGCTCGGTGCACGACCCCGCCGCCGCCCTGGAGTACGCCCACCAGCTGCGCGAGGCGGCCGACCGGGTCGCCGACGACCTGCTGGTGGTGATGCGGGTCTACTTCGAGAAGCCGCGCTCCACCGTCGGGTGGAAGGGCCTGATCAACGATCCCGGGTTGGACGGTTCCGGTGACGTCAACGCCGGTCTCCGGCTGGCCCGGGCGCTCCTGCTCGACGTGTTACGCCTCGGGCTGCCGGTCGGCTGCGAGTTCCTCGACCCGATCACCCCGCAGTACATCGCGGACACGGTGGCCTGGGGGGCCATCGGCGCCCGTACGGTGGAGAGCCAGGTGCACCGCCAGCTCGCCTCCGGCCTGTCCATGCCGATCGGCATGAAGAACCGCCCGGACGGCAGCATCGCCACCGCCGTGGACGCGATCCGGGCGGCCGGCGTACCGCACGTCTTCCCCGGCATCGACGTCTCCGGCACCCCGGCGATCATGCACACCCGGGGCAACGCCGACGGTCACCTGGTACTGCGCGGCGGCGGCGGCCGGCCGAACTACGACGCCGCGTCGGTGGCCGGTGCGCTGGAACTGCTGCGCGCTGCCGGGCTGCCGGAGCGGCTGGTGGTGGACGCCAGCCACGCCAACAGCGGCAAGGACCACCGCAACCAGCCCGCCGTGGTCGCCGACGTGGCCGGGCAGATCGCCGTCGGTCAGCGGGGCATCGTCGGGATCATGCTGGAGAGTTTCCTCGTCCCCGGTCGGCAGGACCTCGACCCGACCCGGGAACTGACCTACGGCCAGTCGATCACCGACGCCTGCATCGGCTGGGACACCACCGACGAGGTGCTCACCGAGCTGGCCACCGCCGTACGCGCCCGCCGGGCCACCCGCTCCAGCGCCGACCCGCACTCGCTGCCCGCCCCCGCCTGAGCGACGACCGGCCCGTCCCCGCTCGGGTCGGTCAGGAAGTTGTCCGCTCACGACAACTTCCTGACCGACGGAGCTGGGGCGGGGCCGGACGGGGCGGGTGTTTGGGTGCAGAGGGCGCGGGTAGCTGACGGGCGTGACCGACGACGTACCCGTGACCGGGGCACCCGCGCCGACGACGCAGGCCCGCCTACCGGAAGCCGTGCTGGCCGACGTGCCGGTGGTCGACACCGCCGCGCTCGACCCACCCGTGACCGACCTGCCCGGCACGCTCGCCGCCGTACCGGACGAGATCGAGGTCGAGGCGGTGGACACCCGGCCGTTGGACGAGCTGCTCGACGACCTCTACCACGGCCAGGAGCGGATCAGCCAGGTCGACATCTACCGCCGCGCGGTCGCGGCGGAGCTGCCCGCGCAGCTGCTCGCCCGGCTGAACGCGCTGCCCCAGGGCGAGTACGCGGTCGACGAGGTGACCGACCTGCTGGGCGGCTCGGTGGGCTGACCCCCTCACCAGCCGATCCAGCGGCGACCAGGAGAGGACCGTGATGTCGCAGCCCACCGAGGACCACGACCAGACGCCCGCGCTCGCCCAACCCCCGGAGGGCAGGGACAACCTACCCGAGCCGGATTTCGCCAACGAACACGAGACCACCGCCGTCGACGACGACATCCTGACCGGCGCCGACCAGGACGAGCGGGAGCCGGAGTCACCACGCGGCTGGTCGGGCATGCAGCGCTGAACCCGCATCCGTACGCAGAAACCGCCGGCCCGATGTTCCGGGCCGGCGGTTTTCGCTGCTTCGCTCAGTCCTCGGAGCGGTGGTGGCCTTCCGCACCCTGCTGGGCCATCGCGTACGCCATCTGGAGGAAGTCGGAGGCGGCCACCGCGGTCAGCGCGGTGGCGACCAGCCGGGTCAGCCGTGGCGCCAGCACCAGTCCCCCGGTCATGCCGGTGGCCACCCAGACCGCCAGGCAGAACGGGCAGCTGAGCAGTTCACCGATCGCGTGCCGGGTGGGGCTGCCGGAGTCGCGTACCTGTTCCATCACCTCGCCGCTGCCGATCGGCCGGTCGTAGCGGGTGAACGGCGCGCGCAGCGGGCTGGTCACGGCATCCTTCGACAGCAGCCGACTGAGCTTGTGGGTCGCGATCGACAGGAGCACCACGTCGGCGGTGGCCGGCCGCTGCGGCACGGTACGTCCGGTCGCCTTGACCAGAGCGGCGATGGCACCCGCCACCCCGGCGTAGGTGCCCATGGCCACCAGGTAACCGCCGAGGGGGCGGTGCTCGTGCGGGGCGTACGCCTGACGCAGCCTGGTCACCTTCTGCTTCAGCAAGCTCACCCGGGACTCCTTATGATCACGCTTGCCCAGGCGGGCGGTCAGCCGGCCTGGAGGTTGTCGGCTACTTCGCGGGCCAGGTTGGTCAGCGCCTGGTCGGCCAGCCGGTCGGGTTGACCGTCGCCGACCAGATCGAGCCGAGCCCGGGTGCCACCCGAGTCCTCCGCTGCCACCCGCAGCTCGGCCGTCCAGTCCGTGTCCCGCGCGCGCCAGCGGGCCCACAGTCCGTCGGAGTCCCCGTCGGGTACGGCGGACAGCAGCGGCTCGGGCAGCCAGGCGGAGCTCCGGTCGGGGTCGGTCGCGGTGTTGAAGACGACCTCGGGCGGCGCGGAGATGCCCCGTTCCGCGTACGCCATCACGCGTCCCGCAGCCGGCTCGGGTCGACCTCCCGACCGGGGTGGCGGGCCAGGTACTCGGTCTCCAGTTCGGCGGTACGCCGCAGGTGGGTGGCGAGCGCGGAGTCGGTCGCGTGCCGCAACGTGTCCAGCCGGGTCCGGTGCAGACTCTCCATCTCGCGGATGAGGTCCTCCTCGGCCAACTCCGCCGGGTCGATGCCGGGCAGGTCGGCGTCGAGGATCGGCGCGGCCACCCGGTCGTCACCCCATTCCGGGATCCGCTGCTCGGGGCTCACCTCGGTGCCGCCGGGAGGAAATCCGTCCTGTGCCCTCATCTCGCGCTCCCTAGTCGGTCGTGGGCCTGGCGTCTGTACGGTTGCCCACCGCCCGGACGGCCAAACCACCGCCGCCACTACGACACGGTGTCGGAGAGCAGCGCCGGTCCCGGTACCCTCGGTGCCATGAAGCGGCTCTGGACCCCGGCGTGGATCGCCCGCCACGTGGCCATGGTCGTACTGGTGACGGCCTTCCTGGCGCTGGGCTGGTGGCAGGTCAGCCGCGCCGCCGCCGGCAACGCCATCAGCTGGGGCTACGCGGTGGAGTGGCCGATCTTCGCCGGGTTCGTGGTCTTCGTCTGGTGGCGTGAGGTCCGCCACGCGCTGCGGGACGCCGAGGCCGGCCCGACCGCAGCCGTCGGCGAGGCGTCCGAGGCCGGCGACCCCACGGTCGAGAGGGCCGAGGCCGTCGAGGGGGCGGGCGTACGGCCGCGGCCCGGCATCGGCCGGCCGGTACGGGTCACCCGTACGGTCGGCGGCCACGGCGAGGAGGACGCGGAACTGGCCGCGTACAACCGCTACCTGTCATGGTTGAACGCCAATCCGGGCGCCAAGCCCGGCGACTATCCCGGCTGAGCCGGGCCCGGAAGGACACGAGAAGTGCGCGCTGCCCTCACCCGTTACCGCGTGATCGCCTGGATCGTCGGTGTGGTGCTGATCATGCTGGTCGTCATCGGCATGCCGTTGAAGTACGGCTTCGACGAGCCGATCGTGGTGGAGACCGTCGGCCAGGCGCACGGCTTCCTCTACATGCTCTACCTGGTCGCCACCTTCGACCTGTCCCGCCGGGTCGACTGGCCGCTCAAGCGGATGATCCTGGTGATGCTGGCCGGGACGGTGCCGTTCCTCTCCTTCTGGGCCGAGCGCCGGGTGAGCACCCTCGTCCTCGCCGAGCACGCCGAGCCGGCCCCGCAGCCGGTCGCCGGCTGATCCGACCCCTCGTCGACAGCGGGCTCAGCGCCGGGGACGCCACAGGTCGGCGTTGGCGAGCGGGTCCTCCCAGCCGCCGTGGCGGTGGATCTCGAAGGCCCGCCGCAGCGCCCGGCTCACCTGCCCGAACTGGTGCTCGTCGTCGCTGCTGAACAGCAACTCCGGCACTCCGCCGCGCTGCCCCCACAACTCGTACGCCGGCGGCCGCCACCGGTCGCCGGCCGCCGCGACCAGGATCGGCACCAGGAACACCACCCCGAGCAGGAGGTACGCCCCGGCGGTGAGCCGGTGCAGCCCTCCGGTGAAGCCGAGCGCCAGCCCGATCCCACCGATCACCGCGGCGGAGACCAGGGCGGCCCGCATGGCCACCCGGTCGTGTGGCCCCCGGGTGGTGTGCAGGTGGGTCAGTTCGGCGACCCGCCAACTGGTGCTGCCGACGGTGAACCGGTCGGCCGTGACGATGATCCCGGGTCGGGCGTAGAGCAGGGTCGGTCTGCCACCTGCGGTACCGCCCGGCGACCAGGGCGGTCGTGTCGTCGCACCTTCACGCTCCACGGCCCCTCCTCCACTGCTGGTGTGGGGGGCGGCCCGCTTGCCGGCCCCATCGATGCAGATGTGCGGGAATCCCGGCTGTGGGCTTCATTGTGTGCCCGCCTCGCCACCCTGGCCTGCCGGTTTGCGGTGCTCAGCGGGGTCCGGACGGACCGACGACGCCGGAAACACCACCCCGAGTCCGGCTTGTCGGACATACCGCGGAGTCATCCGACGTCATGTGCCGAGACCGACCCCTTTCGCATCTCCGGTATACCGGACTATTGCCACGGAACACGAACGTGATTCAAGCTCAGCATCCCCATTGGTCTCGGCTTTCACTGCCACCGACTCCTGTCGCGTACTACGTTGGGCGGGTCGGCCCGGTCGGCCGCCGTCCAGCCGGACGGCACCGGGTTGATGCCGCCGCGGAGCGTCAGCAGGCCCGCGCCGGCCATGGGAGAGGAGCATCGAGCTCTTGTCGCCCCTGTTACACACGCTGCGCGCCCTGACCGTCACCGCCTTCGCACTGGTGCTGATCGCACCCGCGACGGTGGCCCGGGCCGAACCGTCCCCCGCCGAACTGACCCGGCGGATCGACAAGGCGTCCACCGAGTTGGAGAACGTGGTGGAGGCGCACAACGAGTTACGCGAGAAGATCAAGAAGAATCAGGCCGCTGTGGCCCGGCTCCAGGAACGGATCGGTCCACTGGAGCGGCAGGCCGCGCAGAGCCGCGCGGATGTCAGCGAGTTGGCCGCCACCGCGTACAAGACCGGCAACCTCGGCGCGGTCGACGCGTTGCTGCACGGTGGCGACTCGGCGTCGGTGCTGGACCGGCTCGGCACGCTGGACCACCTGACCCGGCAACGCCAGGCGACCATCGCCGGCTACACCGCCGACCAGCGGCGACTGCTCGACGAGAAGACCCGGCTGGACGTGACACTGACCCAGCAGGCGGCCCGCTCGCGGGAGCTGAGCACCGCGAAGCGCCGGATCGAACGGGATCTGGCCAAGCTGTACGAGCTGCGCCGGCAGGCGTACGGCCGAGCCACCGAGCGTCCGAACAACCGGCCGGACAGCGCCAACGACGCGCCGGCCGTCTCCGGCCAGGCCGGCGTGGCCGTCCGGTACGCCTACGGCGCGCTCGGCAAGCCGTACGCCTGGGGCCAGGACGGGCCGAACGGCTACGACTGCTCGGGCCTGACCTCTGCCGCCTGGCGGGCGGCGGGCCGGTCGCTGCCGCACAACACCCGGATGCAGTGGGGGGTGGTCGCCCACATCAGCCGCAGCGAACTGCGCCCGGGTGACCTGGTCTTCTACCGCAGCCTCGGGCACGTGGCGATCTACGTGGGCGGCGGGCAGGTCATCCACGCACCCACCTTCGGGCGGAACGTGGAGAAGCGTGCCGTCGACCTGATGACGCCGTACGGCTACGGCCGGGTGCGCTGAGTTCCACCGCGCGACGAGGCGGCCGGGCGACCGGCCGCAGGCACGACGAAGGGCCGGCGTCCCCCTACCGGACGCCGGCCCTTCGTCGTCATTACTACCAGCTCAGGCCGCTTGCAGACCCTCCGCGCGAGCCAGCTCACGGAGCCGGCCGAGCGCCTGGATCTCCAGCTGCCGGATCCGCTCCCGCGACAACGAGAACCGCGAGGCGACCTCCGTCAACGAGTGCTCCCGGCCGTCCTCGAGCCCGTAGCGAGCCCGCATGATGCCGGCGGAGCGGTCGTCCAGGTGGTTGAGCAGACCCTCGATGCGCTGCCGCTCCAGGCCGGTGAGCACGATCTCCTCCGGCGAGGGCGCGTCGCTGTCGGCGACCAGATCACCGAGGTTGGTGTCGCCGTCGTCACCGACCGGCGTGTCCAACGACACGGTGTCCTGCGACCAGCGGACCAGCTCGTTGACCCGCTCGACGGTCACGCCCAGCGCCGCCGCGATCTGCTCCGGCTCCGGGTCGCTGCCCAGCTCACGGGTGAGCTGCCGGGCCACGTTGCGCATCCGGTTGACGTCCTCCACCAGGTGCACCGGCAGCCGCACGGTGCGCTCCTGCTGGGCGATCGCCCGGCTGATCGCCTGGCGGATCCACCACGTCGCGTAGGTGGAGAACTTGTAGCCACGTTCGTAGTCGAACTTCTCGACCGCCCGGACCAGACCGGTGTTGCCCTCCTGGATCAGATCCAGCATGGGCATCCCGGAACGGACGTACCGTCGGGCGATCGACACGACCAGGCGCAGGTTGGCGCGGATGAACAGGTCCTTGGCCCGCTCACCCTCGGCGACCAGCCGCGTCAGCTCATCCCGGGTGACGCCGTCGGGTACGCGGTCCTCGCCGAGCAGGTGCTCGGCGTACAGGCCCGCCTCGATGGCCTTGGAGAGGTCGACCTCCCTGGCGGCGTCCAGCAATGGCGTCCGGGAGATCTCGTGCAGGTAGACTCCAACCAGGTCGCGCTCCTCGGCAACCTCGTCGGTTCGCATCCCGATGTTCTTGTCCACGTTGCCCACGGTCCCCTCTATCGCGCCGGTTACCCGGTTGCTTGCCATCCCCACGCTCATCAGCCCCTCCCCGTAACCTCCGCTGTGCCCATCGGTGCTGACATCTACACAACAGATGAGACGTATCGGGGATTCCATGTCGTGGGTCGAAAGTGTCACGAATGCCTGATAATCAGCTGAGAGCACGGTCCATGTTTGCTGTCAGCACCCTGTCGGTGGTTGAGTCGACAGGGACCTGCTGAGGTCGACGGATCGACGAGTCACTGACCGTACTGGCCCATGGCAACACCGCCTGGCCGTCGTACACAGCGACCCGGGTCACCACCGTGCTGCGATCCTGGTCACTGCCAAACACGCGTACGCGGACCGATTGGTTCATCCACGCCGGTGGTAATACCCCACGCCCTGATGAACAATCCGCACCCCGGTTCTATGCCCGGGTTTGCCCCGCTGCTGGCGCTGATGCCTCGTCCGATGCCGTCGCGTCGGTGATCATGCCCGCCGTCGGCCGGATCCGACCCGGCGAGAGCGGACCGCCTCGGCGCCGGCCTCCAGTGCTTTACGCGCCCGGGGTCGGTTACGGGCGGCGACGCCGACGTAAAGGCAATCGACCACGGTGAGCTGAGCAATTCGGCTGGCCATCGTCCCCGAACGATAGGTGGTTTCGCGAGCCGCGGTGGTGAGCACATGGTCGGCGAGCACGGCGAGCGGTGACCGCGGGAAATTGGTGAGCGCCACCGTCGTCGCCACTCTCGACCGCGCCTGCGCCAGCACCTCGATCACGTCGGAGGTGGCGCCGGTGTGCGAGACACCGACGGCGACGTCACCGCGCCCCAGCAGGGCGGCCGAGGTCAGGGCGGTGTGCACGTCGGGGAAGCAGAAGGCGGCGCGGCCGATGCGGTGCAGCTTCTGTTGGAAGTCCAGCGCCACGAAGGCGCTGGCGCCCACGCCGAAGATGACGATCCGGCCGGCGCCCGCGATGGCCTCCACCACCTGCTCGCAGACCGCCGGGTCGAGTTGCTCGGCGGTCTGTTCGACGGCGCGCGCGTCGTTGAAGCCGATCATCGCGATGATCTGGGCCAGGTCGGCTCCGGGTGGGATGTCCCCGCCGGCGATTCGCCCGTCGGACGGTTCGATGCGCCGGGCCGCCTCGGCGGCGAGCCGGATCCGCAACTGTGGGTAGCCGTCGACGCCCACCGAGCGGCAGAACCGGATCACCGTCGCCTCGGACGTCTCGGCGGCGGTGGCGAGGTCGGTGATGGTCCGTCGGGCCGCCTTGGCGGGGTCGGCGACCACCAGCCGGGCCACCCGCTGCTCCGCCGGCGACAGGGACGGGAGCAGGCCGCCGATGTGGACGATCAACCCGCTCGGCTCGCCGCTAGCAGAAATTTTCGGAGCCTTCGCCACCAATGGAACTTACTTTCAGTAGGCCGGGAGTGCAATCGCACCGCCGGGCTCGGCACGGGCGCACCGGCGAGGCCGGCGACCGTCGGACAGCCTGGCATCCACGGCGCGTACGGCGCTTCCCCCGCAGGGCCGGGCACGGCCGGTCGGGTGGGCCCGGTGCACCCGCCGACCGGTCGGCGGCAGTAGCGTGAGGACCATGGCGGGACGCAGCGTGTTGATCACCGGAGGCACCGGCGGGCTCGGCGCCGCGGTGACCGCGACCTTCGTCGACGCGGGCTGGCGGGTAGTGGCTCCACAACGGAGCCAACCGACGCCACACCCGGAGCCGGACGCCAACGCGCCGGTACGGCTGGTCGCGGACCTGACCGACGCGGCCGACGCGGCGCGGGTCGCGGAGGTGGCCGCCGGGGATCCCGAGGCGCCGCTGCGGGCGGTGATCAACCTCGTCGGCGGGTACGCCAGCACCGGCCTGGTGCACGAGACTCCGGTCGAGGAGTTCGACCGGATGCTCACCCTCAATCTGCGTCCGACTCATCTGGTCACCCGGGCGGCCCTGCCGCATCTGATCCAGGCGGGCGGCGGCGCGGTGGTGTGCGTGGCGTCCCGCGCGGCGGTCGCTCCCTTCCCCGGCGTGGCCGGTTACGTGACCGCCAAGGCCGCGGTGCTCGCCTTCGCCTCGGCCGTCGCGGTGGAGTACAAGACCGCCGGGGTGCGCTGCAACACGGTGCTGCCGAGCGTCATCGACACGCCGAGCAACCGGGCGGCCATGCCGGACGCGGATCACACCCGGTGGGTGGCACCGGCCGAGATCGCCTCGGTGATCCACTTTCTGGCCTCCGACGAGTCCGCGCCGACAAGTGGGGCGACCGTGCCGGTCTACGGCCGGGCCTGAACCGGCACCACGGGAGCGGTGCTCGCGGCGCGTACGCCACACCACAGCGGGTCGGTTCCGGTCGGGGAGTCCTCCGCCGTCAACCATCCGGCCAGATGTCCCCGGATCTCCCGGGCCACCTCGTGGGGGGGTCGGGCCGCGTCGATGACGACGAACGTCGGGTACTCCGGGAGGGTGCGGTAGGCGTGGTCGGCGGAGGCCAGGTAGGTCAGGCTCTCCTGGTCGGTGCCACGTCGCTCGATCCGCCGGTACGCCTCCGCCGGGTCGACCGCCATCAGGAACGTCACCTGCGGTTGCGGGAAGATCCGGTACGCGGCTCGGACGAGACGCTCCCAGCGTCGCCCACCGTGCGCCCGAAGGCTGGCGTACTGGCAGACGGCGTAGCGGTCCATGATCGCCGTCCGGCGCGTCGCCCAGGAGGCGAGCAGTGCCGCCGCGATGGCCAGCCAGCGCAGGACGGACTCCACCAGGAGCATCCCGTCGCGCCCGAGAAGCCGTTGCGCGTCCGGCCGGCCCAGCCGGTGGGCCGCCCGACCCAACCACCGCCGGCCGCCTGCATTGCGGTGATAGGTGGCGGCATGACCGGCTTCGGTGAGTGTGTCGGCGAGCAACTGCGCCTGGGTGGTTTTGCCGGACCCGTCGATGCCGACCAGCGCCACGGCACGCAGCCGCGCCGCGCGTCTGCTGGACGTCGGTGCCGACCAGGCCGGCCGAGAAGCTCGCGTCGAACTAACCACTCTCGACAGGTTATCCGACCGGTGCTCACGGCCTGCGTGTTACCTCCCGGTTAGGGCAGGTTCACGGTGTTCCGCAAGCAGGACAGGTGTGGGCGGGCGGAATGCCGGGTACGGACCCTGAACCCCCCAGGGTGCACCCCCAACGAGTCGACGGGAGAGTCGAAATGGCCGAGCGCGACGACGAAACTCTTCTCCACACCCTGAAGAAGGTCGCCGCCGTGCTCAAGCAGGCCGACATTCCGTTCGCCCTCGGCGGGAGCTTCGCCGTCTACGCCCACGGCGGGCACTCCAGCGAGCACGACGTCGACTTCCTGATCCGTCAGGGCGACGTCGACGCCGCGCTGGAGGCGCTCGTGGCCGCCGGGTTCACCGCCGAGCGGCCACCGGAGGACTGGCTGGTCAAGGTCTACGACGGCGGCCGGATGGTGGACCTGATCCACCGCCCGATCGAGACTCCGGTGACCGAGGAGACCTTCACCGACACGGTGGTGCGTCCGGTGGACGCGATCCACATGCCGGTGCTGTCGGCGACCCAGCTGATGGTGCACAAGCTGCTCAGTTTCTCCCAGCACTACTGCGACTTCGCCCGGGGTCTGCCGCTGGCGCGGTCGCTGCGGGAGCAGATCGACTGGGAACGGGTACGTAAGGACACGCAGCACTCACCGTACGCGGAGGCGTTCCTGGTGCTGCTGGACAGGCTGGACGTCGTGCCGGACGCCGGCACGGCCGACGGGAGGGGAACACCGTGACCGTGCACGACCCCGGCGCCGGGCCACCCGACGAGTACGTCGAGGCGGAGATCCACCGGCTGCTCACCGAGGATCCGGCCGTGGCCGAACAGGGAATCACCGTGGTCCGTACGGAACGCGGCCTCGTGCTGTACGGCGAGGTGGAGAGCGCGTACCGGCGGAACGAGATCCTGCGCCGGGTGGCGGGACGCTTCCCGGACGTGCCGATCACCAGCGACATCGGGGTGACTCGCACGCAGGCGCCCACGGAGATCGAGCAACTGCCCTGAGGGAGGTTCGATGGTTATCCGGATCGCCGCCGTGGGTGACGTGCATCTGGACGAGGACGTGGTCGGCCGGTTCCGGCCGGCGCTGGAGGAGCTGCCCGACCGGGCCGACGTCCTGCTGCTCGCCGGCGACCTGACCCGGCACGGCACCGAGGCCGAGGCGCGCTGTGTGGCCCAGGAGTTCGGCGGTCTGGGCGTACCGGTGATCGCCGTGCTCGGCAACCACGACCACCAGTGCGACCAGGTACCGCAGGTGGTCGGGGCGCTGACGGAGGCGGGGATCACCGTGCTGGAGGGCGACGGGGTGGTGCTCGACTGCCCGGACGGGCGACTGGGCGTGGCCGGGGTCAAGGGCTTCGGTGGCGGATTCGCCGGCCGCTGCGCCAGCGACTTCGGCGAGCCGGAGATGAAGGCCTTCGTACGCACCACGACCGAGAGCGCCGACCGGCTGTCGGCGGCACTGAAGTCGCTGGACTGCGACGTGCTGGTGGCACTGACCCACTACTCGCCGGTGCCGGACACCCTCGCCGGTGAGCCGTTGGAGATCTACCCCTTCCTCGGCTGTTACCAGTTGGGCCAGGCGATCGACTCCGCGCCGACCGCGCTGGCCCTGCACGGGCACGCGCACCACGGCTCGGAGCGGGGTGTCACCCCCGGTGGGGTCCGGGTACGCAACGTCGCCCATCCGGTGATCAAGCAGGCGTACAGCATCTTCTATCTGGGTGATCACCTGGATCAGGCAGAGGTTTCCTCAGTCGGCACCGGGGGTATTCAGCAATCATGGAGCTGATTCTCTGGATTCTCGCAGTTGTACTGGTCGTCGCCGGCATCCTCGCGCTGTTCCGCCGGCAGATCCTCTGGGGCATCGTCCTCATCGTGGTCGGGCTGCTGGTCGGCCCGGGTGGTGTCAGCATCTTCAATTGACGTGGCGACGAAGGCGTCGCCCACAGAAGGACCCGCCGGGGTCGTCGTGACCGGAACTCCGTCCTCCCGACCGGAGCCACCGGGTACGGCGACCCCGGCGTGCTGTCTGCACCGTCCGATGTGTCCACCGGGGCGGCAGGTTTGCCGACCTCCTGACGCGGAGAAGCTGCCATCATGCGGATGACTACGGCACGTACCCGACAGCACACCCGCGGCGCGCGACAGTGGTGGGCGCTGGCCGGCTTCGCGGTGGCCGTGTTCGCAGCGGCGGCCCTCGGCAGCCTGGCCGTCACCGGCACGTCGGCCGAGTACGCGAGCCTCGACCAGCCCGGCTGGGCGCCGCCGTCGTGGCTGTTCGGGCCGGTCTGGACAGTGCTCTACGCGATGATCGCGGTGGCCGGCTGGCTGGTCTGGCGTCGGGTGGGCTTCGGCCCGGCCCTGATCGCCTGGGTGGTGCAGCTCGTGCTCAACGCCGCCTGGACGCCGTTGTTCTTCGGCGCCGGCCAGTACGGTCTGGCGTTCGCCGAGATCGTGGTGATGTGGCTGGCGATCGGCGTCACCGTGCTGCTGTTCCGGCGGGTCAGCACCCTGGCGACGGCGTTGCTGCTGCCCTACTGGGCCTGGGTCACCTTCGCCGCCGCGCTCAACTACTCGATCTGGCAGCTGAACGGGTGACCTGCCCCGGATACGGCGCTTGTGGCGCCGCGCCCGGGTGCCGTCGAGGTGCCGTCAGCAGCGCGGGACGTTCGGAATGAACCCGTCATGACCGGTGTAGACGTACGCGTCCGCGATGAACCGGCCCGCGCCGATCCGGTTCCAGATCGAGCTGGTGCCGTACGTGCCGGTGACCGTGGTGCCCCGGGTCTGGCAGTGGATCGTGACTGAGGCGCCGTTGGCGAGCGAGCCGACGGCCGAGTAGTCGGTGCCCGGGCCGGAGCGTACGGTCAGGTTGGCACCGGCGGTGCGCACGGTGCCGGAGCCGGTGTTCGACGAGCAGCCGTTGCCGCTGGTGTAGGTCTTGGTGCCCCAGTACAACGCGAGCGTGCCGCTGAACCGGATCTTGATGTCGGCCCCGTTGAGCCGCTGCTCGTAGTGCAGATGGGCGCCGCTCGAATTGCCGGTGCTGCCGACCCAGCCGATCACCTTGCCGTAGCCCACCGACTGGCCGACGGAGACGTTGAAGCCGCTCAGGTGGGCGTAGTAGGTGTGGTAGCCGTTGCCGTGGTTGATCCGGACGTACTTTCCGTAGCTGGTGCCGCCCAGGTCGGTCACCCGGTCGACGGTGCCGGGCGCGCTGGCCACCACCGGGTCGCCGGCGTCGTTGGTGCGGTTGAAATCGATGGCGTTGGCCGGGCTGTGGCCGCTGCGGGTCTGCCCGGACCACGACTGGCCGCACGGGAACGGCACCTTGAAGGTCGGCGCGGCCATCGCAGGCGCCGCCGGCACCAGCACACCGACGACGAACAGCACCAGGGCTCCCGCGGCGACCAGCCGGGCCGCGACAGGATTCAGCCACCGATCACGCATCTAGCACCTCCGACGTTGAAACCGCTCAATGGGTGACAACCAGCGTGACAGGAATCCTCCGGTGTCGATAGATGCCACAACCGCTGGGAGCGCACCCAGCAGCGGTGAGTCGATTTCGGGATTGTTACTCGTCCGTGTCGTCCCAGGGGTGGACCCCGTCGGATGCAAGCGCTTACATGTGAAAACGCCCCATCGGACCGGCGCCAGGATGACCGGATGCGACCCGGCCAGCGCCGGCTAGAAAGGAGGACGGCATGGCGGTCTTTGCCAGGCCACGCCAGGCCCTCGCGATCGCTGGCGTGCTCGGGCTGACGCTCGGCGTCACCGCGTGCGGCACCGGAAGCAGCGACAACAGCGGCGGCAACAACAACGCCGATTCCGCCGAGTGCGCCCCGTACGAGAAGTACCAGGGTCACAGCGGCAAGAAGGTGAACATCTACTCCTCCATCCGCGATATCGAGGCCGACCGTCTCGACCAGTCGTGGAAGGAATTCGAGGACTGCACCGGCATCGACATCAGCCACGAGGGCAGCGGTGACTTCGAGGCCCAACTGCCGGTACGCGCCGACGGCGGCAACGCCCCCGACATCGCGTTCATCCCGCAGCCCGGTCTGATCCAACGCTTCGCCGAGCGGGGCCAGATCAAGGCCGCCAGCGCCGACACCAAGGCGATGGCCGAGCAGAACTACCCGGCCGACTGGCTGAAGTACAGCACCGTCGGCGGCACCTTCTACGGCGCGCCGCTCGGCTCGAACGTCAAGTCGTTCGTCTGGTACTCGCCGAAGATGTTCCAGGAGAAGGGTTGGACCGTTCCGACCACCTGGGAAGAGATGATCAAGCTCAGCGACACCATCGCTGACAGCGGCATGAAGCCGTGGTGCGCGGGCATCGAGTCCGGTGACGCCACCGGCTGGCCGGCCACCGACTGGATCGAAGACGTCATGCTGCGTACGCAGACTCCCGAGGTCTACGACCAGTGGACGACGCACGAGATCCCGTTCAACGACCCGCGGGTCGTCGAGGCGGTCGACCGCGCCGGCAGCATCCTGAAGAACGAGAAGTACGTCAACGGCGGCTTCGGCGGGGTGCGCAGCATCGCCACCACCGCGTTCCAGGAGGGTGGCATCCCGATCACGGCCGGCAAGTGCGCCCTGCACCGGCAGGCGTCGTTCTACGCCAACCAGTGGCCGGAGAACACCAAGGTGGCCGAGGACGGCGACGTGTTCGCGTTCTACTTCCCGGCCATCGACCCGTCGCGGGGCAAGCCGGTGCTGGGTGGTGGCGAGTTCGTGGTCGCCTTCGCCGACCGTCCCGAGGTGCAGGCGGTGCAGACCTACCTGGCCTCCGGTGAGCACGCCAACAGCCGCGCGAAGATCGGCGACTGGGTGTCGGCGAACAACAAGCTCGACCTGGCCAACGTGAGCAACCCGATCGACAAGCTCTCCGTGGAGATCCTCCAGGACGACAGCTCGGTCTTCCGGTTCGACGGTTCCGACCTGATGCCCGCCGCCGTCGGCGCCGGGACCTTCTGGAAGGGCATGGTCGACTGGATCAACGGTAAGGACACCGCCAGCGTCCTCCAGGGCATCGAGAGCAGCTGGAAGTAATTCCGGTGGTGGGCCGGTCCGCGTTCGCGGGCCGGCCCACCGGCTCCGTGGAGTAACCCCTGGGAGGGTTGATGAACTTCGACTTCGCCGACCAGGCGCCGAAGATGATGATGTTGCTGTGGGGGCTTGTCGCCTTCGCAGTGGTGGTCGGCGGCCTGCTCTTCGTGCTCGACGCGGTGCCGTCCTACTTCGCCCGGCGCCGCGAGGCGCAACTCGTCGCCGCCTCCGCCAGCGGGGCTCCGCTGCCCGGGCGGAGCAAGCCCCGCGAGGGGTTCTTCGCGCTGTTCTTCCTGCTGCCGACGGTGTTGCTGCTGCTGATCGGCCTGGTGGTCCCCGCGATCCGGACCACCCTGCTGTCGTTCATGGACGGCGGCAGCGAGAACTGGGTCGGCCTGGACAACTACCGCTGGATGTTCGCCGAGGACGCGATCGTCCGGGTGCTGCTCAACACCCTGGTCTGGGTGACGTTGGTGCCGCTGGCCGCCACCGCCATCGGCCTGATCTACGCCGTGCTGGTGGACAAGGCCCGGCTGGAATCCGTCGCCAAGTCACTGATCTTCATGCCGATGGCGATCTCGTTCGTCGGCGCCAGCATCATCTGGCGGTTCGTCTACGCCTACCGGGGCGAGGACCAGGACCAGATCGGTCTGCTCAACCAGATCGTGGTCAGCCTCGGCGGCGAACCCCGGCAGTGGCTGCTCGACTCGCCGCTGAACACCCTGCTGCTCATCGTGATCATGGTGTGGATCCAGGCCGGTTTCGCCATGGTGGTGCTCTCCGCGGCGATCAAGTCCATCCCGGCGGACATCGTGGAGGCGGCCCGCCTCGACGGCGTCAACCCGTGGCAGATGTTCTGGCAGATCACCATGCCGAGCATCCGGCCCGCGCTGATCGTCGTGGTCGTCACCATCTCGATCGCCACGCTGAAGGTCTTCGACATCGTGCGGACCACGACCAACGGCAACTACGACACCAGCGTGATCGCCAACGAGATGTACAACCAGGCGTTCCGGTACGGCCAGAACGGGCAGGGCTCCGCGCTCGCGGTGTTCCTGTTCATCCTGGTGGTGCCGATCGTGATCTTCCAGATCCGGAACCTGCGTCAGCAGCGACGGGAGGGCTGAGATGACCACCACCACTCCCCCGGCCGCGGTCGGCGCCCAGCAGAGCGACGGTTCCACCCGGGCCTCCCGGGTACGCAAGCGGCTCAACAGCCGTACGGCGACAGTGGTCGCGATCGTCATCGCGCTGGTCTGGACGATCCCCACCTTCGGCCTGTTCATCTCCTCGTTCCGGCCCGAGGCGGAACTGAAGACCACCGGCTGGTGGACGGCCTTCACCGATCCGCAGTTCACCCTCAAGAACTACCAGGACGTGCTGTTCGGGCAGACCGCCTCGTCGGGGCAGCTCGCCAACTACTTCGTCAACTCGCTGGTGATCACCCTGCCGTCGGTGTTGTTCCCGCTGGCCTTCGCGGCGCTGGCCGCGTACGCGCTGGCCTGGATCAACTTCCGCGGCCGGGACTGGCTCTACATCGGCATCTTCGCGCTCCAGATCGTGCCGTTGCAGATGGCCCTGGTGCCGCTGCTCAGCTTCTTCTCGCGCGGAGTCAGCCTGGGCGGGGTCACCCTGATGCCCGCCTGGAACCTCGACGGCGCACAGAACTTCGCCCAGGTGTGGTTCGCCCACACCTGCTTCGCGCTGCCGTTCGCCGTGTTCCTGCTGCACAACTTCATCTCACAACTGCCCAAGGATCTGATGGAGGCGGCCCGGGTCGACGGGGCCACCCACCCCAAGATCTTCCGCACCATCGTGCTGCCGTTGGTCGCACCCGCCCTGGCCGCGTTCGCCATCTTCCAGTTCCTCTGGGTCTGGAACGACCTGCTGGTCGCGCTGATCTTCGCCGGTGGCAGCGAGGTCACCGCACCGCTGACCGTGCGGCTGGCCGAACTGGCCGGTACCCGGGGCAACGAATGGCAACGGCTGACCGCCGGGGCGTTCGTCTCGATCGTCGTACCGCTGATCGTGTTCCTGTCGTTGCAGCGCTACTTCGTTCGCGGGCTGCTCGCCGGCAGCGTCAAGGGCTGACTCACCGGTGGTGCCGCCGCCACGGCGGCACCACCGCAGGTCGTGAGCGGGGTTACCGTGACGAGGATCGACGATGTCGCCCGGTTGGCCGGAGTCTCCACCGCCACCGTCTCCCGGGCCCTGCGGGGACTGCCCACCGTGTCGGCGGCGACCCGCCGACGGGTGCTGGCCGCCGCCGAGCAGTTGCAGTACGCCGTCTCGCCGAGCGCATCGCGCCTGGCCGGTGGCCGTACCGGTGCCATTGCCGTGGTGGTCCCCCGGATCACCCGCTGGTTCTTCGGGGTGGTCGTCGAGGCGGTCGAGGACTTCCTCCACCAGTGCGGCTACGACCTGTTGCTGCACAACCTGGGCGGGCGGGAACAGAACCGCCAGCGCCTGCTGCACCCCGCCAACCTGCACAAGCGGGTCGACGGGGTCATGCTGGTCGCCACCCCGCTGCGCCCCGCCGACCTGACCGCCCTGACCAGGCTGGACCTGCCCGGGGTGACCGTCAGCTCCGGCACCGACGTGCCCGGCTGGCCCTGCGTACGCATCGACGACGTGGCCGCCGCGCGGCTCGCCACCCGGCATCTGCTGGACCTCGGTCACCGGCGGATCGCGCACATCTCCGGCGACCCCGACGACGAGTTGGCCTTCACCGCGCACCTGGACCGGCGGCGTGGCTACCAGGAGGCGCTGCGCGCGGCCGGGCTGCGGCCGGACCCAACCCTCGACGTGGAGTCCGGGTTCGACATCGCCGGCGGCACCCGGGCCACCGAGGAGCTGCTGCGCCGAGGTGACCCCCCGACCGCCATCTTCGCCGCCTGCGACGAGATGGCGATGGGCGCGTTGACCGCGCTGCGCGACGCCGGCCTGCGCGTACCGCAGGACGTCAGCCTGATCGGCATCGACGACCACGCGCTCTCCGGCGTGCTCGGCCTGAGCACCATCGCCCAACCGGCGGCCGAGCAGGGTCGGTTGGCCGCCGAGATGCTCATCGACCCGCTTCGGGGGCGGACCCGTGCCCCCGACTGCGGCGCGGACGATCTGCCGGTGATCCTGCCCACTCGGCTGGTCGTACGGGACTCGACCGCCCCACCACGGGCAAACTGATTCGACGGGTCACCGTCGCCCGCCGCCGCAACCCGCTCGGACCATGGGAGTACGCCCTGAACGACAACCCGATCCCCCAGCCCATGCCCGCCGTGGCGACCACCGGATGGTGGACCGAGGCGGTGATCTACCAGATCTACCCGCGCTCGTTCGGTGACTCCGACGGCGACGGCATCGGCGACCTGCCCGGCATCACCGCCCGTCTGGATCACCTGCGCCAGTTGGGGGTCGACGCGATCTGGCTCTCCCCGTTCTACCCGTCGCCGCAGGCCGACGCCGGGTACGACGTGGCCGACTACCGGGACGTCGAGCCGCTGTTCGGCACGCTGGCCGACGCCGACGACCTGATCGCCCAGGCACACGCCCGCGGGCTGCGGGTCATCGTCGACCTGGTGCCCAACCACACCTCGTCGGCCCACGAGTGGTTCCGGCAGGCCCTGGCCGCCGGGCCGGGCAGCCCCGAGCGGCAGCGCTACATCTTCCGCGACGGGCGGGGACCCGACGGCGCCGAACCGCCGAACGACTGGCAGAGCGTCTTCGGTGGGCCGGCCTGGACCCGCGTCGCCGACGGCCAGTGGTACCTGCACCTGTTCGACACCGCCCAGCCCGACCTGAACTGGGACGACCCGCAGGTACGCGCGGAGTTCCTGGACGTGCTGCGGTTCTGGCTGGACCGTGGCGTGGACGGCTTCCGGGTGGACGTGGCACACGGCCTGATCAAGCAGGCCGACCTGGCCGACTGGCACGAGCCGCAGGAGATCCTCTCCGGGCAGGAGGTGGACAAGCCGCGCCCACCGATGTGGGACCAGGACGGCGTGCACGAGATCTACCGCGACTGGCGGCGGCTGCTGGACGGCTACCCCGGCGAACGGGTCCTGGTGGCCGAGGCGTGGGTGGAGCCGGCCGAGCGGCTGGCCCGTTACGTCCGCCCCGACGAGATGCACCAGGCGTTCAACTTCGAGTACCTGCTCGCCTCCTGGACCGCCCCGGCCCAGTACGCGGTCATCACCCGCTCGCTGGAGGCCACCGACGCGGTCGGCGCCCCCACCACCTGGGTGCTGTCCAATCACGACGTGGTGCGCCACGCCTCCCGGCTCGGCCTGCCGATCGGCACCCCGCGACCGAACGGCATTGGCATCGGCGACCCGCAGCCGGACACCGCGGTCGGTCTGCGCCGGGCCCGCGCGGCCACCCTGCTGATGCTCGCCCTGCCCGGCTCGGCCTACCTCTACCAGGGTGAGGAACTCGGCCTGCCGGAACACACCCTGCTGCCCGACGAGGCCCGCCAGGACCCGACCTGGGAACGCAGCGGGCACACCCAGCGCGGCCGGGACGGCTGCCGGGTGCCGATCCCGTGGGAGGCCGACGCGCCGTCGTACGGCTTCGGGCCGACGGATGCGAGTTGGCTGCCCCAGCCCGGCGTCTGGGCCGAGTACGCGCTGGACCGCCAGCGTGACGTGCCCGGCTCGACCTACGAGATGTACCGCACGGCGCTGCGCCTGCGGCGTGGCCACGGGCTGGGTCGGGGCACGCTGCAGTGGCTCTCCTCCGGAGATGAGGTGCTGACCTTCCGCAACGGCGACGTGGTGGTGCTGACCAACTTCGGCCCCACCGGCGTACCGCTGCCCGCCGGCGAACTGCTGCACAGCAGCGCGCCGCTGGGCGAGGACGGCTCGGTCCCCACCGACGTCACCGTCTGGGTGCACACCGGCTGAGGCTCACAGCTTCTCCGCGCGGGCGTGCAGCAGGTCTGCCACGTCGGCGATGTCCTTGGGTGAGGTGCGGGCGGCGAGCCAGTACATGATGCCGGTGGGGATGAAGAAGAGCTGGAAGGCGGCCAACCCGACCGCGTAGTTCAACGGTGGCGGGAACGCCGCCCGCAGGGCGTGGAAGGCCACCCCGACCAGCCCGTTCCCGGCCGCCCGCCCCACCCCGTTGACCAGGTTGCCCAGGCTGTAGACCGTGCCCCGGTGCTCCGGCGGGTTCGCGTCGGCGATCAACGCGAACCAGTTCGGCGAGTTCGCCGAGGTCAGCGCCAGCGCGAGCAGCGCGGTGAGCAGGCTCAGCCCGACGGTGGGCTCGGTGACGACGCTGGCCAGCACGGCCCGTACCACCGTGCCGGTGCCGGCGCCGTCGGGCACGTCGATGCGGATCGGCACGAAGAAGAGCACCAGGTAGAACGGCAGCGCCGCGAGCACGCCGACCGCGGCGACCATGGCCCGACCGGACGGCGTACGCCGTTGCAGCGCGTCGCCGACCAGACCACCGACGATGGAGAGCACCCCGCCGAGCTGGAACAGGGTGGCGAAGACGCTGCCCACCACGATCGCGGTCGCCATCGAGTAGCCCTGGTCCTGGGCCCGCTCGGCGAACAGCACCGGCAACCAGACCAGCGAACCGAAGGCGGCCTGTGCGGTGAGGCCCTGGAGGATGAGCCAGCGGTTGGTCCGGCGGCGGAGGATGACGGGCAGGTCGCGGCGGCTGATCCGGTAGTCGTAGTCCGCGCCGCCGGCCAGCGCGTCGGCCAGTTCCGGTTCGCTCTGGCCCCGCCGGATGTCGTACGTGAGCAGGTAGGCCACCGTGGCGACCAGGCCGACGACGGTGAGCAGCAGGAACGGGCGACGCCAGTCGGCCGCGCCGAGCAGCCCACCGACCAGCGTGCCGGCCAACGTGCCGGCGCCCTGGGACAGCCCCCAGAAGCTCATCACCAGGCCCCGCCGACGCGGCGAGATCAGGTCGGTGACCACCGAGAAGCCGACCGAGCCGACCGCACCCAGCCCCACCGCGGCGAGCAGCTGCGCGGCCAGGAAGGTCGGATAGCTCCCGGCCAGGCCGCTGCCGCCGGTCCCGACGGCCCAGATCAGGGTGCCGATCATCAGCAGCGGTTTGCGGTTGGTGCGGTCGCCGACGTAGGCCCAGCCGACCGCCGCCACCGCGCTGACCAGGAAGCTGACCGCGGTGACCAGGCCGAGCAGGCGCTGCGGCACCGCGAACGACTCCGCGATCGTGCCGTACAGCGGTGGCACCAGCCCGATCGCCACGTTGTCCAGCGAGGCGAGCAGCACGAACACGACGACGCTGTAGAAGCGGTGCGCCGCGCTGCCACCCCACACCCGTGGGGCGCGGCCCGTGGTCGACGTCATGCGGGCAGCCAATCAGGACGCGACGACGGACCGATCACCGGCCCACCCCGTCGGGCGGGACGAATCCCCGGATCGAGTGGCTTCACCCCCGTGGGAGCCACTCGATCCGGGGATCGAGGGGTGGATCACCCCTGGGCCAGGCGGTCCAGGTGGTGATCGCGGGCCTGCGCGTAGCGCTCCCGGATGGCCGGGACCGGTTCGGCGGCGTACTCCCGGGTGCCGGCGGGCGTCCAGGAGGGCGCCTCCGTCGTGCCGAGCGCCAACCAGGCGGCCTGGCGGGCGGCGCCGTCGGCGACGTACTCACCGGGCGGCGGGACGACCACCGGGCAGCCGAAGACCTGCGCGGCGATGCGGCGTACGGCGGCGGAGCGGGCCCCACCACCGACCAGGAGCACCCGGCGCGGCTGCGCGCCCTGGGCGGCCAGCGCGTCGAGGCCGTCGGCGAGCGCGCAGAGCATGCCCTCCACGGCCGCCCGCGCCAGGTGCGCCGGGGTCGAGGTCCGCAGGGTCAACCCGTGCACCGCCCCGGTGGCCAGTGGCCGGTTCGGGGTGCGCTCACCCTCCAGGTACGGCACCAGCACCAGCCCGTCCGCCCCGGGCGGGGCGGAGAGCGCGAGGTCGGCCAACTCGTCCAGCCCGACCCGGAGCATCCCGGCGGCGGCGTCCAGCACCCGGGCCGCGTTGAGCGTGGCGACCAGCGGCAGGAACCGGCCGGTCACGTCGGCGAACCCGGCGACGGTGCCGCTGGCGTCGGCGGCCGGGGTCTCCGCGATGCTGAAGACGGTGCCGGAGGTGCCGATCGAGACCAGCACGTCACCGGAGCGGGCCCCCACCCCGAAGCCGGCGGCGGCGTTGTCGCCGGCACCGGGAGCCAGCAGCGCCGGCGCGGCACCGGGCACGGCAGCCGGGTCGAGGTGGCCGGCGGACTCGGCCGGGCCGAGCACGGTGGGCACCCGTACCACCCGGCCGAGTGCCCGTTCCAGCAGGTCGGGGCGGTACTCCCCGGTGGCCGGCGACCAGTAGCCGGTGCCGCTGGCGTCGCTGCGGTCGGTCCGCAACGCCTCCAGCCCGGGCGCACCGGCCAGCCGCCAGGTCAGCCAGTCGTGGGGCAGGCAGACCGCAGCCACCCGGTCGGCGTTGGCCGGCTCGTGCCGGGCCAACCAGCGCAGCTTGGTGACGGTGAAGCTGGCCACCGGCACGCTGCCCACGGCGTCGGCCCAGAAGCGCCCACCACCGGCCTCCGCCACCAGTTCGGCGGCGGCGTCGGCCGAGCGGGTGTCGTTCCACAGCAGGGCCGGCCGGATCACCTGCCCCGCGTCGTCCAGGCAGACCATGCCGTGCTGCTGACCGGCGACGGAGACCGCGGCGACGTCGGCCAGCCCGCCGGCGGCCTCGATCGCCGTCTGAAGGGCCGACCACCAGGCCTCCGGGTCGACCTCGGTGCCGTCGGGGTGCGGCGCCCGGCCCTCGCGGACCAGGGTGCCGGTCTCCGCGTCCCGGACGACCACCTTGCAGGACTGGGTGGAGGAGTCCACCCCCGCGACGAGCGGCATGCCGTCCGCCTCAGCGTGCGCCGAGCAGGTGCTCGACGGCGAGCTGGTTGAGCCGGACGAAGCCGAAGCCACGGGCGGCGACGGCGTCGACGTCGAACTCCTCGAACGCGCTGGTGTCGGCGAGCAGTTCGGCGTACCCCTCGCCCTCGCCCAGCGTCGGCACGCTCAGCTCGGCGACCTTGCTGGCGGCGAGCGCCTCGGCCACCTCCGGGTCGGCGCGGAACGCCGCGGCCCGCTCCTTGAGCAGCAGGTAGGTGCGCATGTTCGCCGCTGCGGAGGCCCACACCCCGTCGAGGTCCTCGGTGCGGGAGGGCTTGTAGTCGAAGTGCCGCGGCCCCTCGTAGGCGGGCGCGCCGGCCGGGCCGCCGTGCTCCAGCAGGTCGACCAGGGCGAAGGCGTTGAGCAGGTCACCGTGGCCGAAGACCAGGTCCTGGTCGTACTTGACGCCGCGCTGACCGTTGAGGTCGATGTGGAACAGCTTGCCCTGCCAGAGCGCCTGGGCAATGCCGTGGGCGAAGTTGAGCCCGGCCATCTGCTCGTGGCCGACCTCCGGGTTCAGCCCGACCCGCTCCGGGTGGGCCAGGGTGGAGATGAACGCCAGGGCGTGCCCGACGGTGGGCAGCAGGATGTCGCCGCGCGGCTCGTTCGGCTTGGGCTCCAGCGCGAACCGCAGGTCGTAGCCGCGGTCGATGACGTACTGGCAGAGCACGTCGACGGCCTCCCGGTAGCGCTCCAGCGCCGCCTGGACGTCCTTGGCGACGTCGTACTCGGCGCCTTCCCGGCCGCCCCACATGACGAACGTCTTGGCACCCAGTTCGGCGGCGAGGTCGACGTTGCGCAGCACCTTGCGCAGCGCGAAGCGTCGTACGTCGCGGTCGTTGCTGGTGAAGCCGCCGTCCTTGAAGACGGGCTGCTGGAACAGGTCGGTGGTGACCATCGGGACCACCAGGCCGGTCTCGTCGAGCGCCTTGCGGAACCGGGCGATCTGGGCGTCACGGGTGGCGGCGTCCGACCCGAAGGGGATGAGGTCGTCGTCGTGGAAGGTCACCCCGTACGCGCCCAGTTCGGCGAGTCGGTGCACCGACTCCACCGGATCGATGGCGGTACGGGTGGCGTGGCCGAACGGGTCTCGACCCTGCCAGCCGACCGTCCAGAGCCCGAAGGAGAACTTGTCGGCGGGGGTGGGACGGGGTGCCATGGCAGACCTCCGGTGATGTCGTCCGCTATTTGTTCAGTGGTTGAATTAAATGGCGGTGATGTGGCAGTGTCAAGAGGTGATCCCAACCGCAGCCCCGGCCGGCGCGGTGCGCCAGGGCAGCCTCCGCGAACTGAACCTCGCCCTCGTGCTCGGCCGGATCGCCGCCGCGCCCCGCCCACCGTCGCGGGCCGCGCTGGCGGCCGAGACCGGCCTGACCCGGGCCACGGTCTCCGCCGTGGTGGAAGACCTCGTCGCCGGCCGGTTGGTCACCGAGGCGGAGCCGCAACCGCGCTCCGGTGCCGGTCGACCGGCCCGTGGTCTGGTGCTCGCCGGTGACGGCCCGGCCGGGCTGGGCCTGGAGGTCAACGTCGACTACCTGGCGGCCTGCGTCGTCGATCTCGCCGGTGAGGTCCGACACCACTGCGTGCACCGTGCCGACCTGCGGCCGGTCTCCCCCGCCGACGCGCTGGGCCGGCTGGTGCGGCTGGCCGCCGAGGCCCGCGCCGCCGCCGACGCGCAGGGCCTCATCCTGGCCGGTGCCGCCCTGGGGGTGCCCGGCCTGGTCGACGACGTCGGGCAGGTCCGGCTCGCGCCGAACCTCGGCTGGCGCGACGTGCCGGTCCCCGAGCTGCTGGCCGGACATCCGCCGCTGACCGAGGTGATCGACGGCGTGCCGGCGCTGGTGGTGGACAACGAGGCCAACCTCGCCGCGCTCAGCGAGTTGCACGCGGGCGCCGGTCCGGGCAGCTTCCTGCACATCTCCGGCGAGGTTGGCATCGGTGCCGGCATCGTGCTCGACGGCGCCCTGTACCGGGGCGCCCGAGGCTGGAGCGGGGAGATCGGCCACATCCCGGTACGACCGGACGGCCCGCCCTGCCGGTGCGGCGGCCGGGGCTGCCTGGAGCGCTACGCCGGGCAGGAGTCGATCCTCGCGGCGGCCGGCCTGGCCGGGGCGGATCTGCCCGCCGACACCGCGCCGAACCGGTTGGCCGAGCTTGCCGGGGCCGGCGACGCGACCGTGCTGCACGCCCTGCACGAGGCCGGCGTGGCGCTCGGGGTGACCGTCTCCAGCGTGATCAACCTGCTGGATCTCGACACGGTGGTGCTCGGCGGCGGCTACGCGCCACTGGAGCCCTGGCTGCGGCCACCGATGCTCGCGGAGATCGACCGCCGGGTGCTGACCGCGGCCTGGTCGCCGGTGACCGTCCGCCCGGCGGCCCTCGGGGCGACCGCAGCCGCCGTCGGCGCGGCCGGATCGGTGGTACGCCGGATCATCGCCCGACCCGTCGCCTGGTTGGCTCGGCTGTAGCGGACTGCGCGCCGCGCGTCTCGTCGTGTCCCGGCGGCACTCGGTACCCTTGCTCCACAGCAACGATCACCGTGACCGCAGGAGCGACACCACCGGCATGCGCACCTCTCGACAGCGCAGGACGCACGGCGGGCATCGATGACCAGCACCCGCGAGGGCCGGGTCGCCGGCCCCGGACGCAGCAAGGGCCCCGGCAGGTCCGCCCGACCGGGGGTGGCCGCGCGCGTCGATCTGGCCGGTGAGCTCCTCGACGGGCTCACCGACGCGGTGCTGAGCACCGACGACCACGGGTCGGTCGAGCTGATCAACGCGGCCGCCGCCCGGCTGCTCCCCGAACTGCGCCCCGGCGTCGACCTGGCCACCTGCGCGGTGCCCGCGCTGGCGGCGGCGACCGTCGCCGGGCACACCCACTTCGAGGACGAACACCACCACCGGCAGCTGCACGGCGTACGGCGGGCACTGGCCGGGGGCCGGTCCGTCTGGTACGTCCGCGACGTCACCGAGGAGCGGGCCCGCAGCGAGGCCCTGCTGAGCGAACGCGGTCGTACCGCCTTCCTGGCCGACGCGGGCCGCCGGCTCGGGCTGGCGCTGCACCGCGACCAGGCCCTGCGGGCCGCCGCCACGCTGCCCGTGCCCTACCTGGCCGACCTGGCCCTGGTCGTGCACCTGCCGGCGGTGCCCGCCGAGCAACGGCCGCACTGGGTCCGGCACGCCGAGCACCAGTCCGGTCCGGTGGCCGGGGCGGCCGACTGGAGCCTGACCACCGCCCTGCCGGAGCTCGACGAGGCGCTCGACGGCGGGTTCCCGCCACCCCGGGTGTGGTCGGCCGGCCAGTTGGACCCGATCGTCGCGGCCGACCTCGAGCCCGGTGCCACCCTGCTGGTCAGCCCGATGCCCGGGGCCGGTCGGACGGCCGGGGCGCTGGTGCTGCTGCGGTACGCCCGACGAGGCGGCTTCGACCCGCGCGACGTCGACCTGGCCCGCGAGTTCGCCGCCCGCGCCGGCGCCGCCCTCACCATGGCCGAGTTGTACGACGAACAGGCCCACCTGGCGCGGGTGCTGCAGAACAGCCTGTTGCCCCCGGAGCTGCCCGGGATCGTCGGGATGGACGTCGCCGGGGGCTACCGCGCCGCCGGGGACAGCCTGCGAATCGGTGGCGATTTCTACGATGTCCTGCCCACCGACGGCGGCGCGTTGTTCGCCCTCGGCGACGTCTGCGGCAAGGGGGTCGGCGCGGCCGTGCTCACCGGCCGGGTACGGCAGTCGTTGCAGACGCTGCGGCTGGTCGAACAGCGACCGCTGGCGCTGCTGCGGCTGCTCAACCAGGCGCTGCTCGACATGTCCGACGCGGCCCGGCGCAGCCAGTTCACCACCCTGCTGCTCGGTACGCTGCGCCGCGAGCCCGAGGGCGGCCTGCGGATCCGGGTCGCGGGCGGCGGGCATCCGGCACCCCTGGTGGTTCACGCCGACGGCACGGTCACCTCGGTACGGGTGGGCGGGATGCCCGCCGGTGCCCTGCCCGACGCCCGGTTCACCGACGTCGACCTGCGGCTGCCGCCCGGTTCGGTGCTGTTCGCCCACACCGACGGGGTCACCGAGGCTCGGGGCGGCCCACACGGTGCGGAGATGTTCGGCGAGCGACGGCTCCGTCAGGCGCTTTCCTCCGGTGCCGGTCTGCCTCCCGCGGCTCTGGTCGACCGGGTGTTGCGCCTGGTCGACGAATGGTCCGCCGGGCAGCGGCACGACGACATCGCGATGCTGGCGGTGACCCCGGCCGGCTGAACCGTCAGGCCGTCCGGAAGACCGCAGTCTCCCCGTTCGACCAGCTCAGCGGGGCGTCGACGACGTCGCGGACCTCCGACAGATGACCGGTGTCCGGCTCGTCGGGCTGGGGCACCAGCGGCGACACCGGCCGGACCACGCGGGCCCGGGCCGCCTCGTCGAACTCCCGCAGACCACGCAGCAGCGCCTCACGGCCCTCCGGCGTCATGTCGGCCAGGATTTCGGCCAGGTGCTGGCGACGATCCTCGCGCAACTCGTCGAGAAGGCTGCGGGCCTCGGCGGTCAGGTGCAGGGAGATCTCCCGCCGGTCCGCCCGGCCGGGCTCACGCTCCAGCATGCCGGCGGCGACGAGCCGGTCGCAGAGCCGGCTGGCCGAGGAGAGCAGCATGTCCAGCCCGGCGGCCAGCCTGCGCAGGTTGATCCCGTCCTGCCGTTCCACGAGCATGACGGCACGAAGCTGGGCGGTGGAGATCCGGTTCGCTGTGCGCTCCCGGGCACCGTCCCAGACAGTCAGCAGGGCACCCGCCGCGACATCCACCTCGGCAGCCATACTCATCTCGGGTCCTGGAAAACCATGCTGTTCCGCCATCGTGCGCCTGAGCGTACTCCGATTCTGTCGGTCAATGGGCTTGTGATCAAGGAGATAGCCATGAGCGAGCCGGTCGAGCAAGCCCGCACCGTGCTCACCACGGCCCCTGCGGATCTCCTGCTGAGCCGGATCAGAGCGCTGCTCGACCAGGAGTACGGCATCGCGGACGTCGAACTCCTCCAGGTCGACTACCGGCTGGCCGCGCTGCTTCCGCTCACCTCCGGGGAGGCGGTGAGCGAACCGGGACACCCGGCCTGGCGGTGCTTCGACCACCAGAGCCCGGTGTACGTCGACAGCGCGGCCTACCTGCCGGTCAGCATGCGCGGCGAACGACGCGGGGTGCTCCGGGTGCACCCGGTCACGGACGAGGGCCTGCTGGCCGACCTCGCCGAGATCGGCACCGCCCTGGCCCACGAACTGACCGCGGTCGACCCGGGGACGGACGTCTACCGCACCGCTCGGCGGGCCCGGCGGCTCACGCTCGCCGCCGAGATGCAGTGGGAGCTGCTGCCGGGGCGCAGCCGGATCCGGCCCTCCTTCAGCCTGGCCGGGCAGCTGGAACCGGCGTACGCGGTACGCGGGGACAGCTTCGACTGGTCCGACGACGGTGACCGGGTGTGGACCGCCACCATCAACGGCATGGGTGCGGGCGTCGCCGCGTCGATGCTCACCACGTTGGCCACCTGCGCGCTGCGCAACGCCCGCCGGGCCGGCATCTCCCTGGCCGACCAGGCCGCGCTGGCCGACCAGGCGATCTACGCCCTGCACCGGGGCGAACAGTACCTCGCCACGCTGCTGCTCGAGGTCGACCTGCACAGCGGGTTGCTCACCGCCGTCGACGCGGGCTCGCCCCGGCTCGTCCTGCTTCGCGACGGCGAGGTCAGCGTGCAGCCGCTGGAGGCGCAGTTCCCCCTCGGCATGTTCGAGGGGTCGCACTATCGCGAGCAGCACATCCAACTCCAGCCCGCCGACCGCCTCTTCATGATCAGCGACGGGGTGCTCGACGCGACCGGGCAGGACGTCCGCTACGGAGAGAGCGCGTTGGACCGGATGCTGCGCCGCACCGCGCCGATGAGCCCGCTGGACGCGGTCCGCTCCCTGCTGGGCGACCTGCGGGCGTTCGTCGCCGGCGATCTCACCGACGACGCGGTGGTGGTCTGCCTGGACTGGTACGGACCGCAGCCGTGACCGGTCGGGTCAGTACGCGCCCCGGCTGTTGACCACCGCGCCGAAGGTCTTCCAGAGGATCGTCAGGTCGGCCGCCAGTGACCAGTTCTCCACGTAGTAGAGATCCAGCCGGATGCCGTCCTCCCAGCTCAGATCCGACCGGCCGCTGACCTGCCAGAGGCCGGTCATGCCCGGCTTGACCAGCAGCCGGCGGGCCACGTCACCGTCGTAGCGGGCCACCTCGGAGGGCAGCGGCGGGCGGGGGCCGACCAGGCTCATCTGCCCCAGCAGCACGTTGACCAGCTGCGGCAGCTCGTCCAGCGACCACTTGCGCAGCAGCCGTCCGACCCGGGTCACCCGCGGGTCGTCACGCATCTTGAACATCAGCCCGTCGGTCTCGTTCCGCGCGGCCAACTCGGCCAGCAGGGCATCGGCGTTGACCACCATGGTGCGGAACTTGAAGACGCCGAACTCCCGACCGCCCTGCCCGACCCGGATCTGCCGGAACAACACCGGCCCGCGGCTGTTCAGCTTGATGGCCAACGCGATGACCACGAGCAACGGCAGCAGCAGCGCCAACGCCACGAGCGAGATCGACCGGTCGACGAAGCCCTTCACCAGCTTGCGGATGCCCCGGAACTCGGGCGCCTCCACGTGGATCAACGGCAGGCCGGCCACCGGGCGGGTGTGGATGCGCGGGCCGGCGACATCCGTCAGCGCCGGGGCGAGCACCAGGTCGATCCCGGTGCCCTCCAGTTGCCAACCGAGCCGGCGCAGGCGGGCGGCGGTGAGTTCACCGCTGGCGGTGACGGCGACGGTGTCCGCGCCGATGGCGGCGGCGGCCTCCGGGATGCCCCGGAACGAGCCGACCACCGGCACGTCGCCGAGCCGCTGAGCCACCGGGGCCAGCAGGGCGTCCGGGATGCACGCGCCCACCACCTGGTAGCCCGCGTACGGCTCGCGGCGCAGGGTGTGCACCAGTTCCAGCACGTGCGCGGTGTCGCCGACCACCAACACCCGCCGGGACCAGCCGGTCCCCGCGGAGCGGGCCCGGTGCAGGCGCTTGCGCGCGGCGAACCGGGCGAGTTCGAGGCCGACCAGGCCCACGGCGAACGAGATCGCCAGGAATCCCCGGGACACGCCGACGTCGGCGATGTAACCGGCGATGGCCACCGCACCGGCCAGGCGGAGGCTGGCCATGCTGACCCGCCGGTACTCGTCCGCGCCGTAGCCGATCACCCGGTCGTCGTAGCAGCGCATCGCCTTGAGCGACAGCAGCCAGGCCAGCACCAGCCCGGGAGCGACCAGGACGTACGGCACGTGGGTGCCACGCGGAGCGGCCTCACCGAAGCGGGCCGCGTAGCCGGCGAGCACCGCCAGGGTCAGGACGGTGGCGTCCAGCACCACCAGGGTTCGCACGTAGGCCCGCTGGGCACCGCGTATCGAACTGCTCGATGACGCCGTGCCGTCGGGTCTTGCTGAAGATCTGGCGGGGGTCAACAGCGTCGCCGAGGTCACCAGCCCTCCCACTTCGCTCGCCGACGGCACGGGTCCGGCTCGTTGGAGAGCCGGAGCTGCCGATGCACGTCGACATCCTCCCCTGAAAACTATGACGGCCAATTGCTTCCGACGTATTGCCGTCACTTTCCGTGCCGGGTAACCAGCCGGAAGCTGGCCTGTGGTAAGGGTTTCCCCGATACCGCAGGGCTCGCCCTTGAGGCACCGATCAGGCCGGCGCCTTCCGCAGGGCGATCGCTCGCAGAAAGATGTCACCGATCTTAGTCGGGTCGGCGGCGACGAACGCACCCCCACCGGCGCTCTGTGCGATGGTGTCCAGCTCCGCCTTGCTGACCTCGGTGCCGATGCCGATGATGATCACCTGGATCGGCTGGTCCGGGTCCTTGATCCGCTTCAGCTCGGCGAGCAGCTGCCGCTGCGAGATGCCGTCGGCGTCCTCGTTCTTGCCGTCGGTGAAGAGCACGATCGAGTTGACCTTGCCCGGCTCCCAGTTCTGCTGCACGTCCTTGTACGCGGCCAGCAGCGTGTCGTACAGACCGGTGTCGCCGCTCGACGAGGTGATCGTGTCCAGGCTCCGCTCCAGGGTGCTGCGCTGCCGCGACAGCGGGCCGGTCGGCACCACCTGACGGTAGTCACGCGAGCCGTCCAACCGGGTGGAGAAGACCCACAGGCCGATCGACCAGGAATCGTCGAACAGGTTCAGACCCCGCCGGGCCGCTTCCGCGGTGACCTGCTGCCGGGTCGCCCCGTTGGCGGTCGGCACCGCCTTCTTCATCGAGCCGGACACGTCGATGATGCAGAGCATCCGACCGGAGAGGGTGGCGATGGACCAGCTGGAGACGGCCCGCTCCACCGCATCCGGCGCGAGGCCACCGGCGGCGATGCCGCCCTGGGGAGGTGGCGCCGCGGAGGGGTCACCACCGGCCGGGCTCGGTGCGCCCTTGGGCGGCTCGAAACCGCTGCCCCAGTTGCCGTCCGGCCCGCGCAGCGCCTGGGCCGCCAGCTTGTCCTTGAACGAAGGTGTGGTGAGCACCTCGAACAGCACCCGGGCGGCGGAGTCCTTGGCCGGCTCGATGCCCGGCAGCACCGCGTACGGGTAGTCCAGCGGCAGCGGCGACGGCTTCAGGTAGAGCGCAGCCAGCGGTACCGGCGGCTTCTTCGCGTTGTACTGGATGACGTCCTCTTCGGACAGCGCCGCCGCGCCCAGCGAGCTGGCCAGCGTGGTGCCGTCCGACGCGGTGGGGAACTTGGCGAGCAGGTCCTGGCGCAGCGCCGAGGCGCCCGAGGCCAGCGCCCGCAGCGCGCCGATGCGGTCCTGCTCGGCGGTGGCACCACCGGCGGAGGAAGCCGCCGTCATCAGCGACAGCAGTCCGGACAGTCCGGCGGCGTCGCGGGTCGGCTCGACGATGCCGGTCTTCAACGGCCGGTCGCTGTTGACCCGGGCCAGCAGCTCGGTCCAGCCGATTTCCTTGTCCGGCCAGCCCAGCACCTCGGCCCTCGGTTCCGGCATGGCAACCACCACCGGGCTGCTGGCGATGGAGGCGCCGTTGCCCGGCGCGAAGGCCGCCGCGCCACCGGTCTGCAACCGCAGCAACCAGGTGGAGGAGTCCGGGATCCAGACGTCGGGGCTCACCGCCGTGCCGCTGGCCTGACCGACGCCGGCCAGGGTGGCGCCGTGCTTAGCCGCCACCACCGCCGCCACCTCGACCGCGTCGGCGGCCGCTACGGTCACGTCGATGCAGGTGCCGTCGACCGCGGCACCTTTCTGCTCCCACTCGGAGGCCGCCGCGTCGACCGCCGGCGCGAGTTCGGTCGCGACCGCGACCGACAACTCGATCTTGCCAGAGCAGTCCGGGCCGGCAAGCTGGCGATAGCCCACCCACCCACCGGCGGTGACGACGAGCACGCCGACCGCTGCTGCGGCGGCGGCACCGTGAATACCTGAACGCATGCGATGGCGGCCTGCTGACACGCTGACCATCTTGCGGACCCGGCCATGGGACTGCCATGGCCGTTCGGACGAAAGTTACAGAGGAGAAACAGTTTACCGCGATTTAGTAACTTTGAGTGACGATTCAGCGGCGCAATGTGGATGGATCGCTGTCCACCACCACGATCAGGGCAGAACGCAAGTAGGGCTGGGAATCGGCAACGGCTCACCGACCGCCACCGGCACCCCGGTCTCCCGATCGACCCGGAAGGTGCGCACCATGTCCGCCCGTTCGTCCGCGACGTAGAGATGCGCTCCGATCAACACGAAATGGCGGGGCCATTCGCCGCCGGTCTCCACTTCATCGACCAGTTCCGGTAGACCCGCCCCGAGCGCGAAGACGGAAATCGTGCCGACCCCCCGGTTGGCCAGGTAGAGATGGCGACCGTCCGCGTCGACGGCGATCTCCGACGGCTGGACGTGCCCGGCCCGGTCGCTGGCGTCGACCCGCCCGCGCTGGTGCAGCACGCCGTCCTCGTCCGCCTCGTAGACCAGCACCGACCGGTCCAACTCCCCGGAGACGTAGCAGCGGCGTCCGTCCGGATGCCGGGCCAGGTGCCGGGGGCCGGCTCCCGCGGGCGTACGCACCCGGGGTGGCCGGGGCACCAGCCGTCCGGAGGCGGCGTCGAGGTCGTACCGGTAGATCGAGTCGGTGCCGAGATCGACCGCGAGCAGCGGCTGACCACCGACCCCGGGCGAGACCATGTGCGCATGGGCCCGCTCCTGGCGCTCCGGATCCGGCCCGTGACCGGAATGCTCCACCACGTCGCTGCGCTCGCCGGGCACCCCGTCGGCGTCGAGCGGGAAGACCGTCACACTCCCGCCACCGTAGTTGGCCACGAACAGGAACCGGCCGTCCGGCGCGACGGCCAGGTGGCAGGGCTCGGCCCCGCCGGTCGCCCACGAGCCGATCTCGGTCAGTTCGCCCTCGGGCCCCACCTGCCAGGCACTGACCTGCCCGTCGGGCAGCTCGTTGACCGCGTAGAGCACGGGCCGGCGGGGATGACGGGCGAGGAACGACGGCGACGCGGCGAGCGCGACGGTGCCCAGCGAGGTCAACTCGCCGGTCTCCGGGTCACGTCGAACGGCGACGATCCCCGTGCCCCGGCCGCCGCTGTGCGCCGTGTATCCGCCGATGTAAACGATCTCGCCTCGACCTGCCACCAGGTGTCACCTCTCCGCTGGACACTGCCCCGCCACCAGAAACCTTCCCCCGACACCGCCGGGTTAGACCTGCCGCCCGGCGCCGGCGGTGGTCACGCCGCCGGCACCGGCTCGCCCCGTTGCCGTGCCACGTGCTCGACCAGGGAGATCAGCACCGCCTTGCCGGACTGCCGGTCCCGGGCGTCGCAGAGCACCATCGGCACGTCCGGGTCGAGGTCCAGGGCCCGGCGTACGGCCTCCAGACTGAACCGTTGCGAGCCGTCGAAGCAGTTGACCCCGACCACGAACGGCACGCCCCGCTGCTCGAAGTAGTCGATCGACGGGAAGCAGTCGGCCAGCCGGCGGGTGTCGGCGAGCACCACCGCACCCAGCGCCCCGAAGGCCAACTCGTCCCAGAGGAACCAGAAACGGTCCTGTCCCGGCGTACCGAACAGATACAGCTGGAGATCGTCGTTGATGGTGATTCGTCCGAAGTCCATCGCCACCGTGGTCGTCGACTTGCCCTCGACGCCCGAGATGTCGTCGGTATCGACGCCTGCCCCGGTGAGGATCTCCTCGGTCTGCAGCGGCCGCACCTCACTCAACGCGCTCACCAGAGTCGTCTTGCCGGCGCCGAAGCCACCGGCGATGAGGATCTTCAGCGCGATCGGGATCCGAGAACCCTGACGCTCGGCGTCATAACGCACGGAGTCCATCCACCACCGCCTTGAGGATGTCGTTGTCGGGCAGGTACGTGGCGCGCGGCGGTTGTTGCACGGCGACCAGTCCCCGGGTGAGCAGATCACCAAGTAGCACCCGGACAACACCCACCGCCAGGTCCAGATCGGCGGCGAGTTCCACCACCGGCGTGCCCCGGCCCGCCAGTTCCACCAGCAGCCGGTGCTCGGGATGCAGTTCCGGGTACGCGCCGAGATCCGGGTTCGGGCTGGCCAACACGTACGCGACCAGGTCGAATCCGTCCGCGCAGGAGCGCACCCGGCCACCGGTCAGGGTGTACGGCCGCACCACCGGCCCGGCGTCGTCGTCAAGCCACTCGTGTCGATGCCCCGGTAAGTCAGTCCGCATCGGCGGCACCCAGCGACGCCCGGACCGGTGCCTGCAGGTTCTCACCGACCCGGGTCACCAGCATGGCCATCTCGTACGCGACCAGCCCGATGTCGGCGTCCGTGTCGCTCGCCACGGCCAGGCAGGCGCCCTGCCCAGCCGCCGTCACGAACAGGTACGCGGACTCCATCTCCACCACCGTCTGCCGGACCGGTCCCCCGGCCAGGTGCCGGCTGGCGCCTCGGGCCAGGCTGGCGAGACCGGAGGCCAGGGCACACAGGTGTTCGGCGTCGGCCTGGTCCAGTTCGGCGGAGGAACCGAGCAGCAGGCCGTCCGCCGACAGCACCACCGCCCGCCGCGCGGCGGGCAGGCGCTCCACCAGATCGTCGAGCAACCAGTCGAGATTGGCACTCTGCCTCGTCGATTGCATCAGGCGTCCCTCTCAGTAACGGTCAGGGATTCCACGGTGACCGGTCCGCCGGGTGGCGGTCCAGCCTCGTCGGTGCTCGTTTCCCGGTTCGCTGTGGCGGTCTCGTCCGGCGGATGCCCGGCGGGCGGGTCACCCTGCCCCTCGCGGCCGGCGGAGCCGACCTCCGCGGGGCGACCGTCGCCCGACTGCGTACGCGCGGCGGCCAGCCGGCCCTGCGCGGTGCCGGACTGCAGCGCCGACATGAACCGACGTGCCTCCTCCGGGCTGCGCGGCGTCGGCTCGGCCAGCCGCCCGGCGCTGCCTGCGGGGATCGTCAGGGGCTGGCGCAGGGTCGGCCCGTCGAGTGCCCCCGATCCGGGCGATCGGCGGGTCAACGCGGGCAGTGGGATGGTCGGGGCGTCCACCACGGCACCGCGGTCCGTCGCGGTCGGCACCGTCCGCCCCGAGGCCCCGTCGCCGCCCGCAGGCACGGCTTCCCCCGGCGACCCGGCGGCCGACTCAGCCTCCGTCCCGCCCGGCCCAACGTCCGACCCGACCGACTCGGCGCTCGCCCTGGCCGGCGCAGCGCCGGCCTCAGCGGTTTCCGCCGCCTCGGTGGTGGAACTGGACGCGGTCGGCTCGGCGGTGGAGCCGACCGGACGCCGTCGGATGCGCCGAGGCAGACCGTCGGATTCGGCCACACCGACGGTCGAGGCCTGGCTCGGGCCGCCCAGCTTCGTGGATGGGCGGGACGACTGCGGCCGCTCGGACGTCCCCCCACGGGTGCGTGGTCGGGGGACGGTCGTGAGCCGGGTGGCCCGGACCAGCCGCCGCTGCTCCATGCTGGCGTCGTCGCCACCCTCCATCGCGTCGAGTGGGGGCAGCGCCGACGGCTCGGCGGTGATCAACTCGGTGGGAATCAGCACCACCGCGGTCAGCCCCGCCCCGTCCGACCGGCGCAGTCGCACCCGGATGCCGTGCCGGCCGGCGAGTCGCGCCACCACGAACAGTCCGAGCCGGGCGGTCTCCGCCGGATCGAACTCCGGCGCCCGGGCCAGCTTGCGGTTGGCCTCCTCGATGGCCTCCGCGGTCATGCCGAGGCCGTGGTCGGAGACGGAGAGCGCGTACCCGTGGGCGACGTGCTCACCGGAGACCTGCACCCGTGACTCGGGCGGCGAGAATGCGGTTGCGTTCTCGATCAGCTCGGCGAGCAGGTGGATGATGTCGCCGACCGCCCGACCCACCGTGCCGGCGGGTTGCAGGTCCGTGATGTCGACCCGGTCGTACGACTCGACCTCGGAGATCGCCCCCCGGATCAGGTCCACCATGGCGACCGGTTCGCGCCAGCCGCGCCCTGGCGTGGCCCCGGCCAGGATGACCAGGTCCTCCGCGTGCCGGCGCAGCCGGGTCGCGAGGTGGTCGACCCGGAACAGCTCGGCCAGATGGTCCGGATCCTCCGCGTCGCGTTCCAGCCGGTCGAGCAGGGCGAGCTGGCGGTGCACCAGGCCCTGGCTGCGACGCGCGATGTTCAGGAAGACCTCGTTGAGCCCACGGCGCAGGGTGACCTCGACCTGGGCCGCGCGGATGGCGACCTTCTGCACCTCGGTGAAGGCCTGGGCCACCTGGCCGATCTCGTCGGTGCCCTGGTCGGCGACCGGCGTCTCCCGGGCGACGTCCACCTGTTCACCCCGGCGCAGCCGCTCCACCACGTCGGGCAGGCGCTGCTCGGCAGTCTCCTTCAGCCGCCCGCGCATCAGCGTGAGCCGCTGTGCCAGGGACCGGCCGATCCGCAACGCCACCACCAACGACGCCACCACGGCGATCAGGCCGAGCAGCCCGGCGCCGGCCAGCCGGGTCAGGATGCTGACCGCCATCGGCACCGACCGGTCGGCCAGTCCGTCGGCCTGGGTCAGCTCGAAGTCGCGCAACGACTGCTGGACGGTGTCGTACCCGGACTGCCAGGCGCGCGCGTCGACGGTGACCCGTCCCGACGGCCCGGCGGCGATCAACTCGTCCTGCATCGCGCGCAGCCGCGCGAACCCGTCCTGCTCGGCCAGGCGCTGGTACGCGGCCTGCTCGGGAGCGGGCAGGTCGGCCACCGCCGAGGCGAGGAGGAACCGCTGGTTACCGATGCTCTGCACGAGCAGCGTGTGTTCGCCCTTGGCGAACCCGCCGGCGGCCAGCGCCCCGGCCAGCAGCGCATCGGTCTGCCCGAGCAGTTCCCGGGAGCGACCGAGGTCGGTCAGCGCCCGCGCCTCCCGGTTGAGATCGTGGTCGGGCAGGTTCGCCAGGGCCTCGAAGGTGTGGAACGCGGCCGAGACCAGGTCGCTGTAGAGATTGACGGCGCCGATCCGGTCCAGATCCCGGCGGTCGATCGCCGCCCGTCCCGCCGGCAACGCCTCCAGCTTGCCGAGCAGCCGGTCCAGCCGCGCTTCGAGCAGCTCACCGGCGGCGTCGCGGAACTTCTCGCCGGAGACCCGCAGGCGCAGCTGCGTCACTGCCGCGTCGGTGCGCTCCCGCTGCTCACGCAGCGCCGGGAGGTTGGTACGGGACGAGGCGAGCTGCACCACCGAGAGCCGCCGCTCGCGCTGCAACTCGGCCACCACCGTCTCGCCGGGCCGGCCCAGGTCGTACAGGAGAGTCCGGGCGGCCAGCAGATCGAGCGCCGGGCCGAAGGTGAGCGTGGTCGCGAATATCCAGAGCGCCAGCAGCGCGGTCACCGGCACGACGACCAGGGCGGTCAGCTTGGAGCGGATCGGCCAGTCGCGGGTGTTCAATCGGACCTCGCCCGGAAGGGTGGCTGGAGGGGCTCCGGCACGGCCGGGCAGCACCGTTGCCGGGAACGCCCCAGTTGTCCGCCGGGGCGCCGGCTCGGGCGCCTTGGGCAGGATACGTAATCCGCGCTCGCCGCACTACCGTCCGTCGAGACTACCGGTACGTTGACGAACGTTCGGTTGACGCGCATCCCGCCCGAATCCATCCCGAACCGGTCGTTGCCGGTGCAATCGGCGGACACCGCAGCGGCTCCGGGGCCGCCAGGGGGCGACGTGGGCGAGGAAAGTGCTCCGGAAGGGGATTGGCGATCAGTGGACGGAGGGAATACCTGCAGGCGAAGGAGGAGCCATGTCGCCCACGCAGATAGTCGTCACCGTCCTCATCATCCTGATCGTCGCCGCCGTCGCCGCGGCCCTGGTGGTGGCCGGCCGCCGCCGGGCGCTCCGACAGCGCTTCGGGCCGGAGTACGACCACGTCATCGCCGAACAGGACAGCCGTAGCGCCGCCGAGCGGGAGTTGCGCGAACGCGAGCGCCGGCACGCCGAACTCGAACTGATCCCCCTCGACCCGGCCGCCCGGGCCCGGTACGCGGAGGCCTGGGAGGAACTTCAGGTCCGTTTCGTCGACTCCCCCGCCGAAACCGTCGGGCAGGCCGACGAACTGGTCACTCGGCTGATCGCCGAACGTGGCTACCCCACCGGTGACTTCTCCGACCAGATCGCGCATCTGTCCGTCGAACATGCCCGCACGCTCAGCCACTACCGGGACGCGCACGAGATCCACCTGCGCAACAGCCGTGGCGAGGCCAGCACGGAGGACCTTCGCCAGGCCGTCGTCCACTACCGGGCCCTCTTCGCCGACCTGCTCGGGTCCGAGCCTGCGGCACGGACCCCGGACCAGCGCCAGCCCGACGCCGCCCACGACGCCACCAACCGCTGAGGAGACCACCATGCGGCAGCAAGAGCAGCTCAACAACGACCACCCCGAGACCGTACGGTCGACCCCCGTGCCGGTCACCGACGACGACCACGTGACGGACGAGTTCGACGGCACCGACGAGCGGGGCGCCCGCGCGGAGGCCGGTGCGGACCGGAACCGGCCGTGGGACGGCCGACCGGGCGACGACGAGCGGGCCGAGTTCCACGACCCGGGGCCGGTGCCGACGGCCTTCGGTGCCACCTCGGTCGGCGGTGCGGTGGCCGCTTCCGCGCTGGCGAACCCCCGTCCGGAGAACGAGCCCGACCCGCGTGCGGAGCGCACCGCCCGGCCCGGCGACGGTGCCGTCGACGGCGAGCGTGAAGGGCTGCGCGCCGACCCCACGGCCGAGTTCGGCGGACGGCACGACGAGATCGACCCGGCCGAGGTGACGGAGGCCGACGATGTCGCCCGTGACGCGGGGACGCATCGGGCCGACCGCTCCGACGAGGTCGACGAGGACCGGTTCGACGACGAGGAGCGTGCTGCGGTGACCGACGAGGACCGGTCGCCGGGAACCGACACCGCGGCCGCGGCGGCCGGCGGGGCCGGCTACGGCAGCGCCACGCCCGCGATGGTCGACCCGGACACGCAGTCCGCAACCGGTGTCGCCGCCAACGGGTCCAGCGCCGCCGTACCGGCCGGAGCGGCGACGCTCTTCGACGACACGACGGCCCAGGGCTTCCGGGACCGCTGGCGCGACGTACAGCTGCGGTTCGTCGACGATCCCCGGGCCGCGGCCGGTGAGGCCCAGACCCTGGTCGACGAGGCCATGCAGGCGCTGTCGACCGCGTTGACCCAGCACAAGGAGAAGCTCGGCAGCTGGCAGGAGGCCGGTGCCACCGACACCGAGCAGTTGCGGGTCGCCGTACGCGAGTACCGCGACTTCCTGGACCGGGTCCTCGGTCGCTGACCACCACGAGCGGCGGGCGTCCTGCGGATGCAGGCGTCCGCCGTTTGCCGTGCGGTCCCAGCGGCGCGCTGTTCGTACCGCCCACGGATTCCCGTGCACCGAGCCGGCTCGGCGGTGAGGCATGTCGTCCCACCTGGCGGGTACCCCGCTGGGGGCCAGGTTGATGTGGCTGCGGACAGGAGGGCGGCAACGATGACCGAGCGTGGGCGGGAACGGCCGCTGGAGGAGCGCCCCGAGGTGGCCGCGGCGGTCGACGACGACTCCGGGGTGCCCCAGCTGATGACCGGGGGCGGTCCCGATTCGGACACCCCAATGTTCACCGAACCGGGCGAGCGGGCCGACCGGGGCGAATCGACCGACGAGATCATCGGTGATCCGTACGCCGCCGGAACGGGTGCCACCGGCACCGGCACCGGTGCCGCTCCGGACAACATCCGCACCGGCGCGGAACAGCCCTGGGATCCCGAGGATCTGGTGGTGGCCCGGGGCCAGGACCCCACCGCGGAGAACATCGAGCGGGCGCGGCGGGAGCTGGCCGAGACCGGTCGGGCGGCGGTCGAGAAGACCGTGCCCTGACCTCACCCCACGGCGGGGATTCCTCGCCGTGCACAGGGGTGGGCCCCTGGTCCGACCGGTGCGGTCGGACCAGGGGCCCGGGTAACCTGCCGCCGCAGTGCCTCACCTACCGCAGGCGGCGGGTGTGCCTGACCGTCAGGACAGCGGCGGGTAGGCGTTCTGCATCAGCTCGGTGAGCTGCGCCGGGAACCAGGCGCCCGAGATCGGGGCGTCCGGCAGGGCGCCGCTGCGGCTGTTGCCGTTGCGGACGTTACCGGTGTAGGTCGGGTCGCACATCCGGTCGAAGCCCTTGCCGTCGTTGTTGGGGATCTCGCGGCTGGAGCCGTCCGACTCACCCGGGGGCTTGATCCAGACGTACGCGTCGATGCCCGGCTCCGGCGCGGCCTTGGGCCGCTCACCGAGACCCGCACCAGCCTGGTTGCACCAGTTGCCCTTGTGGATACGGCGGTCGACCCGACCACCGTCGATGTAGGCGTCGATGCTGGTCGTCGGGCCCGCGGCGGTGGGCCGGTTGGCGCCGCCCCAGCCGTTGCGGGAGGTGTCGATCAGCATGCCGATCCCGCTGTCGAAGCCCTGCCGGACAAGCTCCTGACGGAAGGCCTGAGCGAAGCTCAACTCGTCGTTGTAGTAGTTCCAGTCGATCCACTTCGACTGCCGCACCGTCTGCCCGTTCACCGTGTCGGTGACCTTCGCGTACGGCTCACGCAGGGCCGAGTAGTTCGCGGTGTTCACGATGAAGCCGTGCACGTGGGCGACCGTGGCACCCGAGGCACTCGCGGCCTGGCGCAGGATCTGGGCGCTCGGGGTGAAGTTGGTGTCCCAACCGAGCCAGCCGTGGTGGCCGGCGTCGATGTAGTTGTAGACGTTCGGGATCGCGCCCAGCTTGGCGAGGGCGTAGCCGACACCCTGCACGTACCCGCCGTTGGCCTTCATGGTGTCGCACATCGCGACGCCACCATCCCGGTCGGTGGTGTTGGTGACCAGGTTCGGCAGCGAGTCGATCTCGATGATGTTGATGATCCGCAGGTTGCGGTACTTCGCGTCACCCTGGATCGCCGCGATCGGGTCGATGTACTCCGCCTTGTACTTGGGCAGCTCATCCGCCTTCAGCTCACCGTTGGAGGCGAGCGCCGAGCAGTCCCGGCCGGGCAGGTTGTAGATCACGACCTGGATGTACTGGGCGTTCTGCCGCAGCGCCTCGTCCAGGTGATCACGCAGACCCATCGGGCCGTTGGACTGGCTGTCCTCGGTGCCCTCGATCGCCGCGATCCGGTCCAGCCACACACCCGTCGGAGTGTTCGAGATCCGGTTGCCACCGGGAACCGACTCGGCCTTGGCCTTCCACTCCGGGTTCACGTAGCCCCGGGCGTTCAGGTACGGGTTGTCCACTCGGTTACCAGGCGGCGGGCTGGTGGGCGGCGGGCTCGTGGGGGGCGGGCTGGTGGGGGGCGGGCTCGTCGGCGGCGGGCTGGTGGGCGGCGGGCTGGTGGGCGGCGGGCTCGTCGGCGGCGGGTTGCCGCCGTTACAGGCCACACCGTTGATCGTGAACGAGGTCGGACGCGGGTTGCTGCCGCTCCACGCACCGTTGAAGCCGATGGAGGCGGTGCCGCCGGTCGCCAGGTTCCCGTTGTAGGACTCGTTCTGGGCGGTCACGTTGCGGCCCGACTGGGACCACCGGGCCGACCAGCCGTTCTGCACCCGCTGGTTGGCGTCCGGGAAGGTGAAGCCCAGCGTCCACCCGTTGATCGGGTCGCCGATGTTCCTGATCGTGATGTTGGCGGTGAATCCGCCCGGCCAGTCATTCGTCGTGTAGGCCACGTCGCACTGCGTCGCCGCGTACGCAGCCGAGACCGGCAGCGTCACCAAACCGCCCGCAACCAGCGCGCTCGCGCCGGCCAGCGCGACGGCCCGGCGTGGGCCGGACAGTTTTCTCCACAGATTCATGCCACTGATCTCCTTGGGCGAGACCGGATCCGCGTACGGCCCGGCACGTGGCCCCAGGGCGCCCTACGTGGACGGCCGCCGGTGCCAACGGGATTCTTGTGAAAGCGCCCGACCCGGACGGGCGTTGGTGGTGGTGCGGCAACCGAGGGCTGACCCGGTCGCCTCAGCGGGTGGTCGTCCGGTGTGACCGGTTGCCCTCGACTCCCTGCCTGCGCGGTGTGGCTCCGCCGAACCGCGTGGAGCGATTCTTGCATGGGAGCGCTTCCATGGCAATGGTTCGATACTTCCGGAGCCTAGCGGACAACCGGCCCACCTCCCCTGCGTGCACGAACGCCGCTCGTCGACCGGACACCGGGGACGAGTTCGGGGCGGCCCGGCACGCCGGGATCAACCATCCGCGTGGACCCACTACCGGAACTAATGCCAAAACACGAATCTTTCCCTGCATAAGTCATGAAACGGTCTAACGTCGGTTCTGGCCCGGTTGCAACCGGCCGCAGGACAAATCAGGGATGGAGTGACACAGGTCATGGCTAAGAAGATGCTCGGGAAGGTCGTGGCGGGGGCTGCCCTCGGCGGCGCCTCCCTGCTGGTGTTCGCGCCTGGGGTCGCGTTCGCCGACGGCCAGCCGCACGAGAACGAGGGCAAGGTCTTCGCCAAGCCGCACGCGGCAAAGCCCGGCGAAGAGATCAAGCTGGTGGAGATCTGCGAAAAGCCGCAGGAGAACGCCTTTGTCTGGTCGAAGGTCACCGGCAAGGTCAAGCTCCAACCGGCCCGCGACGGCGGCAAGTGGGACGGCGGCGGCTGGAACGGCGAGGACGGCTCCTACGAACACGGCAAGGACGGCAAGGACTGGCCGAGCCGCGAGCACGAGAAGGACGGCAAGGACTGGAAGTCCGACAAGGACGGCAAGGACTGGCACGGCGGCGAAGAGGGCAAGGACTGGCAGGACGGCAAGGACAGCGGCGGCGACTGGAAGCCCGGCGACGAGAGCGGCGACTGGCAGGGCGGCAAGGACGGCGACGACTGGAAGCCCGGCCAGGACGGCAAGGACGGCAAGGACGGCAAGGACGGCGGCGACTGGAAGCCCGACCAGGACGGCAAGGACTGGCAGGACGGCGAAGACCGCGGCGGCGACTGGAAGTCCGGCGAGGAGGGCGGCGAGTGGCAGGGCCGCGAGGACGCTCCCCAGGCCGGTGCCGGCGGGGGCGCGGCCAGCGACGAAGAGCGCGACTGGAAGAGCGACGAGCACGGCCAGGACGCGGAGGGCGGACGCGACTGGAAGGGCCGCGAGGACGACAAGCACGGCGAGAAGCCCGAGTCGGACTGGAAGGACCGCGGCGAGCACGGCAAGGGTGACGGCTGGGAGCACGAGAAGGACTTCGTCTACTACGGCGAGGCCCGGATCGCCAAGGACGCCAAGCCCGGCACGTACAAGCTGGAGGGTTCCTGCGGCGAGGGCGAGCTGGTCGTCCTGCCGCACGGTGGGGTCGACGGTGGTGACGGTGGCCTGACCGCCGGCACCGACCGCAGCATGGCCACCGCCGGTGCGGGCCTGGTCGGCGCGGCGGCCCTCGGTGGCCTGGTGCTGTTGCGTCGCCGTCGGACCGATGAGTTCGCGGCCTGACGTGACGACGAGGCGGGCCGGCGGCCGTCACGGTAACCCGTGGCGCGCCGTCGGCGCCGCCGTCGTCGTGGCGCTCGCGATGGTGGGGTCCGGGCTGATCGGCGCCTCGCTGAAGAGTGCCGAGACCGTCCGCCCGCCCCAGCCGGTGGCACGGGCGGGAGCCACCCCGCCGGCCGACGCACCCTTCGACGACGCCGACCTCGGCAGCGAACATGTGGCGGCCGCGTTGCCCCGCTCCGCGCCCACCACGATCAGCATTCCCCGCATCGGGGTCCAGGCGGAGATCATGTCGCTGGGCACGAATCCCGACGGCACGGTGCAGGTTCCCCCGCTGGATCAGGCGCTGCTGGCCGGGTGGTACGAACCCGGTCCGAGCCCCGGCGAGGTGGGCAACGCGGTAATCGTCGGCCACGTCGACTCGGCCGCCATCGGACCCGCCGTCTTCTTCTCCCTCGGCGCGCTGCAACCCGGCGACACCATCACCGTCGCCCGGGCGGACGGCAGGCCCGCCAGCTTCCAGGTGGACTCGGTCGTCTCCCACCCGAAGGACGCCTTCCCCACCGAGCAGGTGTACGGCCCCAACGACCGGCCCGGTCTACGGGTGATCACCTGCGGCGGCCAGTTCGACGAGGTCACCGGCGACTACCCCGACAACGTGATCGTCTTCGCCTCCCTGACCCCCTGACCGACCCACTCCCTGACCGACCCACCCACCCCCGAAACGGCCCGTGGCCCGGCGGTTCTCCCGCCGGGCCACGGTTCGTCCGTCGCGATCGGATCAGGTGGCAGCCGAGGTACGGACGAGCGTCCGGATCTGCCGCAGCAGGACCGACAGGGCCGCCAGGTCGGCCCGGGACTCGTCGAACTCGCCCATCGCCCGCTCCGCCCGATGGATCGAGGTCGCGTTCGACTGCTCCCACTGCTGCACCCGCTCCAACGGCGGCAGGTCGGCCGGAGTGGAGTCGAGCACCTCGCCGGTCAGCGCGGCCAACGCGGCGTACAGGTCGTAGCGCAGCGCCATCCGGGCCAACGTCTGCCACCGGTCCTCGCGGGGCAGCAACGAGATCTTCGACAACAGCGAATCGACCCGGAACCGGTCGGAGAGCACGAAGTAGACCGAGGCCACCTCGCCCACGTCGCGCCCGGAGGCGGCCGCGGTCTCCACCACGTCGAGCAGACCGAAGCTGTACATCAGACGGGTGCTCTGCTCGGCCAGCTCACGCGGCAGGCCACGCTCGGTCATCGCGTCGATGTGCGCCGCGATCGCCTCCCGCTCGGTGCCGTAGAACAGCGTCTCCAGCTGCGGCAGCAACCGGGCCACGCCGCCCCGCAGCCGATCGATCTCGGCGCGTACGTCGATCGGCGACCGGCGGTTGGTCACCAACCACCGCACCGCCCGGTCGAGCAGCCGTCGGGTGTCCAGGTAGACGTCGGTCTGCAACTCCGGGTCGACCTTGTTGTCCAGCGCCTCGACCGCGTCCCAGAGCGCACGCAGCCCGAAGACCTCACGGACCACCACGTACGCCCGGATCACGTCCGCGGCCGGGGCCGCGGTCTCCTCGACCACCCGGAAGATGAACGAGATGCCACCCCGGTTGACCGCCTCGTTGACCAGCACGGTGGTCACGATGTCGCGGCGCAGCCGGTGCCGGCCCATCCGCTCGGCGAACCGCTCACGCATCGGCGTCGGGAAGTAGTTGACCAACACCTCGTTGGTCCACTCCTCGTCGGCCAACCCGTCGGTGAGGGTCTCCTTCTCCAAGGCGATCTTCACGTACGCGAGCAGCACCGCGAACTCCGGAGCGGTCAACCCCGACTCGGTGCGTACCGCCAGTTCCTCGTCCGACGGCAGCGCCTCCAGGGCCCGGTTCAACGTGCCGGACCGCTCCAGCTCGGTGATCATCCGGCGGTGCACCGGCAACAGCGAGGCGGCCTGCGCCTGCGAGTTGTTGATCGCCCGGGCCTGGTCGTAGTTGTCCCGCAACACCAGCTGGCCGACCTCGTCGGTCATCGCGGCGAGCAGCTCGTCCCGCTCGGGGACGGTCAGTTCGCCGTCGGCGACCGCGGTGTTCAGCAGGATCTTGATGTTCACCTCGTGGTCGGAGCAGTCCACCCCGGCCGCGTTGTCGATGAAGTCGGTGTAGATCCGACCGCCCGTCTGGGCGTACTCGATCCGGCCGTGCTGGGTGAAGCCCAGGTTGCCGCCTTCGCCGACCACCCGGCAGCGCAGGTCCTTGCCGTTGACCCGGATGGCGTCGTTGGACTTGTCGCCCACCTCCGCGTTGCTCTGCGTGGACGCCTTGACGTAGGTGCCGATGCCGCCGTTCCAGAACAGATCCACCGGTGCAGTGAGGATCGCCTTCATCAGCTCCTGCGGGCTCATCTGCTCGACGTCGTCGTCCAGCCCGAGCACCGCGCGCACCTGCGGCGAGATCGGCACCGACTTCGCCGTACGCGAGTAGACCCCACCGCCGGCCGAGATCAGCTCGGCGTTGTAGTCCTCCCAGGTCGAACGGGACAGCTCGAACAGCCGCCTGCGCTCGACGTACGACGACGAAGCGTCCGGATCCGGGTCCAGGAAGATGTGCCGGTGGTCGAAGGCGGCCACCAGCCGGATGTGCTCCGACAGCAGCATGCCGTTGCCGAACACGTCACCGGACATGTCGCCGACACCGACCACGGTGAAGTCCTGGCTCTGGGTGTCGTGGCCCATCTCGCGGAAGTGCCGCTTGACCGACTCCCAGGCGCCCCGGGCGGTGATGCCCATCTTCTTGTGGTCGTACCCGGCCGAGCCACCCGAGGCGAAGGCGTCACCCAGCCAGAACTTGTGCGCGACGGAGACCTCGTTGGCGATGTCGGAGAAGGTCGCCGTGCCCTTGTCGGCCGCCACCACCATGTACGGGTCGTCGCCGTCGTGCCGGACCACGTCCTCCGGCGGCACGATCTCACCGGCCACGATGTTGTCGGTGACGTCGAGCAGCGCGCCGACGAACTCCTTGTAACAGGCCACCGCCTCGTCGCGGTCGCCCGGCTTCTGCTTGAGCACGAAGCCGCCCTTGGCACCCACCGGCACGATCACGGCGTTCTTCACCATCTGCGCCTTGACCAGGCCGAGCACCTCGGTGCGGAAGTCCTCCCGCCGGTCCGACCAGCGCAGACCACCACGGGCCACCGGGCCGTACCGCAGGTGCACGCCCTCGAAGCGCGGCGAGTACACGAAGACCTCGAACTTCGGCCGAGGCGCGGGCAGGTCCGGGATCGCCTGCGGGTCCAGCTTGAACGCCACGTACGCCTTCGGGCGCCCGCTGCCCGGCTTCTGGTAGAAGCTGGTCCGCAGGGTGGCCTGGATCAGCGTCAGGTAGGCCCGCAGGATCCGGTCCTGGTCGAGGCTGGCCACGTCGTCCAGGGCGGTGCCCAGCTCGGCGACCAGCTCCGCGCTGCGCTGCTCACGCTGCTCGGTGGTGAGCGGGCCCGGCTCGAACCGCGTCTCGAACAGCTGCACCAGCAGCCGAGCCAGGTGCGGGTACGCGATGAACGTCGACTCCATGTAGTCCTGGGAGAAGACGGTGCCGGTCTGCCGCAGGTACTTCGCGTACGCGCGCAGCACCACGACCTGCCGCCAGGTGAGCCCGGCGCGCAGCACCAGCTCGTTGAAGCCGTCCACCTCGGCCTCGCCCCGCCACGCCGCCGCGAAGGCGTTCTCCACGTGCGGGCGTACCTCGGCCAGGTCCTGGTGGCCCTCGGGCAGGCACAGCCCGAAGTCGTACAGCCAGATCCGCCCGTCGACGCGTTCCACCTCGTACGGGTGCTCGTCGACCACCCGTACGCCGAGCGAGTGCAGCACCGGCAACACCGCCGAGAGCATCATCGGCTCGCCGTACCGGTAGACCTTGAACCGGACGTCCATCGACTCGTCGACGTCCGCTCCCCGGGCGACCGCGCGCGGCAACGGCTGCTTGCGGAACAGGTGCATCTCCAGTTGGCCGGGCTCCTCCAGCAGCTCCAGCTTCGCCAGATCCTTCATTGCCTCGTACGGCGTGTGCCCGTCCTTGTAGCCCTCCGGGAACGCGTCGGCGTACCTGGCGAACAACTGCTTGGCCTGCTCGTCACCGAGCTTGCGCTCCAGCACCAGCCGGTAGTCGTCGTCCCACAGCCGGGTGGCGTCGGCCAACTCCTCGGCGAGCAGGTCGGCGTCGATCTCCCCGGGCGGGTTGCCCGGGTCGGTACGCACGATGAAGTGCACCCGAGCCAGCATCGACTCGGTGACCCGGGTGGTGTAGTCCACCCCGACACCGTTGAGCTCGCGCAGCAGGATGTCCTGCATGCGCAGCCGGTTCTGCGTGGTGAACCGGTCCCGGGGCAGGTAGATCAGGCAGGAGATGAACCGCCCGTACGCGTCCCGGCGCAGGAACACCCGCAGCTGCCGGCGACCGGCCATCCGCAGCACGCCGATCACCGCGTGGTACAGGTCGTCGGTCTTGATCTGGAACAGCTCGTCGCGCGGGTACGTCTCCAGGATCTGGAGCAGGTCCTTGCCGGAGTGGCTGCGCTGGCTCAGGCCGGAGCGGTCCAGCACCTCGGCGACCTTCCGGCGGACCACCGGCAGCTCCTGCACGCTGGTCCGGTACGCGGCGGTGGAGAACAGGCCCAGGAACCGCCGCTCGCCCACCACCTCGCCGTTGTCGTCGAAGACCTTGAAACCGATGTAGTCCAGGTACGCCGAGCGGTGCACCGTGGCCCGCGAATTCGCCTTCGTGATGATCAGCAGGCGTTTCTCGGCGACCTTCTCGTGCGCCTCCGGGGTCATCGACGACAGCGCCCGCGCCTCCGGCGAATCCTGTCGCAGGATGCCCAGCCCGGTGCCGAGCACCGCCTCCAGAGCCGGCCCGCCCTTGTCCGAGTCCGACACGAGCCGGTACTCCCGGTAACCCAGGAAGGTGAAGTGGTCGTGCGCCAGCCAGCGCAGCAACTCCACCGAGTCGGTGATGTCCTTCTCCGGCACCGGTGGCCGGTTGTCGCTGGTCCGCGCGGCGGCCAGGTCGTCGGCGAGGGAGAGGGCCTGCTGGCGCATCTTCGGCCAGTCCTCGACGGCCTCCCGCACATCGGTCAGCACCCGCTGCAACTCGCGGCGCAGCTTGTCCCGTTCCGCCGGGTCGCGGACCGGGTCGATCTCGATGTGCATCCAGCTCTCGACCAGGTCACCGGCGATCGCGTCGTCCGGTTCCACGTCGGCGGCCACCTCGATCAGCCGGCCCAGCGGCTCCCGGCGCACCACCACCAGCGGGTGCACCAGCAGGTGCACGTCCAGGTGATGGCTGTTGAGCAGCGCGGTCACCGAGTCGACCAGGAACGGCATGTCGTCGGTGACGATCTCGATGACGCTGTGATGCTGCTCCGCGTCGGGTGAATGGATCCGCAGCTTCAACTCGCCCGGTACCCGCTGCTCGGCCAACTCCCGGTGGTCCCGGGCGGCTTCGAGCATCTCCTCGGCGGTGAAGCCGATCAGCTCCTCGTCCGGCGCGAACCGCCAGAAACGCCCCACCAGGGTCGCCGCGTCATGGTCGTCGCCGGCCAGTGCGACCGCCTGCGCCACCAGTCGCTCGGCGTTGGGTACCGGCTCGTCGAGCTCGTTGTCCTCCACGTCGCCTGCCAACGCCTCTGGCGGCAGACCCAGATCGTAGAGGGTGTCGATGCTCGAACCGGTCATGCCGGTCGCTCCTGAATCGAGCCGGCCGTAGCCGTCTCCGTCGGTTACCGTGTCGAAGCTGTCGTCCCGGCTGGTGTCAGCCTGCCGGAGGTCGGGTCCCGGTTTGATCGCCGGACGCCGGTCCATCGGTGCCACTCCCCTCGACCCACCGCGTTGTGGGTCACTCTTCCGCCAAGCCTAGGCCGACCGACCGGTTCATCCGTCGGCGGACCTATGACCGGCCTTCCGGATCTCGGACGGTCGTCCTTTCACCCGTTGCGGTACGAGGTTCGGCCGGGTCAGGAGTACCCCGGCTGATGTTGTTCATCACATCGTCACCGGCCTGTCTTTTCGCCGAACCCCGGCCGACCGGGTCAGTGCGGGCGGCCCGGACGTACTACCGTGCAGGGCAGCCTGACCAGGAGGAACCAGCGCTGATGCACCGCTCGCACCGACATCGCCACAATTGGTCACGTCTCGCCGCCGTGGTCGCCGGTCTCGTCGCCTCGGCAGGCCTGGTCGCCTGTTCCGGCGAGGACGGCCCGGAACGCACCGTCGACGCCTTCCTCAAGGGGTGGCGTACCGGCGAGCTGAACACGATCGGCTTCGTCGACCCGACCGGGGCGAAGGTGCCCGCCGCCACCGTCGCCCAGGAGATCCGCGAGCTCTCCGGCGAGTTGGTCGACGCCCCGCTCACCCTGACCCGGCAGGGCGACCCGACGGTGGTCCAGAGCACCGCCACCGCGACGGTGCGGTTGGAGTGGACCCTGCCGGACGAGACGAGCTGGGCGTACGACCGTCCGGTGCGACTCACCCAGGGCCGCGACGACCAGTGGCAGGTGATCTGGGAGCCGCAGATCGTCCAGGAGAAGCTCACCCGGGGTGACCGGCTGGGACTGCAACGGGTCCGGGCCCCCCGGGCCACCGTGCTCGACGCCGCCGGCGAGCCGATCGTGGCCCCGCGCGACGTGGTCCGGGTCGGGCTGCAACCCAGCGAGGTCACCGACGTCAAGGCCATGACCCGCGAGCTGGACGCCGCCTTCCGCGCGATCCGCCCGGCGATCACCCCACCCGTGGACCTGTCGGATCTGCCCAAACGCCTGGACGAGGCGAAACCGGACGCGTTCGTCGAGGTGGTCACCCTGCGCGACGAGGCGTACCGGCAGATCCGGTCGCGGATCTACGACCTGCCCGGGACGAAGTTCCAGAGCGACAAGCTCGACCTCGCGCCGACCCGGGAGTTCGCCCGGGCGGTGCTCGGCACCGTCGACCCCGCGCACGCCGAGGACCTGGCCAAGCACCCCGACCGGTACGCCCCCGGCGACCTGGTCGGCCACGGCGGATTGCAGGGCCGCTGGGACGAACACCTCCGCGGCGCACCCGGGCTCACTGTGACCATCAAGCGGCCGAAGCAGGACGGGACGCTGGAGTCCACCGGCACCGATGTGTTCGAGCGCGAGCCGCAGCCCGGCAAGCCCGTCAAGACGACCCTCGACGTCGCCACCCAGAAGGCGGCCGACCAGGCGCTACGAGCCGAGCGACGCCGCTCCGCCCTGGTCGCCGTACGCATCAGCGACGGCGCGGTCCTCGCCGCCGCCAACGGCCCCGGCGCCGCCGGGGAGAACCTGGCCTTCACCGCGCAGGTGCCGCCGGGCTCCACGTTCAAGATGGTCAGCGCGCTCGGCCTGGTGGAACGCGACGCGGTCACCCCGGACACCGACGTGGACTGCCCGAAGACCCTCGTCGTCGACGGCCGCTCGTTCAAGAACTCCAACAACTTCGAGCTCGGCGAGGTGCCGTTCCGCACCAACTTCGCCAAGTCCTGCAACACCGCCTTCGCCGCCCTGGCCCCGCAACTCGGCGCCGACGGGCTCGCCGCCACCGGCCGGAGCCTCGGCCTGGAAGGTCAGTGGCAGGTGGGCCTCGACGCGTTCACCGGAAAGGTGTCCGCCGGCGGTGGTGCCACCGAGCAGGCCGCCGCCGCGATCGGGCAGGGCACCACGGTGGTCAGCCCGCTGGCCATGGCGGCGGCGACCGCGGCGGTGGCCAAGGGTGCCTTCACTGCACCGAAGCTGGTCCTCGACCCGGCACCGGAGCCGGCTGGTGAGCCCGGCCCGGAGTTGAAGCCCGAGGCGGTCACGGCCGTCCGCGAGATGATGCGGGCAGTGATCACCGACGGCACCGGCACGGCTCTGAAGGACGTACCGGGCGAGCCGGTGCACGGCAAGACCGGCACCGCCGAGTACGACAACAACCCGAAGAACACGCACGCCTGGTTCGTCGGCTGGCAGGGCGACATCGCCTTCGCCGTCTTCGTCGAGAAGGGCGGCTCCGGCAGCGGCACCGCCGCCCCCATCGCCGAACGCTTCCTACGCGCCCTCCCCTGACCCCCATCCCCGCCTTCCGCGCGGGCTTCCATGATCGACTCCGTTTCGCCGGAATGGCGTGATCAAAGCACCCAGATCACCGCCATTCCGCCGTAACGGTGTCGATCATCGGGATCACCGCCCCGACCGACCCCGCCACCGACCTCATCCGGCTCGGCCGGGGACCGGGTCAGGCGGGTCCGTCGGCCGGGGCATCCGGGTCGGTCGGGCTGGCGAGGGCGGCAGGCGGCTCAGCGACGACCGGGCGTAGACCACCGGCCGCACGCAGATCACCTATCGGATCGGCGGGCACCAGGCGCAGACCACCGGCCACGCGCGGATCATCAGTCGGTTCGGCGGCCACCGGGCGCAGGCCGTCCACACGCGGCCCGGCCTGGTCGTCCACCGCTGACCGGCGCAAGGACCCCGGGCCGGCCGACCCCTCGTCCGCCGCCGGCCAACGCAGGGACCCCGGGCCGGCGGAGAAGTCGGTGTCGCGTGGATCCGGCACAGCGACAGCGCCCACCGCACCTACGGCCTGGTCCGCACGGTCACCCAGGTCTCCACCGTCGGCCAGATCCGCACCGTCGGCGAGATGGGCGCGCCCATCCAGGCCACCAAGGGCGACCAGATCCCCGCGATCACCCAGATCCGCACGGTCGTCCAGATCCGCGTGTTCGACCAGATCCTCACGAGCGGCCTGGTCCCCACGAGCACCCTGGCCCGCGTGGGCGTCCTGGTGCAGGCGAGCGGCCAGATCCGCGCGATCGCCCAGGTCCCGACGAGCGGCCTGGTCCGGGCGAGTGCTCAGGTCGCCACCAGCAGCCTGGTCCGGGACGGCGCTCAGGTCCGCACGGTCAGCACGGCCCGACGCGCGCTCGGTGGTCCGACGGGGAGCGGGTGCCGCCCGGTCGCTGCCTGGCCGGGTCAGCGGCGGCGCGGGCGCGGTGACCGGGCGCAGTCCCGCCACCACGGTGTTGACGATCTCGGCGGCGTACGCGCCGTCCCGGTCATAGTCGGGGTCGAAGACGGTCAGCTCGACGCCGAGGCAGTGCGGGGTGTCCACCAGACCGGCGAGCAGGATCTCCAACTCGGCGAAGGCGATGCCGCCCGCGTCGGGGGCGTCGACCGCCGGCATCACGGCCGGGTCGAGTACGTCCACGTCGACGTGCACCCAGTAGCCGGCGCAGTCGGCCAGTTGCTCGTGCGCCCACTGGGCGGTCCGCGCCGCCCCCTCGGCGCGCAGCGCCGGCACCGGACGGGTGACGATCCCGGCGGCCTGCAGGTCGAGTCGGTACTCGTCCTGGGCCCGGATGCCGAGCACCACCACGTCGATGTCGCGAAAATAGGGGCGTCGCCCTTCGATGGCCGCCAGGTCGGCCTGCCCCCGCCCGGTGACCAGGGCGAGGCTCTCACCGGCTGCCGCCCCGACGTAGGAGGCGTTGCCGGGGTGCCGGAAGTCTGAGTGGCCGTCCACGTAAATCAGGCCGATCCGGCCGCCGACCTCCTCGCCGAGGCGGTGCATGGCCAGCGCCGAACCGAGCAGGATCGAACAGTCGCCGCCGAGGACCAGTGGGAACTCGCCCCGGTCGATGATCGCGCCGACCCGGTCGGCCAGCGCCGCCGAATAGTCGGCGATCTCTCGCGCGTGGCACACCCCGTCGCCCGGTCGCCAGTCACCGGCGTCGTAGCGCGGCGAGGTCAGGCAGCCGGCGTCGCGGGCCCGTAGCCGGGGCAGCAGACCCTGGTCACGTAGCGCGCCGGGGGCCTTGCCGCAGCCCGGGACCGAGGTGAGCGTGGGTGGGCGCAGGCCGAGGTTGCTCGGCGCATCGAGGACGGCGATCCGGCGCATCATGGGCCGCTGTCGTTCGCGACTGCGGGGCTCGCAAGCTCACTCCTCGCGCTCACCGAACCCACCTCCCGCTCGCGACTGCGGGGCTCGCAAGCTCACTCCTCGCGCTCACCTGGGCTCCCGTCCTGTGGGTGTCGGGGCGGGCCGGCGGTACGCCGGCCCGCGCTGGCGGTGGCTGGAGGATCAGAAGAGGGCGCTGGCCAGGGCGCGACGGGCCGAGGCGACCGTCGGGTCTTCCGGGCCGGCGATGGTGAACAGGCCGACGAGGTGCTGGCGTACCTTTTCCCGATCTTCACCGGCGGTGCGCCGGACCAGCCCGACGAGGCGCTGGTACGCCTGCTCGGCCTGGCCGCTGAGCACCTCGATGTCGGCGGCCAGCAGTTGGGCGTCGACATCGTCGGGGTTGGACGCGGCGGCGGCCAGCGCGGTCTGCGGGTCGGCGCCGGAGACCCGGCGGGCGAGACCGACCTGGGCCAGGCCCGCCTCCGCCGCAGCGTCGTTCGGGGTCTCGGCCAGGATCTTGCGGTACGCCTGCTCGGCGGCGTCCAGGTCGCCGTCCATCAGGGCGTCGTCGGCCGCGTCGAGTCGGGGGTCCTCCGGCTCGGTCACCGAGACGCCGCCGGCCTTCAGGACCGCCTGGAGCCACTGGCGCAGCTGCGGCTCGGGCACGACGCCCGGGAAGGCGTCGACCGGCCGGCCACCGACGATCGCGTACGTGGTCGGCAGCGCCTGGAGTTGGAACATCTGCGCGAGCCGGGGCTGCTGCTGCACGTCGACCCGGGCCAGGAGCCACGTGCCGCCTCCCTCGGCGGCCAGCCGCTCCAGCACCGGCGCGAACTGGTCGCTCTCCGGATAGCCGGCGGCCCCGAAGAAGACCACGACGGGTGTGGTGAGCGAACGTTCGAGCACTGCGGACTGGATGTTCGCCTCGGTCACGTCGATGACGGCGGCCCCACCGACGGAACCGCCGGGTGCGGTGGCGGGGGGACCGGCCTGGGCCGGGGCGGGACTGGGGGCGGGGGTGCGCAGCGCGCTGAGGTCGACCGCGCCGCGGGTAAAGATCGACGAGGTGATCCGTGGGTCGCTCATGGTTACCTAGTCTCGCACGCGAGGCGCGGAACTCAGATCAACCGTGGCCGGAGACAGTTGCCACTGTCACCCCTGCCCAGCCGCTCTTTTCGAGCCCGGGTCAGAACCGGGCAGGCTCGCGGTAAACGCCCCATTCCGCCCGCAGCGCGTCACAGATCTCGCCCAGCGTGGCTTCGGCGCGTACGGCGTCGAGCATCGCGGGGATCATGTTCTCCCCGGTACGACTCACCGCCACCATCTTCTCCACCGCCGCGCGCACCGCCGCGTCGTCCCGGCCGGTCTTGCGTTCGGCCAGCGCCCGGCGCTGCTCCACCTCCACCTCGTGCGAGATGCGCAGGATCTCCAGGTCCTTGGCGATCGTGCCGGTGTGACAGTTGACGCCGACGATCTTCTTGTCGCCCTTCTCCAGCGCCTGCTGGTAGACGAACGCCGACTCGGCGATGTGCCCGGTGAACCAGCCGTCCTCGATGCCACGCAGGATGCCGGAGGTCATCGGGCCGATGGCGTGCGGACCCTCGCCGCCGAGCTGCTTGATCCGGGCGAAGATCTCCTCCGCCTCGGCCTCGATCCGGTCGGTGAGCGCCTCGACGTACCACGATCCGCCGAGCGGGTCGGCCACGTTCGTCACGCCGGTCTCCTCCATCAGCACCTGCTGGGTACGCAGGGCGATCTCGGCGGATTCGTCGGTGGGCAGGGCGAGCGTCTCGTCCAGCGCGTTGGTGTGCAGCGAGTTGGTGCCGCCGAGCACCGCGGCGAGGGCTTCCACGGCGGTGCGTACCACGTTGTTGACCGGTTGTTGGGCGGTCAGCGACACCCCGGCGGTCTGCGTGTGGAATCGCAGCCAGAGGGCCTTCTCGCTGGTCGCGCCGTACACGTCGCGCAGCCAGCGGGCCCAGATCCGGCGGGCCGCGCGGAACTTGGCGATCTCCTCGAAGAAGTCGACGTGCGAGTCGAAGAAGAAGCTCAGCCCGGGGGCGAAGACGTTGACATCCAGCCCGCGCGAGAGGCCCAGTTCGACGTAGCCGAAGCCGTCGGCGAGGGTGTACGCCAGCTCCTGCGCGGCGGTCGAGCCGGCCTCGCGGATGTGGTAGCCGGAGACCGACAGCGGCTTGTAGCGCGGGATCTCGGTCGCGCAGTACTCCATCAGGTCACCGATCAGGCGCAGGTGCGGCTCGGGGTCGAACAGCCACTCCTTCTGCGCGATGTACTCCTTGAAGATGTCGGTCTGCAACGTACCGTCGAGTGTGGACAGATCCGCGCCCTGCCGCTCGGCGGCGACCAGGTACATGCAGAACACCGGCACCGCCGGCCCGGAGATCGTCATGCTGGTGGTGACCGCGGCCAGGTCGATGCCGTCGAAGAGCACCTCCATGTCGGTGGCGCTGTCCACCGCCACCCCGCAGTGACCGACCTCGCCGAGCGACTGCGGGTCGTCGGAGTCGCGGCCCATCAGGGTGGGCATGTCGAAGGCGACCGACAGACCACCGCCACCGGCGCCGAGGATCATCTTGTAGCGCTCGTTGGTCTGCCGGGCGTTACCGAACCCGGCGAACTGCCGGATGGTCCAGGTCCGTCCCCGATAGCCGGTCGGATACAACCCCCGGGTGTACGGGAACTCGCCCGGCCAGCCGATCCGGTCGAACCCCGGGTACGCGACACCCTCCGGCGGACCGTAGACCGGCTCGACGGGGATCCCGGAGAGCGTGGTGAAGTCCGCGTCCCGCTTGCGCGCGGCGTCGTAGCGGGCCTGCCAGCGGGCCCGTCCGGCAGCGATCTCGTCGGCGTTCATCTCCGGGCTCCTCCTCGAGTCCTTGAAGACTGCACGTCGAGTGTAGAACTCTTCCTGAACGATCGATAAGGAAGTTCGTACCGGACGGTAACTGTGCCCTCAGCTCGCCGGACCCCCGATGGCCACGTCGTCCACCCGGATGTTGATCTCGTCGACCCGCAGCCCGTACGCCTCGATCGCCTGGGTGACCCCGACCCGCACCGCGGTGGTCACCTCGGGCACCGGATGCCCCGCGTCGGTCACGATGACCAGGTTGACCACGGCCGCACCATTGGTGACGTGGGCCGAGCAGCCCCGGCGGGCGTCACCCACCTGGTCGAGCCCCACCCGGTCGAGCACCGCGTTGAAGAACCGGGCGACGTCCCCGCCCAACTCGACCACACCCGGCACCGCCTTCGCCGCGGCCACCGCGATCTTCTCCACCACCTCGTCCGAGATGTCCGTACGACCACCCGCCACCGCATCCGGCGTCATCGGCATCTCCTGCGTCATCTCGTGATCCACGCTCACTCCCCGCACGCATCCACCACCCGCCCACCGCGAGCCCCTGCGAGCCTAACCGCCCCCCTCCCTCCGCAGTGGACACCTCACCACCCCACCTCCCCCCGCGATCTTGCACTTCTGGTCGCCGAAAAGTCCCCTTTAAGCCTTATGCCGAGACAGCAAGTGCATGATCGACGGCGAAAAAGGGGTGGGGTGGGGGGCTAGCGGGTGAGTTGGGTGAGGAGGGTGTTGGCGGCGGCGTAGGGGTCGGTGGCGCCGGCGGCCACCTCGGCGGCCAGCGCCGGCAGTTGCGTACCGTCACGCAGGGAGCCGATCCGGGCGCGGAGCACGCCCAGCGCGATGGCCTCGATCTCGGCGGCGGCCCGCGCCTCCCGGCGACGGCGCAGCTCGTCGTGCTCGACCAGCCAGCCCCGGTGCTTGTCGATCGCCGCGGCGATGTCGTCGACGCCCTCGCCACGGACGGCCACCGCACGTACCACCTGCGGGCGCCACTCGCCCGGCCCGCGCTCACCGAGAGCGATCATGCCCTGGATGTCGCGGACCGTGGCGTCGGCACCGTCCCGATCGGCCTTGTTGACCACGAAGACGTCAGCGATCTCCAGGATGCCGGCCTTCACCGCCTGGATCGCGTCACCCATCCCCGGCGCGAGCAGCACCAACGTGGTGTCGGCCAGCGAGGCCACCTCGACCTCGGCCTGCCCGACCCCGACGGTCTCCACCAGCACCACGTCGCAGCCGGCACCCTCCAGCACGCGTACCGCCTGGGGTGTCGCCGCCGACAGGCCGCCGAGATGTCCACGGCTGGACATCGAGCGGATGTAGACCCCCGGGTCGGTGGCGTGATCCTGCATCCGTACCCGGTCGCCGAGAATCGCCCCACCGGTGAACGGGCTGGACGGGTCGATGGCGAGCACCCCGACCCGGCGACCCCGGGCCCGCAGGGCGCGTACCAACTCGTTGGTGGTGGTCGACTTGCCCACCCCCGGCGAACCGGTCAGGCCCACGACCTGGGCCTGACCGGCGTACGGCGCAAGCGCCGCCGCGATCGCCGGCAGCGTCTCGTCGCCCGACTCGACAAGCGTGATCAACCGGGCCACCGCGCGATGGTCACCCGCCCGAGCCCGATCAACAAGCATCGGTACGTCCCGACTACGGCGCACCGACCCGCTGACCGCAGCCGCCGCCCCGCCCTTCGACTCGCTACTCACACCACCACCTCGGTTCGCGACTGCGGGGCTCGCAAAACCGGCTCACTCCTCGCGCTCACGGAGCCTCGGCGGGGGCGGGGACGTGGATGATCAACGCGTCGCCCTGGCCGCCACCACCGCAGAGCGCTGCCGCGCCGGTACCGCCGCCGCGCCGCTTGAGCTCCAGCGCGAGGGTGAGCACCAGGCGGGCGCCGGACATGCCGATCGGGTGGCCCAGCGCGATCGCGCCGCCGTTGACGTTGACCTTGTCCGCGCTGACCCCGAGGTCACGGATGGACTGGATGCCGACCTGCGCGAACGCCTCGTTGATCTCGATCAGGTCGAGATCGGAAACGGTCAGCCCGCCCTTGCGCAGGGCGTGCTGGATCGCGTTGGACGGCTGCGAGTGCAGCGAATTGTCGGGGCCGGCGACGTTGCCGTGCGCCCCGATCTCCGCCAGCCAGGTCAGGCCCAGCTCCTTGGCCTTCGCCTTGCTCATCACGACCACCGCGGCGGCACCGTCGGAGATCGGCGACGAGCTGCCCGCGGTGATGGTGCCGTCCTTCGCGAACGCCGGGCGCAGCTTCGCCAGGGACTCGGCGGTGGTGTCCGGGCGGATGCCCTCGTCCTCGCTGATCACCAGCGGGTCACCCTTGCGCTGCGGGATGACCACCGGAGTGATCTCGTCGGCGAAGTGACCGTTCTTCTGGGCGGCGGCGGCGCGCTGGTGGCTGGCCGCGGCGAACTCGTCCTGCTCCTGCCGGGTGATGCCGCGCGTGCTGCCGTGCCGCTCGGTGGACTCCCCCATGGCGCAGCAGTCCCAGGCGTCGGTCAGCCCGTCGAGCGCCATGTGGTCCTTGAGCGTCACGTCGCCGTACTTGTAACCACCGCGCTGGCCGAGCAGCAGGTGCGGGGCGTTGGTCATCGACTCCATGCCGCCGGCCACCACGACGTCGAACTCGCCCGCCCGGATCAGCTGGTCGGCCAGGGCGATCGCGTCCAGGCCGGAGAGGCAGACCTTGTTGATACTCAGCGCCGGTACGGCCATCGGGATGCCCGCCTCCACGGCCGCCTGGCGGGCCGGCATCTGCCCGGCACCGGCCTGGAGCACCTGACCCATGATCACGTACTGCACCTGGTCGGGCGCGACTCCGGCCCGCTCCAGGGCCGCCGAGATGGCGATGCCACCCAACTTCGTCGCCGGTAGGTCCTTGAGGTTGCCCAGCAGGCGCCCCATCGGGGTCCGCGCGCCGCTGACGATCACCGAAGCCATACCTGCCTCCGAGGGGGGTGCCGACCGTACGCCTTAACGATTGTTCGGTCAGACTAGCGTCATGCCTGAGAACTCCCCCGTCGAGCCCGCTGCCGACTATGTCACAGACATCGGCCTACGACGCATCGACCATGTCGGGATCGCCGTGGCTGACCTCGACGCCGCGATCGACTTCTACACCCGGACGTTCGGCATGCGATGCGTACACACCGAGACGAACACCGAGCAGGGCGTACGGGAGGCGATGCTGGCGGTCGGGCCGACCACGGAGGGTGGCTGCCTGCAACTGCTCGCCCCGCTGACCCCGGAGTCGACCATCGCGAAGTTCCTCGACCGCAACGGTCCGGGCGTGCAGCAGGTGGCGTACACCGTGACGGACGTCGACGCGGCCTGTGCGGCGCTACGCGACCGTGGCCTGCGCCTGCTGTACGACACCCCCCGGCGAGGCACCGCGGGCTCGCGGATCAACTTCATCCACCCCAAGGACGCCGGCGGCGTCCTGGTCGAACTCGTCGAACCCGCCCCCCACTCCCCCACCGCTTGACCCCATCCCCGTGGGTCCAGCCCGCCGACACCGAGCGACCCGCCGACATCCGCAGCCCGGGCCAGCGGGCGGGGTCAGTTCCACTCCGACAGGCAGGCCGCCCAGACAGAAGGGCGGGCCACCCAAGCCGACGCAGGCAAGATCGCGCTCGATCCGGGATCGAGTGGCCTCACACCCCACTCAAGCCACTCAATCCCGGATCGAGTGGCCACCACCCCGACCCGTCGCCGTATTCATCGACGGGCGTGAGGTGATCGAGTGGGGGTGCCCGCCCTGGCCTGACGGACGAGCCGTCGATGGCCTTTCGGTGAACGCGCAATGGTTTTCCCCGTCCCGGAGCGGCGACCATTCGCGCGGGGCGCAGCGCCCGGAAAGAAAAGCAGTGGGCGGATGGCTTCGATGCCATTTTCACGTCACGCTGCGTACCGTCGGGCTCCTCCCCGAACTGGCAAGATCGCCCGTCGGCGCGGGGTTCCGGTGACCCTACGAGTTGACCATGTAAAGAGGACGGCAAAGGGCGGCCCGCTCTTGCGAAGCACCCCGGGGGGTCTGCCAGTATGTCCCAATGCCCCAGCAGCAGTCCTCCCCTCTCGCGTTCTTCGATAACGCGAACTCGCAGCCAGATTTCACGGTTGGCCTGCGCGGATACAACACCGGTCAGGTCGATGACTTCATCGGCCGGCTGAACGCCGCGCTGAGCCAGGCCAACAAGGACCGCGCCGACGCCGAGCAGGCGCTCAACGACGCCCAGCGCCGGCTCCGCCAGTCCGAGCAGCGGCTCACCGCCTTGGAGCAGAAGCTCACCGACACCAGCAAGCAGCTTGAGGAGAACAGCCGCCCCACGCTGTCCGGCCTCGGCACCCGGGTCGAGCAGATCCTCCGGCTCGCCGAGGAGCAGGCCAACGACCACCGCAACGAGGCCAAGCGCGAGTCGGAGGGGATCCTCTCCGCCGCCCGCCTGGAGGCGCGGGAGATCACCGACAAGGCGCGGGCCGAGGCGGCGGCGATGAAGGCCACCGCCGAGCGGGAGGCCGGCAACCTCCGTACCGCCGCCGAGCGGGAGGCCGCCGAGGTCCGGGTCCAGGCTCGCCGGGAGGCCGACACGCTGCGTGCCGACGCCGAGCGCGAGACCAAGCAGCTACGTACGGTGACCGCCCACGAGGTGGCCGAGCTGAAGTCGACCGTCGAGCGGGAGGTCGCCACCCTGCGCGCCACCGCTGAGCGCGAGATCACTCAGCAGCGGGCCAAGGCCGCCCGCGAGGCCGAGGAGAAGCGCGCCGAGGCGACCAAGCTGCTGACCGACGCCCGCGACAAGCGCGACAAGGACCTCCAGGCCCTGGAGCTCCAGCTCGCCGAGCGGCGGGAGAAGGCCGAGCGCGAGGAGTCGGAGCGGCACGCCGCCCAGGTCGCGCAGACCCAGAAGCTGGTCGGCGAGGCCGAGCAGCGGGCCCGCGCCGCGCAGGAGCGCGCCAAGGAGATCGAGCAGCGCGCCGAGGCGCGGCGGGTGGAGTCGGAGCGCAACGCGACCGAGACCATCGAGAAGGCCAAGGCGCTCGCGGACCGTACGCTCAACGAGGCCCGCGCCGAGTCGCAGCGCCTGCTCAGCGAGGCCCGCACCGAGGCCGAGCTGACCACCCAGGCGGCGCGCCGGGAGGTCGAGGACCTCACCCGGCAGAAGGACGCGGTCACCTCGCAGCTCGGGCAGATGCTCTCCGGCCTGGCCGGCATCGTCCCGGGTGTCCCCAACAACGCCGCCCCGGCCGAGAAGCCGGCGGCCACGGCCAAGCCGGCGGACGACGCCGAGAAGAAGGTGGCCGCGGACACGTCCAGCTGACACGACACCGGGGCATGATCAACGACGCGGGGTGACACCGGGTGACCGGCGACACCCCGCGTCGCCCTGCCTTGAGAACACAGAGCACAGCCCACCTGTGTGGGTGAAGTAGCTCCCAACAGGGGCGTCCGTATCGCCCCAGGAGGGCCCGATGCGTGTGAGGATGGGTGCATGTCGCACGGCGAGGAACTGTTCGCTCTCGGCGGGGACGTGACCACGGAGCCCAGCTTCGAGTCCGCCCTGCGGGGGTACGACAAACGACAGGTCGAGAAGTACGTCGCTCGTGCCGAGCACGAGATCGCGGCGCTGGAGGCCGAGCGGGAGCAGGCCTTCGCCCAGATCCACAAGCTGGCCGGTCAGGTCGAGGTGCTCCAGCGCGATCTGGCTGCGGTGCGCAAGCAGGCCGCTGTGGTCGACCGGGCCGCGTTCCGGCATCTCGGGCCGCGCGTCGAGCAGATCCTGGCGCTGGCCGAGGAGCAGGCCGAGGACATCCTCGCCGTCGCGAACGAGGAGATCGAGGCCCGCCGGGCCGCCGCCGAGCACATCATCGACGAGGCGCGGGCCGAGGCCGCCGAGGCGCTCAAGGACTTCGAGATCGCCCTGGCCGCCCGCCGGGCCGAGGAGGAACGGCAGGCCGCGGCTCGCCGGGCCGAGTCCGAGGCGGCCAGCAAGGCGGCCAAGGAGGAGGCCGCCCGGCTGCGCAAGAGCGCCCAGGAGGCGTTGGCCAAGGCCGAGCAGGAGGCCACGCAGCTACGGGACGCCGCCAAGGAGATCCACCAGCGGGCCCAGCAGGAGGCGACCAAGCTACGCGAGGCGGCCCGCGAGGCGCACGCCACCGCCCAGCAGGAGGCGACCCAGCTGCGCGAGGCGGCCAAGGAGGTGCACGCCAAGGCCCAGCAGGAGGCCAAGCGCCTGGTCGACCAGGCCACCGAGGCCGGGCGGGCCACCCACGCCAAGGCCAGCCAGGAAGCCAAGCAGATCATCGACGACGCCGCCGAGGCCGGCCGGGCCGCCCGCAACAAGGCCCGCCAGGAGGCCGAGCGGCTGACCACCCAGGCCACCGAGGCGGCCAAGCGCACCCGCGCCGAAACCGAGGCGTACGCACAGCGCATGCGTAACGAGACCGAGGCGTACGTCCAGCACACGCGCGCCCAGGCGCAGCAGGAGCTGGGCGCCTGGCGGGCCGGGGTGGAGAAGGAGGTCAACGGCCGACGCGAGGCGGCGGACCGCGAACTGGCGCAGCGCAAGGCGGCCGCCGAACGCGAGTTCACCAGCCGTCGCGACGAGTTGGATCGGCAGCACCAGGCTCGCACGGTCGAGTTGGAGCAGCGGCTCAGCGCTCGTACCGCCAAGCTTGAGGAGCAGATCCGCACCCGTACCGCCGAGCTGGAGTCCGGCTTCGAGACGCGCCGCGCGGAGCTGGAGTCGGAGTACACCGCGCGCAAGAACGAGATCGAGCAGGGGGCGGACCAGATCCGCCAGGCCGCCGAGCAGGACGCCGCCGCCGTCCGCGCCCGGGCCGAGGAACAGGCCGGTGAGCTGGTACGGCAGGCCGAGACCGACACAGCCGAGCAGCGCCGCGCCGCCGAGGAGTACGCCACCGACACCCGGCGCGAGGCCGAGGAGTTCGCCACCAACGCCCGGCGCGAGGCCGACGAGTACGTCGCCTCCTCCCGTCGACAGTTCGAGGAGTACGCGGCCACCACCCAGCAGCACCTGGCCACCACCCAGCAGCATCTCGCCGCGACGCAGCAGGAGGCGGCGGCGAGCCGGCAGCAGCTCGCCCAGGTGATGCTGGAGATCGCCAAGGCTCAGCAGCAGCTCGCCGACCTGCGTCAGGAGACCTGGAAGTCCCGGCAGGAGTCCGACGAGTTGCAGCGCAAGCTGCTGGAACTGCGGCTGGAGGCAGCCACGACTCCGGACGGCCCGACGTCACCGGCCCCGGCCGGCTCGTCCTCGCCCGCTGCCGCGCCGTCCCCCGCCACCGTCGCCCGTACGGTGGACGGCCCTTCGGTCAACGGCGGTTCTCCTGCCAACGGCACCCCGGTCGCCGTGCCCGCCGAGGCACCGGTCAACGGCCACCGACCTGCCCTGGAAACGGCCGACGGCGGCGATCTGACCGCCGACGGCGCAGGCTCGATGACACCGGCCGCCGACGGCGCGGGCCCGGTGACGAAGCCGGCCGCCGAGCCGGTGACCACCGTGGACGATTCGCCCACGGCGAAGCCGGTGGTCGAACCGGCCACCGTCGACGGCGGCACGGCCAGCGCGGGCGTGGACGGCGAACCCACGGTTGCCGCAGTGCCCGGCACGGGCGGTCGGGGCGCCACCCCGACGAAGATCACCAGCACCGGCGAGGGTGGCAAGCGCCCCAGCAAGCCCACCACCGACGAGCGCAGCGCCAAACCCAGCAAGATCACCTCCGACTGACACCACGCCGGGCTGCCAGTCAGGCGGGTCGTGCTGGTCGGTGGTCAGGCGGGTGTTCGGGCGGTGGGCGGCGGCGTGGGCCCCACGCGAGGAAGCGGTCGAACAGCGCGGCAGGTTCCGGCCCGTCGTACGAGTTGAGTCGGTAGAGGTCGCGCATCGCTTCGTACATCAGGCCGGCGAGATAGATCGACAGACCGACCGGGTTCTGGTCGTACTCCGCTCGCAGCAGGAGCCGGGCCTGTGCACAGGGCCAGGGCTGGCCGTCGGCGCGACAGCACCACATCGGTCGCAGCGGTGTGTGGCGGGTCGCCGCCGGTCGCGCGGGGCGCCGGCACGGCAGGGGCTTCGGGCGCTGGTAGCGGCGAACACGCACGTCGACCTCCGTGAGGGCAGGTTTGGGTGCGTTTCTTGCTGCTCCAGCGACAACAAACGTACCCAGAAGTGGTTGATGAAGGGGCCGCCCACCCGGGGGATGGGTGGGCGGCCCTGGGTGCCCACCGGGGGTGTCGGGGCGACCCGGCCAGGGCCCGCCCGCGCCTTGCTGGCAGCGAGCGTGTCCGGCATGGATGACAGTGTGCTGATCGGAGCACTACTGTCGGAAGTCATCGAGCGTGGTCGTGACGGGCCTGCGCAACCACCGCACCACCGGCAACTGATGAGCGATTCTCGGTACGCGATTGTGGAGGCACTGTGGAGGAAACGACCGCTCACCTGATCCGGTCCCAGTTACACCGGCTGCGCACCACCGCTGGGCTGAGCCAGGAGGAGTTCGGCAAGCTGGTGCACTACTCGCCGTCGATGGTCTCCGCCGTCGAGACCGGCAGCCGACCGTACGATCGGCAGTTGCTCACCCGCGCCGATGAGGTGCTGCGCTCCGGTGGGCTGCTGGTGGCGCTGCTGCGGATCGCCGAGCGTGAGGGGCAGCCGTCCTGGTTCCTGCCCTGGCTGGACGCCGAACGCCTGGCCAGTCAGCTGCGGATCTTTCAGCCCACGCTGATCCCGGCGCTGCTCCAGACCGAGGGGTACGCCCGCGCGGTGATCCGCTGCGACGACCTGCTCACCGACGACGAGGTGGACAAGCGGGTCGCCGCCCGGATGGACCGGCAGGCCATCCTCACCCGGCCGGATCCGCCGCAGCTCATCGCGGTCATCGACGAGACCGTCCTGCACCGGCGGGAGGAACGCTTCCACACCCTGATGATCCACCAGGTCGAGCACCTGATCGCCTGCGCCGAGCGGCCGAGCGTCAGCATCCACGTCATCCCGCTCAGCGTCGGGCTGCACGTAGGGCTCTCCGGCCCGTTCTCGCTGGCCCGGGGCGCGGAAGGAGGCTGGGTAGCGAGCCAGGAGGCTCAGCTGACCGCCCGACCCACCGACGGTGAGTCCGATGTGGCTACCCTGTTGGCACGGTGGGAGACGGTGCGCAACGACGCACTGTCCCGCCAGCAATCGATCGAACTCCTCAAGGAAGTGGCGAAGTCATGGACCTGACCGGCGCGACCTGGCGCACCGCCACCCGCAGTGGAAACACCGACTGTGTCGAGGTGGCCGACAACCTGCCCGACGTGGTGGCGGTCCGCGACAGCAAGGACCGGCAGGGGCCGGTGCTCGCCTTCACCCCGCACACCTGGCAGACCTTCGTCGGTCACCTCAAGCGGCGGTAAACCCGCCACCCGACGTCCGCGCAACCAGACGCACCAGCACCGGCACGGTCGCACCGGCACCCGCACAGCACTGGCACCCGCACAGCACCGGCGCGGTCGCACCGGCACCGGCACCGGCACCGGCACCGGCACGGTCAGGCTCAGTCGGCCTGGCGTTGTGGCGGGCCCGCTACCGGGGTGTCGGCGAAGGCGGCCACCGTGCGATCGGCGTACGCGCTGGCGTCGCCGGTCTCCATCGGGCCGTCCCAGGTGGTCGGCAAGGGTACGGAGACGGCCGGGTTGACCCGCCGGACCACCTCGTCGAGCACGGTTTCGGCGTCACCGACCCAGAGGTGCTTCGCCCCTGGCACCCCGACCACCTCGGCCTGCGGGATCGCCGCGAACCGCTCACGGGCCTGCTCGGGGCGAAGGTAGTCGTCGAACTCCGGCACCAGCGCGGTAAGCGGTTTGCCGGACTCGACCCACGGGGTCAGGTCGGCCGCCTCGGAGAAGCGCAGCGGTGGCGAGAGCAGGATCGCGCCGGTCACCGCCGGGTCGCAGCCGTACTTCAGGGCCAGGTCGGTGCCGAACGACCAGCCGAGCAGCCAGATGTTGGGCAGCTCGTGGAACTCGGCGTACTCGATGGCGGCGGCCACGTCGTAGCGCTCGCCGACGGCCGAGTCGAACGTCCCCTCGCTGGTGCCGCGCACGCTGCTGGTGCCCCGCGTGTTGAACCGCAGCACCGCCACGTCGGCCAGGGCGGGCAGTCGCCAGGCTGCCTTGCGGAACACGTGGCTGTCCATCATCCCGCCGTGGGTGGGCAGCGGATGCAGGCAGACCAGGGTGGCCGCCGGTGGCCGGTCGAGCGGGAGCGCCAGCTCACCGACCAGGCACAGCCCGTCCGCGGTGTGCAGCTCGATGTCTTCCCGTCGACCGGGCAGGATCGACGATGCGCGGATCGGTGCACTCACCCTGTCATCCTCCCGCGTCGCCGCCCACCCTGCTGCCCGAGGTGACAAAGATCGCCCCGCCGGCCTCAGCCGTGCCGGGGTGCGCCGCGTCCGCGCTGGATGACCGGTGCCCGGCGGTCGCGGGCCCGCCAGCACCCGCTGTGCCAGTGCCGCCGGTCGGTGAGATCGCCACGCCCGTCGGCAGGCCAGGCGACCAGGTGCGCCACACCAGGCCGGATCTCCTGGTCACAACCGGGACAACGGTACGTCTTGACCGACGAACCGCCGCTGATCCCCCGTACCTGCCAGTCGCCGTCGCGCCACTGCTGCACCGAGGCGACGCCCTGTCGGGCCCGCTCGGTGTCCAGGCGCTCGACGTCGTCGCGGCGGGGACGGTTACGACGGGGGCTCACGTCATCCAGCGTACGACCGCAGTGGCGGCAGCCCCTGGTTGAGGTGCGCCGCCGGTGGCCACGAGGTGCCCGCCGTCAGCCGCGGAAGGGGCGGCCGGCGGTCACCAACTGCTCCAGCAGGGGCGCCGGGGCGAGACCGGGCTCACGCAGTTCGCGGTACAACGCCCGCTGGACGGCCAGCGCCACGTCCAGCCCGATGGTGTCGAGCAGTTCGAACGGGCCGGTCGGGTAGCCGCAGCCCAGCTTCATGGCGTTGTCGATGTCGTCGGTGGTGGAGTAGTCGGCCTCCAGCATCCGTACCGCGTCGTTGAGGTACGGGAACAGCAGCGCGTTGACGATGAACCCGGCCCGGTCCGCGCAGACCACCCCGGTCCTGCCCAGGGCGGCGACGACCGCGCGGGCGGTGGCGGTGGCCTCCGCCGAGGTACGGATCGTCTGGACGATCTCCACCAGCGGGGTGGCCGGGTTGGCGACGTGCAGGCCCACCACGTCGGCCGGGCGTCCGCTGGCCATCGCCAGGTCGATCACCGGCAGCGCGGAGGTGGTGGCGGCCAGCACCGCGCCCGGCTTGCAGACCTCGCCCAGGCCGGCGAAGAGCGTCTTCTTCCCGTCGAGATCGTCGGCCGTCGCCTCGACCACCAGGTCGACGTCGGCCAACCGCGGCAACTCCGCCGCAGAATCGACCGGGACGACCTGGTACCCGGCGGCGGTGAAGGTCTCCACGAGGCCAGCGGCCAAGGTTCCCGAGCCGACCACCCCGACCGTGGTGACGGTTCGCGCGCCGTCGGTCGACGTCGAGGCCGTCGGCGTCAACTCGTCCGCTACGAGCTTGCCGGAACCGGCCCGCTCGTAGGTGTAGAAGCCCCGGCCGGACTTGCGGCCGAGCAGCCCGGCGGTCACCATCTGGCGCAGCAGCGGCACCGGGGCATGCCGACGGTCGCGCCCACCGCGCCGGTACATGGTGTCGAGGATCTCGTACGCGGTGTCCAGGCCGATCAGGTCCAGCAGGGCCAGCGGGCCCATCGGCAGACCGCAGCCGAGCTTCATCGCGGCGTCGATGTCCTCGCGGGTGGCGTAGCGGGCCTCGAACATGCCGATCGCGTGGTTGAGGTATCCGAACAGCAGGGCGTTGGCGATGAACCCGGCCCGGTCGGTGATCGTCACGTCGACCTTGCCGAGGCGTACGCAGAGCGCCTCCACGTCCGCCACCACGTCGGCCGAGGTGACCACCGTACGCACCACCTCGACCAGCTTCATCACCGGCGCGGGGTTGAAGAAGTGCATGCCGATCACCTGGTCGGGCCGGGTGGTCGCCACCGCGATCTCGGTGACGCTCAACGACGAGGTGTTGGTGGCGAGGATGGCCGTCGGCTTGCACACCCGGTCCAAGTCGGCGAAGAGTCGCTGCTTGATGTCGAGTCGCTCGGGAACCGCCTCGATCACCAGGTCCACCGAGTGCAGCGCGTCCAGCCCGACGGCGAAGGTGACCCGGCCGAGCAGGGCGTCCCGGTCGGCCTCGGCGAGCTTGCCCCGCGCCACCGCCCGGTCGGTCGAGCCGGTCAGGTTGGCCCGCCCACGCTCCAGGGCGGCGTCGGAGATCTCCACGGCGACGACGTCGACGCCGTTGCGGGCGAACACCTCGACGATGCCGGCACCCATGGTGCCCAGCCCCACCACGCCCACTCTGGTGAACTCGCGCGCCATGACCCGGGCCTCCCCTGTCGCTCCGCGCGGCCGGGTAGTTAACGGCCGCTAAGGCTATCGGCGCGAGTCTCCCACGCTACGGACGGTCAGCAGGCGTGGGGGCAGAGGGCGAGGAGTTCCGCGACGAACTCCGTCGGTCGCTCAAGGTGTGGGCTGTGCCCGCAGCCGGGCAGAGTCACCTCCCGGTAGCTGCCGCCGGCTGCGGCGTACCGGTCGAGGACGGCGCGGGTCTGGCCCACCATCGGCTGCGGCGGGCACTCCTGCGGCCCGGGCCAGCCGGGCAGCACACCAAGTGCGCCGAGCCGGGCCAGGTCGAACAGGGAGGCGTCCGAGACGATCACGTCGGCGTCGCCCCGGATCCAGGTCACCGGCGGTTTGGGCGTGACCGCCACCAGCTCGTCGGCGATCCGGAAGTGTGCGGGCGCCAGGGCGTTGAGGGTGCCCCGGCGTCCCGGCGCGAAACCGGGCCAGTGCGGCGACGGCACGGCGTCGCCGGGATAGTTGTCAGTGCCCGTGGCGGTGGAGAGCAGGCTGTCGAGCAGCAGTTCCTCGTCGTCGCCGAGCGAGGCCGGGTCGGCCACGTACGCCGAGCGCAGCACGCTGCGCGGGCTGGCGGATGCCGCCGCGTCGCGTTCACCGGCCGCCAACCGCGCCACGAAGTCGGCGTTGGCCGTGCCACCGCCGGTGCCCGCGAAATCCGGGGTGGTCGGAGTGCCGACCAGGTCGCGGGTGCCGCCGAAGCCGTACGGCGACACCGGTGCGGCCAGCAGCAGCCCGCTCACCCGGTCGGGGTGGTCGACCAGCAGGCGCATCGCCACTCCCCCGCCGAGCGAGTGGCCGACCACCACCGGTCGGGCCCCGTCGGCGAAGATGCCCGGCTCGGTGAGCAGGGCGGCCACGTCGTCGGCGAAGTCCGCGAGGCCCCGCCCGGCGTCCACCGGCGCGGTCTGCGTGTCGCCGTACCCGCGCAGATCCAGCGCGACGACCCGCAACGTCTCCGGTAGCCGCCGGATCAGTGGCTCCCAGAAGGCCGCCGAGGCACCGTTGCCGTGGATGAGCAGCACCGGTACCCCGGTGGCGGGGCCGGCCACCCGGACGGCCTGGGAGATTCCGTTCGCGGTCACCCTGCGGTGCTCGGTCTTCATTCGCGCGATGCTGGCAAGCCGCGCCGCACCCGTCAATGTGCCCGTCCCCCACGCCCCGCCCGGGGACGGTGGCGCGGCCCGACGTACCCCTGAGCCACCGGCGAGCAGCACAGGTCGACGGCTGACCTTGCTAGGGCGCGACCGCCGGGGCGGACGTGAGCTGGCCCGGGGCGGCGCCGGCCGGGGCGGTGGGGAGCACCAGCGTGGCGCGCCGTTCCTGCCGGGGCACGCCGAAGCTCAGGCCCACCGGGTCGGTCCGGGCCAGTGCGGGGTCGAAGAAGCGCAGCTCGGTACGGCCGATCAGGATCATGTCGCCGTCGGTGAGGCAGACCGGCCCGGTGGTACGCAGCCCGTTGACCCAGGTGCCGTTGGTGGAGCCGAGATCCAGCAGGGAAACCCCGTCACCGGCCAGCCGGATCTCCGCGTGTCGACGACTCATGTGCGGATCGTGCACGACGATGTCGGCCGACGCGTCCCGGCCGATCACCATCGGCTGGGCACGCAGCCGGAAACTGAGCCCGCGCATCGGGCCGGCGGCCACCGTCAGCATCGGCAGCAGTTGCGGATGTTGCTCCATGGACCGTCAGACCTCCACGCTGTGCGCCATCCCCGACTCAGCCTGCCATCACCTACCGGTCACCTCCACCGCCCATCCGGCCATCGAGCGGTAACCAGCAAGCCACCTTCCGTTCGCCACTTCCACGAATGCCGCCCGTTCGCCCGGCCAGCACCCGTGGCGTGCCACCCGGACGCGGCGTCCTACCGATGAGTAGGTTTCAGGTTTAGACTTCCGGCCATGACGGCTGTGCATCTGCCCGGCACCCCCGTGATCGAGGGCGATCACCTGGTCTCGACCAGCCCGGCAACCGGTGACGAGGCCGGACGACTTCCGCTCGCCACCGTCGCCGACGTCGAGCAGGCCGTCGAGCGGGCCCGTGCCGCCGGGCGCTGGTGGGCCGGGCTCGGCTTTCCCGCCCGACGCGACCGGCTGCTGCGTTGGCGACAGCTGCTCGCCCAGCGGATGGAGCAACTGGCGGAGCTGGTGCACGTCGAGGGCGGCAAGCCGGTCGCCGACGCGATCGTCGAGATCGTCACCGCGGTGGAACACGTCGACTGGGCGGCCCGTAACGCCCGTCGGGTGCTCGGCCCGCGCAAGGTCCGCTCCCGGCTCGTCCTGGCGGAGTTCTCCGCCCACCTGGAGTACCAGCCGCACGGGGTGATCGGCGTCATCGGCCCGTGGAACTATCCGGTCTTCACCCCGATCGGCTCCGCCGCGTACGCGATGGCGGCCGGCAACGCGGTGGTCTTCAAGCCCAGCGAGTACACCCCGCTCGTCGGGCAGTGGCTGGTCGACACCTTCGCCGAGGTGGTGCCGGAGCAGCCGGTCTTCACCGCCGTGCACGGGCTGGGTGACATCGGTGCCGCGCTGTGCCGCAGCGGGGTCGACAAGGTGGCCTTCACCGGCTCCACGGCGACCGCGAAGAAGGTCATGGCGGCCTGTGCCGAGACCCTGACCCCGGTGCTGCTGGAGGCCGGCGGCAAGGACGCGATGATCGTGGACGCCGACGCCGACCTGGACGCCGCCGCCGAGGCGTGTGTCTGGGGCGCGATGACGAACGCCGGGCAGACCTGCATCGGCATCGAGCGGGTCTACGCGGTGGAGCCGGTCTTCGACGCCTTCGTGGCGAAGGTGGTCGAGCGGGCCGGCCGGCTGACCGTCGGCGCGGACGGCGCGGACGTCGGACCGATCACCATGCCGAGCCAGCTCGACGTCATCCGCCGGCACATCACCGACGCGCTGGCCCGGGGCGGACGCGCCGCACTGGGCGGCCCGGATTCGGTCCAGCCGCCGTACGCCCATCCGACGGTGCTGGTGGACGTGCCGGAGGACTCGCTCGCCGTACGCGAGGAGACCTTCGGGCCCACCGTGACCATCAACCGGGTCCGCGACGCCGACGAGGCGCTCGCCCGCGCGAACGCCCTGCCGTACGGTCTCGGGGGTTCGGTCTTCGGCGAGCGACGGGCGGTGGCGATCGCCCGACGCCTGCGCTCCGGCATGGCCTCGATCAACTCGACGCTGACCTTCGCCGGGATGTCCACCCTGCCGTTCGGCGGGGTCGGCGAGTCGGGCTTCGGTCGCATCCACGGCGAGGACGGGCTGCGGGAGTTCGGCCGGGCCAAGGCGATCACCCGCCGGCGGGCCCGCTCGCTGCTGCCGTCCACCACCTTCGACCGGACCCAGGCCGACATCGACCGCCTGGTCAAAGCGGTGAAGCTGCTGTACGCCCGAAAGCCCTAGCAGCCGAAAGCCCTAGAAGAGGGTCAGCTCGTCGCGTTCGATGCCGCGCAGCCGGTCGTAGTTCACCGCGACGCAGCGGATCCCCCGGTCCGTGGCGAGCACCCGGGCCTGCGGCTTGATCTCCTGCGCGGCGAAGACCCCGGCCACCGGGGCGAGCAGCGGGTCGCGGTTGAGCAGTTCGAGGTAGCGGGTGAGCTGCTCCACCCCGTCGATCTCGCCGCGCCGCTTGACCTCGACGGCGACGGTGCCGCCCTTGGCGTCCCGGCAGAGCAGGTCCACCGGGCCGATCGCGGTCATGTACTCCCGGCGGATCAGCGTGAAGCCCTCGCCCAGGGTCTCCGGGTTGGCGGCCAGCAACTCCTGAAGGTGCGCCTCGACACCGTCCTTGCGCAGCCCCGGGTCCACGCCCAGCTCGTAGGAGGTGTCCTGGAAGACCTCCTCCAGGGTGATCCGCAGCTCCTCCCCGGCCTTGTTGACCACCCGCCACACGCCCGGAGCCTCCTCCAGCCGGCAGGGCGGGCTCATCCAGTTCAGGGGCTTGTAGGCCCGGTCGTCGGCGTGGATCGAGACCGATCCGTCCGCCTTGACCATCAGCAGCCGGGTGGCCGGCGGCAGGTGGGCCGAGAGCCGTCCGACATAGTCCACCGAGCACTTCGCAATCACCAACCGCACCCGACGAGGGTAGCGGAGGCACCGCGGATCGCCGCCGAGCGCCACTGGCGTGCCGATGCGATGCTGAGATGGTGCTCGAATTGCTCACCGGTACCGGACTGGCCGCCTCGGCGGGGTTGAACGCGTACATCCCCCTGCTGGTGATGGGGGTGCTGGCCCGCTACACCAGCGTGATCGACCTGCCCGGCGGCTGGCAGTGGCTGGGTAACGGTTGGGTGCTCGCCATCCTCACCGCGCTGCTGGTCGTCGAGTTCGTCGCGGACAAGGTGCCGGTGGTGGACCACGTCAACGACGTGGTGCAGACGGTGGTCCGGCCGACCGCGGGCGGCCTGGCCTTCGGTGCCGGCTCGGCCGCCGAGACGGTGACGGTCAGCGATCCCGACAGCTTCTTCGCCGGTGGCGGCCAGTGGTTGCCGGTGCTGGCCGGAGTGGTCATCGCCCTCGGCATCCACCTGCTCAAGTCCGCCGCCCGACCGGTCATCAACGCGGCCACGGCCGGTGTCGGTGCCCCGGTGGCGAGCACCGCCGAGGACGCCACAAGCGTGGTGATGTCCCTCGTCGCGATCATCCTGCCGGTGCTGGTGCTGGTGTTCCTGGTCGCCCTCGTGCTCTTCCTGCCCTGGTTCCTGCGCCGTCGAGCGGAGCGCCGCCGGGAACGCCGGGCCGCCCGCGAGGCCGGCTTCCGCGTCTGACCTGGGCGCGCCCGCCTGGGCGTACGCGCGGCCCCGCCGACCCGCCCCGGGCGCTGCCGGGCCGGATGATGTTGGCCGCCGGGCGCGGTTGACATCATCCTCCGGTGTCCGTGAAGACTTCCCGCGTTCCGCTCGTGGCGACGCTCGCCGCCGTCGTCGGCGCCCTCACCCTGCTGGCCGTCCTGAACCCGCTGCGCCAGCCCGACGGTGCCGACCTCGGGCCGCAGTCCTCGGGCGCGAGGTTCGTCGAGGCGGAGGTGGGTGCCGGTGACCGGCCCGAGGCGTCGGCGACCCCGTCGAGCGTGTCGTCCACCCCGTCGGCCGGGGCGCTGCCCGGTGCCACCGACGCGCTGCCCGGGGCGACCCGGACCGACGCGCTGCCTCCGGTGGTCGACCACGGCCCCCGCCGGGGCAACAAGGTGGCGCTGACCTTCGACGCGGACATGACCGACGCGATGCGACGGCAGATGCGCGGCGGCGCCGGCACGTCGTACGCCAATCTGAAGATCATCGACCGGCTGGAGCAGGAGGGTGTCCCGGCCACCTTCTTCCTCACCGGCATGTGGGTGGAGCAGTACCCGGACGTGACCCGGCGGCTGGCCGACAACCCGAGGTTCGAGTTGGCCAACCACACCTACGGGCACCATGCCTTCACCGCGGACTGCTACGGACTGCCCCGCATCGCCCCCCGGAAGATGACCGCCGACGTCGCCCGTACCTTCGACCTCGTCAGCGCCTACGGCGGTCGACAGACCCGGTACTTCCGGTTCCCCGGGCTCTGCCACGACCGGGCGGCGCTGACCGCACTCGCCCCGCTCGGCCTCACCGTCGTCGACGGCGACGTGGTCAGCGGTGACCCGTTCGCCACGGCCTGGCAGCCGATCGTGCGGGCCGTGCTGGACCAGGTACGCCCCGGCTCGGTGATCGTCCTGCACGTGACCGAGGCCAACGCGCCGATGACCGACGAGGCGCTGCCGCACATCCTGGCGGGTCTCGCCGAACGAGGTCTCGAACCGGCCCTGCTCTCCGAGGTGCTCGCGACGGGCTAGGTCGGTGGCCGGATCCCGCGAACCGGACCGCGCAGATCTCCCAGATGCCTAAAATCAGGCAAATACCTAGAGGAGGTCGCGATGACCGCAGCCTTGGAAATGCCGCGCGTCCAGGAGTGCGTGGTGGCCGCCTGTGCGTACAACCACACGAACGACTGCCACGCCTTCGCCATCACGATCGGCAGCATGGACCACGCCCACTGCCACACGTTCGTCGAGATGCCGACCATCCGGGCCGGCGCGGACGGCCAGAAGGCGCAGGTCGGCGCCTGCAAGCGGGCCGACTGCCAGCACAACGTGCAGTTGGAGTGCCAGGCACCCGCGATCCGGGTCGGCCCCGACGCCGACATGGCCGACTGCATGACCTACACCCGCCGCTGAGCGGTAAGGAAGGGCCCCCTGTTAACGCCTCCGGTAGAGCAAGGGGCCCTTCTTAACACCTCGGGTGGTGGAAACCACCACCCCCGACGCAGCTGACCTGCTGGCACGGGTCGCACACTTGACGTCATGAGTGACGACGTGGCGATCCACGTTCGGGGACTGCGCAAGGCGTACGGCGACAACGTCGCGGTGGCCGGGTTGGACCTGGACGTTCACCGGGGCGAGGTGTTCGCCCTGCTGGGGCCGAACGGCGCCGGCAAGAGCACCACCGTGGAAATCCTCGAAGGCTACCGGCACCGCGACGCCGGTGAGGTGCGGGTGCTCGGCGTCGACCCGACCGCAGCCACCCCGCAGTGGCGGGCCCGGGTGGGCATCGTGCTCCAGGGCACCGGCGAATTCGACGAGCTGACCGTCGCCGAGGTGGTACGCCATTTCGCCGCCTTCTACCCCGACGCCGACGACCCGGACAAGGTGATCGCCCGCGTCGGCCTGGCCGGCAAGGCCCGCGCCCGTACGCACACCCTCTCCGGCGGGCAGAAGCGCCGACTGGACGTCGCGCTGGGCATCATCGGCCGCCCCGAACTGCTCTTCCTCGACGAGCCGACCACCGGTTTCGACCCGGAGGCCCGCCGCGAGTTCTGGGAGCTGATCCGCGACCTCGCCGCGGCCGGCACCACGATCGTGCTCACCACGCACTACCTCGACGAGGCCGAGGCGCTCGCCGACCGGGTCGGTGTCATCACCGGCGGCCGACTGGTCGAGGTGGCCCCACCCACCAGCCTGGGCAACCGGCAGGAGGCCCTGGCCACGGTCTCCTGGCGTACGCCGGAAGGCACCCTGGAGAGCGCGCAGAGCGCGACGCCGACGGCGCTGGTGACGGAGTTGGCCGCGCGATTCGGCGGCGAGGTGCCCGGCCTGACCGTCACCCGGCCCACCCTCGAAGACATCTACCTGCGGATGATCGGACACCGATGACCACCACGACGAAGCCGGCGGCCCCGGTCGCCGCCGCCGCGCCCGCCCGCCGGCCGGGGCCGGCCAGTCTCGCCCTGCGTCAGGGACGGATGGAGATCCGGCAGTTCCTGCGCAGCCGGGAGTCCGTGGTCTTCACGCTCGGCTTCCCGATCATCATGGTGCTGATCTTCGCGTCGATCTTCGACGGCGATCTCGGCAACGGGGTGAGCTACACGCAGTACTTCATCACCGGCATGATCGCGACCGGTCTGATGACCGTCAGCTTCCAGAACCTCGGCATCTGGATCCCCATCGAGCGGGACCGGGGCGTGCTCAAGCGCTACCGGGGCACGCCGATGCCGAAGTGGGTCTGGTTCGCCGGCAAGGTGATCATGGTGCTGGTGACCGGCGTGGTGATGACCGCGCTGCTGCTCGGCGTCTCGGTGGCCCTGTTCGACCTGGATCTGCCGAGCACCGCCTCGGCGTGGCTCACCTTCGGCTGGGTCAGCGCGCTGGGCATCACCGCCTGCACGCTGTGCGGCATCGCCATCTCGTCGCTGGCCCGTACCGCGCGCAGCGGCTCGGCGGTGGTCACCCCGATCGCCCTGGTGCTCCAGTTCATCTCCGGGGTGTTCTTCGTCTTCACCAACCTGCCGACCTGGATGCAGCAGGTGGCGGCCATCTTCCCGCTCAAGTGGATGTGCCAGGGGCTGCGGGCGGTCTTCCTGCCGGAGAGCTTCGGCGCCAACGAGCCGGGCGGGTCCTTCGAGCTGACCCGGGTCGCGCTGGTGCTGGGCCTGTGGTGCGTAATCGGCCTGGTGCTCTGCCTGACCACCTTCCGCTGGACCACCCGCCGCGACGGCTGAGCTGTGCGGAGGGGGCGGTCGACGCCCCCTCCACACCTCACCGGAGTCAGTACGAGTAGAAGCCCTGGCCGGACTTGCGGCCCAGGTCGCCGGCGGTGGCCATGCGCTGGAGCAGTTCCGGCGGGAAGAACTTCTCGTCGGCGGTGTCGGTGTAGATGTTGCGGGTCGCGTTGAGCAGCACGTCGACGCCGGTCAGGTCGACGGTGGCGAGCGGCCCCATGGCGTGGCCGAAGCCGAGCTTGCAGGCGGTGTCCAGATCCTCGGCGGAGATGACCCCCGCCTCGACCAGCCGGACCGCCTCCATCGCCAGGGCGCAGATCAGTCGGGTGGTGACGAAGCCGGCGATGTCCCGGTTGACCACCACCACGGTCTTGCCGATCTCCTCGGCGAAGGACTTGACCGTCTCCAGGGTCGCGTCGCTGGTCTTGTAGCCGCGGACAAGCTCGCAGAGCTTCATCATCGGCACCGGCGAGAAGAAGTGGGTGCCGACGACCGCCTCGGGCCGCTCGGTGACCGCCGCGATCTGGGTCACCGGAATCGCCGAGGTGTTGGTGGCCAGGATCGCGTCCGACTTGCAGATCCGGTCGAGCGCGCGGAACACCTCGTGCTTGATCTCCAGCCGCTCGAAGACCGCCTCGACCACGATGTCCGCGTCTGCCGCGGCCTCCAGTTCGGTGGTGGGGGTGATCCGTCCGAGCGTCGCCTCGACGTCGTCGGCGGAGATCTTCCCCTTCTCGGCGAACCGGGACAGCGACTTGCGGATGCCGTCCACGCCACGCTGCGTCGCCGCGTCGTCCAGATCCCGCAGTGTCACCTGCCAGCCTGCCTGCGCCGCCACCTGGGCGATGCCCGAGCCCATCAGCCCGGCACCGACGACCGCGAGTCGACCCGCCATCTGTTGCTCCCTCGCTGCGATTCGAGTGTCTGTCTGCACCCTAGTCGGCGAGCCTGAACGACGGCTAAGGCGGCTCAGATGGTCAGTTCCGGTTCCTCCGGCGCGGTGGCCCGCTCGACCTCGATGCCGAGCGCCCGCAGGTCGGCCACGAAGTCGGGATAGCCCCGGTCCACGTGGTGCACGTGGGACACCTCGGTCACCCCGTCGGCACAGAGCCCGGCGATGATCAGTCCCGCGCCGGCACGGATGTCGGTGGCGCGTACCGGGGCGCCGGAGAGCCGCTCGCGACCGCGTACGACCGCGTGGTGCCCGTCGGTCTTGATGTCCGCGCCGAGGCGCATCATCTCGTTGGCGAACATGAACCGGCCGTCGAAGATGTTCTCGGTGATCAGCGAGGCGCCGTCGCTGAGCGCGGCCAGACCGATCGCCATCGGCAGCAGGTCGGTGGCGAAGCCCGGATAGGGCAGGGTCACCACGTCCACCGCCCGGGGCCGTTCGTCCATCCGTACCCGGAAGGCGTTCGCCCGGGTCTCCACCAGGCCGCCGGCCGCGACCACCTTGTCCAGCGCGATCTCCAGGTAGCTCGGGTCGAGGCCGGTCACGGTGACGTCGCCGCGGGTCATCGCGGCCCCGAAGGCCCAGGTGCCGGCGACGATCCGGTCCCCCACCGTCGCGTGCCGCACCGGCTGCAACCGGGGTACGCCGACCACCGTGATGGTGGACGTGCCCTCGCCCTCGATCAGCGCGCCCATCCGGATGAGCATGGTGCAGATGTCCACGATCTCGGGCTCGCGGGCCGCGTTGTCGATCACCGTGATGCCGTCGGCCAGCACCGCCGCCATGACCAGGTTCTCGGTCGCCCCGACACTGGGGAACTCCAGCGTGATCTCCGCGCCGTGCAGTCCCTGCGGTGCGGAGGCGATCACGAAGCCGTGCTCACCGGAGATGTCAGCACCCATCCGGGTCAGCCCGGAGATGTGCATGTCCAGCCCACGCGAACCGATCGCGTCGCCGCCCGGATGAGCCACCCGCACGTAACCGCGCCGCGCCAGCAGCGGGCCGAGCACGCAGATCGACGCGCGCAGCCGACGCACCAGGTCGTAGTCGGCCTCGACGCCCGGCTGCTCCGGCACGTCGATGGTGACCGAACGGGAGCGCGGCACCCCGCCGACCGCGACCATCGGGTCCACCGGGTCGTCCACGTCGAACCGCACGTCGCAGCCGAGCCGGCGCAGCACCTCCCCCATGATGGCGATGTCGGTGATCCGCGGCACGTTGGTGATTACGCTTCGGCCGGGTGCGAGCAACGCGGCGGCCATCAGCTTCAACGCCGAGTTCTTCGCACCGACCACGTGCACCGTGCCGGCGAGTCGGGCTGCCCCGTTGACCCGGATGACATCGACGTCGGATATCGCCGGGTCGCCCGCGTCACCCGGTCCCACCCCGGCGGACCAGCCCGTACCCGGCTGCGGGCGGGTCGGGATGGTCAGGTCCGGTATCCGTAGGCTGTGCGTCATGGCCGTCCACCTCACGCGCATCTACACCAAGGCCGGCGACGCCGGCATGACCAGGTTGAGCAACAACGAGCAGGTGTCGAAGACAGATCCGCGGATCTGCGCGTACGCCGATGTCGACGAGTGCAATGCGGCAATCGGTGTGGCGCTGGCCCTGGGACAGCTCGACGACGCCCTGCGGCCGGTGCTCGGGCAGATCCAGAACGACCTGTTCGACGTGGGCGCCGATCTGTCCACCCCGGTCGAACCGGACCCCAAGTATCCGCCGCTGCGGGTCACCGAGGGGTACGTCGAGCGCCTTGAGGGCTGGTGCGACGAGTACAACGCGCGCCTGAGCAACCTCGACTCCTTCATCCTCCCCGGCGGCACCGCGGGCGCGGCACTGCTGCACGTGGCGCGGACGATCGCCCGGCGCGCCGAGCGGTCGGCGTGGGCGCTCATCGCACACGACCCCGACCGGACCAGCCACCTCCCGGCAAAGTATCTCAACCGGCTGTCGGATCTGCTCTTTATCCTGTCAAGAGCGGCAAACCCGGACGGAGACGTGTTATGGGTCCCCGGCGGAGGCCGGTGACAATCGGCGCCCTGCACCACGTGGAGGTCTGGGTACCCGACCTGAGCGCAGCAATGCACAGCTGAGGTCGACTTCCCGATCCCCACCCGTACGCCGGTGGTGCCGGAACCTACGCCGCCTACCTGGCCGACGGGCGGGGTTACGAGGTGGAGCTGGTGGCGTCCGACGGCGCGCCGCCAGTTCCGTCGGCCTGAACGGGGTCGGCCGGGAGCAGGACTGTGGTGAACAGCCGGCGCACCCGGTCCGGTCCCGGCCCGAGCGCCGCGTACTCGGCGAACAACTCCCGCATCCGGGTGATGAACTCGACCAGCTCGGCGTCGGTGACGTAGAAGGCGTTCTGCCGATAGCCGACCAGGTCACGGGCCAGGTCACCGCCGCCGCTGTCGAGATAGCGGTCGAAGTCGGCCAGCATCCCGGCGACGAAGGTGAGGAAGGCCCGCCGGTGCTGTTCCGGGGTCATCCCGCGGATCGTGTCGGCGTCCACCGCAGCCGCCGCCTCGTCCAACTGGTAGCTGCGCTCGATCGCACCCCGGATGCGCCGTTCCCCGACCGACCGCAGGACCCCGTGACTGGCAAGGGTGGCCACCTGTCGGTACAGGGTCGCCGGGGCCACGTCCGCCAGTTCGGCGCGTAGGTCGGCGGTGGTCAGCGTCCGGCCGCCCAGAAATGCCTGGACGATCCGCATCCGTACCGGATGAAGCAGCAGCTCAGCAGTGTCGAGGGCCACAAACGTCTCTCCATCGTTCTCACCTCTGATAATGTTCTCACTGACGAGATTATAGCGAGCACGAAGGAGCGCCGATGGCCACCATCGACCTCACCCCCGATTCGATCCGCGTTCGGCTCACCCCCGCCGAGAAGCTGTGGGCACTCCGGGGTGACGTCACCGTCCCGCGCTCCGCCGTCACCGCCGTCACCGTGGAGCCCGACGGCCTGCGCGCCCCCCGGGGCATCCGGGCACCCGGGCTCGGCCTGCCCGGCGCCCGCAAGGTCGGCACCTGGCGCGGCCGCGCCGGCACCGAGTTCGTCAGCGTCCGCGCCCACCAACCGGCCGTGCGCATCACCCTCACCGGCCAGCGGTACGACGCCCTGGTCATCGGCGCCGACGACGCGGCAGCCGTGGCGGAGGCGGTACGCCGGTGAGCACCGACCGCGAACTGACCTTCGACTCCGCCGGTCACCGCCTGGTCGGCACCCTCACCCTGCCGGACGGTCCCGGACCCCACCCCACCGCGCTGCTGCTGCCCGGCTCCGGGCCGCTGAACCGCGACGGCGACCACCGCCGGATGCGCCTCGGCATCCAACGGGACCTGGCCGCCGCGCTGGCCGCCGCAGGCATCGCCACCCTGCGGTACGACCGGCGCGGCGTCGGCGAGAGCTCCGGCCGCTTCCTGCCCACCGGATTCCACGACAACGTCGACGACGCCCAGGCGGCCCTCGCCGCACTCGACGCCGACGCGGACGTGGACAGCCGGGCGCTGTTCCTCGTCGGCCACAGCGAGGGAGCACTCACCGCGACGATGCTCGCCGCGCGTGGCGTGACCACCGCCGGGCTGGTCCTGCTCTCCAGCAGTGCGCGGCAAGGCGCCGAGGTGCTGCGCTGGCAGACCGCCCAGATCCAGCCCAGCCTGCCCGCCCCGGTACGCCTGCTGCTGCGGCTCATGCGTACCGACCTGGTGGCCAAGGTGTCCCGCAACCACGAGAAGATCCTGGCCAGCACCGGCGACGTGACCCGGATCGGCGTGCAGCGGATCAACGCGAAATGGATGCGGGAGTTCATGCGCTACGACCCACGACCCGACCTCGCCCGCATCAGCGCACCGATCCTCGCCGTCACCGGCACCAAGGACCTTCAGGTCGACCCGGCCGACCTGACCCTGATCGCCGAGCACGCCGGCGGCCCGGTGCAGACCCGACTCCTGCCGGACATCACCCACGTACTGCGGCACCAGCCCGGCCGGGCGTCGTTGGGCGCGTACCGCCGGGAGATCCGCAACCCGGTCGACCCCGCCGTCACCGGCGCAGTCGTCGACTGGCTCCGCGCCCGTGTCGCCGAGCTGACCTGATGTGAAAACACGGAAAGCCGGCACCCGTCATCGGGTGCCGGCTTTCCGTGTTTGTCTACCGGTCAGCTGTTGCGGTGTTGGTCTGGTGCTAGCGGTCAGCTGTTCCAGTACTTGGCGACCAGGTCAGCGGCCTGCTGCTCCCACTGGGCGTAGTGATCCGGGTACGCCGACACCTGCACCGTCTGCGCCGCCTTGGTCAACGGCATGTCCTTCCAACCATCAACCTGCTTCAGACCCTTCAGAAACGCGGTGGTCGAGTACTCGGGGTCGGTGATCTGCTCCACCGTGCCCCAACCACTGGACGGACGCTGCTGGAACAAACCCTGCGAGTCATGGTCGTTACGGTCACCCAGGTGGCCAAGGTTCTCCAACTTCGACTCCTGCAACGCCGTCGCGATCGACACCACCGCGGCACGCTCATCCATACCAGCCTTCTTCGTCGCCGCGATGATCGCCTTCGTGTTCGCCACCTGCTCATCGTTCAGATCGATACGCGACTGACTGCCCTGCACACCATGCGGGATCAACCTGCCCGCATCCGGCTTCTCCGCCTGCACCGTGGCGACGGGGGTGGTCTTCACCGGAGTGTCGGCGTGGGCGGCCACCGGGCCGGCGAACACGCCACCGGCGAAAGCCAGACCAGCAACACCGAGCATGCTCTTACGGAAGATCGAGTTCATCACGAAGCTCCATTCGGGGGTTGGCGCACCCACGCACAAGGGGGATCGGCACGGGACACGCAAGCACCGTCCGGCGCTCAAAAAAGGGGGGAAGGTTCACCGGCACACTCACGGGGCGGAGCCCATCGCGCTTCATCTGCGGGCGGAGCCCGTCGCGCTTATCGCGGGGCGAGGGGCCCTCGCGGCGCCGGGACCATGTACAACGACCGGCTACCCGCCATCATTCCCGCGGGCTGGCCATCCGCAGAGCCATCTGCCCTGTTCCGGCGGCCTTCATCAGCCGGTCAGACATATACAACGACCCGCCAGCCACCAACATTCCAGGGCTGGCCAACCGCATCCCGGAGATCGGCCACTCACGGAGCCATCCGCTCTGCTCGCCGGGCCTTCATCGGCCGGTCAGGCATGCCCAACGACCCGCCAGCCGCCACCATTCCCCGGTCGCCCTCACGTCAGACCGGACATACCACGCATCGCCCCCATCTTCCGGCGGCCGCAGGAGGCGGACGGCGGAGGAACGGCGGATGCCTCGCACCGTTTCGCCGAAACGGCGGGATCCGGCTCGGCGGGATACCACCACTTCGCCGAAACGGTGTCGATCATCCCGCGCCGGACACACTCCAACAGCCACCCCCGCGCCGACTACAGCGCCAAAAGCCGCCCAAAGCCAGCCAAAACAATCACGCAAGCCCGTCCGGTGGCAAAGCCTGTCCGTGGCCAGGACAGGCCGAAGGCCGACATCCCTGCGGGCGGTCGAGCGGGGCCAGGCAACGGCCCGGCCGGCCGAAGGGCAGACGGGGCGAATCCGCCCCCAACTCGTGGCCAGGCAGTCCGGCGGCCGATGGGCCCTGCGGCGGGCGGGGTCAGACGCTGGGCCAGCCCGCCCACGGGCCAGACAGGGCGAAACCCTCCCCCAACTCGTGGCCAGGCAGTGCGGCGGGCGGGTCAGACGTGGGCCAGTCTGCCGAAGGGCCAGAGGCCAGCGAGACCGCTCGAAGGCAGCCAAATCACGCAGAGTCCACTCCCGTGGCCAGGGCAGACCGAAGGCCGACAGCCCTGCGGGCGGTCGAGCGGGGTCAGTCGACAGGCCAGCCTTTGCCGAGAGACCAGACGCGGCGCGACCGCCCCAGCCCGTGGCCAGACAGCCCGAAGGCCTGCGGCCGGCGGCCCTGGGAGGGCGGTCGGGTAGGGGTGGTCAGGCGGCGGGCCAGTCCTGCTGAGGGGCCAGACGTGGCGAGACCGCCCCCGGAGGAGCGGCCTCGAGCCAGGAAAGGAATCCGGTGAGGGTGGATCGTGCCATGGCGATCTCGACCGGAGCGTGTCGACTCGTACAGCGGAGAATGACCCAGTCCGCCGGCATGGCCAGTCGTTCCTGGCCCTCCGGCAACCGCCGTCGCTCCACGCTCAGCCCGTCGCGGGAGAGCACCCGCTTGGGGCGTACCGCGAAACTGACCATCCGGTACCAGCGGAGTTCGTCGCCGACGAACCTGCCGAAGCCGGGCGACCAGCCGCGGCCGTCGAGCATGGTGGAGGTCCGGACGCTGAGCCGGATGATGCCTCCGCTTCTGGTGACCACTGCCCGCCGGATGAAGAGGAACAGGATCGCGCCGAGAATGACGGCGAGGCCGATTCCGATCCCTTCCACGATCTCCATCGGCGGGTCGGCTCAGTTGCCCGAAGCGGCGGAGGCCGGGGTGGCGCTCTCGGCGAGCACGGTGACGCCCTGCCCGCTCACGGAGAGGAAGCCGCCGGACACCTCGTAGGCGACCTGCTCGCCACCGGGGAGCTTGATGCGTACCTGGCCCGGTTCGGCGAGCTGGCCGAGCAGGGGCGCGTGCCCCGGCAGCACACCCAGCTCACCTTCGGTCGTCCGGGCCATGACCATCTCGGCCTTGCCGGACCAGACCTTCTCCTCTACGGCCACGAGCTGGACGTTGAGCTGCTCTGCCACGCTGTCTCCTTGCTGAGGCGGATTGGGGAAAGTCTAGTAGCGTCCCGGAGTTGTTCTTCACGCGGGTACCGAGAGCTGCACCACTGCTCAGCCCTTGTTGACCAGCTTGGGATGTTCGAGCAGGAACGGATCGAGCAGTTCACGCTCCAGCGCGACGAAGAAGTCGTCCACCTCGGGCTCGAACCGCTCGCCGAGATAGTCGCCGTTGTTGAAGACGCCGCCACCCGGCAGCTTGATCATCTGGATGTTGCCGGGCCGGATGTCCTTGAGCGCCAGCGCAAAGTCGACCACGCTGTGCCCCCGGCCGCTGAAGATCAGCGACTCGCCGGCGGCCCGCAGCACCCGGTCGAGCTTGACCGGGTTGGTCACCACGTCCGCGCTGAACGCCTGGCCGGCCATCGCCTTGACGAACTGCTGCTGGTGCCGCTGGCGGCCGTAGTCACCGTCGGGTACGCCGTTCTTCGGGTACCGCTGACGGACGTAGTCCAGCGCCTGCCAGCCGCTCAGGTGCTGCTTGCCCTTCGGGTAGACCGCCTGCGGCCCGATGTAGCCCTCGCCGTTGGGGTTGCCCTTGCGGTGCTTGCCGTCCGGCTCACGGTGCTCGGAGCGGACCTCCCGCTCGATGTTCATGGTGACGCCGCCCATGGCGTCGACGATCTTCTGGAAGCCGGAGAAGTTTATGATCGCCCCGGCGTCGAAGCGCTTGATCCCGGTCACGTTCTGCACGGTGGTGGCGAGCAGTTCGAAGCCACGCGCCGCGTCGGGCTTGCCGCCGCCAGGCACCCGGCTGCCGTAGGACATCGCGTCGTTCAGCTTGGAGGTGCTGCCGTTGAAGCCCGCCTTGGGGTACGCGGGGATCTCGACGTAGAGGTCGCGGGGCAGCGAGAAGAGGTACGCCCGGTCCAGCTCCTTCGGCACGTGCAGCACCATGATCGCGTCAGCGAGCGGCGGAGTCTTGTCGTTGCGGGGGTCGATGCCGACCAGCAGGATGTTCAGCGGGCCCTTGATGTCGCTCTTGCGTTCGCTGGCACCGGCCGCCTGGTCGCCGAAGAGGTCAGCCTTGCCGATGGCGCCCTCGTAGCGGGCCATCAACGCCTCGGCACCCACCAGCGAGGTGCCACTGAGCATCATCAGCACCACGCCGAAGATGGTGCAGAACCTGGCCCAGCCCGGCACCCCACGCCAGATCGACGGTCGCCCACCACGCTTGCCGCGTCTGCCGGCCTTACCCACGAGCATCTCCGTTCGTCGCGTCCCCGCAGGGGATACGGGTACGCACATCCGAATGGTTGAACACAGTCACCGCTCATCGGCGCATGAGCGTGGAGTAGACGGTATCTCGCGGAGGTCGTGATCGCCGACCACGGAAAACCGGGCAGCGGCGATAGTACGCGGCAAAAATGAACGAAAGGCCGCCCCGGAGTTAACCGGGACGGCCTTTCTCGTTCACGCGATCTGACCGAAGGGTCAGCCCTTCATCAGCTCGGCGGCCTTCTTCTCCAGGTCGTCGAGCCCACCGCACATGAAGAACGCCTGCTCGGGGAAGTGGTCGTACTCGCCCTCGCTGATCTTCCGGAACGCCTCGATGGTCTCCTTGATCGGGACCGTCGAGCCCGGCACGCCGGTGAACTGCTCCGCCGCGTAGGTGTTCTGCGACAGGAAGCGCTCGATCCGCCGGGCCCGCTGGACCGTGATCTTGTCTTCCTCGGAGAGCTCCTCGATGCCGAGGATGGCGATGATGTCCTGCAGGTCCTTGTACCGCTGGAGGATCCGCTTGACCTCACTGGCCACCTGGAAGTGCTCCTGGCCGACGAACTCGGGCGCCAGGATCCGCGACGAGGACGCCAGCGGGTCCACCGCCGGGTAGATGCCCTTGTCGGAGATCGACCGCTCAAGGTTGGTGGTCGCGTCCAGGTGGGCGAAGGTGGTCGCCGGGGCGGGGTCGGTGTAGTCGTCCGCCGGCACGTAGATCGCCTGCATCGAGGTGATGGCCTGGCCCCGGACGGAGGTGATCCGCTCCTGGAGTTCGCCCATCTCGTCGGCCAGGGTCGGCTGGTAACCCACCGCGCTGGGCATCCGGCCCAGCAGGGTGGAGACCTCGGAACCGGCCTGGGTGAAGCGGAAGATGTTGTCGATGAAGAGCAGCACCTCCTGCTTCTTCACGTCCCGGAAGTACTCCGCCATGGTCAGCGCGGACAGAGCGACCCGCAGCCGGGTGCCCGGCGGCTCGTCCATCTGGCCGTAGACCAGCGCGGTCTTGTCGATGACGCCGGAGTCGGTCATCTCGTGGATGAGGTCGTTGCCCTCACGGGTGCGCTCACCCACGCCGGCGAAGACCGAGGTACCACCGAAGTTACGGGCAACCCGGGTGATCATCTCCTGGATGAGCACCGTCTTGCCCACGCCGGCACCGCCGAACAGGCCGATCTTGCCACCCTTGACGTACGGGGCGAGCAGGTCGATGACCTTGATGCCGGTCTCCAGCATCTCGGTCTTCGGCTCCAGGTCCGCGAACGCCGGGGCCTTGCGGTGGATGCCCCAGTGGTCGTCGGCCTGGATGGTCTCACCCTCGGTGAGGTTGAGGCACTCGCCGATCGCGTTGAAGACGTGGCCCTTGACCGCGTCGCCGACCGGCACCCGGATCGGGAAGCCGGTGTCGCTCACCTCGGCGCCCCGGACCAGACCGTCGGTGGGCTGCATCGAGATCGCGCGGACCAGGTTGTCACCCAGGTGCTGGGCGACCTCCAGGGTCAGCGTCTTCTCTCCGCCGGAGAGGGTCACGTTCACGTGCAGGGCGTTGAACAGGTCCGGCATGGCGTCGCGCGGGAACTCGGCGTCGACGACCGGGCCAATGACCCGGACCACGCGACCGGTGGCCGTCTTGGTCTCTACTGGGGCAGTCATCACACTTCACTTCCCGACGCGGCCAGCGCGTTAGCGCCGCCGACGATCTCACTGATCTCCTGGGTGATCCCGGCCTGGCGGGCCGAGTTCATCTCACGCGTGTACTTGTCGATCATCTCTTCGGCGTTGTCGGTGGCGCTCTTCATCGCCCGCCGACGGGCCGCCGACTCGCTGGCCGCCGACTCCAGCAACGCCGCGTAGATCCGCGTGTTGATGTACTTCGGCAGCAGCGCGTCGAGCAGTGCCTCCGGGTTCGGCTCGAAGTCGTAGTCCGGCAGTACGCCGGGCGCCGCCTCCGAGCGGGGCCGCTCCTCGACCTGAAGCGGGCCGATGATCCGGGTGACCGGGTTCTGGGTCATCAACGACTTGAACTCGGTGTAGACGATGTGCAACTCGTCCACCCCGCGCACGCCGTCGGGACCCGGACCGCCGTCCTCGTCGTCCGCACCGGCGACGAACGCCTTGATCAGCGTCTCACCGACCTCGCGGGCGTCGGCGAACGACGGCTGCTCGGAGAAGCCCGTCCAGTTGGCCTCGATCGGCCGGTTGCGGAAGCGGTAGAACGAGACACCCTTGCGACCGATGACGTAGAGCACGGGCTCCTTGCCGTCGGCCTGCAACCGGGCGATCAGCGACTCCGCCGTCCGGATGGCGTTGGAGCTGTAACCGCCGGCCAGACCTCGGTCGGCGGTTACCAGCAGCACGCCCGCCCGCCGCACCCGCTCGCGCGGGGTCAGCATCGGGTGGTCGATCCGCGCGTTGGACGCCAGCGCCGTGAGCACGCCGGTGATGGCGCGGGCGTACGGCAGGGACGCCTCCACCCGGGCCTGGGCCTTGGCGATCCGGCTCGTCGCCACGAGCTCCATCGCCTTGGTGATCTTCTTCATCCCCTTCGCCGAGCGAATGCGTTGACGAAGAACACGTACCTGCGCCGCCATGGCCCGACCCTAACGCTTCTCGGCCGGAGCACCGCCGCTGTAGCGGGTGACCGTCTCGTGCTCGGACTCGCCCTCCAGCGGCTCCGCCGGCGCCTCGTTGATCGTGCGCTCGTCCTCGCGGCCCAGGAAGCTCTTCTTGAACTCCGTCACCGCAGCGTCGAGGGCGGCGATGATCTCGTCGTCCCACTTGTTGTCGGCGATCGCCTGGAGCGTGGCGTTGTGCTTGCGCCGCAGGTACTCCAGGAACTGGGTCTCGAAGCGCCGCACGTCACCGACCGGGATGTCGTCCAGCTTGCCCTCGGTGCCGGCCCAGACCGAGACGACCTCGTCCTGCACCGGGTACGGCGAGTAGTTCGCCTGCTTGAGCAGCTCGACCAGGCGGGCGCCGCGGTCCAGCTGGGCGCGGGAGGCCTTGTCCAGGTCGGAGGCGAAGGCGGCGAACGCCTCCAGCTCACGGAACTGGGCCAGGTTCAGCCGCAGCGAACCGGAGACCTTCTTCATCGGCTTCATCTGCGCGGCACCGCCGACCCGGGAGACCGAGGTGCCGACGTTGATCGCCGGCCGGACGCCCTGGTTGAACAGGTCGGTCTCCAGGAAGATCTGGCCGTCGGTGATCGAGATGACGTTGGTCGGGATGAAGGCCGAGATGTCGTTGGCCTTCGTCTCGATGATCGGCAGGCCGGTCATCGAGCCGCCGCCCATCTCGTCGGAGAGCTTCGCGCAGCGCTCCAGCAGCCGGGAGTGCAGGTAGAAGACGTCACCCGGGTACGCCTCACGGCCCGGCGGGCGACGCAGCAGCAGCGACACGGCCCGGTACGCCTCGGCCTGCTTGCTCAGGTCGTCGAAGACGATCAGAACGTGCTTGCCGCCGTACATCCAGTGCTGCCCGATGGACGAGCCGGTGTACGGGGCGAGGTACTTGAAGCCCGCCGGGTCGGACGCCGGGGAGGCCACGATGGTGGTGTACTCCATCGCGCCCGCCTCCTCCAGCTGCCCCTTGATGGAGGCGATGGTGGAGGCCTTCTGGCCGATGGCGACGTAGATGCAGCGGACCTGCTTCTTCGGGTCGCCGGTGGCCCAGTTCTCGCGCTGGTTGAGGATGGCGTCCAGGGCGACAGTGGTCTTGCCGGTCTTCCGGTCACCGATGATCAGCTGCCGCTGGCCCCGACCGATCGGGGTCATCGCGTCGATGGCCTTGATGCCGGTCTGCAGCGGCTCGAAGACGGACTGCCGGGCCATCACGTTTGGAGCCTGCAGCTCCAGCTCGCGGTAGCCCTCGTCGGCGATCTCGCCGAGGCCGTCGATCGGCTGGCCGAGCGCGTTGACCACGCGACCGAGGAAGGCGTCACCGACCGGTACGGAGAGCACCCGGCCGGTGCGCTTGACGCGCTGGCCCTCCTCAAGCCCGGAGTAGTCGCCGAGGACGACGACACCGATCTGCCGGACGTCGAGGTTCAGTGCCACGCCGAGCGTGCCGTCCTCGAACTCCAGCAGCTCGTTGGTCATGGTCGAGGGCAGGCCCTCGACGTGGGCGATGCCGTCGCCGGTGTCGGCGACGGTGCCGACCTCCTCACGGGAGACGTCGGGCGAGTAGGAGGAGACGTAGCGCTCAAGTGCGCCGCGGATCTCCTCCGTCGAGATGGTCAGCTCGGCCATCCTCTGCTTCCTTAAGTATCAGGGGCCCGGGATACCTAGTACCGACCGGTCCTCGGGTCGACTGTCGTTTCCGGGCGCTTCGCGGGGTGCTGGTCAGCGCTTCGCGAGCGCGTTACGGGTCTCGTTGAGGCGGCGCAGGATCGTCCCGTCGTACAGGTCCGAACCCACCCGGACGCTCGCTCCACCGAGGATCGCCGGGTCAACCGTAAGCTTCACGGCGACCGCACGACCGTAGATGGCCGCGAGCCGGTCACTCAGCCGACGTTCCTCGTCCTCGCTGAGCGGTGCCGCGACGGTCACGTACGCGACCTGCCGGTCCCGCCGTTCCGCCGCCAACTCCACCAGCCGGGACAGCGCGGTGGAGAACGACCGGCCACCGAAGCCGGCCAGGGCCGCCTCGACCAGTCGCACCGTCGCCGGGCGGGCCTTGCCCGTCAGGAGCATCCCGACCAGCTCGGCCCGCTGCGCCACCGGCGCGTTCGGGTCGGACAGCGCGTTGGACAGCTGCGGATCCGCGGCGACCACCTGGCCGAAGCGGAACAGCTCGTCCTCGACCTCGCCCAGTTCGTCGGCCCGGTCGGCACTGCCCAGCAGGGCCTGCACGCCGAGGCGCTCGGCACCGTCGAGCAGCTCCGAAGGCGCCGACCAACGGCCGGCGACAAGCGTGCCGAGCAGATCGAGCGTGTCCGCGCCGACCTTGCCGGAGAGCACCGAGGTCAGCAGCCCGGTCCGATCCGCACCGGCGCGGGCCGGGTCGGACAGTGCCCGGCGCAGCCGAACCTCCCGGCGCAGCAGGTCCGCCACGGCGAGCAGTTCAGCACCGGTGGCGGCGACCGCCGACGGATCGGTGCCGGAGATGCACTCCTCCAACCGCGCCAGGGCGGTGGCGTAGGACTCCCGGCTGGCGGCCTGCATCAGCGGGCCCCCGCGCTCTCGAGGTCGGTGAGGAACCGCTCGACGGTGCCCTTGCGGCGGGCCTCGTCGGCGAGCGACTCGCCCACGATCCGGCTGGCCAGGTCGACCGCGAGGCCGCCGACCTCCGCGCGCAGCTCGCGCACGATGGTCTGCCGCTCCACGGCCAGCGACTCCCGGCCGGCGGCGATGATCCGGTCCGACTCTTCCCGGGCCTTGGCCAGGATTTCGGTACGGATCGACTCGGCGTCGGCACGGGCGTCGTCCCGGATCTGCGCCGCCTCGGTACGCACCTCGGCGAGCTGGGCCCGGTACTGCTCCAGCAGCTGGTTCGCCTCGGCCTGAGCAGCCTCAGCACGCTTGAGGCCGCCCTCGATCGCGTCGACCCGCGCCTGGTACATCGTCTCCATGCGCGGCAGCACGAACTTCATCAGGACGAAGCACAGCAGGGCGAACGCGATCGACCCGACGACAAGCTCCTGCCAGATCGGCACGAGCGGGTGGTGCTCCACGCCTTCAGCGGCGAGATTCATGTCAGACCTCCGGGTCGACTAACGGACGGTCAGCTGACAGCGAAGGCGAGCACCAGGCCGAACAGCGCGAGCGCCTCGACCAGCGCGAAGCCCAGGACCAGCCAGGTGCGGTTGTAGCCGGCGGACTCCGGCTGGCGGGCGCTGGCCTGGATGTAGGCCGCGAAGACCAGGGCGACGCCGATACCGGGGCCGATGGCGGCGAGGCCGTAGCCGATGGTGTTGACGTTACCGTTGATGGCGGCGAGAACGTCCATTGCGGGTATTCCTCCTAGTAGACGCGTGAGGTTTCACGCGTTCGCGGTCTTGCCGGAAGCATGGTCGGGCCGGGCGGCCCACCGGGGTCTGGTGGATCAGTGCTCGTCAGCGAGCGAACTGCCGATGTAGTTGGCGGTCAGGGTGACGAAGACGTAGGCCTGCAACAGCGCCACCAGCACCTCGAAGAAGGCCATCACGATTGCCATCACGAAGGCGGCGATCGAGGAGACCTGGATGAAGAGGTTGTCCGAGGCGAGCATCACGAAGCCGCCGACCGTGAAGACCAGCAGGATCAGGTGACCCGCGAACATGTTGGCGAAGAGTCGCACCGCCAGAGTGACCGGCCGGACGATGAACGTCTGCAGGAACTCGATCGGGATCAGCAGGAAGTGCATCGGCCAGGGCACGCCCGGCAGGATCAGGCTCTGCTTGAGGTAGGGACCCAGCCCGTGCTTGCGTACGCCGATGTAGAGGTACATCACGTAGGAGACCACGGCCAGCACGATCGGCAGGGCGATGTGCGAGTTCGGCGAGATCTGCAACCCGGGGGTGATGCCGAAGAGGTTGGTCACCACGATGAAGCAGAACAGCACCGTGAAGTAGGGCGCGAACCGGATGCCGTCCTTGCCCATCTGCTCACGGGCGATGTTGTCCCGGACCAGGCCGTAGACGGACTCGGCCATCCACTGACCCTTGCTCGGCACGAGCTTCGGGTTCCGGTAGGTGGCCATGAAGAAGATGATCAGAAGCCCGACGGCCAGCCAGATCATCAGCGTGAACTTCGTTACCCAGGGGCCGGCGAGATCCGGCGGGTAGAAGTCTCCGACGCTGGGGGGCCAGGGAAGGCCCTCTGCGGCGACAAGCTGTCCGCTCACCGTGTCATCCTCCGCACTCGACAGACCCGCGCGTGCCGGCACTCAGGCACTGAGCCTCTTCATGATCAGGTAGATCGCTCCGGCTGCGCCGAGCATCATGCCCACGGCGATCCCGATGCCGGTCGGCAGTCCGAGGAACTCCCCCGCCAACCAGCCGAGGAATCCCCACACCAAAATGCCGGCGAGCAGGTAACCAACGACGGATCCGGCTGCGCCTTCCGACGAGTGTTCGTCGGAGCTTTTGCGGTGAGGGTTGTCGGCCATGACGTGGCGAACACTATCAGCCGGGAGTTTCACGAGTGTGCGGCACCCCCCACACTGCAAGCAGCGTGCGGGCGTTGGGAGCCGGCGGGTCGAGCCTCGGGTAAGAGTACTCCTGTCCGGCCACCCGGACAGGACCACGAAACGCCCGGAGAGAACCAACCGTACGGTCAGTGGTCGACCGAACGGTCCACCCTGGGCAGCGGGGTGCGCAGCGCCCAGGTCAGGTGAGCCCCGGTCCATACCACCACGGCCGCGATGATGGCCACGCCCATGTCCGGCAGTCCGGGCCAACCGGTGGCCGCGATCGCCGCCATCACCACGCCCAGGATCACGATCTTCGTGGCGTACGTGATCAAGCCCACTGACATGATCAGCTTCGGGTGCACCGCGTCGGCCCAGGCCACCGAGAAGCTGGAGATCAGATAGCTGACGATCACCAGGGCGATGCCGGCGGCCACTCCGGCCGCGCTGGTCGGCCCGCGCAGCCAGGCCGCGACGGGCACCGCGACCACGGCCAGCGCGACGCAGGCGAGCAGCGGCAGGCGCAGGTGCGGCAGCCGGGCCCGGATCGCCCCCGGCTCCCCCGCCCGCGGCGCGGTCGTCGACAGGCCGGGCTCACCGGCACGCGGCGCGGTCATCGGGGGTACGCCGGGTGATCGGCGACCAGCTCGGCCACGTCGGCGGCGACCCGGGCCAGTACGTCGGCCCCGCCCGGAGCCGACGGATCAGCGCGTACCGCTCGGGCTATCAACTCCGCTACCTGCCGCATCTGTGGTTCGGTCATGCCCTGGGTGGTGACGCACGGGGTGCCCACCCGGATTCCGGAGGCGACCATCGGCTTGTGCGGGTCGTACGGAATGGCGTTCTTGTTGAGCGTGATGGTCGCCGCGTCGCACCGCGTCTCGGCCTCGGCCCCGGTCACCCCGGTCTCCTGAAGGTCGATCAACGCCAGGTGGGTGTCGGTGCCGCCGGAGACCGGGCGCATGCCCTCGGCGGCCAGCCCGTCGGCCAGCGCCTGAGCGTTGGCCACCACCTGAGCGGCGTAGCGCCGGTACTCCGGCTGGGCCGCCTCGTGCAGGGCGACCGCCTTGGCCGCGACGGCGTGCATCAGCGGGCCGCCCTGGGTGAACGGGAAGACCGCCTTGTCGATCCGCTCGGCCAGCGACTCCCGACAGAGGATCATCCCGCCGCGCGGTCCACGCAGCACCTTGTGCGTGGTGGCGCAGACCACGTCGGCGTACGGCACCGGTGAGGGCACGGCCTGCCCGGCGACCAGCCCGATGAAGTGCGCCGCGTCCACCATCAGGTACGCCCCGACGGAGTCGGCGATCTCCCGGAACAGCGCGAAGTCGATCAGTCGGGGGTACGCCGTCGCGCCACAGATGATCATCTTGGGCCGGTGGGCCAGGGCGAGGTCGCGTACCTCGTCGTAGTCGATCAGCTCGGTGTCCCGCCGGACGGTGTAGCCGACCGGGTGGAACCACTTGCCGGAGAAGTTGACCCGGCTGCCGTGGGTGAGGTGCCCACCGTGCGGCAGCTCCATCGCCAGTACCGTGTCCCCCGGCTGCACCAGCGCGGCGTACGCGGCCAGGTTGGCGCTCGCCCCCGAGTGCGGTTGCAGATTTGCGTGCTCGGCACCGAAGAGGTCCTTCGCCCGGGCGATGCCGATCTCCTCGGCCCGGTCCACCTGGGCGCACCCACCGTAGTAGCGCCGCCCCGGATAACCCTCGGCGTACTTGTTGGTCAGCGTGGAGCCCAGCGCGGCCAGCACCGCCGGCGAGGTGAGGTTCTCACTGGCGATCAGTTGCAGGCCGGTACGCAGCCGGTCGAGTTCGCCGAGCACCACCTCCGCGATCTCGGGATCGCTGGTGCTCAGTTGCTCGAAATCCGGCCCCCAAAAGGTGCCTGTCGCGGTCTCCACAGCGCATGAGTCTATTGGGCCGCAGACTGGAAGCCGTGAGATGCCTGGTCACCGGCGCGACAGGTTACATCGGCGGACGTCTGGCGCCCCGCCTGCTGGCACAGGGGTACGACGTGCGCTGCCTGGCCCGACGGGCCGGACGGCTGCGTGACGTGCCCTGGGCCGGGCAGGTCGAGATCGTCGAGGCGGACCTGAGTCGGCCGGAGACCCTGCCTGCGGCGTTCGACGGTGTCGACGTGGCGTACTACCTCGTGCACTCGCTCGGACAGGCCGGTTTCGAGGCCACCGACCGGCAGGCCGCCACGAACTTCGCCACCGCGGCCCGGACTGCCGGCGTACGCCGGATCGTCTATCTGGGCGGTCCGGAGCCGGCGGTAGACGACCCGGCCACCTCGGCGCACCTGCGCTCGCGCAGCGAGGTGGGACGGATCCTGCAGGCCAGCGGGGTGCCGACGGTGGTGCTGCGGGCCGCGGTGATCATCGGCTCCGGCTCGGCGTCGTTCGAGATGCTGCGCTACCTGACCGAGCGGCTGCCGGTGATGGTCACCCCGCGCTGGGTGACCAACCGGATCCAGCCGATCGCGGTCCGCGACGTGCTGCACTACCTGGTCGGCTGCGCGAGCCTGCCGGCCGAGGTCGACCGGGGCTTCGACATCGCCGGCCCGGACGTGCTCACCTTCGGCGAGATGATGCAGCGCTACGCCCGGGTCGCCGGGCTGCCCCGCCGGCTGCTGCTGCCGGTCCGCCCGCTGACTCCGACGCTCTCGTCGTACTGGGTCGGGCTGGTCACCCCGGTGCCCAACGCGCTGGCCCGGCCGCTGGTGGCCAGCCTGATCCACGAGGCCGTCGCGCACGAGCACGACATCGCGGCGTACCTGCCGGACCCGCCGGGCGGGTTGACCGGCTTCGACGAGGCCGTCGAACTGGCCCTGGCCAAGGTCCGCGACGCCCAGGTGGAGACCTGCTGGTCCACGGCGGCCGGACCGAACGCGCCGGCCGAGCCGCTGCCCAGCGACCCCGACTGGAGCGGCGGCACCGCCTACACCGATGTACGGGAGCGGGCGGTGACCGCGTCACCGGAAGCGCTGTGGCAGGTAATCGAAGGCGTCGGCGGCGAGCACGGCTGGTATTCGTTCCCGCTGGCCTGGTCGGTACGCGGCTGGCTGGACAAGCTGGTCGGCGGGGTGGGACTGCGCCGGGGTCGACGCCACCCGCACCAGCTGAGGGTGGGCGAGGCGCTGGACTTCTGGCGGGTCGAGGAGATCGTGCCGGGCGAGCTGCTGCGGCTGCGCGCCGAGATGCGGCTACCCGGCCGAGCCTGGCTGGAGCTGCGGGTGCAGCGCGGCGACGACGGTCAGGTCCGCTACCGGCAGCGCGCCGTCTTCCTGCCGCACGGTCTCGCCGGGCACGCCTACTGGGCTGCGGTGGCACCCTTCCACGCCCTGGTCTTCGGCGGCATGGCCCGCAACATCACCGGCCGCGCCGAGCGGTAAGGAAGGGCCCCTTCTTATCGCCTCTTGTAGAGCAGGGGCCCCTTCTTAACAGTCAGGCTCAGGCTCAGTTGCCGGTGCGTTCGCCGGTGACCCGCCAGGCCGTCGTGTCGCTGGGCGGCACGAAATCGCGGACCGGCTGGTCCCGCAGAGCGAAGGCGAGGATCTCCCCCACCGAGTCCACCATCGCCCGCTGCACCGCGTGACCCACCGCGTCCTGCGGATCGTCCGGGTTCGCCGCCATCGCGGCGACCGCCAACTGGGGGGTGAACGCCACCACCGTCTCCGTGGCGTACCGCTCGGAGCTGCCGGTCTTGCCGCCCACCGGCCGATCGAGCTGGCCACGCAGTCGGGTGGCCGTGCCGCCGGCGCAGGTGTGGTACATCGACTGGTCACCAACCGGGCAGCGGGCCGCGTCCACCGCCGCGCGGGACACGTCCACGTCGAGCACCTGCCGGCAGTCCGGTTGCCCGGCGCCGACCCGCCGTCCGGTGGCGTCGGTGATCGAGGTGATCGGGGTGGGGGCGCACCAGATCCCCTCCGCCGCCACCGTGGCGTACGCCCCGGCCAGGTCCAGCGGGGTGGTGGCGGCCACGCCGAGCGTGAACGGCCCCCAGTCACGTGCCCCGTGCCGGGCCAACTGGGCGTCGTCGTGGGCCCGCAGCACGATGCCGAGCCGTTCGGCCATCTCCACCACCCGGTCGGCACCGACCTGCTCGGTCAGCCAGGCGAAGTAGGTGTTGACCGACTGCCCGAAGGCGGTCCACATGTCGTGCTCGCCGCTCATCGCCGCGCTGGCGTTCTCCGGACACCAGTACCCGCCGCAGCTAGTCTCGCCGCTGATCTGGTACTTGGTCAGGATCCGGTCCGGCGCGTCGAACACGGTGTTCAACGGCAGCCCGGCCTCCAGCGCGGCCAGCAGCGTGAAGAGCTTGAACGTGGAGCCGCCCTGGTAGCCGACGATCGTGCCGCCGCCGGCGACGAGCTGGTTGACGGTGTTCGGGTGGTTCTTCTGCCCGGGCGGGTTCGCCGCCACGCTGTAGGTCCGGTTCACCGACAGGGCCAGCACCCGCCCGGTGCCCGGCTGGACGACCGCGGTCGGCATCGCGTACCGGGCCTGCGCCGAGTAGACCCGGCGTACCTGCTCGGTGGTGGAGCGCTGCACCGCCGGGTCAAGGGTGGAGACGATGGTGAAGCCGCCCCGGCGTAGGGTGCGCTGCCGTTCGTCGACGGTGCTGCCGAACGCCCGCTGGTCGTTCCACCACCGGGTGAACCAGTCGCAGAAGAAGCCCCAGTCGTTGTGACCCTCGGGCACCGCCGTGCAGTCGTTCGGGGTCTCGCTCGGGCGCAGGTTCAACGGCTCGGCCTGGGCGCGCTGTGCCACGTCGGGCGGGACCTGGCCGGACTCGACCAGCCGGTCCAGGACGTACCCCCGACGGGCCGTCGCGCTGTCCGCGTCGCCGTGGATCGGGTCGTCGGTGTGCGGCGAGCGCACCAACCCGGCCAGCAGCGCGGCCTGAGCCAGCGTCAATTCGGCCGGCGAGACCGAGAAGTAGCGCTTGCTGGCGGCGGCGATACCGTACGCGCCGGCACCGAAGTAGGCGATGTTGAGGTACCGGGTCAGGATCTGATCCTTGGTGAGCTCCCGTTCCAGGGCGAGCGCGTACCGGATCTCCTGGACCTTGCGGGCGGTGCTCACCTCGGTGGCGGCGGCCCGCTGCGCCTCGCTGAGCCGGGGATCGTTGCTCAGCACGTTGCGCACGTACTGCATGGTCAGCGTGGAGGCGCCCTGCCGGGTGGTGCCGTCGCGCCGGTTGACGGTGAAGGCCCGCAGGATGCCGCGCAGGTCGACCCCGCTGTGCTCGTGGAAACGGGCGTCCTCGGCGGCGATGATCGCCTGGCGCATCACCGGCGCCACCTCGTCCAACGGCACGTCCACCCGGTCCTCCTGGTAGAAGGAGGTGATCAGCGTGGTGCCGTCGTTGGCGTACAGGTTGGACCGCTGGGCGGTCGGCGGCGTACGCAGCGTGTTGGGCAGGTCCGCGTACGGCGCGGAGAGCGCTGAGAGACCGACGCCGTACACCAGCGCGGCGGGCAGCGCCGCCACCGCCAGCGCCAGACCGGCCAGCGCGCCGGCCAACAGGACGGTGAACACTTTCGGCAGCAACGCCCGGGTCATCAGCTCTCCCCGCAGGAGCCGTCAGGACCCTCTCAGAATGGCGCTTTTCACCCCGTACGCCGCCCTTTCCCCCGAATACGGAGGAAATTCACCGATCAGGGCAGCAATGCCGCCGCGAGCGGCTGAACGGTCTCCTCGATCTCGTCCGCCACCCGGGTGAAGCACTGGTCACCACGGCCCCACGGATCGTCGAGGTCGTCGCCGGGCAGCAGCGCGCTGCCCTGACGGGCCGCGTGTGCCGCCTCGACCAGCGCCACCCCACGGGCGTGCACCGCCTCCGGCGTCGCCTCGGCCGCCGGCAACGTCGCCGGATCCAACGTGGCCAGCATCCGGCCGAACTCGCCAAGCACGAAGGTGCGCGACGCGGCGTCCGGGCGCAGCGCCACCACGTACTCCTGCTGGTCGGCGGTGGCGGTCAACACCAGATCCGCCGCGTCGATGTGATCGGAGCGCAGCTTGCGGGCGGCGAACCCGGCGGTGCTGCCACCCCGGTTGACCACCTGCCGCGCGGCCGGCGGGTTCATCTCCTCACCGGCGTGCCAGCCCCCGGTGCCGGCACTGTGACTGTGCAGCACCTCGTCGACGCGGGCCGGGTCGACGTCGCGCCGGGTCAGCCGCTCCCGTACGGCGACCACGAGCAGCCGCTCCGCCATCGGCGAGCGGCAGATGTTGCCCATGCAGACGTGCAGGACGGTGAACGGGGGCATCTACGCCACCTGACTCTCGCGCAGCTCCGGCACCACTTCGCGCAGCTTGGCCAGCCCGATGCCGCCCTCCCGGACGAGCACCGGCACGTCACCGGTGAGATCCACGATCGTGCTGGGCACCGGATCCACGGCCGGTCCCGCCTCCAGGTACGCCCGCACCGAGTACCCGAGCTGGTCACGCGCCTCGTCGGCGGTGAGCGCGGGCTGCTGGCCGAACTTGTTGGCCGACGCGACCGCCATCGGGCCCGTCTCGCGCAGCACCTCCAGCGCCACCGGATGCAGCGGCATCCGCACCGCCACCACCCCGCTGTCGTCGCCGAGATCCCAGCGCAGGCTCGCCGAGTGCTGCACCAGGATCGTCAACGCGCCCGGCCAGAACGCTTCCACCAGGTCTCGCGCCGCGGCCGGCAGCGAGAAGACCAGTCCGTCGAGGGTGTGCCGGGAACCGATCAGCACCGGCGGCGGCGAGTGCGGGGCATCCTTGGCGTCCAGCAGGGCCCTGACCGCGTACGGGGTGAAGGCGTCCGCACCGATCCCGTAGACCGTGTCGGTCGGCAGGACCACCAACTCGCCGTTGCGGACCGCCTCGATGGCCGCAGCGATGCCGCGGTCCCGGTCGGCCATTGACCGGCAGTCGTAGAGCATCACGAGGAGTCAGTCTGCCACGTGCCGGCCGGACCGGCTGCCGGGTGGTCCGCACGGCGGGACGCGGTGGCGAACCGGGCCCGCCCGGCGAGATCCTGATGCGCGCTGATCTCGACGTAGCGGCCGTCCTCGGCAAGCAGCTCGGGCACCGCCGCGCCGTGCGTGTCGTCGTGTTCCACGCCGAGCTGACCGCCCGGCCGCAACAGCGTCGCCGCCCGGTCGATCACCGGACGGATGGCGGCCAGGCCGTCCGCCCCACCGAACACCGCCTCCGCCGGGTCGTGCCCGGCCACCTCCGGCGGTACGGCCACCGCCTGCGGCACGTACGGCGGGTTGCACAGCAGCACGTCGACCTGCCCGACCAGCCCGGCCAGCAGGTCGGGGTCGGTGACGTCCGCCTCGACCACCTCGATCGGCCGGTCCCCCGCCGCGGCCCGGTCGGCGGCGTTGCGGCGCAGCCAGGCCAGCGCGGCCGACGAGCGCTCGACCGCGACCACCCGGGCGTCCGGCACCTCCTGGGCCACCGACAGCGCGATCGCCCCGGACCCGCTGCACAGGTCGACCACCAGCGGCCGGGGTCGCGCCGCCCGGCGGGCCTGCTCGATCCCCCAGCCGGCGAGCAGTTCGGTCTCCGGGCGCGGGACGAAGACACCGGGTCCGACCGCCAGCTCCAGATGCCGGAAAGCGGCGTCACCGGTGAGGTGCTGCAGCGGTTCCCGCCGCGCCCGCCGATCCACAAGCGCTCGGTAACGATCCAGTTGCTCGTCGGTGAAACCGTCGGCGATGGCCAACCGACCCCGCGGCACCCCGAGCACGTACGCGGCCAGCAGTTCCGCCTCCACCCGGGCCGAGGTCACCCCGGCGGCAAGCAGTTCCCGGGCCGCGACGGCCACCAGCGGAGACGGACGGTGTCGTCTCGTACCTTCGGACGGGTATTGCGGCTCGGTGGTCACGCCATAATCATGAATCGTCGCGGTGCACGTGCAAAAGCAGGTGCAGCGGCGCACCGACAGGAGGTCGCGGGTGGGCTGGCTCGACCGGGTCGACGACCAGGTTGACGCCCTGAAAAAGGCGCGGGCGCTCCAAGAGGTGAGCCGCTCCACAGAGGCGTACGCGATCCTGGAGCGGGTGCTGCGTACCACGAGTGCTCCCCACGCCCGCGCCGATGCGCTGGTGCAGCGCCTCTCGGCGCTGATCAACCTGGGCCGCACGGCCGAGTACACCCGGGCCATCGAAGAGGCGTCCGCCGCCGTACGCGATCTCGCCGAGCCCTACCTGCACGGGCACCTCAACGCGCTGGCCGCGCTCGCCGCGCACCACCAGGGCGCGTTGGACCGCTGCGTCACCCACCTGGTGCGCTCCGCCCGCGCGTTGGGGGCGGTGGACGACCCGGATCGGGACACCGCGTGGGGCTGGCACGACCTGGCCATGGCCTACTCCTACCTGAGCTTCCACGGCTACGCCCTCGGTGCGATCGAACGGGCCCGGCAACTCGGTAACGCCGCCGGCATCCCGGAGGAAACGTTCGCCGCTCCGGGCATCCGGCTGCGCAACGCGGTGGCCCTCGACCACACCGGTGACGGTGACGGCTGCCTGCGGGTGCTGCGGGACATCGCCACCGACCTCGACCGGTTCATCGCCACCGGCACCGCCGACCGGCTGCGCCCCAGCAGCCTCGCCGCCTACGGCTACGCCGGGGTCCGGCGAGCCGCCCTCGGCGACGTCGTCGAGACCGTCGGCGGGGCCGACCCGGCCCGGCTGCTCGGGCATGGGGCGGACAGCGCCCGCGCCCGCGACATGCGCCAACTCGGCCAGGTCTGCCTGGCCATCGCCGACGGCCGCCCGATCGAGGCGGTCACCCGGCTGGGCAGCGTGCAGGTCAGCGCCGAGACTCTCGGTGCCGCCGAGCCGGCCCGGCTGCGCAGCATCGCGCTGGGTCGGGCCGGTGACCACGCGGGCGCGCACCGGGCCGACCGGTTGGCCTTCCGGCTCGCCGCCCAGCGCCACGACCGGCTCCGCGACGTCTACATCGACGGCATCGCGGCCCGCATCGACCATGAGGAGATGCGCCGCGAGGCGGCCCGTTTCGAGGGCGAGGCGCTCACCGACCCGCTGACCGGACTGCCGAACCGACGCCGGCTGGAGCGCTACATCGCGGCCGTGGTCGCCCGCGGCGAGCGGGTGGTGATCGGCGTCTGCGACCTGGACGGCTTCAAGGCCGTCAACACCCGGCACGGGCACCACTCGGGGGACCTGGTACTCCAGCGGATCGCCGGGGTGATCAACCGGGTGATGCGTCGGGGCGACTTCGTGGCCCGCTACGGCGGCGACGAGTTCGTGGTCGTGCTGCCGGGCGCCGGGATGACCGAGGCCGCCGAGGTGGCCAGGCGCATCGACGCCGCCATCCGCACCGAGGACTGGGAGTCGCTGGTCCCCGGCACCCCGGTCGGGGTCAGCATCGGGTTCTCCGAGGTCGCCCCGGGTGGTCCGGGGCAGCGGGACGCCCTCGGCGCCGCCTTCGAGGCGGCCGACCGGGAGATGCTGCGGGCCAAGAATCGCCCCCGCAGCGCCTGAGTGGGCCGGGCAGCCTGAGCAGGCTCAGCGGCGGGCGAGTTCCGGATCGCCGGCCAGCCGGGCGGCCCGGTCGGCCTCGCTGAGCGCGTCCAGCACGCCGTCGAGTTCGCCGGCGAGCGCCAGGTCGAGGTTGTACGCCGTGTAGCCGATCCGATGATCGGTGATCCGGTTCTGCGGGAAGTTGTAGGTGCGGATGCGCTCCGACCGGTCGACCGTCCGCACCTGGGCCTTACGCGCGTCCGAGGCGGCCGCGTCGGCCTGCTCCTGGGCGGCGGCGAGCAGCCGGGCCCGCAGGATCCGCATCGCCTGTTCCCGATTCTGCAACTGGGACTTCTCGTTCTGGCAGGACACCACGATGCCGGTGGGCAGGTGGGTGATGCGTACCGCCGAGTCGGTGGTGTTCACCGACTGGCCGCCGGGCCCGGACGAGCGGAACACGTCGATGCGCAGTTCGTTGGGGTCGATGGTGACGTCGACCTCCTCGGCCTCCGGCAGCACCAGCACCCCGGCGGCACTGGTGTGGATGCGGCCCTGCGACTCCGTCACCGGCACCCGCTGCACCCGGTGGACGCCGCCCTCCCACTTGAGCCGGGACCACACGCCGTTGCCCCCTTCGGGGACACCCTTGGTCTTGATGGCCAGCGAGACGTCCTTGACCCCACCGAGGTCGGAGTCCTGGGCGTCGATCACCTCGGTGAGCCAGCCGCGTCGCTCGGCGTACCGGGTGTACATCCGCAGCAGATCGCCGGCGAACAGGGCCGACTCCTCGCCGCCCTCGCCGGCCTTGATCTCGACGATGACGTCCTTGGCGTCGTGCGGATCGCGCGGGATCAGCAGCTCGGCCAGCCGTTCCTCCAGCGCGGGCAGCTCCGCGGCGAGCGTCTCGGCCTCAGCCGCGAAGGACGGGTCCTCGGCGGCCAGCTCCCGCGCCGCGGTCAGATCCGCCCGGGCCTGTTCCAGCTCCGCGGCGGCCTTGTGCAGCGGGACCAGCTCGGCGTACCGTCGGCCGACCCGCCGGGCGGTGCCCTGGTCGGCGTGGATGGCCGGGTCGGCCAGCCGCTTCTCCAACTCGGCGTACTCGTCGAGGAGCCGGGCCAGGCGCTCGCTGCTCATGCGGGGCATCGCTCCTTCGACGGTGGCGCGGCAGGCGGGAACAGACGGACGACGCCCGCGTCCGGTGGAAACCGGACGCGGGCGTCGGACCAGAAGCTACTTGGCCTTCTTGGCCTGAACCTTGGCGTACTTCTGCTGGAACTTCGCGACCCGACCAGCGGTGTCCAGGACGCGCTGCTTGCCGGTGTAGAACGGGTGGCAGGCGCTGCAGGTCTCGACGTGGATCGAGCCGCCCTTGGCGGTGCTGCGGGTGCTGAAGGTGTTGCCGCAGGAGCAGGTGACCTCGGTGGTCACGTACTCCGGGTGGATGTTCTGCTTCATGTCGCCTCGGTCCTCTCGTCGTGGTCGCCGGGTCGCCCTGGCGCGCCGCTGCGCGCCGATCAAGGGGCGTGAACCGGAACCGGTGGCCGATTGACCAGTCTGCCATGGCCCTCGGCGGGCCCCGGAATCGGGCCACACCAGCTGGTCGCCGGTAGCAACATCAGGCCATCCGTAGGCATTCCCGCCCCCCGCCCACAGCATTCCTCCACCACCGCCCCCATCCCGACCACTCCACCCCGGCAGCTCCGTCTCTCCCGCCGGCCCCTCGGCCGCGCGCGCCGCTCGGCGGAGATACCCACCTCCTTGGGCCCTTTGCTCTGCTTCAACCAACGCATCATTTTCGACCGGTTTTCATTGCGTGGGGTGAAGCAGAGCAAAGGGGCCAGACCTCAGGTGTACGAGCGGCGTCCGGAGATGCCTCGCTCGCGCGATCGGGGTGCCGACGAGGATCGGGGTGGCTACACGGAAGGGGCGCGGCCGACTGGCCGCGCCCCTTCGTCGATCTTCGTCGGTGGGACTACTCCCCCGGCGTCGACTTCGCGATCTGCATCAGGAACTCGATGTTTGTGCGGGACTGCTTGAGCCGGTCCAGCAGAAGGTCGAGCGACGCCTGCGAGTCCAGCGAGTGCAGCACCTTGCGGAGCTTGTGGATGATGGCCAGCTCCTCCGGCGCGAGCAGGATCTCCTCCTTGCGGGTACCGGAGGCGCTGACGTCCACGGCCGGGAAGGTCCGCTTGTCGGCGATCTTCCGGTCCAGCTTCAGCTCCGCGTTACCGGTGCCCTTGAACTCCTCGAAGATGACCGTGTCCGCCATCGAACCGGTCTCCACCAGCGCGGTGGCGAGGATGGTCAGGGAGCCGCCGTTCTCGATGTTGCGGGCCGCGCCGAGGAACCGCTTCGGCGGGTACAGCGCGGTGGAGTCGATACCACCCGACATGATCCGGCCGCTGGCCGGCGCCGCCAGGTTGTACGACCGACCGAGCCGGGTCACCGAGTCGAGCAGTACGACCACGTCGTGGCCCAGCTCGACCAGGCGCTTGGCCCGCTCGATCGCCAGCTCGGCGACCGTGGTGTGGTCCTGCGGCGGACGGTCGAACGTGGCCGCGATGACCTCGCCCTTCACCGAACGCTGCATGTCGGTGACCTCTTCGGGCCGCTCGTCAACCAGCACCACCATCAGGTGGCACTCCGGGTTGTTGTGCGTGATCGCGTTCGCGATCGCCTGCAGCACCATGGTCTTACCGGCCTTCGGCGGCGAGACGATCAGCGCCCGCTGCCCCTTGCCGATCGGCATGACCAGGTCGATGACCCGGGTGGTGAGGATGTGCGGCTCGGTCTCCAGCCGCAGTCGCTCCTGCGGGTAGAGCGGGGTGAGCTTGTAGAACTCCGGCCGCCGCTTGGCCTCGTCCGGCTCCATCCCGTTGATGGTGTCCAGCCGGACCAGGGGGTTGTACTTGTCGCGACGCTGCTCGCCGTCCCGGGCCGCCCGCACCGCACCGGTGATCGCGTCACCGCGCCGCAGGCCGTACTTCTTGATCTGGGACATCGACACGTACACGTCGTTCGGGCCGGCCAGGTAGCCGGTGGTCCGGACGAAGGCGTAGTTGTCGAGCACGTCGACGATGCCGGCCACCGGCACGAGCACGTCGTCCTCGCCGACCTGCGGCTCACGGCCGCCGCCCTCGCCGCCGGACTCGCCGCGCTCGTTACGGCCCCGCCGACGGTCCCGGAAGCGACTACGCCGACTGCGCCGGCCGCCGTTCTCGTCGTCGTCGTCGGTGTTGTTGTCCCGCTCGGTACGCTGCCCGCGCTCGCCACGGTCCCCGCGCTCGCCACGGTCCCCGCGCTCGCCACGGTCGGCGGCACGCTCACCACGGTCTCCGCGCTCCGTACGCTCACCGCGCTCGGCACGGTCCCCGCGCTCGGCCGCACGATCGCCACGCTCGGCACGGTCACCGCGCTCAGCGGCACGCTCAGCACGGTCGCCACGCTCGGCACGGTCACCGCGCTCAGCGGCACGATCGGCACGATCGCCGCGCTCGGCGGCACGCTCACCGCGCTCCGCACGCTCACCGCTGCGATCGGCCGTACGCTCGGCACGCTCCGCAGTACGCTCACCGCCACGCTCGGCGGCGCGGCTGGACCGGCCCTCGCTCCGCTCGCCGGTCTCGGCGGCGGCCTCCTCGGTACGCGGCTCCGCCACGGCGGTGGCCCGCGTGCGCCGGGTCCGGGTACGGCCCTCGGTCTCCACGCTCGCCGCTGGTTGCTCGGCGGCGCGGCGCCCGGCCTCCGGCCGCTCACCGGTCTCGCGTACCTCGGCGTGGACCTCTTCGCGAGCGGGCGCAGCGGCCGCCGCGACCTCGGCCCGTGGTCGAGGGGCGCCCGCGGCGCTGCCCTGCCGCTCGGTGATCGCGCTGATCAACTCGCCTTTGCGCATGCGAGCCGTCCCCGAGATGCCGAGCGACGCAGCCAGGCTCTGGAGCTCCGGCAGCAGCATCGCCGACAAGCCGGTGCCGCTGCGCCGGCGGCGGGCAGGAGCAGCGGTGGTGGCATCGCCAGCGACGTTGGAAACATCCGACGTCACGTCGGTGGTGTCGCTCAATGGATTCCTTCCCTCGATAGGCCGGGACTGCCCGGAATCGAACTACAGGTGGCCGGGCGGCCTCGGTGCACCCGCCTCGCATGACGCTTCGCGGGAGTCTGTGACACAGCAGCCGGTCGGTCGCCCGACCCACCAGGAAAGCGGTGAGCGGGGCTTCGCCGTCTGCGGCGACCAGTGAAGACTGCGGTGCGGCGTGGCCTAGGCAGGGGTGACGGGCTTACCGCCGAAAGCTTCGGGGGTGCGCCGACCCGCAGGAGATCGCATGCTTCGCGGCTGTGCTAAGTCTAGAGCGTAATCAACTCTTGCGACCTGCGGCAACAGGGTCCCGCTCCGCGTGTCCGAGTCTACCTTGCTCGACCTGTGCCCCGCGCACGTCTACCGGCAACCGCAGAATCTGCCAATCTGTTCCCGCCTCGAACCCTTCGGGCAGGTCAGACAGGGCGAGCGCGGTCGGACCCGCCCCACTGACCACGGCGGGCACACCGGCCGCACGCAACGCTTCGACCACGGCGGCGGTACCGGGCATCGAGGCCGCCCGGTAATCCTGGTGCAGTCGGTCGACGGTGGCCGGCAGCAACAGATCCGGCTGCGTGGTCAACGCGTGCACCAGCAACGCTGCCCGGCCGGCGTTGAGCGCGGCGTCGCCGTGCGGCACGGTCGCCGGCAGCGCTGCCCGGGCGGAGGCGGTCAGGCCACGCTCGGTGGGCACCAGCACCGTGGGGCGTACGCCCTCGGCCACCGGCAACGACACGGCGCGCGCGCCGGAGGGCTCCGTCCAGGCCAGGGTGAACCCGCCGAGCAGGCAGGGTGCCACGTTGTCGGGATGGCCCTCGATCCGGGCGGCCAACCGCAGCGCGGCGTCGTCGTCGAGCCGCTGGGCCCCGTCGCTCACCAGGGCCCGGGCCAGCAGTACCCCGGCGACGATGGCGGCCGAGGAGGAGCCGAGCCCGCGGGCTTGCGGGATCCGGTTCACGCACTCCACCGCCAACCCGGACGGCTGACCGCCGAGTTCGTCGAAGGCCGCCCGCATCGCGCGTACCACCAGGTGGCTGTCGTCGCACGGCAGATCACCGGCGCCCTCACCGGCCACGGAGACGGTCACGCCGCTCGCGGTCACCTCGGCGGCCACGTCGTCGTGGAGCGCGAGGGCGAGCCCCAGCGCGTCGAAGCCGGGCCCCAGGTTCGCGCTGGTGGCGGGGACCCGAACCCGGACCGGGCCGGCGGCGAATGTGGTCGGCACGCCGCCCATGCTAGGGCTCGACCAGTGCGGTCCGGCGCGGATGCCCGACCCCTGAGACGCACCTCGCGCCCGTACACGCTTGCTCACAGGTTCTAGCCTGACCGCACTCAGGCCCTCAAGGAGACTTGCGTGAATGTATCCGGTTATCTGCTGTTGCAGGTGGCACAGGAACTACCGACGCTGGTGGTGCTGATCGTGGGAGCTGTGCTGGCGCGCCGGTTGCCGGAGCCAGGCCGCCGCCTCCTGTCGGCCGGAACAGCTGTCCTGCTGGTCTTCACAGTGCTCACCGCCCTGTGGTTGATCGCCCTTCCCTGGCTGGCCGCAGAGAACGTCACCGGACTGGTCACCCTCTCCACGATTCTCTCGGTGATCAACGCGTTGGTCGCGCCGGTCGGGATCGGCCTGCTGATCGCGGCCGCGTTGGCCGCCCACCGCAACGCGCCGGCATCCGGTGCGGCCGTCCCGCACGCTCCCGCCGCCTGGGGTGCGCCACCGCCCCACGCGCAATGGCCGCCGGCCGAGACGCACTGGTCTCCCACCGGCTCCCAGGCACCTCCCACCGACTCGCAGGCGCCTCCCACCGACTCGCGCTAGCGGGACGGGGGCCGCGTCGGTCTACCGAGTGCCGGTCTCGGCGACGGTCGGTTCCGGGGCGGCCAGCGAGAGCCGTCGGGTGGCCAGCCGCCAGCCGATCGCGTAGGTCAAGGTGACCAGGCCACAGCTGGCCAGCACGACCCGTTCGTCCACCATGTCGATGACGGAGGCGACCACGAGTTGGCTGACCGAGATGGCCAGGGTCGCCAGCATCATGTCGGTGGCGAAGACCCGGCCACGCAACCGGTCGGGCACCTCGCCCTGCAACGCGAAGTTGGACATCACCCAGTTGCTGCCACCGGCGAAGTGCGCCACGAAGACCAGGATCAGCACCAACGGGAACCAGGACACCACGGAGGCGCCCAGGTAGGCCAGCCCGTACGCCGACATGGACAGTGCCAGCCCCGGCAGCAGCCAGGCCCGGTTGGTCAGCACCCGACGCATCAGGATCGGGCCGACCAGCGCGCCCGCGCCGCGTACCGCGAACAGCAGGCCGGCGCCCAGCGGGCCGACCCCGTACAGCCCGGCCAGCAGGGGGAAGACGGTCAGGACGCCATTGCCCAGCCCGACCGCCGACTTCACCGTGACCAGGGCCAACACCCGGGGGCGGTGCCCGATGTAGCCCAGTGCCTCGCGGATCGCCGTCCAGGTCTGCGGTACCGGCGCGTTCTCGTCGCGGGGTGCCTGCAACGGCCGGCGGATGCGCCCGGCCAGGATCGCGGCGATCACCAGGCCGACCGCGGCCACCCAGAAGCAGACGTACGGGCCGGTGGCGGCGGCGAGCACGCCGCCGAGTGAGGCGCCGACGATGGTCATGGTGCCCCAGGCCGATCCGGCCACCGCGTTACCCGCGGCCAACTCCTCCGGTTCGAGGACGTTGGGCAGGGCGGCCTGGGCGGCCGGGGAGTAGAACGCCTTGGCCACCGCGACCACGCCGATGCCCAGCATCGCCAGCCAGGCCGTACCGGCGCTGCGTACGCCGAGCAGGAGCAGCACCCCGACGAGCGCCGCACCGTTCGAGAAGATCATGATCTTGCGGCGGTCGAACCGGTCCGCGATGGTCCCGGTGTACGGCAGCAGCAACGCCACGATGCCGGTGTCCACAGCGAGCACCAGCGCGCCCCACACGCCACTACCGGTCAGCTTCGGCAGCAGGACGAGCAACGGCACCATCACGAACCAGTCGGCACCGAAGACCACCAACTCGGCCAGGAACAGATTGCGGAAGTTCCGGTTGCGAGTGAGGACCGAGAGGGTGGACGTCACGAGGCGGACCATACCCGGCAGGCGTCGCCGACTGAGTCGCGGCGCGGACATCGACGGAGATACGCCACGATCGCGTAACCGCATGCCGGACGCCGACGCCCCCGGCGGTTGCCGGGGGCGTCAGTCCTGGTGTTGATGCGGCGGGTCGTTACTCCGCGGGCGGGAAGGGCGAGTTGCGGCTCCTGGGCAGCCGGAGCACCTCGAACTGGTCGGTGCCGTCCACCAGCGCGCCGGACGGCGCCGCCGGCACCGGACGGCTCTGCGCCGGACGCTTGTCGGTCGCCGCCGGCTCCTGCGTGGCGCCTTCGGTGGGCGGCTGCTCGTCGTCCGGCTTCGTCGCGTCGGTGTCCGACACGGCTCGACCGGAGTCGGCGGCGCCACCGGAACGACCCGCCCGCCAACTGCGCACCGACTGCTTGGTGTCCTCCACCATCGCGTAGAGGGTGGGCACCAGGATCAGCGTGAGCAGGGTGGAGCTGAGCAGTCCGCCGATCACCACGATCGCCAGCGGTCGGGAGATGAAGCCGCCCTCGCCGGTGAGCCCGAAGGCCATCGGCGTCAACGCGAAGATGGTGGCGATGGCGGTCATCAGGATCGGCCGCAACCTGTGCCGTCCACCCTCGACCACCGCCTCCCGTACGCCCATCCCCTGCGCCCGGTACTGGTTGACCAGGTCGAGCAGCACGATCGCGTTGGTCACCACGATGCCGACCAGCATGAGTACGCCGATCAGCGCCGGCACACTCAACGCCGTCCCGGTGGCCAGCAGCAGGGCGACCGCCCCGGTGGCCGCGAACGGGATCGAGACCAGCAGGATCAACGCCTGCACCACGCTGCGGAACGTGGCCATCATGATCAGGAAGACGATCGCGATCGCGGCCAGCACGGCCAGGCCCAGATCGGCGAAGGTCTCCCGCTGCTCGGCGCTGACCCCGCCCAGGGTCAACGTGGCCCCCGGTACGTCGATCGCGTCGAGCCGCTGCTGCAACTCGGTGCTGATCGCGCCGAGGTCGGAGCCGGTCACCGTACCGGTCACCGAGACGCTGCGCTCACCGTCGATCCGGCGTACCTGCTGCGGTCCTTGGGTCTCGGTGACCTCGGCGATGTCGCCGAGCTTGACCGGGCCGACCGGCAGTGCCTTCAGTTCGTCCACCGTCAGCGGCGGCTTCGCCGACAGGCGCAGCACCACGTCCCGGCTGCCGCCGGAGATGCTCACCTGCCCCACCGGCGTGCCCCGGAACGACTGCGCCACCAGTTGGCCGACCGCCGCCTCGGTGAGCCCGGCCCGGCTGGCCGCGACCCGGTCGACCGCGACGTCCACCCGGGGCACCTGCTGGGCGAGGGTGGTCGAGACGTCCTCGACGCCGGAGATGCCGGCCAGTGCCGCCCGGGCCTGCTCGGCGGCGGCCGCCAGCGTCTCCTGGTCGGCGGCGCGCACGATGACCGCCAGTTCGTTGGCGGACGCGCCGCCCTGACCGGCCGGGAAGGTGATCTCGCCGGCCGTCGCACCGAGCGAGGTGAACCGCTCGCGCAGGATGCCACGCATGGCCTTGGCGTCGGTCTCGCCGTCGAGCCGCAGCGCGTAGTTGGCCACGTTGTTGCCGGCGCTGCCGGTCCACGGGCTGTCCCCGCCCCCGGCGGTGACCTGGTACGACTCGACGCCCGGAGTGTCCGCCAGCACCGCCTCGACCCGGCGGGCCGCCGCGTCGGTGCCGGCCAGCCCGGTGCCCACCGGCAACTCCTGGCGGATGTTGAGGGTGTCCTGGCCGGAGTCGTCGAGGAAGTTGCTCTCCAGTTGGCGGGCCAGCCCGAAGGTGCCGAACAGCACGAGCACGCCCACGGCCAGGGTGGCCCAGCGGTACGCCCGCCGGCCGGTGGCGAACCGGATGACCGGCAGGTACGCCCGCTGCAACGGGCTGCGCAGCTCGCGCTCCTCGGCGGCCCGCCGGATCGCCTCGCCGTCGGCGCCGGCAACCGGCTTGAGGAACCAGTACGCCAGCACCGGGATCACCGTCAGCGACACCAGCAACGAGGCGAGCAGCGCCACGGTGACCGTGATCGCGAACGGCGCGAACAACTGCCCAACAAAGCCGCCGACCAGGGCGATCGGGGCGAAGACGGCGACCGTGGTGAGGGTGGAGGCGGTGACCGCCCCGGCCACCTCGCGGACGGCGGTGAGGATCGCCTCCCGCTTCGGCTCACCGTAGGTCAGATGCCGCTTGATGTTCTCCAGCACCACGATCGAGTCGTCCACCACCCGGCCGACCGCCACCGTCAGCGCGCCGAGGGTGAGCAGGTTGAGCGAGTAGTCGCCGATCCAGAGGGCGAGCAGCGCGACCACCACCGACAGCGGGATGGAGACCGCAGTGACGATCGTGGACCGGATCGACAGCAGGAACACCAGGATGACCACCACGGCCATGATCAGACCCAGCAGGCCCTCGGTGCTCAGCGTCTTGATCGACTTCTCCACGAACGGCGCCTGGTCCAGCACCACGGTCAGCTCGGCCCCGGTCGCACCGCGCAGGTCGTCGAGCCGGTCGGCGACCGCGTGCGAGATCTCCACCGCGTTGCCGTCCGGGTCGGCGGTGACCGCGATGCCCAGGCTCTCCCGGCCGTTGGTACGGGTGATCGCGGTGGGTGGCGTCAACTGCTCCTCGACCGTGGCGACGTCACCGAGCCGGACCGGACCGGCCTTCTTGACCGGCGGGGCGACGATCACGTCCCGCAACTCGTCCAACGTGGTCAGCGGGGCACCGACCTGCACCGGCAGGCTGCGCTCACCGTCCAGCACGGCACCGGCCGGTACCGCCACCCCGTTGGCCTTCAACGCGGTGGTGATCGCGGTCGGCTGCACCTTCGCCTTCGCCAGCTTCGCCGGATCCGGCGTGATCACCACCAGTTCGTCGCGGACGCCTGTCAACTCGACACCACGTACGCCCTCGATCGCCGCCAACTCGGGCACCACGACGTCCCGCAGCTTCGACGCCAGTTCCCGCTCGTCACCGCCACCGGACGCGGCCAGCACCACCGCCGGCAGGTCGTCGGTGCTGCCCGCGAAGACCTGCGGGTCGACGCCGTCGGGCAGCCGGGTGCGGTTCAGCGCGGTCTGCATCTTGCTGACCACGTCGTCCAGGTCGGTACCGAACTCGTACTGGACGGTGATGGTGGTCAGGCCCTCGCGGGAGGTGGAGGTGACCGTGTCCAACGCGGGGATGCCCCGCAGGCTGTTCTCGATCGGCTCGGTGACCTGGGACTCGACGACCTCGGGCGCGGCACCGGGGTACGAGGCGACGATGAAGGCGGCGGGAAACTCCAGCGAGGGCAGGAGTTGCTGCTTCAGCGACGGCACGGCGTACGCACCGAACGCCGTGGTCACCACCGCGATGAGGGCTACCAGCCCCCGGTTGGCGAGGCTGAATCTGGCGAGCAGCGACATCGGCGTGACTCACTCCTGGGGGAGACGGTCGTGGGGCACGAGCAGTGTGCCCGACCCGATCCGTCCGTCGATTTCCGGGGCGGTACCGATTCGCAACGATGTCACCAGATCCCGACACGCCTCGTCGCCCTCAAGCAACGTCGGGTGAACACCACCGACCACGTCCCCTCACCACACCCCACTTGAGCAGTTGATCAAGAGGTTTGCGTCGGGAATGCCGCCGGCCAACGACGCAAACCTCTTGATCAACGCGGCGGAGGGCGGGGGGGGGCGGCCCGCAGGGTCGGCCCGGGGGGTCAGGCCAGGTCGAGGGAGCGGGCGGCGGCCAGGGGGTCGTTGGCGATGGTGACCGGGGAGGGGGCGGTGGAGATGGCCCACTCCGGGTCCTTGAGGCCGTGGCCGGTGACCGTGCAGACGACGGTGGAGCCGGCCGGCACCCGGCCGGCGGCGGCCTGCTGGAGCAGACCGGCCACGCTGGCCGCGCTGCCCAGCTCGACGAAGACACCGACCTCGCGGGCCAGCAGCCGGTACGCGGCGAGGATGTCCCGGTCGGTGACCGCGTCGATCAGACCGCCGGAGGCGTCCCGGGCGTCCAGGGCCTTCGTCCAGCTGGCCGGGTTGCCGATCCGGATGGCGGTGGCGATGGTCGACGGCTCCGGCACCACCTGGCCGGTGACGATCGGCGCGGCGCCGGCGGCCTGGAAGCCGTACATCCGGGGGGTGCGGGTGGCGTTGCCGGCCGCAAGGTCCTCGGTGTAGCCCATCCAGTACGCGGAGATGTTGCCGGCGTTGCCGACCGGCAGGCAGTGGATGTCCGGCGCGTCACCGAGCGCCTCGACGATCTCGAACGCCGCCGTCTTCTGGCCGTGCAACCGGTCGATGTTGACCGAGTTGACAAGCGCCACCGGGTAGTCCTGGGCGAGCTTGGCGGCCAGCGCCAGGCAGTCGTCGAAGTTGCCGGTGACCTGGAGCAGCTTCGCGCCGTGCACCAGCGCCTGGGCCAGCTTGCCCAACGCGATCTTGCCCTGCGGCACCAGCACCGCGCAGGTCACCCCGGCACGGGCCGCGTACGCGGCGGCGGAGGCGCTGGTGTTGCCGGTGGAGGCGCAGATGATCGCCTTGTTGCCGGCCTCGACCGCCTTGGAGACGGCCATCGTCATGCCACGGTCCTTGAACGAGCCGGTCGGGTTCGCGCCCTCCACCTTGAGGTAGACGTCACAGCCGAGCCGGGCGGAAAGCACCGGCGCGGGCAGCAGCGGGGTGTTCCCCTCGTGCAGCGTGACGACCGGCGTGGCGTCGGCGACCGGCAGTCGGTCCCGGTAGGCGTCGATCAGGCCCCGCCACATGTCGTTCTCCTCAGTCTCAAGTCTGCCGTGTCGGCCACTACCAGCCTCGCGCGGCCGTGCCGATCTCCTGTCGGCGCACCCACGCCCACCCACCTGGCGGGACACGCGGGCCACCCCACCAGTCAACCAGCCCGGCCCGACCACGTGGCAGCGGCCGTACGGCCAGGTCAGGTCGGGTCAGGTCGCCATCGCGAGCCGGGTGCTCAGAAGCCGCCCTCGACCCGCAGCACGCTCGTCACCGACCGGACGATCTCCAGACCGCGCAGCTCGTCGACGGTGGCCGCGAGCGCCGCGTCCGGTGCCACGTGGGTCACGATCACCAGTACGGCGTCGCCGTTGCCGCCGCCCGCCGGGCCCTGCCGCACGGTGGCGAGGGAGACCTCGTGCCGGGCGAACACCCCGGCCACCGCCTCCAGTACGCCCGGACGGTCGGCCACGTCGAGGCTGATGTGGTAGCGGGTGAGCGCCTCCCCCATCGGCCGCACCGGCAGCGCCGCGTACGAGGACTCGCTTGCCGAACGGACCCCGGCGAGCCGGTTGCGCGACACCGCCACCACGTCGCCGAGCACCGCGCTGGCGGTCGGCGCGCCACCGGCGCCCCGTCCGTAGAACATCAGCTGACCGGCCGCGTCGGCCTCCACGAAGACCGCGTTGAACGCGTCACCGACGCTGGCCAGCGGGTGGGTCAGCGGGATCAGTGCCGGGTGCACCCGGACGTTCACCGACTCCTGGCCCTGCGCGTCGGTGCTCCGGGCCGCGATGCAGAGCAGCTTGATGGTGCAGCCCATCGCCTTGGCGCTGGCCACGTCGGCGGCGGTGACCTCGGTGATGCCCTCCCGGTGCACGTCTGCCGCGCCGACCCGGGTGTGGAAGGCCAGCGAGGCGAGGATGGCGGCCTTGGCCGCCGCGTCGAAGCCCTCCACGTCGGCGGTCGGGTCGGCCTCGGCGTACCCCAGCGCGGTCGCCTCCTCCAGCGCCTCGGCGAAGCCGGCGCCGGTGGTGTGCATGGCGGAGAGGATGAAGTTGGTGGTGCCGTTGACGATGCCGGTGACCTGGGTGATCCGGTCCCCGTGCAGCGACTCGCGCAGCGGGCGCAGCAGCGGGATCGCACCGGCCACGGACGCCTCGTAGTAGAGGTCGCCGCCGCCCTCGACCGCCGCGTCGTGCAGCGCACCGCCGTCCTCGGCGAGCAGGGCCTTGTTGGCGGTGACCACGCTCTTGCCGGCCCGCAGCGCCTCCACCAGCCAACTGCGCGCCGGCTCGATGCCGCCGACCACCTCGACCACCACGTCGACGTCGTCGCGCTTGATCAGACCGAGCGCGTCCGTGGTGAACAGCGCCGGGTCGACCGGCAGCTCACCTCGGTCACGACCGATCCGGCGTACGGCGATGCCGGCGATCTCCAGCGGGGCACCGATCCGGGCGGCGAGGTCAGCGGACTGCTCGTGCAGCAGCCGGACCACCTCGGCACCGACGGTGCCACAGCCGAGCAGGGCCAGGCGCACAGGTTGTTTCATCCCACATCCAAGGCGAGCAGGTCAGCTTCGGTCTCCCGCCGGACGATCAGCCGGGCCTGGCCGTCGCGTACCGCGACCACGGGGGGTCGGGGTACGTGGTTGTAATTGCTGGCCATGCTGCGGCAGTAGGCACCTGTGCCAGGCACCGCGACAAGATCTCCGGGCTGCACGTCCGCGGGCAGGAATTCATCCTTCACCACGATATCCCCGGACTCACAATGCTTTCCCACCACGCGGGCGAGCATCGGCTCGGCGGTGCTGGCCCGACTGGCCAGGGTGGCCGAGTATGAGGCGTCGTAGAGGGCGGTCCGGATGTTGTCGCTCATCCCGCCGTCGACGCTGACGTACGTCCGGATGCCATCCACGTCCTTGACCGTGCCCACCTCGTAGAGGGTGAACACGGCCGGGCCGACGATCGCCCGGCCCGGCTCGATCGACAGGTGCGGCACGGCCAACTGCTCCGCCGCGCACTCCGAGTCGACGATCTTGCGCAGCCGCTTGGCCAGGTCGTGCGGGGCGGCCGGGTCGTCCTGGCTGGTGTACGCGATGCCGAAGCCGCCACCGAGATCCAGCTCGGGCAGCTGCACCCCACGGGCGTCGCGGATCTGCGCCTGCAGGGCCAGCACCCGGCGGGCGGAGACCTCGAACCCGCTGGTGTCGAAGATCTGGGAACCGATGTGCGAGTGCAGCCCGCGCAGCTCCAGCACGCCCTCGTCGAGGATGCGCAGGGCGGCGGCGATCGCCGCCCCACCGGCCAGGGAGAAGCCGAACTTCTGGTCCTCGTGAGCGGTGGCGATGAACTCGTGGGTGTGTGCCTCGACACCGACGGTGACCCGGATCAACACCCTCGGGCGGACCGCCCGCTCCCGGGCCAGCGCGGTCAACCGGTCGATCTCGGCGAACGAGTCGACGATGATCCGGCCGACGCCCGCGTCCAGCGCCCGCCGCAGCTCCGCCTCGGACTTGTTGTTGCCGTGGAAACCGATCCGCTCCGGCGGCATCCCCGCGGCCAGCGCCACGGTCAGCTCACCGCCGCTGCACACGTCGAGGAACATGCCCTCCTCGGCGATCATCCGGACCACCGCGCGGCAGAGGAACGCCTTGCCGGCGTAGTAGACGTCCTCGGTGGGGAAGGCCGCCCGGAAGTCCCGGCAGCGCGAGCGCAGGTCGTCCTCGTCGAGCACGTAGACCGGGGTGCCGAACTCGGCCGCGATGTCGCGTACGCCCAGGCCCGCGACGACCAGGTCGCCGTCGGCGCCGCGCGTCGTGTTGCGTGGCCACAGTTGCGGCATCAGGGCGTTGACGTCGGCCGGGGTACGCAGCCAGGCCGGCCCCCGGTTGCCGATGTCGCCGTGCAGCGCACCGGCCTCATGAGCACGCATTAGAGAACTACATCCTCTCCGGGGCCGAGACGCCGAGCAGGCGCAGGCCGTTGGCGATGACCACCCGGGTGGCGTCGTTGAGCCAGAGCCGGGCCCGGTGCAGGTCGGTGACCTCCTCGTCACCGCGCGGCAGGATCCGGCAGTTGTCGTAGAACCGGTGGTACGCCCCGGCCAGGTCCTCCAGGTAGCGGGCCACCCGGTGCGGCTCGCGCAGCTCGGCGGCGGCGGCGACCACGGCGGGGAACTCGGCGAGCGCCTTGAGCAGCTCGTTCTCCTTGTCGTGGTCGAGCAGTTCGGGCCGGAACGTGTCGGCGTCGCCCCGGGTCAGCCCGACCTCGGCGGCGTTACGCCCGACGCTTGCCGTCCGCGCGGCCACGTACTGCACGTAGTAGACCGGGTTGTCGCGGGTGGCCCGGGTCCACAGCTCGATGTCGATGTCGATCGGCGAGTCGCTGGAGTAGCGGGCCAGCGCGTACCGGGAGGCGTCCACGCCGATCGCGTCGACCAGGTCCTCCAGCGTGATCACCGTGCCGGCGCGCTTGCTCATCCGCACCGGCGCGCCGTCGCGGACCAGGTTGACCAGCTGGCCGATGAGGATCTCCAGGTTCTGGGCCGGGTCGTCGCCGAAGCAGGCGGACATCGCCTTCATCCGGCCGATGTAGCCGTGGTGGTCCGCGCCGAGCATGATCACGACCCGGTCGAAGCCACGCTCGCGCTTGTCCAGGTAGTAGGCGCAGTCCGCGGCGAAGTACGTCCACTCGCCGTTGGACTTGCGCAACACCCGGTCCTTGTCGTCACCGAAGTCGGTGGTACGCAGCCAGGTGGCGCCGTCGGCCTCGAAGATGTGCCCCTGCTCCCGCAGCCGGTTCAGGGCGTGCTCCAGCTCACCCCGGTCGTGCAGGTCCTTCTCGTTGAAGTAGGTGTCGAACTCCACCCCGAAGTCCCGCAGCGAGGACTTGATCTCTTCGAACATCAGCTCGACGCCCTCGACCCGGAAGACCTCCTGGGCGGCGTCCTCGTCCAGCGACAGCGCCTCCGGCCGCCGGGCGGTGACCTCGTTGGCGATCTCGGCGATGTACGCCCCGCCGTAGCCGTCCTCCGGGGCGGGCTCCCCCTTGGCCGCGGCGAGCAGCGAGCGGGCGAACCTGTCGATCTGGGAGCCGGCGTCGTTGAAGTAGTACTCCGTGCCGACGTCCGCGCCGGCGGCGCGCAGCAGCCGGCTCAACGCGTCGCCGACCGCCGCCCACCGGACCCCGCCGATGTGCACCGGGCCGGTCGGGTTGGCCGAGACGAACTCAAGGTTGATCTTCAGGCCGGCGAGCACGTCACCCCGGCCGTACTCCTCACCCGCGGTCACGATCGTACGGGCCAGCTGGCCGGCGGCGGCGGCGTCGAGCCGGATGTTCAAAAAGCCTGGACCGGCGATCTCCACCGACTTGATCCCCGGCGTGCTGCCGAGCTTGGCGGCCAGGTCGCCGGCCAGCTCGCGCGGCGGTACGCCCACCTTCTTGCTCAGCTGCAGCGCCAGTGTCGAGGCGTAGTCGCCGTGCTCGGGATTGCGCGGTCGCTCGACCGTCGTCTGCTCCGGCAGCGCCGAGCGGTCCAGGCCTCGGTCGGCAAAGACGGCGTGAGCGGCGGCTAGGACAGCTTCGGCGAGTTCTGCGGGAGTCACCGAACCATGTTATCGGGGGTAGACTCGGCCTCCGCGGCGGCGACCCGGCATCGGGGGCTGGGCCGCCGGATCCCCTGACCGACCGACCTGACGAGGACCGATGAGCATCAGCACCCCGGGCGGCCCGCAGCGGCGCCCGACCGTGGTCAGCACCGGCAAGAAGCCGGCGGCGGGCCGGCCGGCCGCCGACACCAAGGCCGCTTCCACCAAGCCGGCGACACCCAAACGTGCTGGTGGGGGCGGTAAGGGACCACGCAAGCCAATCACCCCCGTCAAGGTCAGCCAGGGCCGCTCCTGGGGCCCGATCGCCCTCTTCGTCGCCGTCGGCGTGCTCGCCACGTCGATCATCGGATACGGCGCCTGGGCGGCCATCCGGGGTGCCCAGACCTGGGAGGAGAAGGCGGCGCAGATCGAGGGCATCGTCAACTTCCGCGAGACCGACCCGGAGGCCATCTCCAACTCGGAGCACCGGTCCGGCAAGCAGGAGTACGCGCAGAGCCCGCCGGTCGGCGGCCCGCACAACAACACCTGGCAGCGCTGCCTCGGTGACGTCTACGACGCGCCGATCGCCGCCGAGCACGCCCTGCACAGCATGGAGCACGGTGCGGTCTGGCTCACCTACCGCCCCGACCTGCCCGCCGCCGACGTGGAGAAGCTGGCCGACGTGGTCCGCGGCAACGACTTCATGCTGATGAGCCCGTACGAGGGCCTCGACAAGCCGGTCTCGGTCCAGGCGTGGGGCTACCAGCTCAAGGTCGACAACGCCGACGACCCGCGGATCAAGGAGTTCGCCACCACGCTGGCGCAGAACGCCACGGTCGAGCCGGGTGCCACCTGCTCCGCCGGCAACTACACCACCGGCACCGGCACGGAGCCGCGTGACCTCCAGCCGTCGATGGGCGGCTGACATGCCCAGCGCGGTGCAGGAGACGGCGGTCGAGGAGCGGGCCGCCTCGGCCGAGCCACGGCCGGGGTCCCCGATGCTGCGCTACCTGACCCTGGCCATGACGGCGTTGCTGCTGCTCGGCGTCGGCTGGACGGCCGCCACGCTCTACGCCGGGCGCACGCCGGGCGAGACGTCGGCCGAGGCCGGGTTCGCGCGGGACATGTCCCGCCACCACGCCCAGGCGGTGGAGATGGCCATGGTCGCGTACGCCAAGGGCCAGGATCCGGCGGTGCGGCAGATCGGGTACGACATCGCCCTGACCCAGCAGGCCCAGATCGGTCACATGCAGCGCTGGTTGCAGGAGTGGGATCTGCTGCCGACCGGCTCCCGGCCGGCCATGGAGTGGATGCCCGACGGGGTCACGGTGGACGCCGACGGCCTGATGCCCGGCATGGCCACCCGCGAGGAGATCGCCAGCCTGCACGAGGCCCAGGGCGCCGAGGTCGACCGCCTCTTCCTCGACCTGATGATCAAGCACCACATCGGCGGCGTGCACATGGCCGACGGGGTGCTCGACGCCACCGACCGCCCCGAGGTGGTCCGGATGGCCCAGTCGATGAAGCAGGGGCAGCAGAAGGAGATCAACGAGTTGCGGAAGCTCCAGCAGGGCGTCGGCTGACCCCTGTCACCCGCGCCCGACCGGTGCCGCCCCGCTCACATCGAGCGGGGCGGCACCGTTTTTCAGCTGATGGCAGCCCTGTCGGCACCGCCGCCGCAGAACACCCGGTATCGGGTCCTCCGTCATGGCTTGGTGGCATACGACCGATTTTCCCTCTAGGGGTTACTTAGAGAGAAGTGCACTCGTTGTCCAGGACGTGGGGGTTGCACTCAGAGACGCACGGCGTTCCGTCACCAGTTGGTGCCGGCGCCACACCATCGGCGGTGACGGGACGGTGGCAGCCGTCCGTCGCGGACAGCGGCAGGGTGAGCCGGGATCGCTCAGCCGCGAACAGGAGCTGGAACTCATCGACACCCTGCGGGGCGTCCACCCCGACGAGTTCGGCCTGGACGAGGAGCTGTGGACCCGACAGAGCCTCCAGGCCCTGATCCAGCAGCACTTCGGGCTGACCATGGAGAACGGCGCGGTCGGGGCGTACCTGCGGGCCTGGGGGTTGGGTCCCCGCGAACCCCGCGAGCGGGCCTGCGGCCTCTGCGTCGGCGCGGTCGAGCGCTGGGTGCGCAGCGAGTACCCGGCGATCACCCGGGCCGCCCAGGAACACCTCGCCGAGGTCTACTGGCTCGGCCGGGTCCGCCTCCGGGGCACCATGCCGGCCGCCGATGTGATCTCCGCCGTCTCGTCCCGGGGACGGGTCCGCTTCATGATCACCACACCGACGCTCGACCCGGCGCTGCCCCGGGACTTCGTCCTGCGGCTCAGCGGCGCCGAGCAACGGACCGTACACCTGATCGTGGACGGCTCCTGGGCGCGCAACGAATGGCCCCGCCGGCTGCCCCGGCGCATCGTGCCGCACCCGCTGCCGAGCTGCGGCCGCACCGCGGCCGCCTGACCCGAACCCCGGCCGGCCAGGGCGGCCCAACGGTCGGGTCGGTCTCGACACGCGTGGACAACCGACCGCAAGCCACGCCGCCGACGGTCGGGAGTACCGATTCGGCGATCCCAGGAGGAGTTTGCTAGTCTTCTCCAGTCGCTGAGCCCCCGTAGCTCAGGGGATAGAGCACCGCCCTCCGGAGGCGGGGGCGCAGGTTCGAATCCTGCCGGGGGCACCATCCATGACCAGCATGAAAAGGCCCTTGACCAGGGGAAACCCGGCCAAGGGCCTTACTCGTGTGTCCGGCTGTGTCCGGCCGTCACCGGCCCGTGACGGGCGTCTGCGCCATATACGTGCCCAAGTTTGGCGCGGGGTCAGCCGTGGCCTAGCGCCCGCTCGATGCGCTGCCGCAGCACCGCGTCACCGCCGTCAAGGCACTTGGCGTAGATCCTCAGCAACACCTCTACCGACTGCCCGGCCAACTCGGCTACCTGAGTCGGCGGCACCCCCTCGTTGAGCCACGTCGACACCGCCGCGTGCCGCAGGTCATACGGCGTGCGGGCCAACGGCGAAGCGTAGACCTCGGGCGTGAACACGGCGGCCCGTGCCCACCTCCACACGCGGTTGATCGTGCCCCTGGGCAACTCATCCTTGTTGCGCTCCCCCACGAACAGCCGGCCACCCGGACCGAACCCGAACATGTCGATGTGAGCGTTGATGATCGCGGTCAGTTCCGGCGGAGAGGGAACCGTTCGCGTCTCCCCTCTCGCTCGCTGCTTGAGTTGGCGACTGTCCCGGTTCTTCCCGCTGTCGGTCCACTCCCGACCCGCGTGCGGTTCCGCTCCGTCGAGAGTGAATTCCCCCCACCCTTCTCCTGGTAGATGAAGGTTCGGTTTGGCGAGGCGAACGGCTTCCTCGGGCCGCATTGCCGCGTAGTACAGGCAGGCGTAGAAGGCGACCATGCGCGGTCCGATACGCCCCTGCTCCCGGACCCCTTCCAGCAGGGTTCGCGCTTGCACCGGGTTGGCCACCACCCGGCGGTCAATAGTGGTGACTGTCTTCGGCGGCTTCCATTTCAACTGCGGCAGCGGGTTCGCCTCCAATAGTCGCTTCTCTACCGCGTATTCGATCGCAGTGTTGAATATCTTCCGGCGGCGACTGATGACACTCGGGGCGGCGGGCGCTCCGTCAAGACGTACGGTCAGTCCGTCCAGCACCGGCCGCAGAACCTCCGGGCGGCTCAAACTGGCAACATCGCGGGTGTTCCGCTTCACCCAATCAAGAACGGCCCGCACCTCTGCGGGTACGTTCTCCGCTTCACGGCGGGGAGCGTTGAACGCCCACCGGCCGAGCGCGTAACGCAACAGCTTTCCGTCCGGGCGGCCTTTCGTGCCGTTGAGCATGAGCACGGTAAGCGCCGTCAGCGCTTCGGCGTGAGTGCGGCGAGTCGTGGCGGCCACATGCGGCCACTTCATGTCTGCGAAGGAGCACGCGAGGTCGTACCAGGTACTGACAGTTGCGGACGGACGCATTGAAAGCGGGCGGCCCGTCTCGATGTCGAAAGCCTCACCCTTACGGGTCGCGGTAATCAGTCCCGATCGGAAGCTGTCCGCAAGAGCTTTCGTCTTGAACACCGCTTTGTGTTGCCGGTCGGCCACACGCCACCGAACCCGGTATGTCTTCCCCCTTGCCCCGTCGTACGTTTGCGTTGACCAAATCCGCACGTCATAGCTTGTGTTCAAGCAGCCTCCTCATAGAGCGAGTCAAGCCAGGTTTCGTAGTCGCGGCGCTCAATCCGGATTTCCCCGTTCGGCAGCTTTCGGGACGGCGGCCCCTTCCGCTTTGCCCGCCAGTCGTAGAAGGTCGACCGGGTAATTCCGAGGTCGTCACAGATGTCAGCGATGGTGAGGTGACGGGCGGAACGGGGTGCCCCCTTCTTGGGCCGAGATGGCGCGGTCATTGGCGGGCGTCCTTCCTCGGGGTGGCGTCGAGGTAGATGCGCTGGCACATCGGGGATCGGCGGTCGGGGTAGGGCCGGGAGACGTGGCGGATGTGCAGCACTTGGGCGATGGCGGCCAGTGCTGCGGCTGTTTCAGCGGGTGTGCCGTGCAGCCTGATTCGCACGCTGAGGGCCTTTCGGTCGGTGCGGGTCACTTGTGGAGGTACGGGGAGGCATCGCCGCAGAAGGGCGCAGGGCGGCCCGCCGAGAGGGCCGTAGACGCAAGATCCGGGCATGGTTGGTGTTAGGCATAGGGCCGATGCGTCTGTGTGGCTCTCAGCGGGCCGCCCTGCGCGGTCGGGCGGCGGCCCGTCGTTGCTGGTGCGGGGAGGGCTGAACCATCTCCGCATCTCCGCATCTCCGCAAACATGGCCGCGAGCTGGGCAAATGCTTGCGGAGATGCGGAGTGCCATCGAGGGGTCATCTCCGCAACCAGGGGTCATCTCCGCAAGATCGTGCGGAGATGCGGAGATCGACCGGTCCTGATGTTCTGATCTCCGCAGACTGTTTCCGCTGGTGGTGGCGGGTTGGTGCGGCGTTGCGGAGATGCGGAGATGGTTCAGCGGGTTTCAGCCCTGGTGCCGGTCGACCCAGAACACGGCCCGGTCGCCTCGGTCGTTGCGTCCGGCCCGGACCACGTGTTCACCGCGCCACCGTCCGGCCTGACCGGTGAGCAGTCGACCGAGTTGGAGCGGGTTGGGTAGGCGGCCGTTGTGGGTGGTGATGAACTGGCCGTCCCACGGGTCGTGAACGTCGCTACCGAGGTGCATGGGTTCGGCGTCGCGGCGCAGATCGGCGGCGGTCATGGGTCGATCGCCGTGCCGGTCGTGCCAGGTGGCGAGGAATGCCCGCCACCGTGTTTCGTCTTCGTCAATCTCGCGCACGTCGGCGGCGTTGGCCAGGAACCCGTCGATGTCGTGGTGGGCGAGGAAGCCGCCGAGTGCTTGCGCCCACGGCGTGAACTGCCGCATCGACAACCCGGACACACGGGGTGCTCCCTGCCGCGTCCAGTCGAGCACCAGCACCAGGAGATGCCACAGGACCGTGAGTTGGTTCGCGGGAACCGTGATCCATTGGTCAAGGTGAGGGATACCGAACCCCGACTGGTCGCGCAGTTCGGGGCGGGGCATGTTCGGGTCCAAGTGGACCCGCACCGTGCGGGAGGCCATGTCTCCGCCAACTTGCAGGTTGTTGCCGGTGGCCATCCATAGCCGGTCGTTGACGGTGGCGATGTTGCGGGACGCGCCCAACTGCCGGTCCGACCACACGCCGGTGGTGACGAGCTGCGCGAGCACCGCCGAGTCAATCACGGTGCCTTCCGCCAGGTTGTCCCAGATGACCACGCCCACCTGCTCAGCGAGCACGGCGGTGATGGACTTGCGTAGTTCCTCATCCGAGTACGCCCAGGGCATGACGCGCTGCCCGTAGAGCATTCCCGGCCCGGCGGTCAGGATCGTCTTACCGCTCGATGGCATGGTGGCGTCGATGAGGGCGAACGGGGTCAGGGAGCGGGTGAAGTGCCGCAGGATCGGCGTGGCCAGCAACGCCACGTAGTTGGCCCGGTCGGCGGCGCTGGCCCAGGGGAAGTCGCGCAGGAACCGGCCGAGTAGGAACGTGCGCGCGTCGGACACCTGCTCGGGGGTGGGTGCGTCGGGGACGGGTGGTAGCGCCACCTTGGAGGCGAGATAGAGGCCGGTGGTGGGGTCGTAGCCGGGGGTCTGCAACAGAGTGCCGTCACGGCGCAACACGGGAGCGCCGATGATCCCCCGCAGCGGTGGCACCCCCGGCCACGTCTTCCCGGCCAGCACGGACGACAGGGCGTCACGGGGTGGGGTGACTTCTTCCTCGAACACCTCCGGGTCGCCGCCGTCACCCTTGCGTGTGCGCAGCCGGTAGACGTAGGCGTGTTCGGCGAGCAGCCCGGCCAGCCCGGCGGGGGTGACCGTGCTCGCGCTGACGGGTAGCGGTGAGTCCTCGTCGGCGGCCGGGGCGAGGCCGCCCGAGACGGCTTCCATGTGCACCAGTTGCCCGGCGGATACGTAGGTGTCCGGCAGCAAGCCGTCGACCAACGCGGCTTTGAGTGTGCGGATCGTTTCCGGACCGGTGCCGACCTGCAACCGGGTGCCGCTCATGCCGCCCTCCCGAGGTCGGTCAGCCGACGCGGGCGGCGGGCACCGACGCGCAGCCCGGACGCGATGGTCCGCGCGATCTCCCGATCGGTCAGGGGCCGCCGTCCGGGCAGCGCCCGCGCGGCCGGTTCCAGCACCGCGTACACGTCGGCGTCGGTCAGGGCACCCCCGGCCACCAGTTGACCGAGCGCCACCGCCGAGGTGAACAGGGCATGGTTACGGGCACCCTCGGCGGCGGCGGTGAGGTGGTCGACCTGGCGGCGGATCGCGGCGGCCACGTACCGGCCGTGCCGGTCCGGTGGAAGCGTGACCGCCGCCGGGCGGGCCGCCGGGCGGGCCGGTGCTGCGGTCAGGTCGGCGATCCAGCCCGGCAGCGGTGCGGGGTCGCAGTCCAACGCCACCTGGTAGGGGCGGCCCGTCACGGTCGATCCGGCGGCCACGACGTAGCCGCCGTGAGCGCGGGTGTCGACCTTCCACCCCAACCCGCGCCCCCGGTCGCTGGTCGTGTTGCGCAGCAACGGCCCGCCGGTTGGGTGCCGGTAGTACAGGTGGGTACCACCGCTGGGCGTCAGCACCGTGTAGGTGTGATCGACACCCGGCGGCGTGGTGTCGTCCGCACCGAACCCGGTAACCCGCGTGGTCGGGGTGCCGTGCCGCCCGGCGAGGATGGCGAACACGTCACGCCCGTCGCACACCCTGGCCCATTCCGGCGGGGGCGTGTCGTCGGGGTGCTTGGGCACGTCGAGGTCGACCACGACCAGCCCGGACGGCCCGCACGCGATCCCCACCCCGTAGGGGCGGGTCGACCAGGCCCGCCGGATACGGTCCGGGTCGGTGGTGGCCCGTTCCTCCCACCCGACATGCCGCCCGGCGGCCCGGCAACGCGCGTCACTGAGGTCGCACCGCTCGGCGGTGCACCGGTTCGGGAACGCGGGCCGTTTCGCCGCGTCCGGGTCGGTGGCGTCGGGTCGGTCGGGGCGTAGCGGGAAGACGTGCCAGCCACGCGCCGCGTAGGCAAGAGCGCAGGTCAGCAGATCGGCAGAGGGCACGATGAACCTCTCCTTTCATTGCAGGCGATGTCGGCGGCGGCGCACCGGCGGCCGGGCCGCGCGGACACCGGCCACCAGGTAGTGAGCGCGCGAAGCGCGCCGATATCGGTTCTCAGGCGGCCACCGGCCGCGCGTCGGGGCGCGAGGGCCGGGCCGCGCGGGGCGGGCGGTACTCCTGAACGCAGGCGGCGCAGTCCCGGCGTTGCAGGTAGACCGCCCGGCCGCTGCGGGTGTTGGTGCCGTCGATGCGGCGTCGGCAGACATGCGGGTACGGCTCATCGCCGGTCACCGGCCGCCCCAACGCGGCGCTGGCCACCAGCCACCGGGCGGCCATCGGGTCACCACCTCGGCCGGGATCGACCCGCGATGGCGGCGCGGGTGACCGCCTGCCGCAGGTCACCGAGCAGCCCGACCAACTGACGGCGGGCGGCCACCTCGGTAGGGGCGAGCGCCACGCGAACGCGGATCTCGGCGTGGTCACGTCCGGCGGCGGTCCGCACCCGGACGAGGACGGCACGGGCGCGGCCCGCGAGGTCGACCACGATTTCGTCGGAGCGGTGCTCGCCGAGTCCGCATCGGTGGTCCCGGCCGCACCAGCCGGTGTGACCGGCGGCGCGGCGGCTCATCGGTGCGCCTCAGCGCGTAGCCGATGGAAGACGTTGTAGACGCGCCGTCCGGTGCGCAACCTCATGCCCCGGTCGCAGCGGCGGCACGCACGCGGCCGACGCAGGAAACGGGTAGTGGTTTGACCGGTGCCCGCGCAGCGTCGGCAGGTGGTGAACGGGCTGACCCAGCACAGGATGCCGTAACCGAGCGTGACCAGTGCAGGGATGCTGGTGAGGGTGATAGCGGCGATGGTCAGGGGGTCCACGGCAGCCTCCAGGGCCGGTTTTTGGGCGTGAGCGGCTGTGAGCTGCTATCCGCTAGAGGGCAGCTCATGATTCGGTTTGGGTGCTAGCGGGGGTGCTAGCGCTAGCAGCACGGGCCGCTAGCGCTAGCACCCTGGCGGCGGTCAGCCGGCGGACCGCTTGCGGTCACGCTCCGCAATCGCCGCGAGTAGGTCGGTGTGTTTGATGCCGCGCCGGGTGACCGACTTGCCGTCGATGCGGCGGCCCACGTCGCCGACCTTCACGGCCGGGTGGGGTTTGAGTGCGGTGGTGAGTTGTGCGGCTTCCCATCCGCCGTAGACGTCGGGTCGCAGTTCGGCGAGCAGACCGCACAGCGTCTCGTTCCACGCCGACTTCTCGTCGCCCGGCCACACGCGGGCGAGGTCGCCGAGCACGTCGGCCACCGGGGCGATGTCGCGGGTCTGCTCGTCCGGCTTGGGCAGCGTCCCGGCGCTCTGCCGCAGCGCCACGGCGCGGGTGACGATGCGGGCGGCGGCGGTGGTGTCGACGTAGAACGACCGGACCGCCGACGCTTTCGTGCCGAAGCCGCGCAGGATGCCCCATCCGGCTTCGATGACCGGTTGGAACACGGTGGCCCGGTACCCGTTCTTGTACGCCGACGTCCCGAGGATCATGTCGTTGGCCGTCTGGTCAGCGACGGACAGGCAGAAGCGGGAGTTGACGTTGCGGGTGATGCCGGTCGGCAGGCTGTCCTTGTCGGGGATCTGCGTACCGATCAGGATGATCACCCCAAGGGCGCGGCCGAGCTTGATGACCTTTTCTAGGAGTTCTCCGGCGTCTTTGCCGTACTTGCTGGTCATCAGCTCTTGCAACTCATCGAACCACGCCACCAACGGATGCAGGCCGGACTCTTTGAGCGATGCCAGTTCGGGGGTGACCTTGTTCTCCGGTGCCTTCCCGAGCCTCGCGTAGTGCTCGATGCGCTTGGAGCGGCGGCGGCACTCCTCGTACAGCCACTCGATGAAGGCGAAGCAGCGGGCGAGGGTGTCGTCGTCGAAGCCGTTGCCGTACTCGGCCATGACCGGTTCCAACACGGCGAAGTCCCCGACGCCCTTCAACTCGTAGCCTCGGATCTCGGTGCGGGGGTCGAGGGCGGCGGCCAGGATCAGGTCCCGCAACGCGAACGTCTTCCCGGACCCAGGTTGGCCACCGAACAGGAAGTTGCGGAACATCAGATCCACCGCCACCGTGTCGAGGCGGGGCGTGGTGGCGAACGGGAACGGCTTGAACACATCCACCTTCGCGCCGCTGGCCAGGAGCGGCCAGGCGGGTTGCTTCATCTGCGACGCCGGTTCGTACCCGACCCACAAGGCGAGGCGGCCGGTGTGACCGGGGGCGGGTTCGGGCCAGACCTGATCCAGCGGCAACCGCATCGCCGATGCCAGCTTGCCGCGTCGGGCGACCACCTCGGCGGCTTCCACCCCGTACGGGAGGTCGACCACGGCGAGGTGACCGGGGCCGTCGCGGTGGATGTCGACCGGGAAGCTGATGGCCTTCGGGTCTTTCGCCACCGCGCTGTTGATGGCGGGCATTTGCAGCGACGTGAGCGCGCGGCGCACCAGGTCGGCGGTCAGCTTGCGGTAGCGGGTGCCCTCGGTCACCCGGTCCGTGATCGGCCGGTCCGCCGGGCGACCACGGGTCGCCAGCCACGGCACCACCACACCACCGACCACCGCCGACCACCACGACGGCCCGGCCGCGAGCACGATCACGCCGGTACCGGTCCCCGCGGTTCCGGCCGCGAGCACCCACCACCGCCACACCGACTGACGCTGACGGCGGGCGTCCAGCTTCAACCAGGTATCGGCGTCACCCCGCGACGCGGCGGCCTGCCGCAGGTGCCAGTTCCCTTCCTCAGCGCTCGCCCAACGTACGGCGTGGCCGATGCTGCGGACCGCACCGATCGGAGCCCACGCCAGGGCTTTCACCGCGTACTTCGGCAACCGCACACCGTGATACGCGACCACATACCCGGCGTCCTTGCTCTGATGCTTCACAGCGGCGCGCAGGGCACGCCCCGAGCGCGCCCACTCGGCCAGGATCGGCCGACGCTCACGCTGCCGGGCCACCACCTCGGCGGGGATGTCGTCGGCCATGTCCACCGGCCCGCCGACCCGCTCCGGTCCCGCGTCAACCGTCTCCGCATCCTCGGCGTCGTCCGGGTCGTCGGTGTCGGGGTCGGCCGGTGGGCGCGGGCGGGGAGCACGACGGGCGCGGGCGTCGTCCAGGTCGACCACCTCGGCATCCGGCCCGGCGGTCAGGTCCGCCTCGGCGGCGTGCCAGTCGAAACGGTCATCATCAGGGGCAGTCATGATGGGGTTCCTCCAACAGGTCAGGGGATCAGTTGGGGCTGGCGGCACGGCCCGTGGTTTGCGAGGCCGGTGGGCCGTGCCGCCGGGTGGGGTCAGCGCCGCTTGCGGCGGCCGATCGCGACCGCGCCGTTGCCGATCGCGGACTGGCCGTTCACCTGCACCGCGCCGGTCTGCACGCTGCTGGTGCTGGTCGTGGTGGGGTCGAAGTTGTAGTGGCCGGCGGTGCAGATGGCCAGGGTTCCGGTGTCGTCGATGGAGACGCTGCGGAAGCCCTTGCCGCACTGGTCGCAGGACGAGATCGCCACAGGTGGTGTCCTTCCGGTTGGTGCCGTCAGCGGGTCTGGCGGCCACCGCACGCCACCGGGTGATGAGCCGGTGGCGGCGGAAGCCGTCAGACCGCGCAGAACAGCGCGGCGATGAACAGCCACCCGACGTGCCAGGACTGATCGAGGGCGTACATGCCGCCCGCCTTGTCCAGCCAGGCCGGGGACTTACGGAGCTGATCGGCGATCCAGCGCAGTGGGGTGCGGCGGTCGGCGATGTAGTGCGTGACGGCGGAGATGCCGAGGCCGACCGCCACCCCGGAGGGGTCGAGGCGTAGGCCGGTGCCAGCGATCAGGAACACCAACGCCAGCACCGCCGTAGCCGTGTAGGTGGCGACGTGCGCGGCACAGGCGAGACGGCCTGCCCATCCGGGCTGCCCCTTGCAGTCGGCCTGATGCTGGGTCTGAATCCAGTGATCGGCGACCTGGTGTGCGGCGTAGAGGGCGACGAACACGGCGGCGAACACGGCGGCGCGGGGGTCGGTGGGATCTGCGAGCATGGTGTTTCCTCCTGAGGTCCGAAAGGACTGAGGGATGGGGGCCGGCGGCACGGCACAGGTTGCGAGCCAGGGGCCGTGCCGCCGGGCGGGGTCAGGGACGCCGGGCGGGCCGGGGCGGGCGGGCCGCCATCGCGGCGACCGCGAACGCGGCGGTACCGATCGCGTGCAGCACACGGGCGGCGGTGTCGTCGGCGGTGAACAACAGGACCAGATTGGCCAGCGCCAGAAGGTTGAACAGGTGCCACACACGGCCGGTGGTGCGGCGCGTCGGCGGCAGGTCAGCGGAGTTGGTCACGGGTCAGTGGTCCTCTCGCACGAGGTGAGCCAGGGCAGCACCCATGCCGAGCACGGCCACGGGCAGCACCGATACGGCGGTGGTGATCCACCACGGGGCGACCGTGATCCCGGCGGCGACCAGCAGGTGATAGGCCACCTGACCGAGTGCGCCGACGAGTAGTGACCCGAGTGCCGACCACTTGGCAAACCGCAGCGCACGGGGCGGCACCCGCCCGGACAGCCACACGTAGAGGGCGAACGCCCCGTACGTCTCCACACCGATCGGCAGAGTGATCGCCGTGTTGATGGCCAGGCTGTCCCAGATACCCGGCAGCGGGTGCACCACCCCGAACCCGGTGAGTCCACCGAGCCCGACCCACCCGGACCACACCGCGACAAACGCGGGCAACGCGAGCAGGATCACCGGCCACGCGGCAACCGGCTTGGTCGGCTTGTCAGGGCTGGGCGTGCCTGGGTGTCCGACCGCCGTGGGCTGCTTATCCGGCTCGGCGGCGGCCACCGGAGAGTCGGTGTCATCCGCGTCTTCGACGGCTCGGACCTGCGTCGACTGATCAGCAGTCTGCCGGTCGGCAGGGTCGGACGGGTTCGGGGCGACGGTCGAGTCGGGCGCGGTGTCATCCGCGTCCCTCCGGAGGGCACGCGCTTCCGCATCCTGGGCCGACAGGTCGCGGTACGCCTCGCTCTTGGCGTTCTGCTCGGCCTCGCTGATGAGCCGCTCACGGATCGCGGCGGCCTTGTCGTTACCAATCTTGAGGTCGGCCATCAGTCGTCGGCGGGACGGGACCAGTTCGCCGTCACGCACGGGCACCTGCCGCGCGGCGGGCATCAGGTCGTCCAGTGCGCGCGGGTAGGCGCTGCCGTTGATCGTGGGGGCGGTCATGCGGCTTCCTCCTGGGGATAGGCGCAGTCGACGCACTCACCGAGCGAGCGCGGGATGTAGTAGGGCCGCACCTCTCCGCAGACGCGGCAGGTCCGGCGGGCCGTCAGGGCGGCGGCGATGGCGCGCAGTTGGGCAGGGGTGGCGGTGCGCTTCGGCCGGGCCAGCTCCAGCCGGTACAGGTAGGCGGCGCGGGTACCGCCGACACCGCGCCAGAGGATCTGCGCGGCCACCGGCTGACCGGCGGGCCGCAGACCAGCGGCGCGCAATTGGCGGCGGGTGGCGTAGCCCGGCGGGGCACCCTTCCACCAGAACGTCGGGATGCCGTACCGCGACCCGTCCGGGTCGTGGAACGCGGCGCGGATACGCGACATCAGGCCGCGCGGTGCGGGTCGGCGGAACGGGTCGCCAGGTCGGCGGCGGCCCGCGTCACGCGGGACTCCGCCCGACGCAGCCTGCGCCAGTCCAGGACGGTCGGGCCGCCGTGGTCCTCGGCGTAGAGCAGGGTTATCTGCGCGTCCAACACGTCCAGCTCGGCGGCAATCAGCGGCCACTCGGCGTCGATCGCGGCCAGGTCGGCGGCGGTCGGCTCAGCGGTGACGGCGGACAGGTTGGTAATCACTTCGATCGGTTCCTTCCGGATCGGCGAGAGCGCGACGACGGGCAGGCCCGGCAGTGACGCTCATCAGGAGCCAGCGGGGCGAGCACGCCGCAGCGGCGGCAGGTACGCCACACGGCGCTGTTGCGGGTGGTCACACGGACGGCAGCGAAGACACTCACGGCCATGACGGCTCACCTCCACAAGCGGGGGAATCAAGACGGGGGAAGCCGGGAGCGTGGCCGGGGCTGGCCACGCTCCCAGCGCGGTTCGCTACTAAAACCGCAGTTCAGCGCGGGCACCTAAGTCCCGCGCGGGTCGCCTTATCAGCGGAGGCGACGGCCATCTTCACTTCTCAATGAACGACCACACGGCGGTCCGTTCGCGCACGCCGCAGCCGAAGCCGCAACGCCGACGCAGCAACCAACCGGAGATTGCTAGCTCTAGTCCTCTGAAGGACCAGATGACCACAGCCTAGTGACGAAAGACCCGATGTCAAGAGCTTCAGAGGACCGTAAGATCGGGGGTGACTCGACCCGAGAGGTATGACCATGGCGACGAAGTACGATCGGATCGCGGATGACCTGCGAGAACAGATCGCACAAGGCACTCTCCGACCCGGACAGCAACTCCCGCCAGAAACGGCCCTGCGAGATCGCTACCGGGTCAGCCTGGTGACCATGCGACGCGCGCTGGACGAGCTAGCGGCAGAGGGACTGATCGAGAAGCGGCACGGCTACGGCACGTTCGTACGCAAGCCACGACAGCGCGTAGTGCGTGATGCCTCCCGTCACCAGTGGGAGAAAGAGCGCGCCCGACTGCCGCACGCCGAACGCTTCGGCACGGGAGCGACCGAGCGAGACACAGGGCTCGAAATGAAGGATCTAGATTTTCGGGCCGACTATTCGGTAACGCCAGCCAGCGAAGATTTGGCCGAGATATTCGGCGTTCCGGCAGGGACTAAGCTCTTGAAAAGAGTTTACCGAACCAAACCCAAGAGCGAAGAATATCCGCTAGGACTCGGGCAATCACTGCTGGTTTATGATGTAGTGGCCGAGAACCCGCACCTTCTCGACTCCGCAAATGAGCCATGGCCGGGCGGCACACAGGCGCAACTATACACAATCGGAATCGAGCTAGGGAGAATTAGGGAGCAAATCATTGCCCGGCCACCATCGGCCAGTGAAGCCGAACAATTGGGAATCGATTCCGGCGTTTCAGTGTTCGACCTACGCAAGATATCTTATGACATTAACGGTCGAGTGGTTGAGATCGCCGATACGGTTTTGGCCGGAGATCGCACCCAGCTTGTTTACAACATCGAGCTAGACAGGTGGCAATGATGGAAAACGTAATCTCGGTGATTACACCCGTTTATCCCCCCAACTCCATCCACCTGACCGAGGCCGGAAAATCCCTGTTCTCTCAACAGCTACCGCCTGGCTGGCGCTGGGAATGGATGGTTCAGATCGATGGTGAAAATGGCGAAGGAATCTCGCTACCGGCGGATAGTCGCATAAAGGTCGCTCGCAATCGTCACGCCGGTGCGGCGGTTGCGCGAACGATGGCCCTGGCCAGGAGCACTGGGACACTCATCAAGTCGTTTGACGCGGACGACCTGTTAGCCGATGGAAGCCTAGCGAGGGACATCGACACCCTGGAGAGCAACCCCAATGTGGGCTGGACAGTTTCCAGCGCCACGGATCTACTGCCAGACGGATCACTTGTCGCTTTTCCGGAAAACGATCCGCCAGAAGGGATTATGCCCCGTGGGTTGATTTTCGATTACTGGCGCACCCATGATTATCGACCGCCCGTCGTGCCGGGAACGATGTGCATTAGACGTGACCTGATTATCGGGCTGGGTGGATGGATGGCGCTACCCGCCTCAGAGGACACCGGACTACTGATTGCCGCAAGCATCCTAATGCCGGGCTACTTCATAGCCGAGACAGGATTACTGTACCGAAAATGGCCTTCACAGAGTACAGCCCAGCCAGAACACGCGGATGAGACGGAGCGCCGGGCGCGTTTCGCGGTCATCGAATCAAGGGCTCAAGCCCTACTTGCGATGCAGCGCCCATAATTAGCAACGAATGTGCGTTCCACACAAGGGCGGGGCGTCGATGCGGCAAACCTTCCAGCCTCCATCGATGCCCCGCTCTCGCTTCGTGTGAAATACCCATTCATGCGCGGTCCCGTGAACAAAGAGCACGCGGCCGGTAGCGGCATCAACGTCAGTGACGATGAATTTAACTTGCGCCGAGACAGTGCCGCCGCCTGCAATCGCCTTCCAGTCGGTCCCCTGGACCTTGAAATCCCTTCCGGTGGCCGCAACCTGCCGCCGCATCAGGTCCGCATCTGCCAGGAGTTCGCTGCGACGGTCGTCGCACACACAGCGGTCCACGCCGAAGCCGTCAGTAGAGGCAAAGACGGCCAGAAGGTAGGCGTCGGCGGCGGCAACCGGTGTCGCCTCGCCTCGACCCGCCTCAACCGTCTTCACAGCTACCCACCCTGCCCACCCTGCGGGCACTCCCACACACAGTGCGGACACGACGGCTGTGACGGCAATCAGGGCTCGGGTAACCCATGACCGCGCGAGACGTGGCGACGCGATCACGGCCCGACGTTACCGCCTTGATCACCTACAGCGCTAGCCCATGCACCTCGGCGGCCCCTGCGCCATATACGTGGCAAAGTTGCCCAAGATCGCGTGCGCCAGCGAGCGTTCACCCAGCTCACGGGTGTGCGTGGAGTAGAAAGGCGCATCCCTCCGGAGGCGGGGGCGCAGGTTCGAATCCTGCCGGGGGCACCAGATGTGACAAGCACACGAAGGCCGCTGACTCCGGGCAAGCCCGATCAGCGGCCTTAGTCGTCTCTCCGGCCTGGTCGGGTCTGCGACCACAGCGCCTGCACGTCGACTCTTCAGAGGGCGTTCGCCCTGCTCAACGGCGACTCATACACTGCCCTGATGCCAGATGATCATGATGTGGTCGAACGGACGGCGCGAGCCGCCGCCGGCGGAGACCGGGACGCGCTGGAGGCGCTGCTCGCCCAGGTACGGCCGGAGGTGCTGCGGCTCTGCGGGCGGTTCCTGCCCAACCGGGAGAACGCCGAGGAAGCCTGCCAGGACACGCTGCTCGCGCTGGCCACCGGCATCGAGGCGTTCGACGGGCGGTCGTCCTTCCGGACCTGGCTCTACCGGGTCGCCGCCAACCGGTCCCGCTCGACCTATCACGCGCTGCGACGACGGTGGATGGTCGAGACCGCAAGCGCCCTGCCTCCGGACCGGGCCGATCCCGCTCGTACCAGCGTGATCGCCGGTACCCGGCTGGACCTGCTGGAAGGACTCGACGCCATCGGCGCGGACCTCGCGGAGCCGGTGGCGCTGCGGGACGTGATGGGACTGAGCTACCGCGAGGTCGCCCAACTACTGGGGTTGCCCGAGGGCACCGTCAAGTCCCGGATTCACGAGGGACGGCGCCGGCTGCGCGCCCGGCTCACCGACGCCGGGCCGCACTCCAACGGCTCCTGATCATGTTGAGGGCCAGGTCACAGCGGGTGGCCCGAACAATCTCGACGCGGCAGAGGACCAACACTATGAAGATCCACTGACCCAAGGAGATGACCGCATGCCACGCCGACCCCTCTGGCGTCTGTACCAGGCCATCGCTCTGGCGGTGGCCATCCCGGTGCTCGCGGCCGGATGCGCCACCGAGGAACCTGTCGCCCCGCTCGACGGTCAACAAGCCGCCGCCAACCTCGACACCGAACCCGACACATCGCCGACGCCGGGCGCACCGGTCCCGCTGACGGGCTTCGTCCCCCGGTCGATCTCGTACCTGAACGCCGAGATCACCGTGACCGGGGTGGAGGTGTCCCAGCAGACCCCGCGCAGCTACGGCAACGCGACCGGCACCCCCGAGTACGGCGATGCCCACTACGCGTACCTCGCCGTGAAGGTCGCCAACCAGCTCAACTTCACCACCTTCCTCGTCCAGGACGGCGTCTTCCTGGCGCTCGCCGACGACGAACTGGTCCCGCTCGACTCCTCGGGCAGCCCGGCGACCGACGTGATCGCTCCCGGTGCAACCGCCACCGGGTGGTACGCCTTCGAACTGCCCGCCGGGGCAAGCCTGGAGAGGGCTTCGCTGGTGTTCGGCCCGGCCGGTCACCGGCAGGAGCGTCTGCCGCTGATCGGCGACCTGCCGACGCCGGAATACCCGAAGGCGATCACCGTGGCCTCGCCCGGCACCGTGCTCACCGGCAACAGCGGCTGTCCGCTGAAGGTCGAGGTGGAGGAGGCGTACCTGGCCCACTGGGTGGGGTTCGACGAGGACGGCCGGTCGCACACCACCAAGCAGGCCGAGGCCGGTCGGCTCAAGCTTCACCTCGGGCTCGCGGTCACCGGGCCGGCCAACCGCAGCGGCTGTTTCATCGCCACCGGCAGCGGCGGTGACGTCCACCTGATCGTCGACGGCGACCGGCTGGGCGACTACCCCGAGTTGGGCGGGACCACGAACGTCGCCGCCGGGGCCACCGACCGCCAGTACCTCGTCTACGACATCCCCGACTCCGGCCAGGTCGAGATCGAGTGGGGCCGGCTCGGTGGCAAGCAGGTCCGGATCCCGGTGCCGCTGCCCTGAGTCACCCGGATACGCGCACCCCGGCGAGCAGCGAGTCGACAAAGCTCGTCCCGCCGCCTGCCGGGGGCGCGACCTGCACATACACCAGCCTGCCGCCGTCCGGGGTGAGCCCCGCGGCCTCGATGACCTCCGGTTTGCCGGAAGAGCAGCCGGTGAACGACGCCACCATCCAGTCGATGCCGGCCTGGCGAGTGGTACGCACCCCCGACGCCACACACTGGGCGTGTTCCCGACCGGTGACAAGCCGCCGCGGGGTGGTCCGAGCTGCCAGCTGAGCGGACGCCCCGACGAACGCCCCCGGCACACCCGGGTCCGACGCCCAGCGGTCCGGGTCGGGCGAGATGAGCATCGCCGGTTCCAGTCCACCGTTGGCGTTGCGCTGCCCTGACCAGCCGGAACCGGTGACGCGCCAACCATCCGGCAGGGTGACGCTGACCTGTCCACTCTGGTCCGTGCCGGTCTGCGGACCCCGCTGAGACCATGCCCAGGCCGCGCCGCCGATGGTTCCCGCGAGCGTGAGACCTGCGACGGCCGCCGTCGCGCTCACCATCGCCAGGCGACGGCGTCGGGGCGGCGTGGGAACGCCCGGCTCTGCCACCTCCGACGACACCACGAGCGCCGTGTCGAGCGCTGCGCCGAAAGCTGCCGCGTCCGGGTACCGATCGGCCGGGACCGCGGCGGTCGCCGTACGCAACACCGCCGCGACCGCCGCGGACACCTCCGGCCGCAACCGGAACGTCGTCGACGGCGGCTGCCCGTCCTGGGGCACGGCCAGCAGCGTGACACCGAGACGGCCGAGGCCGTAGACGTCGGCACGGGCGTCGACGATCGCCAGCGGATCGTCCTGTTCCGGTGCCATGTAGCCGGGGGTACCGGCCCGGGCGGTCAGACCGGACGCGGCCGCGAGCGCCTTGGCCAGGCCGAGATCCGCGATGAGCACCTGTTCCTCGCCGGTGGCGCGGGTCCGGAACAGCACGTTGCCCGGGGTGATGTCCCGGTGCACGACGTCGCTGTCGTGGAGCACCGCCACGCCCGCGGCCACCTCGCGCAGCAGCCGGACACTCTGCGCTGCCGGCAACGGTCCGTCCGCGAGGCGGTCGCGCAGGCTACCGCCGTCCGCCCAGGCCAGCACCGCGTACGGCCGACCGTCGTCCAGCTCGCCCACCGCGTGCACGCTGACCAGCCGCTCGTGGTCGAGCCGCCACAGCAGTCGAGCCTCCTGCCGGAACCGTTCGCGTACCCGCAGGTCGTGACTCCAGTTCTCGGCCAGCACCTTGATCGCGACCCGCGCGTCGAGCGACTCGTCGTACCCGAGCCAGACCGTGGCGAAAGAGCCGACCCCCAGCAGCCGCTCGATGCGGTAGGAGCCGATCCGGGTGGGCTGCACAGCCCGCACCGTACCAACCACCCCGTCGCGGCCGGCCCGGCAGCATCGGGGTTACGCAGGTGCTCCTGCGCTACCTGAGGGCCACGGTGAGCAGGACGGCCGAGTCCTCGTCGGCGTGCACCGAGTGTCGGGCGTCCGGGATCGCCAGCAGCTCACCCGCCCCGCCGGTCCACGAACTGTCGCCGGCGACCAGCCGGACCCGTCCCCGCAGCACCTGCAGCGTCGCGTCACCGGGGCTGTCGTGTTCCGCGAGTGACTGCCCGGCGACCAGGGCGATCAGGGTCTGCCGCAGTCCCGCGCCGCCGTGCACGGTCCGGGCGCTGCGACCGCTGCCCGTGGCGCGGGCGCGTTCGAGCTGCTCCTCGGTCAACGTGGTGAGAGAGGACGGGGACACCGGGTACCTCCTGGAGGGCGGGACGGTCATGGACCAGCGTGGCAGAGCCGGCCGGCTGCCGCTGCCGTACTCGATCGACGCTCGCCCGGTGGCGTCATCGGGTCTGGAGCAGCCCGCGTCCGGTCATGAAGGCGCGCAACGTCTCGGCGTCCTCGGCGGACATCAGCCAGCGGGGAATCACGGTCGCCGGCATCCCGCCGACGTACACGATCCAGAAATCCGGGGTGTCCTTCACCCGGGCGACGCCGTCCCAGGCGATGCCCCCGGACTCCGTACCGCTGCGCATCAGGATCTGCTCATCGGTGATCTCGTAGCTGCCGTCCACGGCGTAGCCGCTGGAGCGGCGTCGAGCCCGCAACTGCAACCACGGCCAGTAGAGCATCGCCAGCAGGCCACCCACGGCCATCGTCACCCAGAACGGCGAGATCAGCTCACCCCAGGACGTCCCCCGGGAGGCGACGAACCCGATCGCCCCGACCGCCGTGAGCACCGCGCCGACGTAGCCGTACCTGCGTAGCCGGTCACCGCTGAGCGCAGCGGCCACCCGGCCCGGATAGGCGGGATCCGCGGGGACGTCGAACCGGATGTGCACGCCAGAACCATACCGGCGCGCAGGTTCGGCGCTCCGCCGGCCGCCTACCGCCACCTGAGGCGGTACGGGAGCCGGGGCTGAACGTACCCCCTCAGGTCGGGACCTTGGTCCCGGTGGCTTGGGGTGTTCCGGCCCGCGCGGCGGCACCGCCTCCGGGGCGACAGTAGTGGTGACGGAAACAGACACCGGAGGCAACGATGACCATCCACCACAACACCCAGCGTTCGATCGAGCGGCCCCTTGAGCGGGCGGAGATGCCCGGCTCGATGTTGACCACCACCGCCGCCCGCGCCCTGGCCGTGCTGCGGGTCGCCACCGGCCTGATCTTCGGCTGGGCCTTCCTGGACAAGATGTTCGGCCTCGGCTACTCGACCCCGACCGAGCGGGCCTGGATCAACGGCGGCTCCCCGACCAAGGGCTTCCTGGCCAACGTCGACGTCGGACCCTTCCAGTCGATCGCCCACTCGATCGCGGGTGCCTGGTGGGCGAACCTGCTGTTCATGGTCGGTCTGGCCGCCATCGGTGTCGCTCTGCTCGCCGGCATCGGCCTGCGCATCGCGGCCGCCTCGGGCAGCCTGATGATGGCGCTGATGTGGCTGGCCGACTTCCCGCTGGCCCGGTTCAACGCCGCCGGCGACCCGACCGGTTCGACCAACCCGGTTGTCGACTCCCACCTGATGTACGCCGTGGTGCTGGTGGTCCTGGCCGCCGCGTACGCCGGACACACCTGGGGTCTCGGCCGGCGCTGGGCGCAGCTGCCCTTCGTGCAGCGCAACCGCTGGATGCTCTGACCTTGCTCGACCGCCGGTGCGCCGGACCGTTCCCACGGTCCGGCGCACCGCCATGTCCGCAGGCTTCCGGCGCAACGGACACCGGCCGACGTGCCGGCTCAGTCGGCTTACGCGCGGCGGGCGCGGGCGCGGCGGCTCAGTCGGCCTCGGCACGGCGGGCGCGGGCGCGGCGGCGGCCCTCGTGCATGGCCTGCACCCGGGGCACCGGAATGGCCCGCCCTTCCTCGATCAGGTCGTCGGGGAGGGACTGCGGTGGCGGCATCAGGTCCGCCCAGGGATCGCCCTGGGCCAACAGACCCGGGACGGTACGGATGGTGAAGTCCGCCGGCGTCACCGACTCCACCTGCTCCCAGGGCACCGGGAAGGAGACCGGTACGCCGGGACGCAGCCGTGGACTGTAGACGGAGACCACTGTCGCGCCGCCGGTGCGGGTGGGGTCGATGAAGACCTTGCCGTCGCGGTCCTCGCGGATGAAGGCGGTGGTGGCCAGCGCCGGATCCAACAGTTGTGCCCGGGCGGCCAGCGCCCGGGTGGCGGCGGCCAACTGCTCGGCGTCCGGCCCGGGGGCGACCGGGACGAAGACGTGCACGCCCTTGGCGCCGCTGGTCTTCACCGCGCCGGCCAGTCCGGCATCGGTCAACGCCTGCCGGACCAGCAGGGCCGCGGCCACCCCGACCGCGAAGCTGTCGCCCTCCGGCGGGTCGAGATCCAGTACGAGATGGGTGGGGCGGCTCAGGTCGTCGGCCGTGGCCAGGGTGGGGTGGTACTCGACCGCCCGCTGGTTGGCGAACCAGAGCAGCGTACGGCGGTCGTCGCAGAGCGCGTACGCGATCTCCCGCCGGGACGCCTCGGCCCAGATCGGCACCCGCCGTACCCAGTCGGGGGTGTATCGGGGCAGGTTCTTCTGCATGAACGGGGGCTGCCCCGGGCGGACCCGGACCACCGACAGCGGCCGGTTGCGCAGCTGCGGCACGATCCGGTCGGCCATCGCGTCGAGGTAGTCGACCAGGTCCCGCTTGACCGCGCCGGACCCGTCGAACAACGCCTGGTCCAGGTTGGTCAGCGGCACCCCGTCCCGGGTCTCGTCGGCTGCCCCGCTCACCCGACCACCATCGCGGCTCGATGCCCGCCGGTCAACCGCAAACGCCACCCGTCGCCGGCCGGCGTGTCGCTCAGGCGAGCCCGCCGCCGGCGGCGATCGAGGCGAGCAGCCGGGCGGTGTGCGCGTGGGTGGCCGCGTACAGGCCGGGACCGTAGCTGATCCGGGCCACGCCGAGAGCCGCCAGCTCGGCCGGTGCCGGTGCCGCCGGTCGGGCCAGCACGTTCACCGGTGCCGCCACCGCCTCCACGAAGGTACGCAGCTCGGTGGGGTCGGCGAGCATGATCGGGTAGACGCAGTCCGCGCCGGCCGCCAGGTAGCGCCGGGCTCGACTGATCGCCTCGTCGAGTCGTCCGGCCGGCTCGCCGTGCTGGCGGAGGAAGACGTCCGTCCGGGCGTTGATCACGATCGGCACCCCGGCGGCGTCGGCTGCGGCCCGTACCCCGGCCAGTAGTTCGGCCTGCTCCTGCGGGTCCACCAGCGCACCGTCGTGCGGTGCGGAGTCCTCCAGGTTCAGCCCGACGGCCCCGGCGTCGAGCAGCCGCTGGACCAGCTCGACCGGGGGCAGCCCGTACCCGCGCTCCAGATCGGCGGTGACCGGCACGGTCACCGCGCGGGTGATCCGGGACACGGCAGCGAACATCTCCCCCGCCGGAGTGCCCTCGCCGTCGGCGTACCCGAGTGACTGGGAGACGGCCGCGCTGGCGGTGGCGACCGCGCCGAAGCCGGCCTCGACCACCGCGCGGGCCGAGCCGACGTCCCAGGCGTTCGGCAGCACCAGCGGGTCGCCGGGCCGATGCAGGGCACGAAGGGCGGCCGCCCGGACCGCCGCAGAGTTGGTCATGGTGGTGATTCTCGGCAGCCCGGACGTATCGGCGCAGATCCAATCCACCGACGGTGGCCTGTGGCGAACACCACGAATCTGACCGTTCGGTCAGCCCCTGACCGATCGGTCAGGCATGCTGGTGGTCATGGCTCGCCCCGCCCCGCAGACCCACGACGAGATCCTGGCCGCCGCAGCGCGACGGTTCGGCGTCACCGGCTACCGGGGCACCTCCTTGCAGGACATCGCCAGCGAGGTGGGCTGTTCCAAGGCGGCCGTGCTCTACCACTTCGCCAACAAGGAAGCCATCCTCACCGAGCTGATGGCCCCGGCGATCGAGGCGCTGCGGACGCTCGACGAACGGATCGTGGCCCAGCCGGACCCCGAGGGGGCCCAGCGGGCCGCCGCCGAGGGTTTCGTGGATCTGGCGGTCCGTTTCCGCGCCGAGATCGCGCTGCTGCGTGGCGAATTTCCGAACCTGCTGCAACAGCCCGGCTTCACCCACATCCAGCAGATCTCCGAACGGCTGCTCAACGCGCTCGCCGCCCGGTCCGAGCGTCCCTCGGCCCGGGTCGCCGCGTTCGTGCTGGTCGCCGGCATCGCCGAGACCTGCGGCGAGTTCGCCGACGTACCCGACGACGAACTGCGCGACGCCCTGCTGGCGTTGCTGCGGCGGGCGTTGGAGCCCGCCCGCTGACCAGTCCCACCATCCACGATTGAGGGAAAGGACCTCATGGCGACCCTGCTCTACCGGCTCGGCCGGGGCTCGATGCGCCGGCGGCGACTCGTCGCCGCGATCTGGCTCGTCGTACTCGTCGCGCTCGGCCTGGCCGCAGCGACCCTGCGCGGCCCGACGGCCAGCAACTTCTCCATGCCCGGCACCGAGTCCCAGCGCGCCATCGACCTGCTCGCCGAGCAGTTCCCGGCAGCCGCCGGCGCGACCGGCACGATCGCCGTCAAGGCCCCGAACCCCGGCCAGCTCGGCACGCCCGAGGGTCAGGCGGTCGTCCAGAAGGTCACCGAGGAGGCCACCGCCGTACCCGGCGTGGTCGGCGCGGTGAACCCGTTCCAGGTCGGCGCCGTCTCCCCCGACGGCCAGTACGCGCTGATCCAGGTGCAGTTCAGCGGCGGCGTGGACACGGTGACCGACGAACAGCGCGACGCGTACGAAAAGGTGGGCACCCAGGCGCAGGCCGAGGGCTGGCAGGTCGCCCCCGGTGGTGAGGTGCTCAACGCCGAGCCCGAGGTCGGCTCCACCGAGGCGATCGGTGTGGCGGTGGCCCTGGTCGTCCTGATCATCACCTTCGGCTCGTTGGTGGCCGCCGGCATGACCATGCTCAACGCGCTGATCGGCGTCGGTGTCGGCATGGCCGGCCTGTTCGCGCTCAGCAGCGTGGTCGAGCTGACCAGCACCGCACCGATCCTGGCGCTGATGCTCGGCCTGGCCGTCGGCATCGACTACTCGCTGTTCATCACCTCCCGTTACCGACAGAACCTGCTCGACGGGCTACCCGCCGACGAGGCGGTCGGTCGCGCGGTCGGCACCGCCGGTTCGGCCGTGGTCTTCGCCGGTGCCACCGTGGTGATCGCCCTGGCCGGCCTGGCCGTGGTGAACATCCCGTTCCTGACCGTCATGGGTCTGGCCGCCGCCGGTACGGTGACCGTCGCGGTGCTGGTGGCGATCACGCTCCAGCCGGCCCTGCTGGGCTTCGCCGGTGGCCGGGTGCTGCCCCGGCGGCTGCGTTCCTCCGTCGCGGTGACGACCGAGGACAGTTCCCGGATCGCCGACGGCGCCGGCAGCGCCTCGACCGACCACGCGGCACCGGAGGCGGCCACCCTGGCCGGCGAGGACCGCTCGGCCTTCGGGTTCCGCTGGGCCCGGCTGATCACCCGGTTCCGCATTCCGGTGATCCTGGTCGGCGTCATCGGTCTCGGGTTGCTCGCGCTGCCCGCGTCGGACATGCGGCTGGCCCTGCCGGACGCCGGTACCGCCCCGGCCGGTACCCCCGCCCGGGTCTCCAACGACCTGATCACCGAGGGCTTCGGTCCCGGCTTCACCGGCCGCCTCGCGGTGGTCGTGGCCGGCGACGACGCGCAGGCCACCACCGCGGCCATCCCGCAGGTGACGAACCTCGTCCAGGGCACCGAGAACGTGCTGGCGGTGGCGCCGCCGCAGCTGAGCCCGGACGGCAAGACGGCGCTGCTCGGGGTCATCCCGCAGACCGGCCCGACCGACCCGGCCACCGAGACGATGGTGCACGACATCCGGGCCGCCGTCGCCGACGTGCCGGGCGCCGACGTCCTGCTGACCGGTGTGACCGCGGTCGGCATCGACATCTCGGAGAAGCTCTCCGACGCGATGCCGGTCTACCTGGCGCTGGTGGTCGGGTTGTCGATCCTGCTGCTCATGCTGGTGTTCCGCTCGCTGCTGGTGCCGGTCAAGGCGGCGCTGGGCTTCCTGCTCACCGTGGCCGCCACCTTCGGTCTCACGGTGGCGGTGTTCCAGCAGGGTCACCTGGCCGACCTGGTCGGCCTGGACACCCCGGGCCCGCTGATCAGCTTCCTGCCGATCCTGCTCATCGGCATCCTGTTCGGCCTGGCCATGGACTACGAGGTCTTCCTGGTCTCCCGGATGCGGGAGGACTTCGTGCACGGTGACACCGCCCAGCAGGCCACCATCAACGGGATGGGACACGGTGCCCGGGTGGTCACCGCCGCCGCGCTGATCATGACCTCGGTCTTCGGCGGCTTCGTCTTCCTCGACGACCCGGTGATCAAGTCGATGGGCTTCGCGCTGGCCGTCGGCGTGGCGATCGACGCCTTCGTGGTCCGGATGACCATCGTCCCGGCGGTGATGTCCCTGCTCGACAAGGCTGCCTGGTGGCTGCCGCGCTGGCTGGACCGGGGGCTGCCCAACGTCGACATCGAGGGTGAGAAGCTGCGCGCCACCCTCGACAGCAAGGCGACGGTGTAAGGGACCGGGCCCCCTGGCGACGCCCAGGGGCCCGGTCGACCCGGCGGGCCGTCACACGCCCGCCGGGTACGTCTCCATCTCGCCGGGTGTGGTGAGCGCGGGCAGCGGATGCAGCGCCGTCGTCTCGTCGCACCAGATGAACGCGTCGTACCGCTGTCCCAGCCGGGTCGGCACGTAGTTGCCCCACGACTCGAAGGACGGGTCGTACACCACGCCGATCGCCCGATGGTCGAGCGGCTCGGTGACCCAGCCCGGCTGGTCCGGGCCGCCGAAGACCAGCACCGCCCGCTTCGGCATGAGCTGGTGCAGCAGGTCCTCCACCGAGCCGACCCGGGCCGGCGGTACGACCATCGCCTCGGCGGGCGAACCCCACCTCGGCGCCGCGATCACCGATCCCCGCCAGCTGCCGAAGCCGATCAGCACCACCTCGTCGGCACCGTGCCGTTCCCGCGCCAACTGGCCGATGTTGAGCATCCCGTCGGCGGCCATGTCGGTCGCCCGCGCGTCACCGACGTGGGTGTTGTGCGCCCAGACCACCCCCCGGGCGTCCGGCCCGTAGCGTTCCAGCAGCCGATCCAGCGTGTCGGCCATGTGGCTGTCGCGTACGTTCCACGACCCCGGACCACCGGCGACCATCTCCCGGTAGTAACGCTCCGCGCCGGCCACCACCTCCGCGTTCTGCCAGGCCGAGAAGGCGTCCGGACCGTCGGCGGCGGCCAGTTGCCGGGTACGCGCCAGCAGCCGCACCACCTCCTGCTCGCAGCGGGCCGAGACGAACCGGCTGGCCAGGCCGTACTCCTCGACCCGCTTGCCGTACGGCTCGAAGCACCGGTACGCGTCCTGCGCCGCCTCCAGCGACGCCGGGTCCTCCTCGCCCAGGTAGTCGAAGATCGCCTGCATCGACTCCCACAGGCTGTAGACGTCCAGGCCGTGAAAGCCGACCCGGGACGCCTCGGCCCGCTCCACGTTCCACGCCCGCAGCCAACTGCAGAATCGGGCCACCTCGGCGTTGGCCCACATCCAGGTCGGCCAGCGTTCGAAGCGCTCCAACGCGACCTGCGGCTCGACCGCGCCGCCCGCCGCGCCGATGACACTGCGGTGCACCCGGTCGCAGTCCGGCCAGTCACCCTCCACCGCGACGAAGTCGAACCCGCACTCGGCGATCAACCGTCGGGTGAGCTGTTCCCGGATGCGGTAGTAGTCGTGGCTGCCGTGCGTCGCCTCCCCGATCATCACCACCCGAGCGTCCCGGGCTCGCTCCAGCAACGGGTCGAGGTCGCTCGGCGCACCGAGCCGCTGTACCAGCATGCCTGCGGCTACCCGGCACCCGGACGGGCAAACGCGAGGGCCTTTCGGTGGTGTGCCGACACGGTTGGGTGGGTAGAGCGGAGGTCATGACCGACCGCGGTGGCGCCCTGCCGGACTATCTCGCAGGGCTGGACTATCCCGTCTCCCGCGAGGACCTGATCCGCTGGTGCCAGGAGAACGGCGCGAGCACCGAGCAGTTGCAGGCCGTACGGGCCCTGCCGGTGGAGCAGATCGGCTCCGCCGCGGAGTTGTCCGACGCCCTGCCCGCCCCGTGGGGCCATTGATCAGCGGGCCGGCAGGTCGATGACGGTGCCCTGGGCCCGGGCGGTCTCGGCGGCGGCGAGCACGCTCACCACCTCACGGCCGAAGCGCACGTCGCACCGGTGATCGCGGGTGCCGGCGTCGACCTCCGCGAGCAGTTGGTCGATCGCCACCCCGAAGGCGGTCGCCGAACTCGCGCCGCCGGACGGCAGGGTCTCGACGCCGTTGTCGCCGTAGAAGGTGAACTCCGCCGCCACCGCCGCCGGCGGGGCGTCCAGGGTGAGCGACACGCTGCTGGTGGCGCCGCCGTCGTGGGTGAGCAGCAGGTGCACCAGGCCGCCCGCTCCGTCGCCGGCGGCCACCCGGGTCACCCGGCCCAGCACCGGCAGCAGGATCGCCAGCGCGTGCGGGCCGATGTCCCACAGCGCGCCGCGCTCGCGCCGCCAGGGCGACTGGGCGTACGGACTGCCGGGCTGGAAGATCGAGGCGAACCGGATCACGTTGGCCGTCTGCCAGCCACCGGCGGCCGCCGCTGCGGCGACAAAGCCGGCCACCTCCGGCTGGTACCGAGCGGTGAAGAAGACCACCGACGCCACGCCCGATCCGGCCGCCGCGTCGACCACCCGATCGGCGTCGGCGACGGTCAACGCGAGCGGCTTGTCCAGCAGCAGGTGACGCCCGGCGGTGGCGGCCCGTACGGCGATCTCCGCCTGGACGTCCGGGGGCAACGCGACAGCGACCGCCTCGCACGCCTCGATCAACGCGTCGACCTCGTCGTACGCCTCTACGCCGTAGCGGGTGGCCAGCGCGGCGGCCCGTTCGCGGTTGCGCCCCCACACGCCGACCAGTTCCGCCCTCGGGTGGGCGTCCAGTGCCGCCCCGTGCGTCTGGGCCGCCCAGTGACCCGTACCGAACAACCCGAACCGCATCACCCGTACCTCCAGCCTCGTCTGCGCCCACGCTAACCGCTCCCGCTGCGGCGCACCGAACGTACGCCCGCCGTGCCGGCTGGTCTTACTACGCGGATTAGTAGAGTGGGCCGGTGATCGGAACCAGCACCGGACGAGTCCGATGAACGCCGCCGCGTCGCCGGTCGACGGCGTAGTGGCCGTCGCGGCCATCGTGTTGTCGCTGCTGGTCGCCGCGTGGGCGCTGATCGCCACGCTGCGGCACCGGGCACCGGACCGGATTCAGCTGATCGGCCTGGGCGTCCTCGAACTGGCTCTGCTCGCCCTGGCGGTGCTGGCGGGTGTGGCGCTCGCCGGCGGCGACCAGCCGGGTGAGCCGGGGGCCTTCTTCGGTTACCTGGTGACGCTGGTCTGCCTGCCGCCGCTGGCCGGGGTGCTGGCCAAGATGGAGCCGACCCGCTGGGGCTCGGCGATCGTCTGCGCGATCTGCCTGGTCACCCCGGTGGTCGTGGTACGGCTCCAGCAGACCTGGGAGGTGCTCGGTGGCTGAGACGCGTACCGAACAGCCGGTGCGGACCAACACCGGTCCCGGCCGGCTGCTGATCGCGGTTTACCTGATCTTCGCCATCGCCGCCACCAGTCGCGCCACCCTGCAGATCGTCACCCGGCTCGACGAGGCGCCGCTGGCGTACCTGCTCTCCGCGCTCGCCGCGGTGGTCTACATCGTGGCGGCGGTCGGCCTGGCCAGGGCCGGACACGCGGGTCGTCGCGTCGCGCTGGCCTGCTGCGCGGTCGAACTGGTCGGCGTGGTGGGCGTGGGCGCGTTCAGCCTGGTACGGCCCGACCTGTTCCCGGACGAGACGGTCTGGTCCGGCTTCGGCAGCGGCTACGGCTACATCCCGCTGCTGCTGCCCGTCCTCGGCCTCGCCTGGCTCTACCGGACCCGGTAAGGAAGGGCCCCTTCTTAACGCCTGGCGCATAGGAAGGGACCCTTCTTAACAACCGCCGGGGTCAGTCCCGGGGGCCGCCGGCGACGTAGATGACCTGGCCGGAGACGAAGGACGCGCCCTCGCTGGCCAGGAACGAGATGGTGTGGGCCACGTCCTCGGGCCGACCGACCCGCCGGACCGGAATCTCCGCCTCGGCGTGCTTCTGCATCGCCTCGAAGTCGATCTTCATCCGGGCGGCGGTGGCGGCGGTCATGTCGGTGACGATGAAGCCCGGCGCGACCGCGTTGACGGTCACCCCGAACGGCCCCAGCTCGATCGCGAGGGTCTTGGTGAAGCCCTGCATGCCGGCTTTGGCGGCCGCGTAGTTCGCCTGCCCCCGGTTGCCCAGCGCCGAGGTGCTGGAGAGGTTGACGATCCGACCCCACTTCGCCTCGACCATGTGCTTCTGCGCGGCCTGGCTGAACAGGAAGGCACCCCGCAGGTGTACGCCCAGGACGGTGTCCCAGTCGGCGTCGGTCATCTTGAACAGCAGGTTGTCCCGAAGCACACCGGCGTTGTTGACCAGCACGGTCGGGGCGCCCAACTCGGCGACGACCCGCTCGACGGCGGCCTCCACCTGGGCCCGGTCCGACACGTCGGCGCCGACGCCGAGCGCCCGGCCGCCGGCCGAGCCGATCGCGTCCACAGTCTCCTTCGTCGCCGACTCCTCGATGTCGACCACGGCGACGGCCAGACCGTCGGCCGCCAACCTGCGGGCGGTCGCCGCGCCGATGCCGCGCGCGGCTCCGGTCACGATGGCGACGCGGGGCTCCTCCGACATGATTACCTCCCGGTAACTTGTGGCTCGATCGAAGGAGCGTAACGCAGTCGTACGCCACAGCCGGGCCCGCGACGAAAGAGCCGACGCGGGGCCGGGCCGTGTCTAGCGTTCGTGACCCAGGCGCAGTCGGATCCACCGGTAGCCGTGCCCGGCGAGCTTGAGCCGGTCCAGCTTGCCGACCTCGGGGTAGTTGCGGTCACTGAGCACGTCGATCGGCAGCTCCGCCTCCTCGGCCAGCGTGCTCAGGTCGACCTCGACGTCGGAGGTGCCGAGGTTGTGCAGGAAGACCATCGTCCCGGTGGGCCCGTCGGCACGGTGCGCCAGCACGCCCGGGGGCATCGGTACGTCGATGTGGCTGGTGCTGCCCGAGCCGGTTTCCGGCGCCTCCCGCAGCGTACGGATCATCCGTTCGAACCAGCCCAGCAGCGAACGCGGATCCTTGCGCTGGGCGGTGACGTTGACGTGCTGGTAGCCGTACTCCCCCTTGTCGATCACCGGGCGGATCAGCTTCTCCGGCTCCGCGGTGGAGAAGCCGGCGTTCTCCTGGTAGGACCACTGCATCGGGGTACGGATCGCGTCGCGCCCCTCCAACGCCAGGTCCTCCCCCATCCCGATCTCCTCGCCGTAGCGCAACACCGGGGTGCCACGCAGCGAGAACTGCAACGAGTACGCCAACTCGATGTGCCGACGGTCGTTGCCGAGCATGGGGGCGAGCCGACGACGGATGCCCCGGCCGTAGAGCTGCATGTTCTCGTCCGGTCCGAACTTCGCCAGTACGTCGTTGCGCTGGTCGGCGGTTAGCCGGGACAGGTCGATCTCGTCGTGGTTGCGCAGGAAGGTCGCCCACTGCCCGCCGGTGGGCAGCTTCGGGGTGTCCCGCAACGCCTCGATGATCACCTCCGGGTCCTCCCGGGCCAGGGCGAGCATCAGCCGACCGTTGAGCATGAAGTCGAAGAGCATGTGGATGCGGTTGCCCGAGCCGCTGCCGTCACCGAAGAAGGCCGGCAGCTGATCCGGCTCGACGTTCGCCTCGGCCAGCAGGACCGCGTCGCCGCGCCGCCACTGCACATGCTGGCGCAGGTCGGTGAGGAAGTCGAAGTCCTTGGGCGAGTTCGGATTGCCGGGCTCGGTGCGCTCGATGATGAACGGCACCGCGTCCATCCGGAAGCCGGAGACCCCGAGCTGGAGCCAGAACGAGGTGATCTTCTTGATCTCCGCCCGGACCTGCGGGTTCTCGATGTTCAGGTCGGGCTGGAACTTGTAGAAACGGTGGTAGTACCAGGCCTTGGCGGTGCGGTCGTAGGTCCAGGTCTCGTGCTGCTCGCCGGGGAAGACCATGCCCTGGTGCCGGTCCGCCGGTTCGTGCTCGGACCAGATGTACCAGTCACGGTACGGCGAGTCCGGCGACGACCGGGCGGAGATGAACCACGGATGCTGGTTGGAGGTGTGGTTGACCACCAGATCGATGATCACCCGGATGCCCCGGTTGCTCGCCTGGTGCAGCAGCTCGGCGAAGTCACCGAGCGTGCCGAGACGGGGGTCGACGTTGTAGAAGTCGGTCGCGTCGTACCCGTCGTCCTCGTTGGGTGAGGGATGGATGGGGTTGAGCCAGAGGCAGGTGACCCCGAGCCGGGCGAGATAGTCGAGTCGACCGATCAGCCCCTGGAAGTCACCCACCCCGTCGCCGTCGGAATCGGCGAACGTGTCGATGTCGAGGCAGTACACGACCGCCTCCGAGTACCACCTGTCAGACATGCCCCCGTACCTTCTCCCGGGCGCGGCGACGGCAAACCCGAGCGACCCGTTACGGTGCCGTGGTGCAGAGCATCGAGTGGTCCAGCGGCAAGTGGCACCAACAGCCGGTGCGGGCGGTCGAGGACGCCGACGGCGGCCTGAGCGTGGAACCGCAGGCGGGTAGCGACCTGTGGCGCCACACCGGCTACGGGTTCGTGCACGACTTCGCGCCGGCCCTGCTCGTGGACTTCCCCGTCGGCAGCGCGGTGGAGGTGGACTTCCGGCTCGACTACGCCGAACAGTTCGACCAGGCCGGGGTGCTGGTGCGGGTGGACGACCGGAACTGGGTGAAGACCGGTGTGGAGATCAGCGACGGACAGCCGCAGATCGGCGCGGTGGTGACCAACGAGTTCTCCGACTGGTCGGTGGCCCCGGTGCCGCAGTGGGCGGGCCGGGAGGTGACCGTACGGGTCAGCCGGGTCGCTGACGCGCTGATCGTACGGGCCCGGCCGGCCGGCGAGCCCTGGCAACTGGTCCGGCTCGCCCCGCTGGACGGGGACGCACCGGCAGCCGCCGGGCCGTACTGCTGCTCGCCCAGCCGAGGTGGCCTGACCGTCCGCTTCAGTGCCTGGCGGCAGGGCCCGGCCGACGCGACGCTGCACCCACAGGAGTGAGCATTCCGCTGCCGGGTGTTCACCGGCACGCCGCCGGGTAGGTACGTCGGCACGCCGACTACCCCGTGGAGGCATCACCATGGCGCTCGCCCAGGACGTCGACCCCAGTCAGGTCGGCGGGCTGACCGGCTGGGTGGCCGGGGTGATCGAGGCGGCCGGCCCGCTGGGTGTCGCCCTGCTGGTCGCCCTGGAGAGCATCATCCCGCCGATCCCCAGCGAGATCGTCCTGGCGCTGGCCGGCTACCTCGCCGGTGAGGGCCGGTTCAACGTGGTGGTGGTGACCGTCGCGGCGACCGTCGGCTCGGTGCTCGGCGCGCTGGTGCTCTACTGGCTCGGTGCCGCCGTCGGTGAGGACCGACTCAAACGCTGGCTCGACCGGCTACCCCTGGTGGACCTGGACGACCTGGAGAAGGCCGACCGGTGGTTCGAGCGGTACGGCCGCTGGGCCGTCTTCTTCGGCCGGATGGCCCCGGTGGTCCGCAGCCTGGTCTCGATCCCGGCCGGCGCGAACCGCATGCCCCTGGTCGAGTTCGTCACCCTCACCACGCTGGGCAGCGCCCTCTGGAACGGCCTCTTCATCGGCCTCGGTTACGCCCTGGGCTCCCGCTGGAACCAGATCGACCGCTACAGCTCCTGGTTCGACTACGGCATCCTGGCCATCCTGGCCCTCATGCTCGCCACCTGGGCCCTCAAAAAACACCGCCGCCGTACCCACCCCCGCACCCCCACCCACCCCTAACCTCTAACCCCTCCCCCCACCCTGCCCCCGCCCCGACCCCGCCCCTGCTCCCCGCGATCTTGCACTTTCTGTCTGGACATAAAGGGACTTACCGTCCATAGCGGCGACCGAAGGTGCAAGATCGCGAGGGCCAGGGCGGGGCGGGCGGGCGGCGCTGGACCCGCCCGGAAGGGTTGAGCACTCGAAGGCTGAACCCGCCGAGGGCCCGGCTCGCGTGGCTGGGCCCACCCACGGCCTGAGCCCGCCCAGGGGCTGAGCCCGCCCAGGGGCTGAGCCCGTCCACCAGGAGGGGCTGCGCCCCGCCCAAGGACTGAGTCCACCCAAGGACTACCGCCGAGGAGCCAAGCCCCGCCGATCTTGCATTTTCCGTCGTGGCATATCGGCCCTTAAGCCTCGAAATGGCGACCACAACTGCAAGATCGCGGGGAGTGGGGTGGGTGGGCAGGGCTTACCCCGCGAAGGGCTGGCCCCGGCAGGGCTGCGCCTGCCGGGGACCGAGCCCACCGATCTTGCACTTCCTGTCGGGGCATATCGGCCTTAAGCCTCGTAACGGCGACCGAAAGTGCAAGATCGCGGGGAGTAGAAGGGGGCGGGAGGGCGGGGTGGCTAGGGGAGGGTGCGGAGGTGGGGGGAGACGGTGCGGGCGAAGGAGGTGTTGTGGGTGACGTCCCAGTTGATGGACCAGGTCATGGCGCCGCGGAGGGCGGGGTAGGTGCGCGGGGGGCGGAAGCTGCCGCAGTTCGTGCCGCGGGTCAGGCAGTCCAGGGCGGCGTTGACCACGCTGGGCGCGACGATGCCACCGCCGGCCGCCCCGGGACCGGCCGGCAGGCCGAGCCCGACCTGGTCGGGCCGCAGTCCCGCCTCCAACTGGATGCAGGCCAGCGCGACGATGAAGTTGACCGTCCCCTGGGCGTACGCGGCGTTGTTGTCGCAGCCGAGCATCGCCCCGGAGTTGTAGAACTGGGTGTTCACCACGGTCAGGATGTCCCTGATGTCCAGCGCGAGCTTGAAGTAGCTGGTGGCCGGGTTCTGCATGTCGATGGTCTGCGGCGCCATCGCGATGATCAGTGAGCTGCCCACCTTGGCCCGCAACGAGCGCAACGCCTGCGCCATGTAGGTCGGGTCGAGGCCGTTCTCCAGGTCGATGTCGACACCGTCGAAGCCGTACCGCTGGATCAGCGCGTACACGCTGTCGGCGAAGGCCACCGCGGACGCGGAGCTGTTGACCACCACCCGGCCGGTCTCCCCGCCGACCGAGATGATCACCTTCTTGCCCCGGCTCTGCAGGGTGCGTACGTCGGCGGAGAAGTCGGCGTCGGTGTAGCCGCCCAGCGAGGCGGACAGGCCCGGGTCGATGGCGAAGCCGACCGCGCCGGGTGTGCCGGTGGCGTCGGCGAAGGCGACCGCCACCAGGTCGTACTCGGCGGGCACGTCACGCAGTCGCAGCTCAACGGCCGGGTTGTCGAAGTTGTGCCAGTAGCCGGTCAGCATGTGCTTCGGCAGCCCGGTCACCGGCGGCGGACTCGTCGGGGGCGGCGTGGTCGGAGGCGGCGGCGTGGTCGGAGGAGGCGGGGTCGTCGGGGGCGGCGGCGTGGTCGGGGTGGTCCCGCCGGTGCAGGCCGCGCCGTTCAGACGGCAGTTCGACGGTACGCCGGAGCCGCTGCCCAGGAAGCCGAAGGAGACCGACGCGCCGGGGGCGATGGTGCCGTTCCACGACCGGTTGGTGAAGGTGTACCGCTGGCCGCTGGAGGTCAGCAGCGCGTCCCAGTAGGTGCCGACCGTGGTGCCGGCGGGCAGGTCGAAGCCGAGGCTCCAGCCGTTGACGGTGGCGGTGCCGCCGTTGGTGATCGTGTACCTGCCCTCCCAGCCGGTCCCCCAGTCGGACGTCTTGACGAAGCTCGCGGTGACCGAGGCGGCGTACGCGGCCGGGGCGAGCCACACCGCCCCCAGCGCCGCCGCCAGCGCGGCGACCACCGACAACACCAGGGCTCTGGACCGTTTCATGCCTGCCTCCCGACCGGAAAAGACATCCATCGACGTCGACCTGGTGCCCATTATTAAGAGTGTTAACTATTTCTGTCCAGAGCTGGCGACAGGGTTGTCGAGCAAGGGCCCCCGCCCGCAGAAGCGTGGACGAGGGCCCTGGTCGGCAGCTCAGCGACGGAAGTGGAACCAGTTGACGTTGACGAAGTCGTTGGGCTGGCCGCTGCTGAAGGTGAGGTAGACGGTGCGCCGCCCGGTCACCGACGACACGTTGCCCGGCACCGACCGCCAGCTCTGCCAGCCGCCGGTGTTGGCGATGGCGAAGCTGCCGATCGGCGTACCGGTCGGACTGTCCAGCCGCACCTCGACCAGGCCGCTGACCCCGCCCGCCGCGCCGGAGGCGACCCGGGCCACGAAGTCACGCGGCCCGCTGGAACCGAACTCGACGTTGTCGTAGCGGACCCAGTCGCCGTTGCGCAGCGCGGCGATGTTCTGCCCGCCCTCGGAGCAGGCCTCCACGAGCACGCCGTTCTGGGCGTTGAACGACTCGGCCTGGATGGTCGCGTACGCGTCGCGCACGCCGCCCGGCGGCGGGGTGGTCGGCGGCGGAGTCGTCGGCGGCGGGGTGCTGCCGCCACCTCGGGTGTAGACGGCCACGTAGTCGACGAGCATCGGCCGGCCCGGCACGGTCGCCGAGGTGGGTGTGGCGCTGCCGGCCACCCCGTTCGGGAAGGCCCCGCCCATCGCGACGTTGAGCAGCAGGAAGTAGCCGGCGTGGCTGGTCATCTGCGACCAGTACGGCTCACCGACGCGGGTCTGGCTGACTGTGTGGTAGAGCTGCCCGTCGACGTACCAGCGCAGTTGCTGCGGGCTGATCGAGGCGTCCCACTCGAAGCGGTAGGTGTGGAACGCCGACTGGCAGGTGCTGCCCGGGCAGGCCCGGGACGCGCCGATGCCGTTGAACTCGTCGCACGGCCCGCCGGGCGCGACGCCACAGTGCAGCACGCCCCATACCGTGTTGAGCCCGTTGACGTTCTCCATCACGTCGAACTCGCCGATGCCGGGCCAGTTCTGGTAGTTGCCCCGGTACGGCGAGCCGAGTGCCCAGAACGCCGGCCAGTAGCCGGAGGCGGCGGCACCGGTGACGTTGGGCATCTGGATGCGGCCCTCGATGGCCAGCACCCCACCGGCGGGGGCCTTGAAGTTGCTGCGTACGGTCTCGATGCGGGCCGAGGTCCAGTTGCCGGCGCCGTCGCGCAGCGGCGTGATCCGCAGGTTGCCGGCACCGTCGTGGCTGACGTTGGCGGTGCTGTTGGTGTACGTCTGGATCTCGCCGGTGCCCCAGTTCGGCGGGCCGCCCGGGTAGCTGGTGCCGGTGTCGATGATCCAGTTGCTGCCGGACGGCAGCGTGCCGGCGGCGCCGGTGAAGTCGTCGCTCCAGACCAGACTCCAGCCGGACGGGGTCGGCGGCACGGCGGCGTCGGCGGTCGCGGTGAGCCCGGCCAGGCCGGTGGTGGCGGTGACGAGTACGGCCAACGCCAGTGGCAGCCGGCGTCTGGCGGGCGGGGCGGCAGCGGCCGCCGGGGTAGGTGTCATGGCGTTGCCTCTCTACGGGACGGGTGAGAGAGCGCTCTCTCAGGGAGTTGTACGTCCCGCCCGGACAGTTGTCAATGTCGATCTGCCGGCCCGGCCGACCGCACCCGGACCGGACGAGTCGTGCGCCACGCGCGGACGGCGTTTCCGGCAACCGGTACTGCGGGTAATTGCCGCCGCGACCCGGTGCGGACCCGACCGCCCGGCTGAGGCGGGACGGTGGTGGCGATGGCCAGGCAGCCTGCGGTGGCTCCGCACCCTGCGGCGGAACAGAACGACCTGCTCACGGTGGGCGTCGAGGAGGAGTTCCTGCTCGTCGACCCGGAAACCGGGGCGGCGGTGCCCGCCGTCGACGAGGTGATGGAGCAGGTGCCGCCGGAGTTGCGCGGGCAGGTGGAGCGCGAGTTCCAGACCAGCCAGATCGAGATCGGCAGCCCACCCGGAGTGGAGCTCTCCTCGATCCGCCACTCCCTCGGTCTGCTGCGCGCCGCCCTCGCCGACGCCGCCGAGCGGGCCGGGGCACAGCTGCTCGCGATCGGCACCGGACCGGTCGACGGTCCCGTACCGCCGGTGGTCGACAAGCCCCGCTTCGACCGGATGGTGGAGCGGTACCGCCTGCTCGTCCCCGGGCCGGGCAACAACGGGATGCACGTGCACGTCGGGGTGCCCGACCCCGACACCGGCGTACAGGTGCTCAACCACGTACGCCCCTGGCTGCCGATCCTGCACGCGATCACCGTCAACTCGCCGTTCAGCCGGGGCGCGGACACCGGCTACGCCAGCTGGCGGTCGATCGAGTGGGAGCGGTGGCCCTCGGTGGCGCCGACGCCGTACCTGGCCTCGCACGAGCACTACCGACGGCTGATCCGTCAGCTGATCTCCAGCGGCGTGATGCTCGACGAGGGGATGCTCTACTGGTACGCCCGCCTGTCGGCCAAGTACCCGACGGTGGAGCTGCGCATCGGTGACGTCTGCCCGACGGTGGACGACGCGGTGCTGGTCGCCGCCCTGGTCCGCGGTCTGGTGGCGACCTCGTTGGACGACATCGCCGCCGGCCGGCCGCCCCTGCCCACCGACCATCATCTGCTGGTCGGCGCGCACTGGCGAGCCGCCCACGACGGGCTGGAGGGTTCGGCGGTCGATCCGACCAACGGCGAACTGCGACCGGCCTGGGACCTGCTGCACCAGCTCATCGGGCGGCTCGGCCCGGCCCTGGAACGGCACGGCGACCACGCCGAGGTGACCGGGCTGCTGGAAGGGTTGCGCGAGCACGGCACCGGCGCGGCGCGGCAGCGAATGGCGTACGCCCGTACCGGACGGTTGCAGGATGTGGTGGCGCAGGTGGCGCGACAGACCCGGGGCGAGCCCTCGGCCTGACAGGAGGGTTGCCGTGGCGGAACGAATGATCGTCATCGGCGGCGACGCCGCCGGGATGGCGGCAGCCGCACAGGCCCGGCGCAGCCGGGATCGGGACGACCTGGAGATCGTCGCGTTCGAGCGGGGACACTTCACGTCGTACTCGGCGTGCGGGATCCCGTACTGGATCAGTGGTCTGGTGCCCGACCGCGATCAGCTGATCGCCCGGGATCCGGCGACGCACCGGGAGAAGTTCGGCATCGACGTACGCCTGCGGCACGAGGTGGTCGCGATCGACCTGGACCGCCGCGAGGTGACCGCGGTGGACCTGACGGGCGGCGGCGAGATCCGCGAACCCTTCGACATCCTGATGTACGCCACCGGAGCGGTGCCGACCACGCCGGACTGGGCGCGCACCGACGTCGCCGGGGTGTTCGGGGTGCAGACGCTCGACGACGGATCGGCGCTGCGCAGCTGGTTGGACGCCGACCCGCCGCCGCAGCGGGCGGTGGTGGTCGGCGGCGGCTACATCGGGGTGGAGATGGCCGAGGCGTTGGTGCTGCGCGGCCTGTCCGTCACCCTGGTCGAGCGGGCCGAACAGCCGATGTCCACCGTCGACCCGGACATGGCCCGGCTGGTCACCGACGCGATGCGCGGGCTGGGCGTGGACATCCGTACCGGGGTGCAGGTCACCGGGCTGTCCGAGCACGACGGTCGGGTCGACGCCGTACGGACCGACGCGGGTTCGATCCCGGCCGACGTGGTCGTCCTCGGGCTCGGCGTACGCCCGAACACCGCGCTCGCCGAGGCCGCCGGCCTGCCCATCGGTCCGACCGGTGGCCTGCGGGTGGACCGTCAGATGCGGGTCGCCGGGGTGCCCGGGGTGTGGGCCGGCGGGGACTGCGTGGAGACGCTGCACCGGGTCAGCGGGATGCCGGTGCACGTGCCGCTCGGCACGCACGCCAACAAGCAGGGCCGGGTCGCCGGCATCAACATCGGCGGCGGGTACGCCACCTTCGCCGGGGTGATCGGCACCGCCGTGACAAAGGTCTGCGACCTGGAGGTGGGGCGTACCGGGCTGCGCGAGCGCGACGCGCTGGCCGCCGGCTTCGAGTTCGTCTCGGTGATCGCCGAGTCGACCAACCGGGCCGGCTACTACCCGGGCGCCCGCCCGATGACGGTCAAGCTGATCGCCGAACGGCCCAGTGGCCGGCTGCTCGGGGCGCAGATCGTCGGCTGGTCCGAGGCGGCGAAGCGGATCGACACGCTGGCCGTGGCGTTGTGGAACCGGATGACGGTGGACGACATGACCGCCCTGGATCTCGGCTACGCCCCGCCGTACTCCCCGGCCTGGGACCCGGTGCTGGTTGCCGCCCGTAAGGCGGTCGACGAACTCGCCCGCTGATCCAGCCCTACCGCTGGCAGGTGGGGCACCAGTAGAGGTTGCGGGCGGTGATGGTGCCTCGGCTGATCAGGGTGGCGCAGACGTGGCACGGCTGGTCGGGGCGGCGGTAGACGTACACCTCACCGCCGTGCCGGTCGACGCGGGCCGGACGCCCCATCGCCTCGGGCAGGTGCTCGGCGCGGACGGTGTCGATCCGGCCGGTGCCGACCGCGAGCGTCATCAGCTCCACCAGGTCGGCCCAGAGCGCGTCCCAGCCGGCGCGGGTCAGCTTGCGGCCGGGCAGTGTCGGCGGCAGTCCGGCGCGGAACAGCGCCTCGGTCACGAAGATCAACCCGGTGCCGGCCACCACCGACTGGTCCAGCAACAGCGCCGCCAGCGGCGTCGAACTGCGGGAGATCCGGGCGTACGCCCGCTGCGGGTCGGCGTCGGCGCGCAGCGGATCGGGGCCGAGGCGGGCCCGCAGCGCCGCCGCCTCGGGTGGCGTGAGCAGTTCGCAGGCGGTCGGGCCGCGCAGGTCGAGCCAGTGCCGGTCGGTGGCCAGCCGCAGCCGGATCTGCCCCACCGGCTCCGGCGGCTCACCGTCACCGTCGGTGACCTTGCCGTACAGACCGAGGTGCACGTGCAGGATCCGCTCACCGGCGTAGTGGTGCAACAGGTGCTTGCCGTACGCCTCGGTCTGCTCCAGGACGGACCCGGAGAGCAGCGCGGCACCCTCGGCGAACCGGCCCTGCGGGCTGGTGGCGAGCACCTTGTCCCCGGCGAACAACTCGGCGTGCCGAGCCGCCAGGCGATGAATCGTGTGTCCCTCTGGCACGACCACCAAGCGTAGCCAGCCCTTCCCCCGACTCACCGGACAGGAGGGGCATGAAGTTGGCGGCCGCAATCGAAGGAGGTGCTCTGCCACTACTCGCCGGTAAGGATCATGCCCGTACGTCTGGTTCAATTGCGCCTCGGGACGCCGGAGACGGCGATGCCACGCCGGTGCGAAGAAGGACGGTGGGTCATGACGGATCGGGTGCGGCGCGCGGTGGTGGTCGGCAACAGCGACGGGATCGGGTTGGCGTTCACCCGTCGACTGCTGGCCGACGGCTGGCGGGTCGCCGGGCTGTCCCGCCGGGACAACCGCATCGCCGTCCCCACGTACACCCATCACACCGTCGACGTGACCGCGCCGGACTATCCGGAGGTGCTCGGCAAGGCGATCGACGAGTTGGGCGGGGTGGACCTCTGCGTGTACGCCGCCGGCATCGGCGAGCCCGTCGACCTGGCCGACCTGGACGCGCAGACCCGGACCTTCGAGGTCAACCTGATGGGCGCGGTACGCACGGCGTCCACGGTCGTACCGAGGATGGCGGCGGCCGGCGACGGCCACCTCATCGGGCTGTCCAGCCTCGCCGACCGGCTGGTCTCCCGGGACGCACCCGGCTACGCCGGCTCGAAGGCCGGGCTGTCGTCGTACCTGATGGGGCTGTCGGCGGCGCTGCGCGGACAGGGCGTGAGCGTGACCACCGTCCGGTTCGGCTTCGTGGACACCAAAATGGCAAAGGGACCGGTACGGCCTATGATGATCTCGGTCGACCAGGCGGTCGAGGTCCTCGTGCGGTGCGTACGCGACCGCCCCGTGCTCGTCTCCCGCCCCCGCCGCATGGCCCTGCTCACCTCCGCCCTCTCCCCCTTCACCCGCCCCCGCCGCTGAACTCTGCTCCCTGCTCCCCCTCTCGCTGCGCGGCAGATCTTGGTACGAAAGCGCCCTCAGAAGGGCCGTTTCGTACCAAGATCTGCCGCGAGTGCGTGTTGCCTGAAGAGTCGCTGGGTACGTGTGGGGGTGTTGGCGCGTGGGGGTGGTCGGGGGTGGGGGCCTGCCTGCCACGCATGATCAGGAGGTGAAGCCATGAGATTTCCTTCGCTGTCCCGCCGGACGGAACCGGCGACGACCCTCGACGAGGACGCCGAACGCGGTGCCACGGTCGCCACCGACACCCGGCCCACCGACCGCAACGATGGGGCCTACCGCAGCAGCTCAGCGGCCCCCACCACCGAGCGCCCAGCCGCCAGTGCCGATCGGCCAGCCGCCGAGCGGGCAGCTGCCCGGGCCGCCGCCACGGCCCGTTCCGGCGTCGACGGCTCCCGCCGAGCCCGCGCCACCACCCCCGTACCGCCCAGCGACCACGCCGCCTCCGCGTCCTCGGGCGAACGCGCCCCAGTGTCCCGCGAGGCCACCAGCGCAGGCCCGAACTACACCGCCGACCCGAATCGCACCGCCACCGCGGGCCGCACCCCCACCAGCGCGACCACCCGAAACGACGCCTCCGCCACCCCCGACGTGACCACCCGAAACGACGCGACCACCCGAAACGGCACGACCACCCGGAACGGCACGACCGCCACCGGTGTGATCGCCGGCAGCGGCGTGACCGACCGGACCCGCGCGGACGATCTGGAGCGCGCCCCGGAGCGTGACCCGCTCGGCGGTGAGCGGGACGGCAGCGTCGAGCGCACCGGTGACCGGGAGTCGGCAGACGAAGCGCAGGTGGTTGCCGATCGGCGACCGCGGCCCAGCCTGCTGGCCACCCTCGGCCTGATCGTCGGCGTCGCCGGCCTGCTGTTCGTACTCACCGGGACCCTTGCCGGGTACGGCATCGGCATCGGTGCCCTCGGCGCGGTGCTCGCCGTGCTCGGCCTGATCGCCACCCGGCGGCGACACATCGCCGGCAAGCCCGACGCCCTGCTCGGGATCGCCTTCGGCCTCGGTGCGGTGGTGCTCGGCGTGCTGGCGATGACCGGGCAGTACGACTGGCCGAACACCGACGGTGACACGGTGGCCCGACTGCGCGAGTGGCTTGATTCACAGTTTGTGGATCGGTTCTAGTGGGCACATTTCGCCGCGCCGGTGGTTCACCGGCGCCCGGCCGGTGAGGAACCGGCCGCAAGCCCGACCAGTTCTGGTGGTTCACCAGCCGGGCACACACATGTCGTCAGGGGCGGCCATTCGCCGCCCCTGACGTGTGTCCGCAGCCCATCCAGCCACCGTTTCGCCGAAACGGCGGTCTCCCACCCACCCCGACACCCCCACAACGCCGAAACGGCGGCGGCGGCGCGCCGCCACCTCACCCCCACCACCAAACCCCGCGGCCACCGACTCGCGGACATCGGGCGGGGAAGTCGATCACGTAGTCGGCGCAACGATCAGTCGGCGAAAGGCCATCAGACGCAATGATCTGCTGCCTTCTGCAAGGGTCTGCGGTGGATTATGCGGGTCGGGGGCGCATACGGTTGAGCCACGCGCCAGCCCGTGGGCCGCCGGTGGTCAGGGCGCGCGGAGACCCTGGGAGCAGGACAATGACGATGGACGCCACCCGCCAGCACTATCTGATGTGCCGGCCGACGTACTTCGCCGTCGACTACGCGATCAACCCGTGGATGGACCCGACCGCCCCCGTCGACACCGATCTCGCCGTCCGGCAGTGGGAGCGGCTGCGTCAGGTGTACCGGGACCTGGGGCACACCGTTGAGGAGATCACTCCGGTGCCGGGTCTGCCGGACATGGTCTTCGCCGCCAACGGCGGCACCGTGATCGACGGTAAGGCGATGGCGGTGCAGTTCCGCGACCCGCAGCGCGCCGACGAGGCCCCCGCCTACCGTGCCTGGTTCGAGGCAGCCGGCTTCGAGATGTACGACCCGAAGCACGTCAACGAGGGCGAGGGCGACATCCTGCTGGCCGGCGACTATCTGCTCGCCGGCACCGGATTCCGCACCGCGCACGCCTCGCACGCCCAGTTGCAGGAGGTCTTCGGCTACCCGGTGATCACCATGCAGTTGGTTGACCCGCGCTTCTACCACCTGGACACCGCGTTGACCGTGCTCGACGAGCGGACCGTGGCGTACCTGCCGGAGGCGTTCTCCCCCGGCAGCCAGGCCGTACTGCGCCGGCTCTTCCCGGACGCGGTGCACGCCACCATGGCCGACGCCGAGGTGCTCGGCCTCAACGCGGTCAGCGACGGCCGGCACGTGGTCCTGCCCGAGCAGGCCACCGACCTCGCCGCGAAGCTGCGCGAACGGGGCTACCAGACCATCGGCGTCGACCTGTCCGAGCTGCGTAAGGCCGGCGGTGGCCCGAAGTGCTGCACGTTGCGACTCCGTCAGGGAAAGGCAAGCCGATGATCGAGGACATGCTGCGGACCCCCGCCGCGGTACAGGACGCGGAGCGCCACACCGCGCACAACTACCACCCGCTGCCGGTGGTGATCTCCTCCGCCGAGGGCGCCTGGGTCACCGACGTGGACGGTCGGCGCTACCTGGACTGCCTGGCCGGCTACTCGGCGCTGAACTTCGGCCACCGTCACCCGGCGTTGATCGCCGCCGCGCACGCCCAGCTCGACAAGCTGACGTTGACCAGCCGGGCGTTCATCCACGACCAGTTCGCCGACTTCTGCCGGGCGCTGGCCGCGTTGTGCGGCAAGGAGCTGGTGCTGCCGATGAACACCGGGGCCGAGGCCGTGGAGACCGGCATCAAGGTGGCCCGCAAGTGGGGCTACCAGGTCAAGGGCGTACCGGCCGGTCAGGCCACCATCGTGGTCGCGGAGGGCAACTTCCACGGGCGTACGACCACCATCGTCAGCTTCTCCACCGACGACGACGCCCGTGCCGACTTCGGGCCGTACACCCCGGGTTTCAAAATCGTCCCGTACGGCGACCTGACCGCGTTGGCCGAGGCGGTCGACGAGACCACTGTCGCGGTGCTGCTGGAGCCGATCCAGGGCGAGCAGGGTGTGGTGGTGCCGCCGGCCGGCTACCTGCCGGGGGTGCGTCAGCTCTGCACCGAGCGCAACGTGCTGTTCATCGCCGACGAGATCCAGTCGGGGCTGGGGCGTACCGGGGCCACGTTCGCCTGCGAGCTGGAGGGTGTCGTACCGGACATGTACCTGCTGGGCAAGGCGCTCGGCGGCGGCATCGTGCCGGTCTCCGCAGTGGCGGCCGACGCCGACGTGCTGGGCGTGCTGCGGCCCGGCCAGCACGGCTCCACCTTCGGCGGCAACCCGCTCGCCTGCGCGGTGGCCACCGAGGTGGTCCGGTTGCTGGCCACCGGCGAGTTCCAGCGCCGCTCGACCGAGTTGGGCGAACGGCTGCACGCCGGGCTGCACGCCCTGATCGGCAAGGGCCTGGTCGCCGTACGCGGTCGGGGTCTGTGGGCCGGACTGGACATCGACCCGGCGCTGATGAGCGGCCGGGAGGCGTGCGAGCGCCTGATGGAGCGTGGCGTGCTGGCCAAGGACACCCACGGCTCGACGATCCGCCTCGCCCCGCCGCTGACGATCACCGCCGAGGAGATCGACCACGCGGTCGCACAGCTGGCGGCGGTACTGGCCGGCTGAGCAGCCGTACCGACGCGGGTGGGTGCCAGGTCCCGGCGCCCACCCGCGTCGCGGCGTCGGGTTCAGCGGGGCAGGCGCATCGCCATCGTCGGGGCCTCGGACATCACCGAGTCGGGGTTGTACGGCGCACCCGACGGCAGGTCGGCCGGCCGGCCGATCTGCACCCCCGGGTACAGCTCCACCATGTCGCCGCTGGCCAGCACCCGGGACTGTTGCGGGGCCAGCGGGATGCGGTCCGCGTCGGCCAGCGACCCGGCCGGTCGGATGCCGGAGCCGTTGGTGCTCACGTCGGTGACCACCACGTCGCTGCCACGCAACTCCAACCGCAGGTGGCTGCGGCTGATCCAGCGGCGGGCCTCGTCGTTGAGCCACTGTCCGAGCATGATGCCGCCGCTGCCCTCCGGGGCCCGGCCGACAAGCACCGGCTGCTCCTCGGTGAGCGCGAATCGACGCCGGATCAGGCCACCGACGCGTACCGCGAGGACCTCGCTGCGCGGCCGAGGGCCGGCGTCGCGCAGCCGGCTGCCGTGCCGGGGGCAGGTCGGTACGCCGTTACGCAGCGACGGTGGCGGCTGACCGGTTGGCGCCCGGTCCACCCGGGCCAGGTCGGCGAAGGCGCCACCGCCGCCACCTCCCCCGAACAGGTTGCAGCCGGAGTCCGGGCACCGCCATTCGCGGGCGAGCAGCTGCGCCGCGGCCGGCGACGGTGGCCCGGCCACCGGCGTGTGACCGCCACCGACGTGGGCGATGAACACCGGTCCGCCGGCACCCGGCACCGGGGCGACCACCCGGCCGGGCTGCTCGACCAACCAGGGGAACCGCCCACGCAGGCCGTCGAAGCGCACCCGGCTGAGCACCGGCAGGCCGAGCAGGTCGGCCACCTCAAGCATCCGGTCCCCGGGATTGTCGAGCACCTCGACCAGGCCGTCGTCGGCCCAGCGGCGGACCACCATCCGCTCGTTGGAGGTCAGGTCGGCGTCGGAGAGCACCCCCCGGTGCACCACCGCGTAGACCGGGACGCTGTCCTCCTCCAGGCTGCGCGCCAACGCGTCGATGACCATGCCGAGGCGCAGCGTGCTGGCCGGACGTCCGCCGTCGAGGTCCTGGTAACGGATGATCTCGGCCAGGTCGACCACCGCGCGGGCCAACTGCGGATCGGTGCAGACCCGCCCCTCGATGGCGTCCAGCACCTTGCTGATCTCGAACCTCATCGGGTGCCTCCCACGATCTCGTCGATCCGCCGAGCCAGCTCGATGTCCCGCCGGGTGACGCCGCCCGCCGAGTGGGTCACGCAGCGAAAGGTCACGGTGCGCCAGCGGATGTCGATGTCCGGGTGGTGATCCAACTCCTCGGCCGTGACGGCGATCCGGTCGACCAGCCCGATGGCGTCCGGAAAGCTGGCCAGCTCCACGGTACGGGTGATCCCGGCCGGGTCCTGTGACCACCCCGCCAGCCCACCCAGCTCGTCTCGTACCGCCTCAGCGGTGAGCACCTCTGCCATGGCCAGACCCTACCGCTGCCCTCCCCCACCACGCCGATCAGCAACGATCGACTGCGACCGCAGGCGCATCACCGGGGCGGTGGCCCTGCGGTGGGGCGACTAGCCTGACCGCCGAGCCGAACTTGACCAAGCGGTCGCGTTGCGGCCCGGACAAGGAGAGGCACCATGCACCCGATTCGTTCCGCGAGCGCCGGGCTAGCGCTCGCCGCCGCACTGTCGCTTGGCTTGACCGGCTGCACGACAAGCAGCGGTCAGCACGAGCAACCGCTGGCCGCACCGGCCACCAGCACGACGGCGGACCCGAGGGCCGATCTCACGGCGGCTCTGGAGGAACTCAACAAGCAGAGCTCCCGGTTCGAACTCGTCTCGCCGGTCATCACCGGCTCCGGTTCCCTCGATCCGCTGAACCTGGTCGCCGACATGACGCTCGATCTGAGCGACGAACGGACCATGCGAATGGTCAGCATGGGCGACGACGTGTACCTCAAGTTCGGTGGCGAGCAGGCCGGAAGCTTGTCCGACAAGTGGCTGTACATGGACACGTCCAAGCTCGGCGACGACAGCGACCTGAAGCTCATAGCCGACGACCCGGGCAACGTCAAGGCGTTGATCGAAAGCATCGTCACGGTCGACCGCACCAGCCCGGGTAAATACGCCGGCACCGTGGACTACACCAGGACCGTCGACGTCGACTCCGAGCTCGTCAAGATGTTCGGCCGCAAGGCTGCTTCGGTTCCGTTCACCGCCACCGTCGACACCGACGGTCGGTTGACCGGGCTGGTCATCGACCTGACCACGCTCGACGCCCGGATGGGCAAGATCAAGGCCAGCTATTCCGACTTCGGCAGCCCGGTGACCGTACGCAAGCCCCCGGCGGGCGAGATCGAGGAGGCACCGGCCGACCTGATCGAGGCCCTCGGCGGCTAGGCACGGTGATCGACTCCGCTGCGCCGGAACGGCGGTTTCCCGCCACTGCGGACCCCGCCGTTCCGGCGCAACGGCGGGGCACCATCGGACGGCGTCAGCTCATCCGGCTGACCGTGGCGCGGAGGCGGAGCAGGTCGCGGCGGCGGCGTTCGTAGGTGGTGGCGAGGGCGATCAGGAGCAGTCCTGCGGTGCCCAGGTAGGCCCACCGGGGCAGCAGGTCCCAGCTGCGTACCAGCTCGTGCACGGCGAGCACGGCGAGTGTCAACCCACCGAGCACCACCGGCGCCTGCCAGCGTCGGATCGCCCCGAGCAGCGTCGCGGCGAGCGCGGCAGCCCCGAGCAGCAGCCGCCGCCACGGTTGCGGGTCCGCGCCGAACAGCACGGCCGCCAGGCTGGGCAGCAGCACCGCGGCCAGACCGGGGCCGAGCGCAAGCCAACTGGTCAATCCCGGTCGGGTACGCAACGCCACCGCGCCCGCACCGAGCGCCAACACCGCGAACGGCACGGTGTACGCCTCCAGCACCGTCACCCCACCGGCCCCCAGCAGCAGCCAGACGGCGAGCAGCACGTTGCCGGCGGAGATCGCGGCGAAAACCCACCGCCGCGCGGTCGACTCGCCCCGGCGCAGCAGCCGCAGCCCGACCGCGACGGCCCAGAGCACGCAGGCCGTGGCGGCGTGCCGGGCCGCACCGATGGTGAGCAGGATCCCGACCAGCGCCACCGCCTGCGCGGCCGCGTCCAGCGTCCGACCCGTCAGCGCCGAGATGCCGGGGACGATCGCGGCCAGAGCCAGGGCTATGGCAGCCACGCCGAGCACCGCGAAGGCCGCCACCCGCAGGGGCTGCCCGGCGGCCAGCGAGGCGGTGATGGCGAGACCGGTCGCCGCCGCGACCGCGACCAGCCAGCCGGCCAGCCGCACCAGGTGTCGCCGGGCGGCCACCCCGGCCACGGTCGCCGCCACCACCAGCAGACCCAGCCCGGCGAGCGTCCCGGCCCGGGTGGCCTGGAGGTTGAGCAGTCCCGCCCCGATCAGCACCAGCCCCACCGGCACGCCGACCGCCACGAACGGGGCGCCCACCGGCCGCACCGCGATGACCAGCAGCAGGGCGACGCCACCGAGCAGCGCGGCGGCCGGCACCACCGGCCAGGGCGCCCGGGCGGCCACCAGCAGCACCGGCCCGGCCAGCGCCACGAACGGCAGCACCGCCGCCGCCAGACGCCACCTGCCGGCCCGACCGGTCGGCCAGGTCGCCAGTACCGCCGCCAGGGCCAGCACCGACAGGGCCAGTCCCACCGGCACCGCGTCCGCCACCGACCGCACCGCCGGTGCGCCGGCCCAGATGGCGGGCGGCGGCCCGTACGGGGTCACCAGCGCGGTCAGCGCCACCGGGACAGCGGCCAGCACCGCCACGGCGGCCAGACCGACACCCGCCACCGTCAACGCCACCGAGGGACGGGACCGGAACCCGGCCAGCGCGACCAGCAGCGCCGTACCGGCCGCGTAGAGGGTCACCGGTTCGTCACCCGGTACGGCGACCGACGCGAGCCCGGTCAGGGCCGCCGCCACCGCGAACCCGGTCGAGGCGTACGCCCGCAGGTCGGTCCAGTGTGTCCGGAGGGTGACCAGCGCGACCGCCGGCAGGACGAGGGCGGCCAGTGCCGCCCGGGACTGCCACCAGGGCGGCGCACCGGCGCCGATCAGCGCGATCGCCGCACCGGCCGGCACCACGAGCACCGCCGCGAGCAGCGCGAACCCGGCCACCACGCGTTGCTCGGGCCCGCCCCGGCGACCCACCGCGGCCACGCCGAGGCCGGCGACCAGCACCACCGCGCACGCCGCACCGGCCCCGGCCGGGCCGGCCAACCCGACCAGCAGCCCGTGCCCGAGCAGCACGGTGCCGGCCAGTGCCGAGGCCGGCACCGTCGCCCGGCCCACCGGGCGGGCCACCGACACCGCCAGCAGCGCCACGGCGACCAGCAGGTCGACAGCGACCACGACCGGCCACGACGCGGCCCAGGCCGCCGGCAGGGCGAGCGTCGTGCCGGCGACGCCGATCACCGCGATCGCCGGCTGGGCCACCCGGGGCAGCAGCCAGGCCAGCGCGGCCGCGGTCAACGCCAACGCGACAGGCAACTGCCAGCCCCAGGGGTAGTCCGGCCCGGCCGTGGCCCCCCGCCACGGCGGCAACGAGCGGCCCACCGTCGCGCCCGCCAGCACCACCGCCCACAACGTGGTAAGCGTCGCCGTGGCGGCGGCCACCAGCACGGCACCGATCCGGGGACCGGACTGCCAACCCGTCGGAAGCAGGCGCACCGCACCGGCCAGCAGCGCCACCACCAGGGCCGCCGCCACCAGCACCACCGACCCGCGCAGTTCGCCGACCGGGCGGATCAGCGCCAGGGCGAGCACCGGCACCAGCGCGCCGGCCGTCACCGCCCGCGCGATCGCACCGCCGAGCAGCAGCGCCGCACCGAGCAGGGCCAGCGCCACCAGCAGCATCGGTACGCCGGCCAGCACCGCCACCCCACCGGCCCGGCCGACGAGCAGCGGCACCAACGCACAACCCGCGGCGAGCAGCAGCGCGACAGCGTACCCGGCACCGGCGGTCACCTGGCCGGCGATCCGTACCGCCGAGGTCGTCGTGGCCCCCTCGCCCGCGACGTCCCTCGGCCGCCGCAGCGCGACCAGCACCGCCAGGTCGGCCAGCGCCACCCCGACGAAGACCACCGCCAGCCCGGCCGGCCCGAGCCGGGCCTCGGCGACGGCCAGCGGCAGCACCGGCTGCCCGGCCAGCAGTGCGGCGAACCACGGCACGGTCAGCCGGCTGAGCCGGGCGTACCCGGCGGCCAGGGCGGCGCTGACGGCCGCGACCAGGGCCGCGTACAGGCTGCCCGGCCAGGCGGTCACCCCGAACAGGTCCACCGACCAGGCGGCGTACCCGTCGAGCACCACCAGCAGCAGCCCGACGGCGGCGAGCGTCTCGGCCGTGCCCCGCAGCCCGCGCCAGCGCGCCACCAGCGGCACGGCGAGCAGCAGCAGGGTGAGCGCCAGCAGGATCAGCGCCCGACCGGTGACGCCCACCGACGCCCAGGCCACCGCCGTGAACACCGTCGCCGCGGTGCCCAGCAGCAGTCCACCCAGGACGAACAACAACCCCTGCACGGTACGGGTCGAGGCCTCCGCCCCACCCGGCCGCGCCGCCGGGTCGACCGGCGTCATGCCGGGCCACCCGCCCGACCCCGCCCCACCCGGCCCGACCGGCGGCATCCCGCCTGGCCCCGCCGGCAGCGCCCCGCCTGGCCCGGCCGGCACCGCGACCGGTACCGCAGCGGGCGGCACCGCCCCGGCCATGCTGCCCGCAGGGGTCGTTGTCGGGAACTCGGTGCGGATCGCGGCGGCCAACTCGGCGCGGCGTCGCTGCGCCGTCAGGAGCCGACCGGCCAACCCTTCGTACGTCGCCCGTGCCTGTCGCGTCGCAGCGCCGAGTTCGACGATCTCACGGTCGAGTCGGATCACCTCGGCGGCGGCCGGGTACGGCGGCCGGCCGCATCCGGAGCAGCCTGAGGCGAGGTTCGCCGGCGCACCACACGCCGGGCAGGGGTAGCCAGTCACGCAGTCATCCTTGACCCGCGCGGCCAGCCGCACCAGAGTCCGGATACTCAGGGACGGGTGTGCTCGAACACCCAGGCGGCGTACTCAGGGTGACCGCAGTACACCTGACTGACCAGAATCTCCGGCACCTCGTACGGGTGGCTGGCGCGGACCTGCTCCACCAGGGCGTTGACCCGGTCCGGTGCGGTCTTGAACTGCACCGACCATTCGGTGCTCGTCTCCACCCCGCCCCGCCACCAGTACGTGCTCTCCACCTGACCGCCCACCTGCGCGCAGGCCGCCTGCCGTCCGGCCACCGCAGCGGCGGCCAGCAGGTCCGCGACCGAACGCGCGTCGACCACCGTCGTCACCACGCTGATCTGGTCCATCCACGAACCCTACGCGGCACCGTCGCGATTGGCGGCGATCCACGCGTCTATCCGACTCCACCAGTCGTACAACCAGTCGATTCGCTGTTGCCGCCCGGCCGGGATCTCCTCCGGCGGCACCGACCAGAAGCGCATCACCAACTGCTTGTCCATCGGCAGTTCCCGCCACACGTCGGCGACGGTGAGCATCTTGTCCAGCCCGGTGTGCGCCACGAAGATGACCCCCGCGTCCGGTGCGGCGTCCAGCGCCGCTAACAGCCCACCGGGCTGCGGGGCGAGCACGTGCCGCATGGCCTCCGCCTTCACCGCCATCCGGTGGTGTCCCCGGTCCCGCAGCCGTTCGATGGCCCGCAGTCGACGCCTCGGGGTGAAGTTGCCGCCCTCGGGGAAGATCACGAAGGCGTCGTCGTCGTCCAGCCCGGTGGCCAGATGCCCGACCTGTTCGCTGATCGTCCCCCGACCGTCCTGTCCGGGCGCGATGAAACGACTCGGCAGCCGGTTGAGCAGCACGTCGATCGCCGGATCCCACTGCAGGGTGTCCTTGAGGACGATGCGTGGCTCCCGCTGGAACCAGTTCACCAGGGCGTGGATCAGGATGAACGAGTCACCCGGCCCGGCGTGCCGGCTGACGACCAGTTCGGGACGGCCCGGCAGGGCGGTGTCCGGGTCGGTGCCGACCACCTCGATGCTCAGCCGCAGCGCCCACCGGGCCTGCCAGAAGAACACCCGCAGGAACCAGCCCGCCAGCACGTAGTGGGCGCGTTGGAAGGCCGGCGAGTTCACCCGGGCGCCGAACCCGCTGGCCACCCAGAGCGCGAACAGGCAGACCAGCGCCGCCGCGTCCCAGAGCAGGTAGAAGCAGCCGATCCAGAGCAGCCGCAGCGGGCGCAGCCGCCCGGGCACGAAGGGCGAGACGGCCAACGCGAGCAGGGCCCAGAACGGCACCGTGATCACCAGCAGCACGGCCAGCAGCACCACGCCGGGTGCCAGCAACAGCCGGCGCAGCCACCTGGGCGGAAGCGGCATCAGCGCTCCAGGTTCGCCAGGTAGTGCCGGGACGCCGCGTAGGCGCGGCTGATCCGCCGGCCGACCGCCGCCATGTCCCGGTACGCCCACGGGGTGTCGTCGCGCGGCTCCAGGCCGCCGGTCGGCAGCACGTGCACCTCCACCCCGTCGGGCAGGGCGGCCATCTCCCGGGCGAACCGGTGCCGGCGGGCGATCTCGAACGCGACCTGGGCGATCTCCCAGGGCCGCCGGGGCGGGGTCAGCGCCCGCTCGATCCGGCCCACCTGGAGTACGAAGATGCGGGTGGCCCCGGCCGCGACCGCCTCACCGATCGGGATCGAGTTGACGATCCCGCCGTCGACGTAGTGCTGGTCCCCGATGCGTGCCGGCGGCAGCAACCCGGGCACCGAGGCCGACGCGAGCACCGCGGGCACCACGGGGCCGCTGACGAACCAGTGCTCGGCGGCCCGCTCGATGTTCGCCGCGCAGCAGCGGAAGGGCACCTTGAGGTCGGCGAAGGTGGTCTCCGCGCCCAGCTCGTTCTCCAGCAGCTTGCGCAACGGTCGGGGCGAATGCAGATGGGTACGGGCGGCGAAGCGTCGCAGCTGTCGGGCGACCGAGTCGCCGTACACCTCGCTGGCCTCCGGCGAGGCCCAGAGCCGGACCAGCCGGTCGGTGACCGCCTCGGACGGGTCGGCGGCGACCAGGGCACCGTTGACCGCGCCGATCGACGTACCCAGCACCAGGTCTGGCCGAATCCGCGCCCGGAACAGCGCCCGCAACATGCCCACCTCGACCGCGCCCAGCACTCCCCCGCCGCCGAGCACGAACGCCACCGGTCCCCGTGCCATGCCGTTCATCCTGGCACGCCCGGACCGCACCCCGTTCACCCTGGTACGGAGCCGGTGCCGGTCCAAGACCGTTGACAGCGCAGCAACATTCGCGCAACCTGATACCGCTCCCCGCTACGAGGCAGGTGCAAAACGTGAAGCCAGCACTGCAGCCCGGTCGGTTGCTGGCCACCCGATACCGGCTGATCGACCAGATCGGTGCCGGTGGCATGTCGGTCATCTGGCGGGCCCACGACGAGGTTCTCGACCGGGTGGTGGCGCTGAAGGTGCTCGCCCCGTCGCTGGCCGCCGACGCCCGGTTCCGCGACATGGTCCGGGAGGAGGCGCGAGCCGCCGCGCAGCTCGTCCATCCACACGTGACATCGGTCCACGACTACGGCGAGACCGTGTCGCCGGACGGCACCATCACCTCGTTCGTGGTGATGGAACTGCTCTCCGGTGAGGAACTGGAGTTCCGGCTCACCGAGGGTCCGCTGCCCTGGCCGGAGGCGGTGGAGATCGCCGCGCAGGTCGCCGACGCACTCGCCGCCGCACACCGGCTCGGCATCGTGCACCGGGACGTCACCACGGCCAACGTGATGATGACCCAGGTCGGGGCGAAGGTGCTCGACTTCGGCATCGCGACCCGCATCGGCGCCCCCGACGAGGACGAGGACGGCGCCACCTTCGGCACCCCCGCCTACGTCGCCCCGGAACGGCTCGACGGAGCACCCGCGCAGCCGGCCACCGACGTCTACTCACTCGGTGTGCTGCTGCACGAGACGTTGACCGGCCGGGTGCCGTACCCGGCGGAGACCTGGGAGGAGCTGAGCGCGGCGCTGGCCGACCGCCCGCCACCCACGCTCACCGAGGTGCCCGGGCTACCGCCGGTGGTGGCCCAGATCTGTCTGCGCTGCCTGTCCCGCGACCCGGCCGACCGGCCCACGGCCCGCCAGGTCGCCACCGTGCTGCGCGAGCAGATGCTGCCCGCCGATCCGCAGGCGATCACGATGCTCGCTCCGACGGTCACCCTGCCCGCAGTCACGCCACCGCCCGGCGCGTCCGCTCAAGCGGCTGCCGGGTTCGCCCAAACGACCGTCGGGCCCGCTCAGGCGGCTACCGGGTTCAGCCAGGGGGCTGCCGGGCCCGGTCAGGCGACTGCCGGGTCCGGTCAGGCGTCCGTCGACGCGTCGGCTGCGGCGCCCGCGGCAGCGGCCACCGGGGCGCCGGTCGTCGGCGTACCGGAGGCGGGCAGCTCCACCACGGACGCCCCGGCCACCCGCGTCGGCGAGGAGCCGAGCAACGGTCGGTCGTGGCTGCGTCCGGTCCTCGCGGTCCTGGTGCTGCTCTTCGGGGCGGCGCTGGTGGTGCCGGCGTTGTGGCCGAAGGACAGCGACCCACCCGCCGCGCTGCCGACCACCGAGCCGACCGAGTCCCCCGAGCCGACCACCACGCCCACCGAGAGCGCCCAGCCGCAGCCATCGCCGCCACCGGCGTCGAGCCCTGCCGCACCACCGCCACCGACGGTGGTACCGCCCACGCAAACCACCGGGGACACGCTGGTCGAGGCGGCGAGCCGGCTCGAAGACCTGATCGGCTCCGGGCTCGCCGACGGCGGCATCCGCGAGGACGTCGGCCTCGACCTGCGCAACGAGGTACGCAATCTGACCCGTGCGGTCAGCCTCGGTGAGGGTGAACTCGGCCCCGGGGTGGCCCGGCTGCGCGAGAAGGTGGCCACCCGGCTCCGGGAGGAAGGGCTGAGCCCGGCGTACGCCCGGCAGTTGGACGCGGCGATCACCGCGTTGAGTGCGGCGCGGGTCTGACCTGGCGGTTCAGCCCGGGGTGATCCGCGCTGGTTCCCGCATCGCCGACCGCGGCGTCGCCGCCACCAGGAACCGGCGGTACACCTCCTCGTAGCCGGCTGCCATCCGCTCGATGGAGAAGGTCCGCGCGACGTGCGCCACGCAGTCCGCCGGGTCGAGGTGCGGTGCTTCGCCCAGTGCCGCCGGCAACTCCTCGGGTCGTTCGCAGATCAGCCCGGTCACGCCCGGCTGGACCAGTTCCGGCACGGCCCCCCGGTTCAACGCCACCACCGGCGTACCGGTGGCCATCGCCTCCAGCATCACGATGCCGAACGGCTCCTCCCACTGGATCGGCATGATCAGACAACGGGCCTCCACCAGCAGCCGCAGTACGGCTTCCCGGTCCGCGTCGAGCACGACGGTGACGTCCGGTCCGAGCATCGGCACGATGACCTCGTGGTAGTAACGCCGCTCGGCGGGCTCGTTGCACTTGCCGGCCAGCACCAGCGGCAGTCCCGCCGCCCGGCACGCCTCGATGGCCAGTTCCGGCCCCTTGTCCGGGCTGAACCGGGCCAGCCACAGCACCGCCCCGTGACTGGGTCGTTGCTTGCGCGGGAAGTCGCCGATGTCCATCGCGTTGTGCACCGTGCCGACCCACGGCAGGCGCGGGTTCAGCCGACGTTGGGCGTGCGAGATGGCCACCAGACCGACGCCGCGGTCGGTGTCACTGAGCACGGTGCCGTACTCCCCCACCGGGTTGCCGTGCACGGTCGCCAGCGTGGGTACGTCGCGCCGCCCCGCGACCAGGGGACCGATCGTGCTGTGGTCGTGGACCAGGTCGAAGTCGGCCGCGCTGAGCAGATGGTTCACCCGGGCCAGATGGGCCAGTTCGGGCAGCGACTCACCGAGCCGGTCGTACTGCAACTCGTCCAGGGTGGCCAGGAAATCGCCAGTGGTGCCGTGTTCGCCACCGGCACCCATCAACGTCACCTCGTGTCCCCGGTCGACCAGCGCGTCCACCAGGCCGGCCACCACCTGTTCCAACCCGCCGTAGCCGGGTGGCGGCACCGACAGCCAGGGTGGCACCACCATCGCTATCCGCAACTGGCGCTCGCCCGCACCGTGGTTGTGGGCCACGAGTCCTCCCCGTCGGTCTGTGGCGTCGGCCCGGTCCGCCGTACTCCGCGGGCCGGGGGGGTCGAAGCGGTTTCCCGTTTCCGGGTACCGGCAAACCGGACACGACCGGTGTCAGCCGCCCACCAGCAGCTCGTTGCGTACCGCGCAGACGCCCTCGGCCGACCAGGCGACCCGGTCCGCCTGATCCCGTTCCCACCAGGAACGCACCACCCCGCTGAGGGTCACCGTGTCGCCGTGCACCTCGACCGTCACCCGCTCGGTGCCGATGCCGCGCAGCAGTGCCCGCTGCACGTCGCGGCGGGTCCGGTCGGCGTCCGGGCGGGCGGGGGGCCGAACCTCGACCAGGTTGGTCACCCCGCGTACGCCCCGGATGCGGCGTAGCTCCCGTTCGGCGGTACGCCGCTGCCAGCCGAACTCCACCTCGCCGCGCAGCATGATCCAGCCGTTGGCGACGGTGAGGTCCAGCCGCTGTGCCGGCACGAAACTGTTCCACTCCAGCGCCCGGCCGGCCGCGATGGCCAGCGCGCCGTCGGTGACGGGGACCGGTCCGACCGGGGTCACCTCGATGTCGTCGGCGACCGCCCGTACGCCACGGACGCGCTGTGCGCCGCGTACCGCTGCCCACCTGCGCGCGGCCCCGTCCACCTGGCCGGTCAGGGTCACCACGCCGTCGTGCACGGTGACGCCGATGTCGGTCGAGAGGACGCGCGGATCCCAGCTGAGTTCGTCCAGGACGTCCCGCTGGATCTGGTCGTCGGTCCGTACGGCGGACGCGGTGGCGGTCATGTCACCCCCATGGCTCTGCGGTCTTCTCCAACCGACGCTGCCCGCACCCGGGGTGAGCCGGGCTCACCCGGTTCGGGTGAAGACAGCAGTCGGGTGAAGACAGCAGTCGGTGTGGGGGCAAAAGGAAGGGCGGCGGGTGCCGCGACCAACCCCCTTGGCCGCGCCACCCGCCGCCCGGTAGGGAGGCAGGTCTGTGACTATGACGCTTCGGCGAGCGTCACGGTTGCCGTCGCCTCGGCACCATTCCGCTGGAAGGTCACCTCGACCTGGTCACCGACCTTGCCGGCCTGTACGGCACCGACGAGGTCGTTCGAGTCGTTGATCACCTTGTCGCCGAACCGGGTGATCACGTCACCGCGTTCCAGCCCGGCCCGCTCGGCCGCGCTGCCCGGCGTGACGGCGTTGATCAGCGCCCCGCCTTCGCTGGTGCCGGTCACGCTCACCCCGAGCGACGGGTGACTGATCTTCTCACGCCGCTGAAGCTTGTCTGCAATGTCCTTCGCCTTGTTGCTCGGGATGGCGAAGCCGACGCCGATGTTGCCGGTGTTGCCCTGCCCGGCGGTGGCGATCGCGGTGTTGATGCCGATCACCTCGCCGCGGGTGTTGACCAGGGCGCCGCCCGAGTTGCCGGGGTTGATCGGCGCGTCGGTCTGGAGCAGCCCGGAGATCGAGCTGACCGCCTGACCGGGCAGCCGGTCACCGCTGCCGGCCTGGATGGTGCGGTCCCGGGCGCTGAGGATGCCGGCGGTCACCGAGCCCTGGAGGCCGAGCGGGCTGCCCAGGGCGAGCACCTGGTCGCCGACCTGCATAGCGTCGCTGTCGCCGAAGGTGGCGGCCTTGAGGTCGCTCACCCCGTTGGCCTTCAACACCGCGAGGTCGGTACGCGGGTCGGTGCCGATGACGTCCGCCTGGGCGTTGGTGCCGTTGGCGAAGATCACCCGTACGGTGTCACCGCCCCCGGCGATCACGTGGTTGTTGGTCAGCACGTACCCGTCGGCGGTGAGCACCACGCCGGAGCCCTCGCCGCTGCCGGTGCTGATCGACACGACGCTGTCCTGCACCGACGCGGCGATGCGCGGCAGATCAGCACCGTCGATCACGGGAGCGGCGGAGAAGGTGCGGGTGATCGTGCCACCGTCGCTCAGCGCCAGGGCGAGCGTGCCGCCGGCGATACCGCTGCCGAGCATCAGCGCGAACACCGCGACGCCGGCGCCGACGAACTTGGCGATCCGGCCCGGTCGGGGCCCGGCGACGGACTGCTGCGGTGCCGCCCACGGCGGCAGCTGGCCCGGGTAACCGGCCGACTGCGCGCCCGGCTGTCCGGGGTAACCGGCCGACTGCTGCCCGGGGTAGCCGCCCGGCGAGGGCTGCTGCGACCCGGCCCAGCCGGACTGGCCCGGGTACCAGGGCGCAGCGGGATAACGCGACCCGGGCTGGTACGGCTGCGAGCCGGCCGGACCCCAGGGATGCTGGCCGGCGACCGGCTGTCCCTGCGGCCCGGGCTGACCGGCAGCCTGCGGCGCGGGCTGACCGGGGGCCTGGGCGGGCTGACCCGGAGCTGGGCTGGACGGGCCGGTCTGCGGCGGTGGGGGCGAGCCGGCGACGGGCAGGCCCACCATGGTCGGCTCGGCGTCCTGGCCGCCGGCGGGAGAGGTCTCGACGGCATGGACCGGGATGGTCGGCGACTCGGCGGTGGGATCGGCGCTGCTGCCGACCACCGGCTCGGTCGGGGAGTCGGACCGCGCGTATTCGGCGCGGGGCAGCTCGGGGTGCGACGGCTCGGCGTCGGTGGGGGCCGGCCGGCGCGGGTCGGACTCGTACTCGGTCATGTCCCCACCTTCTCCCATCGCTCTGCGTTCCGCCTTAGCCTGGCCTGAGCGTTCGCTGAAAGTCACTCGGGCTCCCCGTCGATGTCCGGGGCGAGCGGCAGTCGGACCCGGAAGGTAGCACCTCCGCCCGGTGTGTCGGTCACCTCCACGGTGCCCTGGTGCACGGTCACCAGCGCGGCGACGATGGCCAGGCCGAGCCCGGTGCCGGTGATTCCGCCCACCCGCCGGGTCCGCGAGGCGTCCGCCCGGTAGAAGCGCTCGAAGACCCGCTCCGCCTGCTCCGGGGTGAGTCCCGGGCCGGTGTCGGCGACTTCGATCACCGCCAGGTTGCCCGGTTCGGAGCGCAGTCGCAGCGTCACGGACGCCTCCGGCGGGGTGTGCCGCAGCGCGTTGGTCATCAGGTTGCCGATCACCTGCCGCAGCCGCGCGTCGTCGCCGCGGACCACCAACGGCCCCGAGCCGGGCGCGATGTCCAGCTCGATCCGCCGATCCGGCGCCATCGCCCGGGCCGCCGCCACCGAGTCGGCGGCCAGCACGGGCAGCTCGACCGGGGCGAGGGAGAGCGGACGCTCGCGGTCCAGCCGGGCCAGCAACAGCAGGTCTTCGACCAGCAGGCCCATCCGGGCGGCCTCGTCCTCGATACGGCGCAGCAGGTCAGCAGTCTGCTCGGGGGCGCGTGCGGCACCCTGCCGGTACAGCTCGGCGAAGCCGCGGATGGTGGTCAGTGGCGTACGCAGCTCGTGTGAGGCGTCCGCGACGAACTGCCGCATCCGTTCCTCGGATCGGCGGGCCCGGGCCTCGGAGGCGCGGGCCGCCTCGGCGGCGTCCCGGGCCGCGGCCTCGGCCGAGCGGGCGGCGCTCTCCGAGGCGGCACGGGCGGTGAAGGCCATCTCGATCTGGCTGAGCATCGCGTTCAACGCCCGGGAGAGCCGACCCAGCTCGGAGGTGGGACAGGGCTGCCCGTGCTCCGGGTCGGGGACCCGGCGGCTGAGGTCACCACCGGCGATGGCGGCGGCGGTGCGTTCGATCTCCACCAGCGGCTTGAGGCTGGTCCGGACGATCGCCGCACCGATCGAGGCGAGCAGGATCAGCACCGCCCCACCGACCAGCAGGTCGATCCAGATCAGCCGCTTGACCGCCCGGTCCACGTCGGTCAGGTGCTGCCCGATCGCCGCCCACTGCCCGTTCGGCAGCTCGGTGTAGAGGATCCGCCAGCGCACCTCGCTACCGCGGGCGCGGGTGTCGAACGGCTGCCCGGCCTTCTCCTCGAAGCCGGCGACAGTGGTGGGCCAACGTGGCAGGTCAGCCTCGCCGAACCGCTTGTTGTCGAACCCTATCCCGTCGACGAGGCCGGTGCTGCTGTCGATGACCACTACCAGGTAGTCGGTGGGAATGCCGAGCGTGCTCCGCTGCGCGGTGATCACGGCGGTCTCGATGGTGAGGCTGGCGCTCCTCAGCTCGGCGTCCACCTGGTCCACCAGATAGCTGCGCAGGAAGATCGTGGTCAGTGAGGCGATCACCAGCAGCGCGGCGGCGACCAGGGCGAGGACGGCCGCGACCAGCTTGACCCGCAGCGGTACCGCGCGCAGCCGGCTCTTGCCCTGCTGGAGCGCGTTCACGCCGCCGGCTTGCGCAGCACGTAGCCGACCCCACGCAGGGTGTGGATCAGCCGGGGCTCGACGTTGTCGACCTTGCGCCGCAGGTACGAGATGTACGACTCGACGATGTTGTCGTCACCCCGGAAGTCGTAGTTCCACACGTGGTCGAGGATCTGCGCCTTGGACAGCACCCGGTTGGCGTTGAGCATCAGGTAGCGCAGCAGCTTGAACTCGGTCGGCGAGAGCTGGACCCGCTGGCCGGCCCGGTAGACCTCGTGGGTCTCCTCGTCCAGTTCGAGGTCGGCGAAGGTGAGCCGGGCCGGCGCCTGCTCACCGGTGCTGGTGCGGCGCAGCACCGCGCGGATCCGGGCGGTCAACTCCTCCAGGCTGAACGGCTTGGTGACGTAGTCGTCGCCGCCCAGGGTCAGGCCACGGATCTTGTCGTCGGTGGCGTCCCGGGCGGTGAGGAAGACCACCGGCGTACGGGTGCCGCCCTCGCGCATCATCCGGATCACTTCGAAGCCGTCGAGATCGGGCAGCATCACGTCGAGCACCACCAGGTCGGGCCGGTGGTCCCGGGCCGCGTTGAGCGCGGCGCTGCCGCTGGTGGCGGTGGCCACGTCGAAGCCCGCGAAGCGCAGGCTCGCGGAGAGCAGTTCGAGGATGTTGGGGTCGTCCTCGACGACGAGCAGTCGCGCCTCGGTCTGGGTAGCCGCCATGCCGCCCATCATCCGCGTCATCGCTGCGCTCGCGCTGGGCGGTACCTGAAAAAAGCCTGTGCACTCCTCAGGCTGCCAGGGACCGCCCTCGACCGGACGGATCGGCCGGCAACCGGGCCGGTGTCGGACGGTGTGCCGACGGCACCGGGTCGACCGTCCGGGGCGGCGCTCCCGCCGGGGCCGGCACCAGGTGAACCGCGGATTCGGCGACCCGGGCCAGGGCCCGCCGGTCGGTGTCGCGGCCCGGGTGCAGCGCTGCGCCGATCTCCACGGTGACCTGCAGGTGCCGGGCGGCCAGCAGCCGGCGTACCGAGCGCAGCAGGGTCTCGTCGCCGATGAAGGCCCCGACACTCGTCGAGGTGCCCGTCGTGGCGTCGCGGTAGCCGATGCGTACCGGCACCACGGGGGCCGCGGCGTCGATCGCGGCCTGGAACATCGCCGGCCGGAAGCCGCTGACCGGCCGGCACCCGGTCTGCCGGCCGCACCAGGTGGTGCCCTCCGGGAACACCGCGACGGTCCGTCCGGCGCGCAGCGCGGCCGCGACCCGGGCCACGGCCGCCGGCAGGTCGCGGGGGCGGGACCGGTCCACGAAGAGGGTGCCCGCGGCGCGGACCAGCAGGCCGAGCAGCGGCCAGCGGCCCACCTCCCGCTTGGCCACCAGTCGCGCCGGCGCGACCGCGAGGATCGCCAGGACGTCGCACCACGAGACGTGGTTGGCCACCACCAGCGCCCGACGCCGAGGCAACCGGCCCCGAACAGTCAGCCGTACGCCGCAGGCCCGCGCCGTCGCCCGCGCCCAGCCCCGGGTAGCGGCGTGCCGCTCCCGGGCGGGCAGCACCGGCAGCACCGCCGCCAGCCCGATGCCGAGCCCGAGCATCCCGAGCAGGGCCACGGCCCGCCCCAGTTGCCGGGCCGGCGGCACGGTCGGTGCGTGTCCGGGCGGCGGCAGGCAGTCCGGACCACAGCCGGAGACCGACCGCCACAGCGGGTGCGCCGCCGTGCTCACGGCTGTCCGCCAAGGAAGTGCCGCAGGTAGCGGGGGTTCATCCGGTCCATGGACAGCAGCACGTAGAAGTCGGCGACCCCGAAGTCCGGGTCGTACGCCGGCTCGCCGCAGATCCAGGCGCCGAGCCGCAGGTACCCGCGCAGCAGTGGGGGGACCAGCCGGGCCGTTGCGGCCACCGGCTCCTGCGGTACGCCCGGCTCGGCGAACCAGGGTCGCAGCGGGCGCACCCGCAGCGGCGGCGGTGCCAGGTGCCGGGCCCGGGCCTGGGCCCACACCTCGGCGGCGGCGCGGCCACCGTCGGTCACCGGCGTCGAGGCGCAGCCGCCGAGCCAACGCAGGTTGCGCAGGTGCATGTAGCGGGTGATGCCGGCCCACATCAGGTTGATCACCGCTCCGTTGCGGTGCTCCGGGTGTACGCAGGAGCGCCCCGCCTCCACCAGGTGGGCGCGCAACGGGTCGAGTGCGGTCAGGTCGAACTCACCCTCGGCGTAGCGGCGAACGGTGCGGCCCGGCGGCAGCAGCCGGTACGTCCCGACCACCTCCCCGGTGCTCTCCTGCCGTACGAGCAGGTGGTCGCAGTAGGGGTCGAAGGCGTCCCGGTCCAGACCGGTCGGGTCCGTGAGTCCGGTGGCACCCAGCTCAGCGGCGAATACCTGGTGACGCAGGCGTTGCGCGGCCTCGACCTGGTGGTGGTCGTCGGCGAGGGAAAGGGTGTAGCCGCTGGTGGTCAGAGTCACCTGCGCGGCGGGTAGCGCGGCCATGCCCACTGTGTAGCGCCCGGCGGGTTGCCGGCCCTGGTGGATGGCGGTGTCGATCCGGTGAACGCCGGTCGGCGATCGGGCGCCGGCCCACCTCCGCCGCCCTGGCGTGGGTCGTGCGAGGCTGCCGGGGTGGCCGACGACCGGCCGGTACGGCGGGAGGAATCCGATGATCATCGAGGCGCGGTTCAACGGACCGCCCGGTACGGGCAACGGCGGCTGGAGTGCGGGCGTCTTCGCCACGGCGTACGGCGGGCAGGGCCCGGTCGAGGTGACGTTGCGCCGACCGCCGCCGCTGGACACCGCGCTGACGTTGACCGATGACCAGGTGCTCGACCCGGCCGGGGAGGTGATCGCCCAGCTCCGTCCGGCGGAGGAGCTCGACGACGTCGTGCCGCCGGTCGATCTGGCGACCGCGCGGGCCGCTTCGGCGGCGTACCCCGGTCTGACGGACCACCCGTTTCCCGGCTGCTACGTCTGCGGGCCGCAGCGCCTCGACGGGCTCCGGATCTTCCCCGGACGGTTGCCCGACGGCCGGACCGCGGCACCGTTCCAGGCGCCCGCGCAGGTGAGCGTCGCCACGGTCTGGGCCGCCCTGGACTGCCCCGGCGGCTGGGCGGTGATCGAGGCCGGTCGACCGTACGTGCTGGGTCGGATCGCGGCCCATGTCGAGGCGCTGCCCCGGCCCGGCGACGAGTGTGTGGTGACCGGCGCGGTGGTGGAAGCCGTGGGGCGTAAGGCGTTGGTGCGCACCAGCCTGTACGGGCCGGACGGCGCCCTGCTCGGCCACGCCCGCGCCACCTGGATCGGCCGCCAGTAAGGACTGTCGATCCCGTCGTCCCTGGGGAGGAGGCGACTCCTGCCTGGGGCGGATGGCGATCTCCGGAGTGCGCCCGATTGATTTGGTTGACCGCTACCGTCACGCTGTGCAACGGCGCATCTCGGCGCCACGGGAGGAGAATGATGTCCGACGGGCAGTCACGCCCCACCAATGACGCGCAGATCGTGGTTTCCGGCCTGACCAAGCAGTACCGCAACGTGCTGGCGGTCAACAACCTGTCGTTCACGGTCGCGCCGGGCCGGGTCACCGGTTTCCTCGGGCCGAACGGCGCGGGTAAGACCACTACGCTGCGCATGCTGCTGAACCTGGTCACCCCGACCGCCGGTACCGCGACCATCGGCGGACGCCGGTACCCGGAGTTGACCGAGCCGCTGCGGCACGTCGGTGCGGTGCTGGAGGCGTCCAGCGCGCACAAGGGCCGTACCGGGATCAACCACCTGCGGGTGATCTGCGCCGCGGCCGGGCTGCCCCGGCAGCGGGCCGACGAGGCGCTCGCGCTGGTCGGCCTGACCCCGGCGGCGAAGCGCAAGTTCAAGGGCTACTCACTCGGCATGAAGCAGCGTCTCGGCATCGCCGCGGCGATGCTCGGTGACCCGCGGGTGCTGATCCTCGACGAGCCGGCCAACGGTCTGGACCCGGAGGGCATCCGGTGGATGCGCGGGTTCCTCAAGGCGCTGGCCGCCGAGGGCCGTACCGTGCTGGTCTCCAGCCACCTGCTGTCGGAGATGCAGTTGCTCGCCGACGACGTGGTGATCATCGCGGCGGGTCAGCTGGTCCGGCAGGGTCCGGTCGAGCAGGTGATCGGTTCGATGGCGCAGAGCGTCCGGGTCCGGGTGCGTACCCCGCAGGCGGAGGCGCTGACCACGGCGCTGGCCGACGGGCCGGCCACGGTGCAGACCGACGAGCACGGCGTGCTGCTGATCGGCGGGGTGGACGCCCCGACGGTGGGCCGGGTGGCGTTGACCGCCGGTGTCGAGCTGCACGAGCTGACCACCGAACGACCCGACCTGGAACGCGTGTTCCTGGAGCTGACGGCTGGAAAGGCGGGCATTCGATGAGCAACCTGGTCCGCTCCGAACTGCTCAAGATCCGCACGACCAGCACCTGGTGGTGGCTGGCCATCGGGGCGCTCCTGTCGATCGCCATGGCCTTCCCGCTCAATGCCTGGCTGTTCAACACGACGGTCGACGGCGGCGGCGAGGAGCTGGGGGTCACCGGCGACGCCGCGTCCGCTCCGGCCCAGGCGGCCAACCTCTACACCTCCGGCCAGTACCTGGGCCTGTTGTTCGTGATGCTGATCGGCATCCTGATGGTCACCAACGAGTTCTTCCACCAGACCGCGACCACGACCTTCCTGGCCACCCCGCGACGCACCGCGGTGATCGTCAGCAAGCTGATCGCGGCGAGCCTGCTCGGTTTCGCGTTCTGGCTGGTCACCACGGTGATCGACCTCGGTGCCGGGGCCGCATTCCTGGCCCTCAACGACCACGGCACCCTGCTCGGGGAGTGGGAGGTCCAACGGGCGCTGCTGCTCAACCTGATGGCGTACGCCATCTGGACCGTGCTCGGCGTCGGCATCGGCACCCTGATCACCAACCAGCTGGGCGCGGTGATCACCGCCTCGGTGCTCTACCTGATCGGCACCCAGGTCATCGGTGTGCTCTTCCTGCTGCTGTCGAGCTGGCTGGACAGCATGGCCGTGCTCAAGTGGCAGGTGATCTGGCCGGCTGCCGCGTCCCAGATCATGATCACCCCGGGCGAGAGCGAGATGTTCCCGCCCTGGTGGGTGGGCGCGCTCGTGCTGGTCGGTTACGCGCTGGCCAGCGGCATCGTCGGCCTGCTGCTCACCCGGCGGCGCGACATCTCCTGACGCTCCCGGGTGCGACCCACCCGTCTCAGCGGTCCCACGATGGGCCCGGTGCACCGGCGAACGGCCGGACAACCGGGCCCATCAGGCCGTTACCGCCAGCAACTGGACACGCGGTGCCAACTGAACTTCTAGCATCTTCTGTGAATCGGGCCACGCGGCGGAGGCGGAAATGCCTTGGCGATCGGCACGGCGTAGCCTGGGATCCGTCCTCTGCGCCCGTCCCGGCGCTGGCGGACGACCGCGTGACACACAAACCCGCGTGAAAGAGGCGATTACCGGCCGTGTCGACCCAGCAGACTTCGCAGGAGAACCCACTGGCGGGTTTCGGCCCGAACGAGTGGGTCGTCGAGGAGATGTATCAGCGCTACCTCGCCGACCCCAGCAGCGTCGACCCGGCCTGGCACGACTTCTTCGCCGACTACCGGCCCGGGCCGGGGGCGGCCAAGGGCGACGGTGAGGGCGCCGGCCGGTCGACGAGCGCCGCCGAGCCTGCCCGCAAGGAGTCGGCTCCGGCCAAGGCCGCGACCGCCACCAGGACCGAGCCCGCCAAGGCCGAGCCGGCCGTCAAGACCGAGCCCGCCAAGACCGAGTCGCGTACCGCGCCGGCGAAGACTGCGCCGGCCAAGGCCCAGCCCCGGACCGAGCCGGCGAAGGCACCGGCCAAGGCCGCCCCGGCGAAGACCGCACCGACCGCCACCGGCCCGCAGACCACCCCGTTGCGCGGCGTGGCCGCCAAGATCGTCCAGAACATGGACGCCTCGCTGGCCGTGCCGACCGCGACCAGCGTGCGCGCCGTCCCGGCGAAGCTGCTGGTGGACAACCGGATCGTGATCAACAACCACCTGGCCCGGGGCCGCGGTGGCAAGGTCAGCTTCACCCACCTGGTCGGGTACGCGCTGGTCCGCGCGCTTGTCGCGCACCCGGAGATGAACAACTCCTACGCCCAGGTCGACGGCAAGCCGACGATGGTCAGCCCGGAGCACGTCAACCTGGGCATCGCCATCGACCTGGCCAAGCCGGACGGCAGCCGCAACCTGGTGGTCCCCTCCATCAAGGGCTGCGAGCAGATGGACTTCCGGCAGTTCTGGCAGGCGTACGAGGACGTGGTCCGGCGCGCCCGCCGCAACGAGCTGACCATGGACGACTACTCCGGCACCACCATCTCGCTGACCAACCCGGGTGGCATCGGCACCGTGCACTCGATGCCGCGCCTGATGCAGGGCCAGAGCGCGATCATCGGGGTCGGCGCGATGGAGTACCCGGCGCCGTACCAGGGCATGAGCGAGGCCACCCTGGCCGAGCTGGCGGTCAGCAAGGTCATCACGCTGACCAGCACGTACGACCACCGGATCATCCAGGGCGCGCAGTCCGGCGAGTTCCTCAAGGTCATGCACGAGCTGCTCCTCGGCGAGCACGGCTTCTACGACCAGATCTTCACCTCGCTGCGCATCCCGTACGAGCCGGTGCGCTGGATGCGCGACGTCGCGGTCGACAGCGAAGGCCAGATCAACAAGACCGCTCGGGTGCACGAGCTGATCCACTCCTACCGGGTCCGCGGTCACCTGATGGCCGACACCGACCCACTGGAGTTCAAGATCCGCAAGCACCCGGATCTGGACGTGCTCCAGCACGGGCTGACCCTGTGGGACCTGGACCGCACCTTCCCGGTCAACGGCTTCGCCGGCAAGCAGCGGATGAAGCTGCGCTCGATCCTGGGCGTGCTGCGGGACTCGTACTGCCGGCGGGTCGGCATCGAGTACATGCACATCCAGGACCCGGCCGAGCGTCGCTGGATCCAGGAGCGGGTCGAGCGCAAGTACGAGAAGCCGCCGGCCGACGAGCAGAAGCACGTGCTCAACCGGCTCAACGCGGCCGAGGCCTTCGAGACCTTCCTGCAGACCAAGTACGTCGGCCAGAAGCGCTTCTCGCTGGAGGGCGGCGAGTCGCTGATCCCGCTGCTCGGCGAGGTCCTGGAGTCCGCCGCCGAGGGTGGCCTGGACGAGGTCGTCATCGGCATGGCCCACCGGGGCCGGCTCAACGTGCTGGCCAACATCGTCGGCAAGCCGTACGAGAAGATCTTCTCGGAGTTCGAGGGGCACCTGGACCCGCGTTCCACGCAGGGCTCCGGCGACGTGAAGTACCACCTCGGCCAGAGCGGCAAGTTCACCACCCCCGACGGCGACCACTCGGTCAAGGTCTCCGTGGTGGCGAACCCGTCGCACCTGGAGGCGGTCGACCCGGTGCTGGAGGGCATAGTCCGGGCCAAGCAGGACCGCATCGACCTCAAGCTGGAGGGCTACACCGTGCTGCCGCTGGCGGTGCACGGTGACGCCGCCTTCGCCGGTCAGGGTGTGGTGGCCGAGACGCTCAACCTCTCCCAGCTGCGCGGCTACCGCACCGGCGGAACCGTCCACGTGGTGGTCAACAACCAGGTGGGCTTCACCACCGCGCCGGAGTACAGCCGCTCCAGCCTCTACAGCACCGACGTGGCCCGGATGATCCAGGCGCCGATCTTCCACGTCAACGGCGACGACCCCGAGGCCGTGGTCCGGGTCGCCCGGCTGGCCTTCGAGTACCGGCAGACGTTCAACAAGGACGTCGTGATCGACATGGTCTGCTACCGGCGGCGCGGGCACAACGAGGGCGACGACCCCTCGATGTCCAACCCCCAGATGTACAAGATCATTGATTCGAAGCGCTCGGTCCGCAAGCTCTACACCGAGGAGCTGATCGGCCGCGGCGACATCACCGTGGAAGACGCGGAGGAGCTGCTGCGCGACTACCAGTCCCAGCTGGAGCGGGTCTTCAAGGCCACCCGCGACGCGGCCACCACGCCGCGCCAGCTCAGCCGGCCGCCCCGCGAGGACGAGCCGGAGCCGCAGGTCGACACGGCCACCGACGCGTCGGTGATAAAGGCCATCGGTGAGGCGCACGTCAACCTGCCCGAAGGCTTCACCCCGCACAAGCGGATCCAGCAGCTGCTCGACCGGCGGGCCAAGATGGCCGTCGAGGGCAACATCGACTGGGGCTTCGGCGAGATCATCGCCTTCGGTTCCCTGCTGCACGACGGGGTCACCGTCCGGCTGGCCGGGCAGGACTCGCGTCGCGGCACCTTCGTGCAGCGGCACGCCTCCATCGTCGACGCCGAGACCGGCGACGACTACCTGCCGTTGCAGTCGCTCACCGGTGACGGCGAGCGGTCCCGGTTCTTCGTGCACGACTCGCTGCTGTCCGAGTACGCCGCGATGGGCTTCGAGTACGGCTACTCGGTGGAGAACGTCAACGCCCTGGTCTGCTGGGAGGCGCAGTTCGGCGACTTCGTCAACGGCGCCCAGTCGGTGATCGACGAGTTCATCTCCTCCGGTGAGGTGAAGTGGGGTCAGCGCTCCGCGGTCACCCTGCTGCTGCCGCACGGCCACGAGGGGCAGGGCCCGGACCACACCTCCGGCCGCCCGGAGCGGTTCCTCCAGCTCTGCGCCGAGGACAACATGCGGGTGGCCATCCCGACCACCCCGGCGAACTACTTCCACCTGCTGCGCCGCCAGGCGTTGTCGCCCAAGCGCAAGCCGCTGGTGGTGTTCACCCCGAAGTCCCTGCTGCGGCACAAGCTCTGCGTCTCCTCGGTGAACGACTTCACCACCGGCACCTTCGCCCCGGTGCTGGCCGACCCGGCTGCCCCGGCGCCGGAGCAGGTCAAGCGGGTGCTGCTCTGCTCGGGCAAGGTCTACTACGACCTGTTCCAGGCCCGGCAGGAGCGCGGCGTCACCGACACCGCGATCATCCGTCTGGAGCAGCTCTACCCGATGCCGGTGGAGGAGATCCGGGCGGCTCTGGCCCAGTACCCGAACGCCGAGGACTTCGCCTGGGTGCAGGAGGAGCCGGCCAACCAGGGTGCCTGGTCGTTCGTGGCGCTCAACCTGCTGGAGCACCTCGACGGCGTACGGCTGCGCCGCATCTCCCGCCCGGCCGCCGCCGCCCCGGCTGTCGGCTCGGCGAAGATGCACGAGGTCGAGCAGGTCGCGCTCCTCGAAGCGGCACTTCCCCGACCCTGACGAGAACCATCCCGGTCCCGTCCCACCTGAAGGTGGGGCGGGACCGGCCGGCTTGCACCGGTACGACACCGGTGAGGGAAGCGAGTAGGCGGATGTACTTCACCGACCGGGGCATCGAGGAACTCGTCGAACGGCGCGGCGAGGAGCAGGTCAGCCTGGAGTGGCTCGGCGAGCGGCTGCGGGACTTCGTCGACCTGAATCCGGAGTTCGAGACGCCGATCGAGCGCTTCGCCACCTGGCTGGCTCGACTCGACGACGAAGACGACGACTGACACAGGCGTCGGAGGGCCCGACCGCCCGGGTACGAGGACCCGGGCGGGAGCCACCTGGATCTTGTAGCGTGAGTTCCGTGGCCCGAAGCGTGTACCTGACCAGTGTCGGCTCGGGCGGGGGGAAGTCGACCATCGCCCTGGGCCTGGCCGAACTGTTGTCCCGCCAGGTCGGCCAGATCGGCGTGTTCCGTCCCCTGGTCGCGTCGGACCGGCCGGACCCGATCCTCGCCCTGCTCAGCGAGCGGTACCGGGTCGGGCTGCCGGTGGCCGACCTCTCCGGCACCACGTACGCCGAGGCGACCGCGCTCGTCGCCGACGGCCGCCGGGAAGAACTGATCACCCGGATCGTCGAGCGTTACCGGGACGTGGAACGCCGGTTCCCGGCCATGGTCGTGGTGGGCAGCGACTTCGCCGACGCCGGTGACGGTGCCGGGCCCCGCGAGCTGGCGTTCAACGCCCGGCTGGCCACCGAGTTCGGCAGTGTCGTGGTGCCCGTGGTCGACGGGTTCGGGCAGCAGCCGGCGGCGATCACCGCGGCCAGCCGGGGGGCGTACCACGACGTGGTCGACCTCGGCGCGACAGTGCTCGCCGTGCTCGCCAACCGGGTGCCGGGCAGCATGCGACTACCCCGGCTGCCGGTGCCCGCGTACGCGATTCCCGAGGTGCCCAGCGTCTCCGCGCCGACGGTGGCCGAGGTGGCGGCGGCGCTCGGCGCCACCCGACTGGCCGGCGACGACACCGCGCTCGCCCGCGACGTGCTCGACTACGTGGTCGGCGCGGCGCACGTGCCGACCGTGCTGGAACACCTGACCGAGGGCGCCCTGCTGATCATGCCGGGCGACCGCGACGATCTTCTGGTCGCCGCCAGCGCGGCGCACGTGGCGGGTCAGGTGTCGCTGGCCGGGCTGGTGCTCACCCTCGGCGTGGCCCCCGATCCCCGGGCGATGCAGCTGGTGGAGGCGCTCAACGCCCGCCTCGCGGTGCTGTCGGTGCCCACCGACAGCTTCCACACGGTGGCCGCGTCGAGCCGCATCGAGGGCCGGCCCAGCGCCGCCAACCCGCGCAAGGTGGAGGCCGCGCTCGGTGCCTTCGAGGCGCACGTGGACACCACCGAGCTGGCCAGCCGGTTGCGGGTCAGCCGCTCCACCCGGGTCACCCCGCTGATGTTCGAGTACGACCTGATCGACCGGGCGCGCAGTCGCCGCCGGCACGTGGTCCTGCCCGAGGGGACCGACGAGCGGATCCTGCGCGCCACGGAGATCCTGCTGCGGCGCGGGGTGGCCGACCTGACCCTGCTCGGCCGCCCCGAGGAGGTCGCCCGTCGGGCCCGCGAGGTGGGCGTGGACATCGGCACGGCCCGGGTGGTGGATCCGGCCGACAGCCAGTGGCGTGACGAGTTCGCCGAGGCGTACGCGAAGCTGCGCGCCCATCGGGGCGTCACCGTGGAGCTGGCGTACGACATCGTGGCCCAGCCGAACTACTTCGGCACCATGATGGTGTGGGCCGGCTACGCCGACGGCATGGTCTCCGGTGCCACGCACACCACGGCGGCGACCATCCGGCCCGCGTTCGAGATCGTGAAGACCATGCCGGAGGTCTCCGTCGCCTCCAGCGTCTTCTTCATGCTGCTGGCCGACCGGGTGCTGGTCTACGGCGACTGCGCGGTCAACCGCGACCCGGACGCCGCCCAGCTCGCCGACATCGCGATCTCGTCGGCCGACACGGCGGCCCGGTTCGGCATCGAACCCCGGGTGGCGATGCTGTCGTACTCGACCGGCAGTTCCGGCGCGGGTGCCGACGTGGAGAAGGTCGCGGAGGCCACCGCGCTGGTCCGCGAGCGCCGGCCCGACCTGGCCGTGGAGGGACCGATCCAGTACGACGCCGCGATCGACCCGGCCGTGGCGGCGACGAAGCTGCCCGAGAGCACGGTCGCCGGCCGGGCCACCGTGTTCATCTTCCCGGACCTCAACACCGGCAACAACACGTACAAGGCGGTGCAGCGCTCGGCCGGGGCGGTGGCCGTCGGGCCGGTGATGCAGGGTCTGCGCCGGCCGGTCAACGATCTCTCCCGAGGGGCTACCGTGCCGGACATCGTCAACACCGTGGCGATCACCGCCATCCAGGCCGCCACGCTGGCCGACAACGGGGCGGCGTCGTGAGCAAGGTGCTGGTGCTCAACTGCGGGTCGTCGTCGGTCAAATACCGGCTGTACGACGACGACCGGGTGCTCACCAAGGGCACCGTCGAACGGGTCGGCGAGCGCGACGGTGGGCCGCCCGACCACGCCGCCGCGGTCCGGCAGATCCTGGCCGGGCTGGACCTGAGCGGGCTCACCGTCGTCGGGCACCGGGTGGTGCACGGCGGCCGGCGCTTCACCGCTCCGGCACTTGTCGACGACGCGGTGCTGGCCGCCATCGCCGACCTGGTGCCGCTGGCCCCGCTGCACAACCCGGCGAACCTCGCCGGCATCGAGATGGCCCGCGCGGCCCTGCCGCAGGTGCCGCAGGTCGCCGTCTTCGACACGGCGTTCCACCACACGCTGCCCGAGTCCGCCGCCACCTACGCGATCGACCGCGAGGTCGCGCAGCGGTACGGCGTACGCCGCTACGGCTTCCACGGCACCTCGCACTCGTACGTCTCCCGGCGCACCGCCGAACTGCTGGACCGCCCGTACGCCGAGGTCAACACGATCAGCCTGCACCTGGGCAACGGGGCCAGCGCGTGCGCGATCGCCGGTGGACGCAGCGTCGCCACCTCGATGGGCATGTCCCCGCTGGAGGGCCTGGTGATGGGCACCCGCAGCGGCGACCTGGATCCGACAATCGTGTTCCACCTGCGCCGGGAGGGTGGCCTGGGGGTCGACGAGATCGACGACCTGCTCAACCACCGCAGCGGCCTGCTCGGGCTGACCGGCGTCAACGACATGCGCGAGGTGCTGGCCCGGCGGGCGGACGGAGACGAGGCGGCAACGCTCGCCTTCGACGTCTACTGCCGCCGGATCACCGAATACGTCGGGGCGTACTACGCGCTGCTCGGACGGGTGGACGCGGTCACCTTCACCGCCGGCGTCGGTGAACACGCCGCCCCGGTACGGGCCGCCGCACTGGCCGGCCTCACCCGACTGGGCATCACCGTCGACGCGGACCGCAACACCGGCAGCGGTGACCGCCTCATCTCGCCGGACGGCGCGGAGGTCGCCGTCTGCGTGATCGGCACCGACGAGGAGCGGGAAATCGCCCGAGCGGCCCGCGCAGTCGTCAACGCCACCTGACCGGCCCGAGGATCAGCGGGGCGCGACGGCCTGAGGGGTCAACGGGGCGCGGCGGCCTGAGGGTCAGCTGAGGGCGATCCAGCCGGCGACGGCGATCAGCAGCACCACGAGCACGGCCACCCCGACGATCAGGCCGGTGCGGGAGGACGACTCGGCCGGTGTGTCGGCGGTGTTGGCGGCGAAGGCGCGAAATGCCTGGGTGTTGCCGCTGGGGTCGGTGTAGTTCTCAGCCATGCCGGAACCTTAGCGAAGCCGGACCGGTCGGACGGCCCTGGCCGGTCGGCCGAACGGCTCGCGTACGCCACCGGGCAACCGGACCCGGACGGGTGATCGCTGGCTCTACCGTGATGTCGTGGGCATGATCAGACGGCGGTTCGCCGCGTCGGCAGTAGCGTTGCTGCTGGCGTGGCTGACAGGTTGCGCCCCGCCCGGTGACCCGCCCGGCCAGCCGGCACCGAGCGGCGCTGCCCCACAGGTGCCGTACGCGGTCGGCGTCCGGACGTTCGTCGTCGACCCCGGCTCGGCCCGACCGCTGCCGGTGACCCTCTGGTACCCGACCCAGGGCGCCCGGATCGCCGACGGACGGTTCCCGGTGGTGCTCTACAGCCACGGCCTGGCCAGCCTGCCCGAACTGCACGCCGGCCTGACCGCCCGATGGGCCGCCGCCGGTTTCGTGGTGGCCGCACCGGCGTACCCGCACACCCGGCGTGGTGCCGCCACGTTCTCCCGCGCCGACGTACGCCACCAGCCCGCCGACGGTTGGCGGGTGATCCGGCACCTGGTCCGGCTCGACCGCCGGGCCACCGACCCGCTCGCCGGCCACCTCGACGTGCAGCGGATCGCCGCAGCCGGCCATTCGGCGGGTGGCTTCACCACCTCGGGCATGTTCACCAGCGGCCGCCCCGCCCGACTGCGCGCCGGCATCGTGATCGCCGGCGGCGGAATGGCGGGCGGTTTCGCGGAGCCACCCGCGCCGATGCTCTTCGTACACGGCACCGCCGACCCGGTGGTACCCCTCAGCGTCGGCCGCGCCGCCTACCGCCGTACGACCGGACCGTCCACCTTCCTCAGCCTGCTCGGCCAGGGACACGGCGAGTACCTCACCCCCGGCCGCCCCGGCTTCACCCAGGTCCTCGGCGCCACCACCGACTTCCTCCGCTGGACCCTCTACGGCGACCAACAGGCCGCCCGCCGCCTCCCCACCCACGCCCATCCCCCCAACATCACCACCCTAGAAACCCGCCACCCCTCCTAACCCCACCCCACCCTCCCGCCCCGCCCCGCCCCGCCCCGCCTCGCCCGCCCCGCCCGCCCCGCCCCGCCCGGCCCGACCGCGCCCGGCCCGGCCCGGCCCGTCGATCTTGCACTTTACGTCGCCGCATAAGCCCAAAAGAGGGCATATTGACGACCGAAAGTGCAAGATCGACGCACGGCAGCACGGGGGAAGGCGCAGCACGGGGGCGAGCGCAGCACGGGGGCGAGCGCAGCACGGGGGCGACGGGTGCACGAGGCGAGGGGTGCAGCACAGCGCCCGCCCACCGCCGAGGCGCGGCGATCTTGCACTTTGTGTCCCCGCATAACGCGCGAAAAGCGCGTATCAGCGACCAAAAGTGCAAGATCGCCGACACGAGGCAGGGCGCACGACGGGCAGGGCGGCGCGGCGGCGGTGTGCGGGGTGCGCGAGGCGGGGCGGGTGAGAGGGGGTGGGGGTGGGAGGGCATGGGGAGGGCAGAATCGGGGGCATGGCGCGTCGTGGGGTTTCGGTTCTGCTTGTGGGTGCACTGGTTGCGGCTGGGGTGGTGGGGTGCTCCGCTGATACCGAGTCGGCCCCGCGGGCAGGAACGACAGCCACGAGTGCCACGGACACGCCGACGGCCGCGGCAGCGCCCTCGGCCAGCGCGTCCGCTCCGGCGATTCCGGCTGGTAACGCGCCGGCTGACAGCTTCGCGGTCGGCGTACGACAGCTCAAGCGCAACCGGGACGGCGACCGGCCGCTTCCGATCACCGTCTGGTACCCGGCGGCGGGCCGGGCGGGTGGGAAGCCGACGGAGTCGGCTCGGGCGGCCAACGGGCGGTTCCCGGTGGTCATGTTCAGCCATGGGCTGGGCGGTCAGCCCAAGGACTACCAGGCGCTGCTGACCCGTTGGGCGGCGGCCGGGTTCGTGGTGGCCGCGCCGATGTTCCCGCACACCTCCGGGTCGGGCCAGCCCAACGTGCTCGACGTGCTCAACCAGCCGGCCGACGTGTCGTACGCGCTGAGCCAGGTGCTCGCTCTGGACACCCGCGACGGCGACGTGCTGCGCGGCCGGTTGGCCACCGACCGGGTGGCTGCCGCCGGGCATTCGGCGGGCGGGGTGACCACGATCGGGCTGTTCACCACCGGTCGGGACGAGCGGCTGGCCGCCGGGATCGTCTTCGCCGGCACCGCGCTGGGGGTCGGCACCGCCTTCGCGGGTGCGGCGGCACCGCAACTGTTCGTGCACGGTGAGGCCGACGAGGTGGTCGAGTACGCGGCGGGCAAGGCGGTGTACGACAAGGTGCCCTGGCCGAAGGCGATGCTGAGCCTGCCCGACGGCGACCACGGTCGTGCCCTGCTGGGCAACAGCACCTCGCTACGGGTCGTCGCCGACACCACCACCGAGTTCCTGCGCTGGACGCTCTACGGCGACGCCGACGCGAAGGACCGCATCGCCAGCGCCGCCGCCCGCGACGACGTCGCCACCCTCGACAACCACCTGTGACCGGAGCGCGGACCTCCGCCTAACCACCGAACACCGCGCGCTGGGGTGAGGAGGTCGGTGCGCTGCGCAGCAGCGCACCGGTGCGCCAGCAGGCCAGCCTGCTGGCGCACCAGCACACCGGACGCACGGGCACGCCAGCGCGCACCGACAGGCCAGGACGACACCAGGACGCCAGCACGCACCGGCACGCCCAGGACGCACCCGCACGCCCAAGACGCCAGGACGCCAGCACGCCAGGAGCACCAGCCTGAGTCAGGCTCCGTGGTCGATGACGATTTTGCCGAAGACCTCTCCGGAGTGCAGGCGGGTGAAGGCGTCGGCGACCCGGCTGAACGGCACCACGCTGTCCACCACCGGTCGCACGTTCCGCTCGGCGCAGAAGGCGAGCAGGTCGGCCAGGTCGGCGGGGGTGCCCATCGAGGTGCCCAGGATCTCCAGCTGCATGGCGAAGACCCGGCGCAGGTTGACCTTCGGCTCGTGGCCGGCGGTCGCGCCGCAGACGACGATCCGTGCCCCGGGGGCGGCGGACTTGAGCGAGTGGTCGAAGGTGGCCGCCCCGACGGTTTCCACCACCACGTCGACCCGTTCGGGCAGTCGCGCACCCGGTTCAAAAGCCGTCGCACCGAGCTCGGCGATCCGCTCCCGCTTGGCCGCGTCGCGGCTGGTCGCGTACACCCGTTTGCCCATCGCGGCGGCGAGCGCGACCGCTGCGGTGGCCACGCCGCCCCCGGCGCCCTGGACCAGCACGGCCTCGGCCTCGTCGACGCGGCCCTTGGTGGTGAGCATCCGCCACGCGGTCAGCCAGGCCGTCGGCAGGCACGCCGCGTCGGTCGCCGCCAGCCCCGCCGGCAGCGGCAGCAGATTCGACCGGGGTACGGCCACCCGCTCGGCGAGGGTGCCCGGGAAGTGCTCGGAGAGGATGGAGATGCCGCGCGGGTCACCGGGAGTCGGCACGATCGGGTACACGACCATCTCGTTGCCGTCGGGGTCGATGCCCACCGCGTCGCAGCCGAGGATCATCGGTAGCTGTTCGGCGCGCAACCCGACGCCGCGCAACGACCACAGGTCGTGGTGGTTGAGCGAGCTGGCCGTGACGCGCAGCGTCACCCAGCTGTCGTCGGGCAGGCTCGGCTCGGGCTGCTCACCGACGGTGAGCGCGGCGAGCGGGTCGGCGTCGTCGAATCGGGAGGCGAAGGCGGCACGCATGATCCGCACGGTAACAAGCTGAGCGGGCGTTAAGAAGGGGCCCTTCCTCTATCGGAGGCGTTAACAAGGGCCCCTTCCTTACACCTCAGGCGCGGGCCACCCCGTCGCGACGGGCGGCCTCGGCGACCGCCTCGGCGACGGCGGGGGCGACGCGCGGGTCCAGCGGAGAGGGCACGATCGCCTCCGGGGTCAGCGACTCGGCCACCACCGAGGCGATGGCGTCGGCCGCGGCGACCTTCATCGCGTCGGTGATCCGGGTGGCCCGTGCCGACAGCGCGCCCCGGAACACACCCGGGAAGGCCAGCACGTTGTTGATCTGGTTCGGGAAGTCGCTGCGGCCGGTGGCGACCACCGCGACGTGCCGCGCGGCCACCTCGGGGTGCACCTCCGGGGTGGGGTTGGCCAGCGCGAAGACGATTCCCCCGGGTGCCATCGCGGCCACCGCGTGCTCGGGGATCTGCCCGCCGGAGACGCCGATCAGCACGTCGGCGTCGCGCAGCGCCTCGGCGATGTCGCCCTGCCGCCCGTCGGCGTTGGTCAGCTCGGCCAGCTCCGCCTTGGTGCCGGTCAGCCCGGTGCGGTACGCGGAAATGATTCCCTTGGAGTCGCAGACCACCACCTGGTCGGGGTCCACTCCCCCGGCCACCAGCATCTTGGTCACCGCCACCCCGGCCGCGCCGGCCCCGCTGACCGCCACCCGCAGGTCGCCGAGCTTGCGGTCGAGCAGGGTGGCCGCGTTGCGCAGGGCGGCCAGCACGACGATCGCCGTACCGTGCTGGTCGTCGTGGAAGACCGGGATGTCGAGCGCCTCGTCGAGTCGGCGTTCCACCTCGAAGCAGCGGGGTGCGCTGATGTCCTCCAGGTTGATCCCACCGAACGAGGGCGCGAGCGCCTTGACCACCGCCACGATCTCGTCGACGTCCTGCGTGTCCAGGCAGACCGGTACCGCGTCGACCCCGCCGAACTGCTTGAACAGCACGGCCTTGCCCTCCATCACCGGCAGCGCGGCGCGCGGGCCGATGTCGCCGAGGCCGAGTACGGCCGTGCCGTCGGTGACGACGGCGACGGTGTTCGACGCCCAGGTGTAGTCGTGGGCGAGCGCCGGTTCCGCGGCGATGGCCTCGCAGACCCGGGCCACGCCCGGGGTGTACGCGAGGGAGAGGTCGTCACGGCTGGTCAGCGGGACGGTCGAGACGACGGCCATCTTGCCGCCCCGGTGCAGTTGGAAGACGGGATCAGCAGGGTCCACGGTGGACGTAGGCATGGTGACTCCAGGTTCTGTCGAGCAGAGGCCAGCCGGTCGGGGCGCACGGTGAGGCGACGAGCGGCGGCGCGTGGTGCGGGGGGTCACCCGGGCGCTTCCGAGCATAGTGGGGTCGAGCGGCCCAGTATGTGGGCAGGGTCATAACGGTCGAGGCGGTACCCGCCCGGGGCGGGGCCAGTACCGGGCCACCACCCGGCCGAGCACGTCGGCGACCCCGTACGCCCGGGAGTCGTCGGTGACCAGGTCGTTGTCGCCGTACAGCCACCACCCGCCGTCGGTCGGACGGACCGCGCGCTTGACCACCAGCAGGTCAGGGCGGCTACGGAAGACGGCGATCACCACGTCGCCGGGCCGGATCTCCCGACCACCGCGGCGGACCAGCACCGCGTCGCCGTGCCGCAGCGTCGGCGACATGGAGGGACCGGTCACGAGTACGGGCGACAGTGGCCATCGCAGCCGCAGCACGGACACCGGTTTCACCTCCACCGCTCTCGGGGACCCCGTCCAGGAGTAATGTCGTCTTGGATCATCGCAAACGTCCTATGGAGGATCCTGATGCGACTTGCCCGCATCCTCGCGCCTCGCTTGACCGCCAGCGCGCACTGCGACCTGCCCTGCGGTGTCTATGACCCCGCCCAGGCTCGGATCGAGGCCGAGTCGGTGAAAATGATCTGCGAGAAGTACCAGGCCAACACCGACCCGGAGTTCCGGACCCGCGCCATCCTGATCAAGGAGCAGCGGGCTGACCTGGTCAAGCACCACCTCTGGGTGCTGTGGACCGACTACTTCAAGCCGCCGCACTTCGAGAAGTACCCCCACCTGCACCAGCTGTTCAACGAGGCCACCAAGCTGGCCGGGGCCGCCGGCGCCAAGGGTGGCACCGACCCGGCCAAGGCCGACGAACTGCTCCAGAAGATCGACGAGATCTCCAAGATCTTCTGGGAGACCAAGCAGGCCTGAGTGCCCGCCTCGACGGCCGGTCCACCCCTTCCGGGAGGGCGGGCCGGCCGTCGTCGTCCCGGCGCCGCGCGCACCCCGCCACATCGCCCGGATTCCGTCGTTACGGCACCGGGCGTACGCCACCGTTGACGGCGCGTGCAGCCGTCGCGGTCAGTCCGCGACCGCTGATTTCCGGGGCCCGCCGGTCGGCGACAGCGATGCGAGTCGACCGGATGACCAACTCAGCGGGTAGAGTCCCCGACCGGGGGGATGAGTGGTGACTCAACTGACCGGCCAACCGACGACCGACGACGACATCGTGCACCTCACCGTGCCCGCCGACGGTGGGTACCTCGGCGTGCTCCGTACCGCCACCGCCGGCCTCGCGGCCCGCCTGCAGTTCGCGCTCGACGAGATCGAGGATCTGCGCATCGCCGTCGACGAGGCGTGCGCCATGCTGCTGGCCATCGCGCCCCGGGGTGCCGAACTCGACTGCCGCTTCGCGGTCACCGAGGACGCGCTGACCGTCGAGGTGACCGTGCCCACCGTGCGGGACGCCCGGCTTCCGGCCGAGTCCTCGTTCGCGTGGAAGGTGCTCACCGCGCTCACCACGTCGGCGTCGGCGACCGCGACCGACGGCCGCGCCACCATCTCTCTGCTCACCCGCCGCGCGTCAGGCTGGTGACGGCCGGTTCACTCGAATCCGAGGGCACGGGTCGTGGGCGGGCTCACCAGCAGCCAGGTGACGCCGAGCCCGAGCGCGATCAGCGGCACCCCGAGCCAGCCCAGCCCGCCTTGGATCATGAACCAGCCGATCGGCAGCAGCATGAGCTGAAGCACGATGGCGGGAGCGCGGGCACCGGCCCGGTGGCGCACCAGCGCGCTTCCCAACGCCCAGAGCGCGACCGCGGCACCGATGGCGAAGGCCGTGACCAACAACGCCGACGTCAGGTCGGTGGTACTGGCCGTGAGGTCGGCCACGATCAGCCAGGCGGCAACCAGCCCGACGGCGACCGCCTCGACGCGTAGCAGCCGGACCGCCCAACGGAGCGTGACGGGGGTCGGGTTGGAGTCGATGGTCACGCGGGTCACGATACCCGTGCCGTCGCGCGGTACAGTGCGGCCCATGCGGGCCGTCCTGCTGGTCAATCCGAAGGCCACCACCACCAGCGAGCGCGCGCGGGACGTACTGGTCCGGGCGCTGCGCAGCGAAGTCGACCTCTCCGTGCGGTACACCCGCCGGCGTGGCCACGCCACCAATCTGGCCAGAGAGGCCGCGGTGGAGGGCGTTGACGTCGTGGTCACACTCGGTGGCGACGGGACGGTCAACGAGGTGGTCAACGGGCTGATGACGGCGACCAGCGTCGCCGGGCAGCCACCCACCGCCGAGCGGTTGCCCGCCCTGGCGACGGTGCCGGGCGGCTCGACGAACGTCTTCGCCCGGGCGCTGGGCCTGCCCAAGGAGTGGGCCGAGGGCGCCAGCATGATCATGGAAGGGCTGCGGCTGGGTCGACGCCGCACGATCGGCCTCGGCCGCGCCGACGACCGCTACTTCACGTTCTGCGCGGGGCTCGGGCTCGACGCGGCGGTCATCCACCGTGTGGAGGAGGCCCGTCGCCGTGGCCGCGTCCCCTCGCCGGGGCTCTACTTCCGCGCCTTCACCGCACAGTTCCTGCTCGGTGCCGAACGGCGACACCCGGCGATCCGGCTGGAGCAGCCGGGCGAGGCGACAGAGGGTGACCTGGCGAGCATCATCGTGCAGAACACCGCCCCCTGGACGTTCGTCGGGGATCGGGAGGCCAACCCGAACCCGGAGGCGTCGTTCGATCTCGGGCTGGACGTGCTGGCCTTTCGTCAGCTTGGCGTTGCCAGCACAACACGCACCGTGAGGCAATTCCTCTCCGCCACGCCCAATCCGCACGGTCGCCAACTTGTACGGCGTCATGACGTAGCGGAGTTCACGCTGGTCGCGAGCCGTCCGCAGGCGTTCCAGCTCGACGGGGACTATCTTGGCGAGCGGGAAAAAGTCAGATTCACCTCCGTTCCGGCCGCACTCAGAGTAATCTGTTAGGTCTCCGGTACCACCGGGTAGAAGTTGGCCGCGGCGCCCCCAGCGCGTGACGACCGCGACACCCCGAACGATGCCGGAAATGTCAGCATTGTCCGGCGGACTGTACTATATTGATTCTCGACTGTGGTAAACCCGGGCGCCTGGAGTGATCCATAACCCGGACAAATGGGTTGTGGGCTTGCTCACCGCGCGGAGTTTTTCCGAGCACCACCCTTGACATTGCGTAAGTTCGTGAAAGTATTCACAAGCGAACTTGAGTTACCGGGACATGTCTGGACACGCTCAACAGGTTGAGTCGTTCCAGCAGGTCCCGGGGCTAGCAGCCTGCTCACGCATTGCCGAATTGACGGTTGCAAACCGTCACTGTCGACATTGCGGATGCATATAAGAAAAGCACCAACAGCAACATCTGCCACCCATCCAGAATGAGGAGTGTTGCCGCCATGGACTGGCGTCACCATGCTGTCTGCCGCGACGAGGACCCGGAGCTGTTCTTCCCGATCGGGACGTCCGGTCCGGCTCTCCTGCAGGTCGAGCAGGCCAAGGCCGTCTGCCGGCGCTGCTCCGTGACCGACCAGTGCCTTCAGTGGGCGCTGGAGTCCGGTCAGGACGCTGGCGTCTGGGGCGGGATGAGCGAGGAGGAGCGGCGCGCTGTCAAGCGGCGCGGTGGCCTCCGGGTGCTGCGCGCTCACTCCGCCTGACCAACTACACCCAGGACGCCCCGGCCGGCCCCGAGCCCGCCGGGGCGTCCTGCTGCCCCCCCCCCTACTCTCCCACCCACCCCAGGCCCACGTTGATCATGAGGTTGACGGCAGTTCAGAGATCAACGGCCGCCGTCAACCTCATGATCGACAAGAGCCTGGGGTGGGTGGGAGAGGCGGTGGAGGATGAGGGTTACCAGGTCTGGGGCGGTGGTCAGGGGGGCGGACACCGCGATGGCACCGGCGGCTCGGGCGGCGGTCGTCACGGCGTCGTGGAACAGCCCGGGGGCCAGGAAGTACGCGGCCACGGCGACGCGTTGCGCGCCGGCGGCCCGTAGCCGTTGCACCGCCACGTTGACGGCCGGGGGTGCGGCAGAGGCGTACGAGACGCGGGTCGGCGTGTCGAGGGCCGCGCCGAGAGCCTGGGCCACCCGCCCCACAGACGCGCGTGCGGCCGGATCCCGGGTGCCGGCCGCAGCCAGCACCAACGCGTCGAACCGGCCCGGATCCGCCTCGGCCAGCCGGTGTCGTAACGCGGCCAGCAGTGCCGGGTCCACCTCGTCGCCCACCGGGCCGAGCACATCGGTGATGTCTACCCGGATCGTCAGCCCGGACCGCTGAGCGGCCTCCACCGCCGTGGGGATGTCCACCCGCCGGTGGTAGGCGGCGGTGAGCAGCAGCGGCACCAGGATCGCCCGGGAATGCCCGGCGACAGCCAGCTCCCGCAAGACCGTGGTCGGATCGGGCTCGGTGTGGTCCAGCCAGCTGGCCAGCACCGGCGCGCCGGGCCGGGCAACCGAGACCGCCCGGGCCAGACCCCGGATCGCGTCGGCCGCCCGAGGATCACGACTGCCGTGGGCGACCAGAACCACCGGGTCCCCCACCGGCCCACCAACCCCGACCGGGCCTGCAAGCCCGGCCGGGCCTGCAAGCCCGGCCGGGTCAGCGGAGCGGCCAAGTCCATCGGTCCGGTCGTCGGACGCAGCTACGCCACCGGCCCGGTCGCCGGACCGGGCCGGATCGGCGGGTGCCTCTGCCTGGTCGGTCAGAGGTGCAGTCCGCACTCGGTCTTCTCGAACATCGCCCAGCGGCCGGCCCGCGGGTCCTCGCCGGCCTTCGTCCGCCGGGTGCACGGCCAGCAGCCGATGGAGCCGTAGCCGCGCCGGAACAGCTCGTTGACCGGCACGTTCCACCGGGCGATGTACGCGTCGACGTCCGCCTGGCTCCAAGCCGCGATCGGGTTGACCTTGACCTTGCCCCGACGGGCGTCGAAGGTCACCACCGGCGTGTTGGCCCGGGTCGGCGACTCGTCCCGCCGCAGCCCGGCGGCCCAGGCGTCGTATCCGGCCAGCGCCCGCTCCAGCGGTTCCACCTTGCGCAGCTGGCAGCACTCGTCCGGCGACTTGTTGAACAGTCGTGGCCCGTACTGGCCGTCCTGCTGGCCGACGGTGAGCCGGGGTCGGATGGAGCGGACGTTGACCGGCAGCGTGCGGGCGACCGCGTCCCGGACGGCGAGGGTCTCCGGGAAGTGCAGACCGGTGTCGAGGAAGACCACGTCCACCCCCGGCGCCACCCGGGACACCAGGTGGGCCAGCACCGCGTCGGCCATCGAACTGGTCACGCAGAACCGGTCACCGAAGGTCTCCGCGGCCCATCGGGCGATCTCCAGCGCGGGCGCGCCCTCCAACTCGCGGCCGGCGCGCTCGGCCAACTCCCGCAGTTGCTCGGGGCCACGTTGCCCACCGCTGGTCGCAGTGGGTGCGGTGCCGACCAGCCCCAGGCCGGCGGCGGAGACCAGGGCGCTCATCGCTGCACCGCCCGGGAGAGCAGGCCGGTGAACCGGACGGTGAAGACCCGGGCGCAGGCGTGGCACTCCCAGGCGCCGTGCCCGGTCTCGCTCGGTCGCAGGTCCTCCTCACCGCAGTACGGGCAGTACAACGGTGCGGCACGGGTCTCGCTGCTCATCGCGTCACCTCGCTCATCGCAGTTGCTCCTCGTCGACCCTGATCACCCAGTTGGCGAAGGTCTCGCCCTCGGTGCGGCCCGCCAGATAGCGCCGGGCCAGCCGCTCGACGTACTCGGGAAGCTCGTCGGCGGTCGTCTTCAATCCGCGCAGCTTGCGGCCGAAGCCGGCGGTCTGTCCCTCGGCCATGCCCAGCCCGCCGCCCAGGTGCACCTGGAAGCCCTCGACCTGGCGGCCGTCCGGCCCGGTGACCAGCTGCCCCTTGAGGCCGATGTCGGCGACCTGGGTACGGGCGCAGGCGTTCGGGCAGCCGTTGATGTGGATGGAGATGTCCGCGTCGAAGTCGCGCAGCTGCTGCTCCAGCCGGGCCACCAGCTCCTCGCCGCGCGCCTTGGTCTCGACGATGGCCAGCTTGCAGTACTCGATGCCGGTGCAGGCCATGGTGCCGCGCCGCCAGGCCGAGGGGCGGGCCTCCAGGCCGATCTCGCGCAGGCCCGCGACCAGTGACTCCGTACGCTCCGGCGGCACGTCGAGCACCAGCAGCTTCTGGTACGGCGTCAGCCGCACCCGGTCGCTGCCGTGCGCCTGCACCACGTCGGCCAGCTGGGCGAGCTGGGTGCCGGAGACCCGACCGACCACCGGGGCGGCGCCGACGTAGTTGCGGCCGTCCCGCTGCCGGTGCACGCCGATGTGGTCGACCGGCTTGTCCGGCAGCTGGGGGGCGGGCCCGTCGAGCAGCGTCCGGCCCAGGTACTCCTTCTCCAGCACCTCGCGGAACTTCGTCACGCCCCAGTCGGCGACGAGGAACTTCAGCCGGGCCCGGTGACGCAGCCGGCGGTAGCCGTAGTCGCGGAAGATGCCGACCACGCCGGCCCAGACGTCCGGCACCTCGCTCAGCGGCACCCACACGCCGAGCCGTTGGGCCAGCATCGGGTTGGTGGACAGCCCACCGCCGACCCACACGTCGAAGCCGGGGCCGTGCTCGGGGTGGTCGACACCGAGGAAGGCGATGTCGTTGGCCTCGTACGGGGTGTCCACCAGCCAGGAGATGGACGACTTGAACTTGCGCGGCAGGTTGGAGTACTGCTTGTCGCCCACGTACCGCGCGACGATCTCGTCGATCGCGGGGGTCGGGTCGACCAGTTCCGTCTCGGCCACCCCGGCGACCGGACTGCCCAGCACGATGCGGGGGCAGTCACCGCACGCCTCGGTGGTCTGCAGGCCGACCGATTCCAGTCGCCGCCAGATCTCCGGCATGTCCTCGACCCGGATCCAGTGGTACTGGATGTTCTGCCGGTCGGTGATGTCGGCGGTGTCCCGGGCGAACTCCCGGGAGATTTCGGCGATCGTCCGCAGCTGCGCCAGATCGAGTTGACCACCGTCGACGCGCACTCTGAGCATGAAGTATTCGTCTTCGAGCTCGTGCGGTTCCAACACGGCGGTACGACCACCGTCGATTCCTGCCTTACGCTGAGTGTAGAGACCCCACCAGCGGAAGCGGCCACGCAGATCCTGCGGGTCGATGGAGGCGAAGCCACGATGGGCGTAGATGTTCTCGATGCGGTCCCGCACGTTCAGCGGGTCGTCGTCCTTCTTGATCCGCTCGTTGGGGTTGAGCGGCTCGCGGTGTCCGAGTGCCCACTGACCCTCACCGCGGGCACGGCGTGGTGCCCTGGGCGGGCGCGCCGGTAGGTTCCCCGTGCGGGCCGGAATGTCGCTGACCGCCATCGCGGCGTCCTCCGTTGTCTGCGGTGCCTCGCATGGGTACGCGGACATAGCGACCGGCTCCCGGTGGGGCCGTGGACAACGGTGTCTTGGGCGGCCGGCGCGCTGCGTACCCGAGGCAGAATGGTCGGGCGTCGTCAGTGGGCCGGACAGATGGCGCTGCGCACGCGGCCGTAATCAACGTGGCGGCGAGCCACGAGACGGCGTACCACGGCGGCAGTCATGAGGGCCATGCTGCCACACCGCCGACAGGCCGGCCAATGAGTGCGTGCGAGATCCCACATCACGGGCGATCGCTGCCGCCATCGGCGGGCACGACCGTGTGGCAGGCTCACGTCATGGGTGATTTGTCCGGTAGGTCGATTCCGGCCGCCGGGACGGGCGTACGGCTCACCGGGTGGCGGCTGCGCTCGCTGCCGGTGTGGCTGGTGCCGGCGGCCCTCACCATGTTCGTCACGTTGGTCGGGCTGGACGCCGCGCAGCCGTGGCGCGACGAGCTGGCGACCTGGAGCGCCGCCACCCGCGGAGTGGCCGGCCTGTTCCGGCTCGCCGGCACCATCGACGCCGCGACCGGGCCGTACTACCTGTTCATGCACTACTGGCTGCTGGTCGCGGGCGACACGGTGGCCGCACTGCGGCTGCCGTCCGCGTTGGCGATGACGGCAGCCGCCGGACTCACCGCCGTACTCGGTCAACGGCTGTGGAACACCCGCGTCGGCATGCTCTCCGGTCTGCTCTTCGCGGTGCTGCCCGCCACCGCCCGCTACGGGCAGGAGGCCCGGCCGTACGCCCTGGCCACCGCCCTCGCCCTGTTGAGCACCCTGCTGCTGGTCGACGCCCTGCGCCGGCCCAGCCGAGGTCGATGGGTGGCGTACGCCGTCGCGACAGCCGCACTCGGGCTGACCCACCTGATCGCGTTGACGCTGATCGTCGCGCACGCCGTCGTGGTCTTCACGTACAGGCCGGAGTCGCGCCGCTCCGGTCAGGGGCTGGTGGGGCGGCTCGGGCCGCTCGGGCCCTTCCTGCTCGCGCTGGTGCCGACGGCGGTGCTGGTCACGCCGCTGGCCCTGCGCGCCCGTGAGCAGCGGGAGCGGCAACTCGACTGGGTGGACACCGCCCGGCTCGGTGACCTGGCCGCGCTTCCCGGCGGGCTGGCGCAGACCGCGGCGGTGGGCGGCCTGTTGGTGGCGCTCGCGACACTCGGTGCCGGACGACTCGGTCGACGCGCGTCGCTGCCGGTGGCCTGCCTGCTGCTGCCGGTGCTGTTGTTGTTCGCCGCCGGACTGGTCGTCCCGCTGTGGGTGCCCCGCTACCTGATCTTCGTGGTGCCGTTCGGCTGTCTGCTGGCCGGTGCCGCGTTGGCCTCGGCACGTTTCCGGGTCGCGCTCGTCGTGGTGGGCCTGGCCGGTCTGCTCGGCCTGCCGGACCACGTGGCGCTCCGTCGTACGCACGAGTGGCCGCGTACCGCCACCGTCGACTACCGGGGCGCGGCGCAGATCATCGCCGCCGGCCAGCGTCCCGGCGACGCGGTGGTCTACCACCCCCGCGACAGTTGGCTCTTCCTCGACCTCGGCGTGCGCTACCACCTGCACGAGCGGACACCTCGCGACGCGCTGCTGGCCGAGGGGCAGCAGCACCGGGGCGACCTGTGGGCCGCCGAGTGCGGCCGGCCGGCCGACTGCCTGGCCGACGTGCACCGGGTCTGGCTGGTCGTCGCCGGCCAGGGCGACGGACCGCTGGCCACCGTCCCCGGCGCCAAGGGCGACGCGCTGCGCGCCGCCTACAGCGTCGAGCGGATCTGGCCCCGCCCCGGCCTCACCGTCGCCCTGCTCACCCGCTAGCCCGGGCCAGGGGGACCGTGAGGACGGCCTCGGTGCCGCACTCGGCACCGGGACGCAACTCGATGCTGCCGCGGAGTTCCCCGGTGACCAGCGCCCGGACGATCTGCAGTCCGAGCTTGGCGGCCCCCTCGGAGTCGAACCCGGCCGGCAGTCCCCGACCGTTGTCGGCGACCGTGACGTGCAGCGTCTTGCGCAGCCGGTGTGCGGTGACCACGACCTGCGGCGGCGCCAGTGCTTCCTGCGGTGTCGGCTCCGGCCCGCCCTCGTCGGCCGGCGGAAAACCGTGCTCGACGGCGTTGAGCAGCAGTTCGTTGAGGACCATCACCAGTGACGTGGCGATCTCGGCGGGGAGTACGCCGAAGCTGCCCTCGCGCCGCATGCCGACCGAGACCTCGGTCGCCGCCACCTCGGTCGCCGCGCTGGCCACCCGGTCCACGATCCCGTCGAACTCGACCGCCTCGTCGCTGGACATGGAGAGGGTCTCGTGCACCAGAGCGATCGACGCCACCCGGCGTACCGACTCCTCCAGCGCGACCCTGGCCTCGGGCATGCCGACCCGGCGGGCCTGCAGGCGCAGCAGGGCCGCGACGGTCTGCAGGTTGTTCTTCACCCGGTGATGGATCTCCCGGATGGTCGCGTCCTTGGTGATCAACGCCCGGTCGCGGCGGCGTACCTCGGTGATGTCGCGGACCAGGACCAGGGCGCCGATCGGCACTCCGGCGGGCATCAGCGGCAGGGCCCGGGTCAGCATGGTCGCGCCGCGGGCGTCGATCTCCCGCCGGGGTGGCGCCTCGCCGCGCAGCGCGGCGAGGATGCCGTTGGCCGCCTCCGTGCCCTCCAGCGGATCGCTGGCCAGTCGGCGGTGCAGCGCCGCGAGATCCTCGCCCACCAGGTGGGAGGCGTAGCCCAACCGCCGGTACGCCGACTGCGCGTTCGGGCTCGCATAGGTGACCTTGCCACCGGCGTCCAGCCGGACCAGACCGTCGCCGACCCGTGGCGCCGAGGTGGTCTCGCCGGGATGTCGGGGCGGCGGGAAGGTGCCGTCGGCGATCATCTGGGCCAGGTCGTCGGCGGTGGTCAGGTAGTTCAGCTCCAGCTGGCTGGGGGTACGCGCGGTGGAGAGGTTGGTGTCGCGGCCCACCACGGCGATCACCTCGCCGGACTCACCGTCGGCGGCCCGCAGCCGGACCGGGATCGCCTCGTGCCGGGCGGGCACGTCGCCGTACCAGACCGGGTCGCCCTCCCGCCAGATCCGCCCCTGCCCGTAGGCGACCTCCAGGTGCGCCACCTCCGGCCCGCCGACGATCCGCCCCACCTGGTCGTCCTGGTAGGCGGTGGGCGCGGTCGTCGGGCGGACCTGAGCGACGCAGAGGAAGGTGCCCTCCCCGTCCACCGGCACCCAGAGCAGCAGGTCGGCGAAGGAGAGGTCGGACAGCAGTTGCCAGTCACCCGCTATCCGGTGCAGGTGGTCGATGTCGGCCGGGCGCAGACGGGTGTGCTCTTCGGCGAGGTCGCGCAGCGTGGACACGCCGACCAGCGTGCCATGCGAGCGGTCACATCGTCGCGGTGACCTTCTTCAACCCTCGTGGCGCGTCCGGATCCTCACCCCGGGCCAGCGCCAGGGCCAGGGCCAACCGTTGCAGCGGCAGGATGTCCAGCAGCGGGGCGTACCGCTCGTCGACGTCGGGCACCGCGATCCGGGTGGCGCCGGCGACCTCGGCGGAGCCGACCACGACCACGTCGGCCCGCCGCTCGCCCAGCCGGGGCAGCACCTCGCCCATCGACTGACCGCCGGGGCCCGAGCCGACCACGGCCAGCACCGGCACGTCCGGGTCGGTCATGGCCAGCGGGCCGTGCAGCAGGTCGGCGCCGGAGAAGGCCAGGGCCGGCAGGTAGGAGGTCTCCATCAGCTTCAGCGCGGCCTCCCGCGCGGTGGGGTACGCGTACCCCCGGCCGGTGGTGACCAGTTGCCCGGCGAACCGGTAGCGCGGCGCGAGTTCGCTCGCGGTGGGATCGGCCAGCGTACGGGCGGCCAGCTCGGGCAGGTCCGCCACGGCGCGGCGTTCCTCCTCGGGCAGCACGCCGTCACCGGCCCGGATGCCCTCGACCAGCAGCAGCAGGGCGAGCAGTTCGGCGGTGTACGTCTTGGTGGCCGCCACCGCCCGCTCGTGCCCGGCGGCGATGTCCACGCCGAGTTCGGCGGTCGCCGCCAGCGGCGAGTCCGGCGCGTTGGTCACCGCGAGGGTGAGCGCGCCCGCCTCGCGGGCGACCCGCAGCACCTCGGTCAGGTCGGGTGAGCCGCCGCTCTGGCTGACTCCGACGACCAGCGCGTCGGAGAGGTCCGGTCGGGCGCCGAAGAGGGTGATCGCGCTCGGGGAGGCGAGACCGGCTGGCAGGCCGAGCCGGATCTCGGCCAGGTAGGCACCGTACAGCGCGGCGTGGTCCGAGGTGCCCCGCGCGGTGAAGACCACGTGCCGCGGTCGGCGCTCGGCGATGGCTGCCGCGACGCGGGCGATGGGTGCGGCGTACTCGGCGGAGAGCAGTCGCTCGTAACCCGCCGGCTGCTCGTCGATGTCGGTCGCCATGCCGATTCCTGGGCGCGTCACGAAAACTCCTCCCCTGCGCGATACTCGCGCGCTTCCTGCTCAGTCTTGCACCTTTAGGCGTTCAGATGCAATTTAATGAGCAGGATCGCGCAGCCAATCACCAAAAGTCGATGCCGTCACCTACGCTGACTCGGCCGCACCGCCAACCGGTACCGACAAGTGAGAGGACGACGTGGCCGAGGGAACGGACGATCGGGCGTTGCCGGCGACGGAGGAACTGGCCCTGGCCCGAGAGGCCCTGAACGCCGGTGACCTGACGCGTGCCGCTGACCATGTCGCGAGCGCGCTCGCCCGGGCGCCGACCCTGCCCGAGGTGCACGAGACGCTCGCCCGGGTGGCCACGGCCGGCGGTTCCGGCGGCCTGGACCTCTTCCCGCTGCACCATCACACCTTCGTCGGGGCCGTGGTCGCCCGGGCACACCTGCTGGCCGCGGCCGGTCGCCCGGCCGAAGGGCTTGACCTGCTGGTCGCCGCCGCCGCGCACGCACCCGGGACGGACTGGGCGGGCGTGCCCTGGGTCACCTCCCCCGAGCTGGCCGAACGGATCGGCCCGGACCAGGTGGCCCGGGTGCTGATGCAGGTCTGCGCCGCCGCCCCGGACCCGGTGCCCCGGTCCGACCGAGCCGCCCTGACGCCGTACCTGACGCTCGCCCGCAACGCGATCACCATTCACCCCGAGCACGCCCTGCTGCTGGGCACGGCGTCCGCGCTGGCCCGGCGCGCGGGCGAGGTGCCGCTCGCGGTGCGCTGGGCCAGCCGGGGAGTACGCGCCGCACCGTCCAAGATGGGCGAGGTCTGGCTCGGGTACGCGCTGCGCAGCGCCGGCCGGACCCGCGAGGGCCTCGCCGCGCTCCGCCGCGCCGTCGACCACGACCCGGACGACCTGGCGGTGTACGCCGACATCGCCGGCACGTTGGCCGATCACGGCCGGCTGGACGAGGCGCTGAGCTGGATCGAGCGGGCACTGGCGCGCAACCCGTCCTTCGACTGCGCGGTGCACACCGCCCACCGGCTGCGGTTCCAGCGCGACGGCGACGTACGCCACCTGGTCGCGCTGGCCGACTACATCCGCGACAACCCCGACGACTCGCACGAGCACGCCGACCTGGCCGAGTGCTGCCGTGGCCGTCCGTGGCTGGGGCAGCTGACCCCGCCGACGGTACGCCCCCAACCCCTGCCCCTCACCAGCGCCGAACCGTCGACAGGACGTCCGGGTACCCCGCCCCCCTCGGCGGAAGCCACCCGCCGGCTGCGCCAACTGGCGCACCTGGCCTGGCCGCACCCACCGGCCGCGTACGACACGGCGGTGGCGCTGGCCACCCTCGACCTGACCGACCTGCTCGGCCTGCTGGCCCATCCGCCCGAGACCCCGGAGAACGCGCTGGGACGGGTGCTTTCCGGCCAGGACCCCGCCCTGTGGGTACGGTGCGTGCAGGTGTGGACCTGCCTCGGCCTGCTGCACCACCGCACCGACGAACCCTGGCCCTCCTCGACCCGCCGGCAGGTGCTGGTGGAGTTGGCCCAGGCCACGGAGATCGCCGAAGCGGCCCTGTTCGCCCTGGTGACGGCGGCCTGGGTCGACCCGTCGATCCGACCCGACGTGGCCCAGGTGGTCACCGAACGGCTCGCCGCTGCGGCCAGTGACCGAGCAGGACCGTTACCGGTCACCGTCTCCCTGGCCCACCTGGCGCTGGCCACCCCCGGCCTCGACCCGGAATGCGCCACCCTCGCCCGCATGCTGGCCGGCGCACCCGCCCGCCCCGGCCGCGGCACCCTCCGCGGCCTACTCGGCCGCCTCCTCCGCCCCTTCCGCCCCCGCCTCCCCAGCCCACCCCCCTAACCCCTCCCCTCCCCCACACCTCGCTCCCACGCCGCGCCCCGCGCCCCGCGCCGCCCGCGCCGCCCGCGCCCGCGATCTTGCACTTTCGGTCGGGATAAAGCTGACAGACACGACATATCGGCGACCAAAAGTGCAAGATCGGCGACGAGATACGGCGAGTCGAGTCCTCGGCGAGGCTGGGAAGTCCCAGCCCACCCCTACCCTCACCCCGCCCCACCCCGCCCTCGCGATCTTGCACTTTTGGCCGGGACAAAGCTGACAGGCACGACATATCGGCGACCAAAGGTGCAAGATCGGCGACAAGGCCGCGGGGAGTCCCGGCGGCCCCGGGGAGTCCCGGGGAGTCAGGGGGTCAAGGGGTGAGGGGGTGGCGGAGGGCCAGGAGGTGGACGTTGGGTAGGGGGGTCCAGTCCAGGTGGGGGGTGCGGGTGAAGCCGTGGCGGCGGTAGAGGTGGTGGGCGGATTCGGCCATGCCGTCGCGTACGCAGATGACAAGGGCGGTGCAGCCCAGCTCGGTGGCACGGGCGACGCACGCCCCGACAAGTGCTGCGCCCGTACCTCGGCCCTGTGCCGCCGGATCCACCGCCAGCATCCGGAACTCGGCCTCCCCGGGACCGCACAGTTCGGCGTACGGGCTGCCGGGCAGGACGAAGGTGACCGAGCCGAGCAGTTGCCCGGTGGCCGGGTCGGCGGCGACCAGCACCTCACCGTGCGCCGCCCGGCCGGCCACGTCGGCCAGCACGTCGGCGTACCCGTTCTCGCCCTTGAGCTGCCCGTCCGCCTCGTACGCGGCGACGGTGAGCCGGGCCACGGCCGGATAGTCCGCCGGCACGGCCGGACGGACCAGCGGGCCGGTCAACCAATCACCGCGATCAGGTCGCCGTCCTGCACCACGTCGCCCTCGTTCACCGCGAGCTGCTGCACCACACCGTCGGACTCGGCGATCACCGGAATCTCCATCTTCATCGACTCCAGGATCACCAGGGTGTCGCCTTCGGACACGGTGTCCCCGGCCGCCGCGACGACCTTCCACACGTTGGCCACCATCTCGGCGCGGATCTCCTCGGCCATCTTCGGCCCCTTCCCTCGCGACTGCCTGCGACGTATCAAATCATGCGACGGCCGCCCATGGGCCGGAGCAGCCCCGCCCGCGTTCGCCATGAGCGGGCTCTAACATCAACAGGTCGGACCCTGGCGCCGGAGGACCGGTGCGTGCACCGGCGCCGAGGTCGTGCGCAGGCGATCCGACCATCACGAGGAGGTCAGCATGGCGAAGAAGGCCCGCAAGAAGAAGGCCCGTAAGAAGAGCGCCGCCAACCACGGCAAGCGCCCCAACTCCTGAGCTGGTCCGCATCGCGGACCGGACAGGAAACGCCGATGACCCGACTCGGGTCATAGCCGAAACGCCGGTGGCCCAGTTCGGGCCACCGGCGTCGGCGTACGAAGAGTGACTTCAGTCGGCCAGTTCGCGCGATTCGGTGCTCTCGAAGATGACGAGTTCGCTGAGCCGTACCCGCAGCCGTTCGCGCAGTTCGTCCGGCGCGGACTCGTTGCCGCAGCAGCGGGCCACCAGCGCCTTGACCTCCTGCTCGATGCCGTACTCCCGCAGGCAGGGGCCGCACTCGTCGAGATGGTGCCGGATCAGCGTCCGGCGCTCCTGCGCGCACTCCAGGTCGAGGTAGAGGTAGACCTCGGCGAGAACCTCACGGCAATCCGTCTCATGCGGATCTCCACAGCTCACGTCACACCTCCCGGCCACTGGCAGCGGCCGAACTCCGGGCCGACGGCGCGGCGGAGAAGCCGCGCTCCGCGGCATAGCCCTCAAGCAGCTTGCGCAGATTACGACGACCGCGGTGCAACCGTGACATCACGGTACCGATCGGCGTACCCATGATGTCGGCGACCTCCTTGTAGGAGAACCCCTCGACATCGGTGAGGTAGACCGCGAGCCGGAACTCCTCCGGCAACTGCTGGAGGGCCTCCTTGACGTCGCTGTCGGGCAGCCGGTCCAGCGCCTCGGTCTCCGCCGAACGCAGACCGCTGGAGGTGTGCGACTCCGCCTCGGCGAGCTGCCAGTCGGTGATCTCGTCGGTCGGCGCCTGCACCGGCTGTCGCTGCCGCTTGCGGTAGGTGTTGATGTAGGTGTTGGTCAGGATCCGGTAGAGCCAGGCCTTCAGGTTCGTGCCCTGCTCGAACTGGTGAAAGGCCGCGTAAGCCTTCAGGTAGGTCTCCTGGACCAGGTCCTCGGCATCCGCCGGGTTACGGGTCATCCGCAGCCCCGCCGCGTACAACTGGTCGACGAATGGCATCGCGTCCCGTTCGAACCGGGCCCTGCGCTCGTCCGTCTTCTCGGTGGTCAACCGCACATCCCCTCGGGTCGGATGCTTCCTCGCCGAGGATACGCGTCCAGACCTGCCGGGAGATTGGGTTCCGACGGGTGTGCCCGTCACCACCCTGGCCGGCGGCTCAGCCGCGGGCCATTCCGGTCCGGCCAACAGCTGCCTGAGCTGCGTGGCCTCCCGTTCGTCGCGCTCCCGGATCCGGAACTGGATCGGCACCGGTCACCCCCCTCGCACAGTGTTCGTCCGTGGGGTGCAACATCCGTCGCAGGTCCGGGCATTCCATCTCGGTCCTCCCATTCCTGGTCCCGGCCGGGGGTGGGTGCACCACGGCCGGGACCGGGAAAGGGCCTGGGAGCCCGGTGCCACCCGAACCCGGGTGACACCATCGGGTGCAACGACCCGAACGGCAGCCGGAAACGGCGACCCACCCCGGCAGAGCGGCCTCAGCCCGACGCGAGCACGGCGCCGACGGCCTTGCAGCAGTCAGTCCTGCGCCCAGCCGTGTCGGCGCAACCAGTCGAGCACCACAGCAGCCGTGCCGGTCGGGTCGAGCCGCAGGTCGTGCCGCTCCCCCGGCCGGATCACCACGTGCACCCCCGGAGCGGGTTCCGGCACGCCGAAGGGATCCCGGTCGCCGTTGACGACCAGGGTCGGCACGCCACTCGCCAGCTCACCGGCCCGGCTGCGCTCCGGCCGCCCGGGCGGATGCAGCGGAAAGGCGAGCGCGACCACCCCGACGGCCCCGACCGTGGTCGCGGTGCGGCAGGCCACCCGGGCCCCGCTGGACCGGCCACCCACCAGCACCGGTACGCCCGGCCAGCGGTCTCGCAGCACGGCGAGCACCACGCCCCACGCCTCGTCGAGGTGCCCGGCCGGTGCCGGCGCACGCCGACCGGCGACCCGGTACGGCTGGGTCACCCGAGCGACGATCACCCCGGCGGACACCGCGGCATCGCGCAGCACGCACAGGTCAGGGGCATCCACACCCCCACCCGCGCCGTGGCCCAGCACGAGCAGCGACGAGCCCGGTCCGGGTGGAGTGTCGATGTCCACCCGGGCCGGGCCACGCGGGGTCTGGATGATCTCGTCCTGCGGCACCGCCCCATTCTGCGGCCCCGCCTTCCCGGCGCGAGGCGGACCTCGGCAGGAAAGGCGCCGCGGTCACGGTCGACGCGGCAGCCCGGTCCTCAGCGGGACGTCACCAGCGCGAGCAGTTGGTCGCGGACGGGAGGGCCCGCCTCGCTCGCCACATCGGGATCCGGTTGCACCTCGTCACGCCAGGCCACCAGCATCGCCCGCCGCTCGCGGGGGGTGGTGCCGCCCCACACGCCGTGGCAGTCGCCGACCTCCAATGCCCAGGCCAGGCACGAGCCCTGCACGTCGCAGCTGCGACACAACGCCACCGCGGCGTCGGCCGGCTCGTTCGGCGCCGGAAAAAATGTCTCCGGATCGACGCTCTGGCAGGTACCTCTGGTACGCCAGGCTTCATCCTGTCGACGCTCGCGCAGCGCCCGCAACAGTCGCGGATCACGCCGCGCAGCGGCTACCTCATGTGGACGGGGCATACGTGCCCGAGTCATCCACCCACCTCCCCCGTGGGACCAGCAAGATCGATGAATATCACTCGACTTGAAGAGAGCGACACCCACCACCGGCGCTGTGTTGTATCGCACTTGTGCACATCGAGACAAGACTTCGCCGCGAAGTTGGCAGAACGATTAGCTGACGTTTCATCCGCAACCGCGGCAAATCACTCCCGACAATGCGCGGGCGTACCGGTCAGAACAGCGTGACGTCCGCCGGCTCCGCCGCAGGCATCGACGGCACCCGGGCGATCAACTCAGGGCCGTCGTTGCGGACGTTGCCCACGCCCGGCCCCACCGGCCGGATCTCGACGCCGGCGAGCCACTCAAGCGGCGGCGGCGCGAGCAGGCTCGCCGGGTCGTCCGAGGGGCCCAGCCAGGTCGCCCACCGCTGGCGCGGCAGCAACAGCGGCATCCGGTCGTGCACCTCGGCCAACTCGCCGAGCGCGGCCGTGGTCACCACGCTGAGGGTCAGCAGCGGGCCGCTCGGCCCCTCCCACACCGACCAGATGCCGGCAAAGGCGAGCACCGGGTCGTCCGTCGAGGTCATGTAGTACGGCTGTTTCGAGCCGTCCGGCCGCCGGACCCACTCGTACCAGCCGTCGGCCGGGACCAGGCAGCGGCGGCGGGCGAAGGCGGGGGCGTACGCCCGACTGGTGGCCACCGTCTCGGCCCGGGCGTTGATCATGCGGGCGGCGTTGGCGGGCGACCGGGACCAGGCCGGCAGCAGGCCCCAGCGACCGAGCGAGAGCGCCCGGTGTCCCTGCGCGTCGAGCCGGACCATGGGCACCGGATCGGTCGGCGCGACGTTGTAGTCGGCGACCAGCGCACCCTCGGTCTCGTCGGTGGCCTCGAACAGTCCGCTCAGCTCACCGGAGCTCCGGGTCGTGGCGTACCTCCCGCACATGCCGCACACGCTAGCGCGCCGACGGCCGATTGCGATGTCCCGTCCACCGGGAGTGGTACCGGCGGCGGGCGGACCACCCGACCGCGACGCGGCAGAATGTAGTCGTGGGGAACCTGACCGCGACCCGGCCGCTACAGCCGTGGACCGCCCCGACCGCCAGCAATCCGGTCACGGCCTCGCTGCGGCTGCCCGGATCCAAATCGATGACCAACCGGGCCCTGGTGCTCAGCGCGCTGGCCGCCGGCCCTTCGACCCTGGCCAAGCCGCTGCGCGCCCGGGACACCGAACTGATGGCCGGCGGGCTGCGGGCGCTCGGCGCCCACGTGTCGATCGCCGACGACGAGCGCTGGCTGGTCCGGCCGCACCGGCTGGTCGGCCCGGCGCACGTCGACGTCGGGCTGGCCGGCACGATCATGCGCTTCGTGCCACCGGTGGCCGGGCTGGCCGAGGGCCGGGTCACCTTCGACGGCGACCCGGCCGCCCGGACCCGCCCGCTGGGTCCGTTGATCGAGGCGCTGCGCTCGCTGGGCGTACGCGTCGACACCCCCGACACCGGCAGTCTGCCGTTGGCGGTGCAGGGCACCGGTCGGGTCACCGGCGGTGAGGTCGTGATCGACGCCTCCGCCTCCAGCCAACTGGTCTCCGGGCTGCTGCTGGCCGCGCCGCGGTTCGACCGTGGGCTGGTGATCCGGCACGTCGGCCCGCCCGTGCCCTCCGCGCCCCACCTGCGGATGACCGTGCAGATGCTGCGGGCCGCCGGTGCGGCGGTCGACGACAGCACGCCCGACGTCTGGGTGGTCGAGCCGGGCCCGCTGAGCGGCCGGGGCTGGGAGATCGAGCCGGATCTGTCCGGCGCGGTGCCGTTCTTCGCCGCGGCCCTGGTCACCGGCGGTGAGGTGACCCTTCAGGGCTGGCCACGCAGCAGCGCCCAGCCGGTGGAGCGGCTGCGTACACTGTTGCAGCAGATGGGTGCGGAGGTCGCGCTGACCACCGAGGGGCTCACCGTGCGGGGCACCGGCAGGGTGCGCGGTGTGCACGCCGACCTGTCGGACGTCAGTGAGCTGACCCCCGCGTTGACCGGGCTGGCCATGCTCGCCGACTCTCCGTCGGTGTTCACCGGGGTCAGCCACATCCGGGGCCACGAGACCGACCGGCTGGCCGCGCTGTCCCGTGAGTTCACCGCGCTGGGCGGGGACGTCACCGAGTCGGCCGACGGGCTCGAGATCCGCCCCCGGCCGCTGCGCGGTGGGGTCTTCCACACCTACGATGACCATCGGATGGCGCACGCCGCCGCCGTGGCCGGCCTGGCCGTGCCCGGCATCGAGCTGGACGACGTGGCGTGCACCTCCAAGACCATGCCCGATTTTCCGGCGTTGTGGTCGGCGATGGTGACCGGCAAGAGCTGAACGCAGAGACGGGAGCGGTCCTGGCGACCAAGCGGCGCGAGTACGACGAGGACGACGTACGGGTCCGGCCCGGCAAATCCTCCCGTCCGCGTACCCGCACCCGGCCCCAGCACACCGACGCGCAGAACGGCTTCGTGATCGCGGTGGACCGGGGGCGGTACACCTGTGTGCTGGCCGCAGCCGCACCGGACGCCCCCACCGTCACCGCGATGCGCGCCCGTGAACTGGGTCGCAAGTCGGTGGTGGTGGGTGACCGGGTCGGGCTGGTCGGCGACACCTCCGGTGCCCCCGGTGCGCTGGCCCGCATCGTCCGGATCGAGCCGCGCCGGTCGGTGCTGCGTCGTACCGCCGAGGACGACGCCAGCACCGCCGAGGGGCGGCTGGAACGGGTGGTGGTGGCCAACGCCGACCAGCTCGTGATCGTCAGCGCGCTGGCCGACCCGCCACCGCGTACCGGCTTCATCGACCGGTGCCTGGTGGCCGCGTACGACGCGGACATCGAGCCGCTGCTCTGCCTGACCAAGGCCGACCTGGCCGGCCCGGAGACGGTGCTCGACTACTACACCGAGCTGGAACTGCCGTACGTGCTGATCCGGCCGGACTCGTCGTTGGACGCGCTGCGCAGCCTGCTCGCCGGTCGGGTGTCGGTGCTCGTCGGGCACTCCGGGGTCGGCAAGTCGACGCTGGTGAACCGGCTGGTGCCGGAGGCCGAGCGGGCGGTCGGCACGGTCAGCGCGATCGGCCGGGGACGGCACACGTCGACAAGTGCGGTGGCGCTGCGGCTGCCCGCAGTGGCCGGCCTGCCGGATGACCCGGGCTGGATCGTGGACACTCCCGGGGTGCGCAGTTTCGGCTTGGCGCACGTGTCGGCCGAGAGCCTGTTGCACGGCTTCTCGGATCTGGTCGAGGCCACCGTCGACTGTCCGGCGAACTGCACACACACCGCCGACGAGACCGAGTGCGCGCTGGCCGCCTGGGTCGCCGACGGTCGGGCCGACCCGCGCCGGCTGGCCTCGTACCACCGGTTGCTGGCCTCCCGGGCCGGTGAGACCGACCCGCGCGGTGCGACGAACCCCCGGGACGAGCCGGAGCACGATCCGCGCGGGCGGGCGGAGTGAGCGCGACCCACTCCGCCGGCGCGCCAGCGGCGTCGCTACGGTGCAACCCATGACCGGGTACGCCGACGACCTCGCCCTCGCCCACCGCCTCGCCGACGCCGCCGACGCCATCTCCACGGCCCGGTTCCGCGCCCTCGACCTGCGGGTGGAGTCCAAGCCGGACCTGACCCCGGTCTCCGACGCGGACACCGCGGTGGAACGCGAGATCCGCGCGCTGCTGACGCAGCAGCGACCCGACGACGGCCTGCTCGGCGAGGAGTACGGCGCGACGCCCGCCGCCGGCACCCGCCAGTGGGTGGTGGACCCGATCGACGGCACCAAGAACTTCGTCCGGGGCGTACCGATCTGGGCCACCCTGATCGCGTTGCTCCAGGACGGCCGTCCCGTCGTCGGCGTGGTGTCCGCGCCGGCGCTCGGCCGCCGCTGGTGGGCGGCGCAGGGCGGCGGGGCGTACGCGGGCCCGGCCCCCGACCGGGGCGAGGCGATCCGGGTCTCCGGGGTACGCCAACTCTCCGACGCCAGCCTGTGCTACTCGTCGCTGAGCGGCTGGGAGGAGAACGGCCGACTGGAGCCGGTGCTCCAGTTGATGCGGGACACCTGGCGCAGCCGCGCCTACGGCGACTTCTACGGCTACATGCTGCTGGCCGAGGGCGCCCTCGACATCATGATCGAGCCCGAGTTGTCGCTCTGGGACGTGGCCGCTCTGGTACCCATCGTGACCGAGGCCGGGGGCACCGTCACCGATCTGGACGGTCGTCCGGCCCCCGCCGGAGCCGAGACCAGCGCCGTGGCCAGCAACGCGATGCTGCACTCCGACATCCTGGACAGGCTCGGTCGGCCGGCCGCGCGCTGACGTCCGGTTACCTCTATTCTCGCCAGGTGGCTACCGCGAGTTGGTGTTTTCTGGCGGCGATGGTCGTCGCGTACGGCATCGCCAACCTGTTGCAGTCGGTCGCCGCCGCCCGCACCACGGTGCAACACACATTCGATCCCGGGCTCCTGTGGCGCCTGGCCGGGCACCGCACCTACCTGGTCGGTCTGGTCTGCCAGGTAGGTGCCTTCGTGCTGGCCTTCCTGGCCCGCCGGGACCTGCCGCTGTTCCTGGTGCAGGCGAGCGTGGCCGCCGGGCTGGGCGTCACCGCCCTGCTGGGCGTGATCGTGTTGAAGTGGCGACTGCCGATGGCCGAGGTCGTCCTGTTGCTGCTGCTCTTCGCCGGGATCACCGCGCTGGTGCTCTCCGCGCAGCCGGCACCGTCGAAGCCACTCGGTACGGCCGGGGTGATCGCCCTGTTGGTGGCCCTGGGGGCGATCGCGGTGCTGGGCATCTTCGCGGTCCGGTTGCAGGGCGCGCCGGGCTCGGTGGCGCTCGGTTCCCTCGCCGGGTTGGGATTCTCCGCCGCCGCGGTGGCCGCCCGGCCGCTGGCCTCCGCGCCGACCTGGGACGCGTTCCTCACCGATCCGCTGCTGTACCTGCTCATCGGCCACTCGATCGTCGGCCAACTGTTGCTGGGGCTGGCGATGCAGCGGGGTTCCACCACGGCGGCGGTGGCCGCGATGGACGCGGCCGGGGCGGTACCCGCGGCGATCGTCGGCCTGCTGCTGCTCAACGACAAGATCTGGCCCGGCCGGGAATGGCTCGCCGGCACCGGCTTCCTGATCACCCTCGCGGCGGTCATCGGGCTCACCCGGTACGCCGAGCCGCAACACCATCACGCGGTCGCGCAGGAGACCACCCGGGCCGTGCTGGACGGCGGCGTGGGCGGCCGACAGCTGCCTCTGGTGGCTCCTCGACTGGCCGAGGGCCGGCTGCGCGGCTCGGAGTCGACCGGCCCGGCTCAGGCCGCCTCGACCGGTTTACGCCGGCCGATCACCCGCTCGTAGAGCCGCTCCAGAGCACTCGCGGTCCGTTCCCACGTGTAGCTGCACCGGACCCGGTCGACGGCCGCGTGCCCGTACGCGAACCGGCCCGCGTTGTCGGTGATCAGCCGGCGCAGGGTCATCCCGAGCGTGCGTACGTCGCCCGGCGGCACCAGCCTGCCGGTGACCTCGTCGACCACGGCGTCGGCGATGCCGCCCATGGCGTATCCGACCACGGGAACACCGCAGGCCATCGCCTCCAGGGACACCCGACCGGCGGAGGAGTAGTGCGGGGTGCAGGCCACCACGTCGGCCGAGCGGTACCAGGTGGCCATCTGGTCGTGCGGCACCGCACCCACCAGGTGCACCTGGTCGGCCACACCGACCCGTTCGGCCAGCTCGCGCAGCCGGCGGGCCTCGGCGTGACCGGCCAGCTGACCGGCCGGCGGGCCACCGGCGATCACCAGTTCCGCCTCGCCGACCAGGCGCATCGCGCGAATCAGGTCGTCCTGACCGTGGCCGGGTGACAGCCCACCCACGGAGAGGATCCGGGGGCGCTGGTCACGCGGGGCGGCCTCGCCGTCGGGACGGAAGTGCCCGGTGTCCACACCGGTCGGCACCATCGCCACCGACATGCGTTGCAGACCCATCCGGGTCAGTTCCTCCACCTCGTCGTTGCACTGGGCCACCGCGATGTCCACCACCCGGGTCAGCGCCCGTTCCAGCGGGATGCGGGTACCGGGGCCGTCGTAGCGCGGGCCGAGGTGCCGCAGTTGCTCCATGCCGATCGAGTGGAACGTCTGCACGACGGGGATGTCGGTCTCCCGTACGGCGTGCGCGGCGGCCAACCCGCCGATCCAGTAGTGACCGTGCACCACCTCAGGCGTCCAGTCGGTCGCCCACCGGTCGGCGAGCCACTGGCCGAACTCCGACACGTACGGCACCAGTTCGGCGGTGGGGGTCGGGGCCACCGGTCCGATCGGTGCCCGCTCGATCCGGTAGCCGTCGACGAGGTCGGTGTCGGCCACGTCCGGATCGTCCCGTCGGGTGTACACCCGCACGTCGTGCCCTCGTCCGGCCAGTTCGGCAGCGACCCGTGCGATGTGCTGGTAGGTGCCGACGACGGTCCCGTCGCCGGAGGTCGGCGCAGCGGCGTGGGCGCAGACAAGGCCGACGCGCATGGGTCACCTCCATGCGTAATTGTGCGGTGGTCCTCCGGTCAGAGCGTCCCATTAACCGAGGCCCGACGAGCCGAAACCTGGCAGATCGCCGCTGCTCGGCGGCGGCATGACCGGCGACACGGTGGGGTATCGGTACTTAATGCCTCTCGTTCGACCGATCAGCGACTGCACGGTGGTGATCACCGGCGCCTCCAGCGGCATCGGCACGGCGACCGCGTACGCCCTGGCTCGACGGGGATGCGCTCTGGTGCTGGCCGCCCGGACCGAGCCGGCGCTGCTGGCGGTGGCCGGGCGCTGCGACGAGTTGGGTGGTCGGAGCCTTGTCGTACCCACCGACGTCACCGACCCGGCGGCGGTCGAGCGGCTCGCCGCGAGCGCGGTCGCCCAGTTCGGCCGCATCGACGCCTGGATCAACAATGCCGCGGTCGGCGTGGTCGGGCTCTTCGACGAGATCCCGGTGGCGGAGTTCCGCCGGGTGCTGGAGGTGGATCTGCTCGGCACCGCGTACGGCATGCGGGCCGCGCTGCCGCATCTCGACGCCGCCGGTGGCGGTGTCGTGGTCAACAACGCCTCGGTGCTGGCCGAGGTGGTGATGCCGTACCAGTCCGCCTACAACGCCGCCAAGCACGGCATCCGGGGCCTGTCCGACACGGTACGCCAGGAGCTGCGGCTCACCGGCCGGGGCGACATCTCGATCTGCACGGTGCTGCCGGCCGCCATCGACACGCCCTTCTTCCGGCACGCCGCCAACCACAGTGGCCAGGTGTTCGCGCCGCCACCGCCGGTCTACCCGCCGACGATGGTGGCGGAGACGACCGTCCGGCTGTTGCAGCGTCCCCGCCGTGAGGCGTACGCCGGGGGTGCCGCCCGGTTGCTCGGCCTGCAGTGGCGACTGGCCCCGGCGCTCACCGAACGGGTCCTCGCCTGGTACGCCCAGCGCACCCAGTTCGGCCCCGACACGCCCGCCGACAGCAGCGGTAACGTCTTCCGGCCGGATGCCGACGGCGTCCCGGAGGGCGGTTGGCACGGTCGCCGCCGTCAGATGGTCCGGGTGACCGCCGCCCTCGGTCTGGCCGCCGCCGGTACCGCGGTCGGCACCGTCGCGGCGATGGCCCGCCAGCGTCGCGACGTCCGGTGACGGCCTCGGCGTCCCCGATCGGCACCGACGATGCCGGTTACGGCACCGGGGCAGCGGGTAGTGGTGCAGGTATGCGCGAAGACGAGTACCCGACCCCGCTGTCCGACCCCGAGGCCGACGGTCTGCCCGACACCGCCGACGACGACTCGACGGCCGGGGACGACGTACTGACCGGACGGGAGGCGGACGGCCCGGCCCCCGCCCAGTTGCCCGGCGACCGCGTGCCGGTGGCGGTGGACGAGTTCGGCACCACCGCCGACGAGCAGCTCGACGGTGAGTCGCTGGACTACAAGCTGAGCCGGGAGCAGTTCGAGTTGCCGGTCGACGACCCGCTGGCCGCGCCGGTCGACCCGGACATCGCGGCCGAGGCGGACAGCCGGGAACAGGCGGCGCAGGCGCAGCTCGACGCCGACGTGATGGACCCGGGCCCGACCTCCGACCCGAAGTCCGCGGTCTCCCTCTACGACCACGGGCAGTTGGGCGCGGGCGACGCCACGGTGGGTCGGCTGGTCCAACCGGACGAGGGCACGCACACCGACCAGGAAGCCGACGCCATCGCGTACGACGCGGGCAGCGCCGGTGGTGGGGCCAGCGCCGAGGAGTTGGCCGTGCACGAGACCCGTCCGCCGCATTCGGTGTGACGGCGACGCGCTACTCGTCCAGGCCGCGTTCGATCGCGTAGCGGGTCAGTTCGACCCGGTTGTGCAGTTGCAGCTTGCCGAGCGTGTTCTGCACGTGGTTCTGCACCGTACGGTGGGACAGGCCGAGCCGCTCGGCGATCTGCTTGTAGGACATCCCCTTCGCCACCAGCCGCAGCACCTCGGTCTCCCGTTCGGTGAGCCGGGGTGCGGTGTCCTGACCCGGCTCCGGCCCACCGGCGGCGGCCAGCCGGCGGTACTCGCCGAGCACCAGCCCGGCCAGGCCGGGCGTGAACACCGGTTCGCCCGCCGCCGTACGCCGTACCGCGTCGAGGAATTCCGCGAGCGCGGCGGACTTGAGCAGATAGCCGGTGGCGCCGGCCTTGACCGCGTCCAGCACGCCCTGCTGTTCGCCGCTGGCGGAGAGCATCAGCACGCGGACCTGCGGCCAGGCGGCGCGCAGCCCACGGATCACCTCCACCCCGGAGACGTCGGGCAGTTGCAGGTCGAGCACCACCACGTCGGGGCGGGCAGCGGCCACCACCCGGACCGCCTGGCGGCCCTCACCGCAGCTGGCCACCACCTGATGGCCGGCCTCGGCCAGGTCGCGGGCCACCCCTTCGCGCCACATCGGGTGGTCGTCCACCACCATGACTCGTACGCCACTCACGGGTTCCTCCTCCTCGACACGGTGAGTTCGACCTCGGTGCCGCTGCCCGGGACGGAACTGATCGTGGCCGTACCACCGAGGTCGGTCAGCCGACCCCGGATGGCCTGGGCCACGCCGAGCCGCCCCTGGGCGACGGCCTCGGTGAGCCGGTCCGGGGCGAAACCCGGTCCCTCGTCCCGAATCGACACGGTCACCGTCGAGTCCTCGTCCTCGACCAGCACCCAGGCCCGCCCGCCGCCGTGCCGGGCCACGTTGTCCAGTGCCGCCCCGGTGGCAGCGGCCAGTTCGTGGGCCACCCGCGGGGGCAGCGGCACCGCGGTGGCGGGGGTGGACAGCGAGACGTTGGCCGAGGCGTACCGGCCGAGCAGTTCGCGCAGGTCCACCGGCCCGTCGGTGGCGCGCGGACCGGCGTCGGAGATCAGTGCGCGCAGGGCCGCCTCCTGCTCGCCGGCCAACCGGGCCAGCTCACCGGCCTCCCCGTCGAGGTGCTCGCCCCGGCGAGACACCAGGGCCAGCACCTGCAGCACCGAGTCGTGGATGTCGCGGGCCAGCCGTTCCCGTTCCCGGGTGGCCGCCTCCAGCTCGACGGCCTGCTGCAACCGCTGTTCCGCGCGGACCGCCAACCGGGCCACGTGCCCGACCACCACACCGGCCAGCAACATCAGGATCGTGCCGTTGATCGCGGTCGGGGTGACCATGCCCCGGGTCACCAGGTCGGTTCCGCCGATCACCAGCGCGGCGGTCACGCCACGGCGTCGACCACCGGAGACGGCCCAGGCCAGCACCGGCCCGCTGAGCCAGGCGATCGCCAGCGTCGGCAGACCGGCGGCGAGGGCTTCCCGGCCCATCACCCACGGGGTGACCAGCAGGATCGCCACCACGACACCCAGGTCGGCCAGGAGCAGCGGCCAGCCGCGCCGGGCCGGCGCCGCGTAGCCGATCGCGGTGACGACGGTCCAGGCCGCCATTACCAGGACCAGCGCACCGGCGGCGAGCGGGTGGGCGTACCGGTCCGCGTCGCGGGCCACGACCACGCAGACGTACGCCAGGGAAGCCACCCGGAAAACCGCGACGGCACGCCAGAGCGGGACCTCGAAACCACCGGGCGCGGGCACGTGCGTCACCATGCCACAAGCGATCAGCCGGCACCTCGGCCCATGCGGCCCAACGAACCCTGACGTACGGTGGTAAATGCCTCGTAAAGCTCCGCGATCTTCTGTCGGGACAGGGCCATGACGAACGCAGAACCGCCTACACCGCGTACGGTGGTGCCCATCGAACACGCCCTCCTGATCGCCGATGCCTTCGACCAGGCTCAGGTGACCGAGCTTCGACACTCGGTCGCCTCCTGCGCGCACGCCGCCGGGCTGCGCGACGAGCGTCTGGACGACTTCGTGCTCGCCGTCAACGAGCTGATCACCAACGCCGTGCGGCACGGCGGGGGTCAGGGCTGGCTGCGACTCTGGGCGGAGCCCGGTCAGCTGCTCTGCGAGGTTTCCGACCACGGCCAGGGCATCAGCGCCCAGCGACTCGACAACCGCCACCGGCCGGCGCCCGACACGGCCGGCGGCTGGGGCCTCTGGCTGGCCCGCGAGCTGACCGACGCGATGGATGTCGCGACCGGCCCGGCCGGCACCACGGTACGCATCCTCGCCGCGACCATGGTGACCGAGCAGCACATCGGCCGACACCGGCTGGAGTGATCACTCCCAGCGGTTGCCGGTCAGCTTCTCGTAGACGTCCACGTAGCGGGCGCGGGTGGCCTCGACCACCTCGGCCGGCGCCTCGGGGGCCGGTGCCTGCTTGTTCCAGCCGCTGCTGGCCGCCCAGTCCCGCACGTACTGCTTGTCGTAGGAGAACTGCGCCCGACCGGGCTGGTACGACTCGGCCGGCCAGAACCGCGACGAATCCGGGGTGAGCACCTCGTCGGCGAGGACCAGCGTGCCATCCGCCGCCCAACCAAGCTCGATCTTGGTGTCGGCGACCAGGATGCCCCGCTGCGCGGCCAACTCGGTGCCGCGGCAGTAGATGTCGATCGTCACCTGACGCAGCCGTTCGGCGGTCTGGGCACCGACCTTGTCGACCACCTCGGCGAAGGTCATCGGCTGGTCGTGCTCACCCATCGGCGCCTTGGTCGACGGGGTGAAGATCGGCTCCGGCAGGATCGACGCCTCGACCAGCCCCCGCGGCAACTCGACACCGGACACCGCGCCGGTGCGCTCGTACTCCTTCAGGCCGCCACCGGTCAGGAAGCCTCGGGCGACACACTCGACGGGCACCATCTCCAGCCGACGGCAGCGGATCGCCCGACCGGCGAACTCCGCCGGCACGTCGGTCGCCGAGATGACGTGGTGCGGCACCAGGTCGGCCAGTTGCTCGAACCACCACAGCGACAGCGCGGTGAGCAGCTTGCCCTTGTCCGGGATCGGGGTCGGCAGCACCACGTCGTAGACGGAGATGCGGTCCGAGGCGACCAGAATCAGATCGTCGCCGTCGGCGTAGACGTCCCTCACCTTGCCCGAATGCAGAAGTTCCACGGCGACAAGTAGACCACGTGCCGCGCAGGGTGCCGAGAAGCAAGGTGCCCCCGGCGAGGGCGGTGCGGGAGCCGGGCCCAGGTCAACGCCGACGGCGTGTCATCCGGATCACCAGCAGCACGACCACCGCCACCACCGCCAGGCAGCAGAGCAGGCTCAGGAAGCCGAAGAAGCCGCCACCACGCCGCCGTCGGGCGGCCTCGACGACCAGCTCCCCGGTCCCGGTGGAGGCCCAGGCGGCGACCGGAACGAACACCGAGAGCACGACCACGCCCAGGAGCGTGCTGAGCCGCCCCCACCACTTGCTGAACGAAGACATGGGCTCATCCTCGCCGACGAGCGCAACCGTGGTCGACGAACGGCAGCTGTGTCGACGGCGCGAGTTGGCGAAACGACGATGGCCCCGGACCGAAGTCCGGGGCCATCGTCTTGCAGTAGCGGGGACAGGATTTGAACCTGCGACCTCTGGGTTATGAGCCCAGCGAGCTACCGAGCTGCTCCACCCCGCGTCGGTAGATTCAGCCTACCGCACCCACCGCTGCACCGATCACCCACCCCCACCATCGGCACGCAGTCGGTGCGAACACCGTCCACCGGGGCCATTCACGCACCACCGCCGCGACGACGAGCGAGACGACAGTGGCCCCGGACCGGAGTCCGGGGCCATCGTCTTGCAGTAGCGGGGACAGGATTTGAACCTGCGACCTCTGGGTTATGAGCCCAGCGAGCTACCGAGCTGCTCCACCCCGCGTCGGTAGATCCACCGTAGCGCACCACCCCTGGCCACCGCAAAACGACGCCGGAACGGCCGCTCGGCCCGGGCCGCTCCCGCGGTCACCAGCCGCACCATGAAAGCCGAAAGGGCCTGCGGCGGTGATCGGAGAATCACCACCGCAGGCCCTCGCGGTCGACGAACGTCAGCCGTTAGGTGTCGGAGCACCCGTGGGCGTCGCACCGCCCTGGGCGCCGCCTCCGCTGGCCGCCTGCTGCGCCTGCTGGAACGCGGTCAGCGCCTCGTCCAGCTCCTTCAGCGCCCGGCCGTACCGCTCGAAGTCGCCGGACGTCTGCGCGGCCCGCACCTCCGTGATAGCGGCCTGCACGCGGTTGGCGGCCGCGGCCAGGTCGCCGGTGAGCGGCGGCGCGTCACCAGCCGGTGGAGTGGCCGACGGGGTCGCCGACGGAGTGGCCGACGGCTCGTCATCGCCGGCCGGCGGCGGCTCGGTGGCCGGCGGCGGATTGCCCGCATTGGCCCGCTTACCCTGCTCGACCAGTTGCTTGATGCCGTCGGTCGGGTTATCGGCCAGCACCACGTAGGAACCGCCGTCGCCGTAGGACACCAGCACCTTCTGGAGCAGCGGGTACGCGTCGGTCTGGTTGCTCTTGACGTAGACGGGCTCGACGTAGAGCATCCCGTTGCCGAACGGCAGGGAGAGCAGGTTGCCGTACTGCACCTGAGCCTGGTTGGAGGAGAGCAGGTTCAGCTGCTGCCGGATGTTGGCGTTGTTGGTCATCTGCTGGTGCACCTGCACCGGCCCGGAGACCCGGGTCTGGTCGGGCAACTCCAGCACCTGCAACCTGGGCTTGCCGTCCTGGTACGACCCGGAGATCAACGCCGCCAGGTTCTGTCGACCGTTCGGGGTGACCGCGCTGGTCAGCTGGAAGGTCGGCGCGTCCTGCTCGGGGAACTGGGTGTAGAGGTAGTACGGCGGCTGCTTGACCTCGCTGTCCGGCGCGTCCGGCACGTTCGGGACCTGCCAGAAGTCCTGCCCGGAGTAGAAGTCGCCCGGGCTGGTGACATGGAACCGGGTGAGCAGGTTGCGCTGCACCTTGAACAGGTCGGCCGGGTAGCGGAAGTGCGCCGCCAGCGCCTCCGGGATCTCGGCGCGCGGCTTGATCAGGTCACCGCCGAAGGCCTTGTTCCACGCCTTGAGCACCGGGTCGTTCTCGTCGAACTCGTAGAGGGTGACCGTGCCGTCGTACGCGTCGACGGTCGCCTTCACCGAGTTGCGGATGTAGTTGACGTTCTCCCGGGCCAACTGGATGGTGCCCCGGCCGGTCAGCTCGTCGGTGGTCTCCTGCTGGAGGTTGACCCGCTCGGCGTACGGGTAGGTCGCGGCGGTGGTGTAGCCGTCCACGATCCACTGCACCCGACCGTCGACGACCGCCGGGTACGGGTCGCCGTCCAGGGTGAGGAACGGCGCGACCTTCTCCACCCGGTCCCGCGCGTTACGCACGTAGAGCAGCTTGGAGTTCTCGTTGACCGCCTCGGAGAGCAGGAAGTTCGCCTCCTGCTCCTTGATCGCGTAGAGCAGTCGCCGGGTGAACGAGCCGATCTCGACGCCACCTTCACCGGTGTAGGTGTAGTACGACTCGCGACCCTCACCGGTCTCGCCGGCCGGCCGGTCGAACTCGGCGGGGTTGGCGTCCGGGTTGGGCTTGCCGACGATCGCGTAGTCGCTGCCCTGCATCCGCTCGCCGTAGTAGATCCGGGGCTGGCTGGCCGGGATCAGGTCGGTCGGCGAGGAGCAGGACTCCTGCGCCCGGTCGCCGAGGAAGCCGGAGACGAAGTACGGCTGGCCACCGCAGACCACCCGGTTGGCGGGGGCGGCCACCACACCGTAGCCGTGGGTGTAGACGGTGTGCCGGTTGATCCAGTTGCTCTGCTGAGCGGTCAGCTCGCTGTAGTTGATCTCACGTACGCCGACCACGTAGTCCTGGGTCTTGTCGTCGACGGTGTACCGGTCGATGTCCAGCTTCGGGCCGAAGTCGTAGAAGCCACGGACCTGCTGCAACTGGGTGTAGGTCTCACTGACCAGCTGCGGGTCGAGCAGTCGCACGTTGGACACCACGGTGGTGTCGGTGGCCAGGCTCTCCGGCGGCGTCAGGTTGCTGGCCGCGTACGGCGTGTGTTGCGCGATGTCCAGCCCGAACGAGGCCCGGGTGGCCTGAATGCTGCGCTCGATGTACGGCGCTTCCTTGTCCCGGGCGCTGGGCTTGACCTCGAAGGTCTGCACCGCCCAGGGGTAGATGCCGCCGATCGCCACGGCGGAGACACCGAGCAGCGCCAGGGAGATGCCCGGCCAGACCAGGTTGCGCATCCAGGCGTTGGAGAACACGATGATCGCGATCGCCACCACCACGGAGATGTAGGCGAGGATCTCCTTGGCCGGCAGCAGGGCGTTGATGTCGGCGTACCCGGCGCCGTAGACGCCCACGCCGTCGTTGTACTCCAGCAGCATCGAGCGCCGGTCCAGCACGTACGCGACCGCCTTGAGCAGGACGAAGACCGCGACCAGCGAACTCAGGTGGGCCCGCGCGGCGTTTGTCATCCGGTCGCCCACGCCCTGCAGACGAACCCCGCCGAACAGGTAGTGCACGGCCAGCGAGCCGATCAGGGCCAGCACCACGGCGGTGAAGCCGAGGCCGAGCAGGAACCGCCAGAACGGCAACTGGAAGATGTAGAAGCCGATGTCGGTGCCGAACTCGGGATCCTTGACGCCGAAGTCGCCGCCGTTGCGGAAGAGCAGCCACTGGTTCCAGCGGCTCTGCGCGGACAGGCCGGCGAACAGACCCACGATCGCCGCCGCCAGCGCGATCCACAGCCCGAGACGGGGGCCGAGCAGCATCCGGTACCGCTCAAGCGTGGCCTGTTCCGGCGAGTGCGGCCGATTGCGCGGCCGCAGTCGTTGGGCGAGCCAGAGGTTGCCCCCGACGATCGCCGCCATCGCCGCGGCGGCGGCCAGGAAGAGCACCAGCCGGGTGACGAGCACCCCGGTGAAGACACCTGTGTAGTCGACCTCGGAGAACCACAGCCAGTCCGTCCAGGCCTGCACCCCCCAACCCAGCAGGGTGAACAGGACGAACACCCCGATCAGAACGCCGACCGTGACGCGTCCACGTCGGCTCATCCTCGGCAGGGGGCTGCTGCTACGCATGACCACTGTTGGCTCCGCACGCTCGATATGATCGGCACCGACCAGGCACCCAGAGTACGGGGTGTTCCTGCAAGCGTTCGCGCAAGGTCGCGTGGCGACTGCGTCAGGCGGTCGATCCGTAGCCGGGCGGCCCCCGAGTTTGGCCTGGTCAGAGGCTTGAGCGTCAACGGTTGCGGGCGGTCACCGGACGATCTCAGCAGTGCGTCGGTTCGCCGCCGGAGCGCATCGTCTCCAGCGCCGCCAATGCCTCGTCGAGCGAGCCCACCTTCACCAACGGCAGATCCGGCTGCCGGTTGCGCACCGCCTCGGCACAGTTGGCCTCCGGCACCAGGAAGGCCGTCGCGCCGGCCTCCTTCGCCCCGACCAGCTTCTGCGGGATGCCGCCGATCGGCCCGACCTGACCGGAGTCGTCGATGGTGCCGGTGCCGGCGATGATCCGGCCGCCGGTGAGGTCCTCCGGGGTCAGCTTGTCGATGATGCCCAGGGCGAACATCAGACCCGCGCTGGGACCACCGATGTCCTTCAGGTCGAAGGAGAGGGTGAACGGGTGCGGCTGCTGCTGGCCGATGTCGACGCCGATGCGGGGGCGACCGTCGATCTCCCGGCTGGTGATCGTGGCGGTGTCGGCCACCCCGTCGCGGGTGAAGCCGACCCGCAGCGGCGTGCCGGCCGGCTTCGCCCTGATCAGTTCGGTCAGCCGGGAGGCCAGCGGCACCGCCTCGCCGTCCACGGAGGTGATCACGTCACCCTCCTGGAGCAACCCGGCCGCCGGGCCGTCGGCGGACACTCCCTTGACCACGACCTGGACCTCGTACCCGAGCTTGCGCAGCGCGGCGGTCTCCGCGCTGGTCTGCGAGACCTGGAAGTCCTCGGCGTTGCGCTGCTCGACCTGCTCCCGGGTCTCCCCCGGCGGGTAGACCAGCTCGCGCGGCACCACCGCCTGATCGTCGTCGAGCCAACCCTGGATGGCCGAGCGCAGCTTCACGTTGGGCTGCACGCCGACCGTGGTCAACCGGAGCTGACCGGTGGAGGTGGAGGTCTCCCGGCCGGAAACCTGGATCACCTCCTTGCCGTCCTCCTGCCCGAGCGTGTCGACGGTCGGACCGGGACCGAGCACCACGTACGGGACGGGCGCAGCGAGCACCCCGATGCTGAGCAGGGCGGTGAGCAGAGCACCGAGCAGGACGGTCACGCCTCGACGTCTCATGCGGCAGAGCGTACCGAGGTGGGACACGGCGTCCGGGCGGCACGACGGCGACTTCGCCCTCAGCGCAACAGCGGCGCGGGCCACCTGGGCTGCGGCACGCGTACCGTAGACGTCGTGCCTGATATTCCGTTCGGTTTCGCGCTACCGGGTGGGCAGCCGCCCGACCCCAACGACCCCGCGCAGATGCAGCAGTTCATGTCGCAGTTGCAGCACCTGCTCTCCGCGCCGGGAAGCGGGCCGGTCAACTGGGACCTGGCCCGTCAGGTCGCGGCCAGCCAGCTCGCCGCGGCAGGCGACCCGGCGGTCTCGCCGTACGAACGCAACGCCGTCGAGGAGGCGCTGCGCATCGCCGACCTCTGGCTGGAGCCGGCTTCCGCGCTGCCCTCCGGCATCCGGACCGTGGTGGCCTGGAACCGCAACGAATGGATCTTCAAGACGCTCGATGTCTGGCGCAAGCTGTGCGACCCGGTCGCCAGCCGGATGGTCGGCGCGATGGGTGACCTGGTGCCACCGGAGGCCCGCGCCCAGCTCGGCCCGATGCAGTCGATGGTCGCGACGCTGGGCGGCGCGCTCTTCGGCGGCCAGCTCGGCCAGGCCCTCGGCTCGCTCGCCGCGGAGGTGCTCTCCGCCGGTGACATCGGCCTACCGCTCGGCCCGGCCGGCACCGCCGCGCTGATCCCGGCCAACATCCGCAGCTACGGCGAGGGCCTCGAACTCCCCGAGGACGAGGTACGCCTCTACGTGGCGCTGCGTGAGGCGGCGCACCAGCGGCTCTTCGAGCACGTGCCGTGGCTGCGCGGGCACGTGCTGAACGCCGTGGAGACGTACGCCGCCGGCATCCGGGTGAACCGGGAGGCGATCGAGGAGGCGATGGGTCGGGTCGACCCCACCGACCCCGAGTCGATGCAGGCTATCGCCCTGGAAGGCATCTTCACCCCGGAGGACAGCCCGACGCAGAAGGCGTCCCTGGCCCGGCTGGAGACCGCTCTGGCCCTGGTCGAGGGTTGGGTCTGCCACGTGGTGGACGGCGCGGCGGCCGGCCGGCTGCCGAACGTGGTCGCGCTGGGCGAGGCGTTCCGTCGGCGCCGGGCCGCCGGTGGGCCGGCCGAGCAGACCTTCGCCGCACTGGTCGGGCTGGAGTTGCGCCCCCGTCGACTGCGGGAGGCCGCGGCGCTCTGGGCGGCGCTCACCGAGCACCGGGGCATCGGCGGCCGGGACGCGCTCTGGGGCCACCCGGACCTGCTGCCCTCCGACGAGGACTTCGCCGACCCGGTGGCCTTCGCCATGGCCGACGTCGACCTGATGACCGAGCTGGAGAACTTCGACTTCACCGCCCCCGGCGGCCCGGAGGAGAAGGCCCCGGGCGAGCAGGACCGCCGCGACGACGACCCCAAGGGCGGCGACACCCCGTCCTGACCACCGGGCGCGACTCTGATCCGAGCCCACTGTCGCCAGGATCACGCTCGTCCAGCGCAAGATCACGCTCGATCTGGGATCGAGTGGCTTCGGATGTCCTTCAGGCCACTCGATCCCAGATCGAGTGCGCGTTGAGGTTCGCCCCGTCGACGTACGCCTGGTCAGACCGCGTCGGACAGTAGGGTGCGGGTGTTTTCCCAGCCAGCGAGGGCGGGGTCGAGTCGGGGCAGGTCCGCGGGGCCGCGTAGTCGGTGCCAGGACGGGGTGACCGCCAGGTCGCCTGGGCGGGGTGCCGCCGCGCGGACGGTCGCGGGCACCGTGGCGTCCAGGTCCAGCGGCGGCAGCCAGGGCGGTACGGGTAGCCGGGCCGCCACACCCAGCAGGCCGGACCCACCCTCGGCCGGGGCGACCGCGAACGGACGGCTGGTCAGCGGACGCAACAGCTTGCCGATGGTGAGCCCCGGCAGGTCGGGAGCGTCCCCCGCGATCACCGCCGCCTGTTCGTACGGCCCCGACGGCCGCCCGTCACCCGCCCCGGGCCCGGCACCGCCGACCGGCCCAGCATCGGCGGCCGGGGCGGTGGTGCTGGTCAGGGCGGCGAAGACGGCGTTCGGGGTCGGTTCGGGCACCTCGTAGACGCTGGTGCCGGGCCAGATCACGGCGTCGGCCAGCCAGCGGTCGGCCGGGGTGACCGCCACTGCGGTGTCCACCTCGTTGAGCGTGGCCAGCAGGTCCACCACGTCCTCGGCGAGCGCCGTACGCCAGTGCACCGGGTCGATGCCGGGCGGCGACCAGCTGATCGGCGCGAGCAGGGCCACCACCACACGTCGGGGCATCCTCCGACCCTACGCGGAGCCGGACCGACGCGCTCACGGGCGTCAGGGGGTGCCGGAGACGGCGGCCACGCCTTCCAGATAGCCTCGGGCGCGTTCGGTTTTCGGGTACCTGCCGACCAGCGCCCAGAACTGGGCGTTGTGACTGGGCACGATGAGGTGCACGAGTTCGTGCAGCAGCACGTAGTCGATGACCCAGTCGGGCATGTCCTGGAGCCGGTGCGACAACCGGATGGACCGGTCCGCCGGGGTGCAGGAGCCCCAGCGGCCGTTCTGGTTGCTCACCCACCGGACGATTGCCGGAAGCGCCTGTTTGCCGTACTCGGCGAGGTAGAGATTGATCAGCCGGTCGGCGCGGTCCAGCAGCTCAGCGTCGGAACGGGCCAGGCGGCCCTCCCGGGCTGCGAGCCGGGCGAGCATCCGGTCGACCCACTCGCTCTCCTCGGCCCGGGAGAACTGGTCCGGGATGAGGACGACGACGCGCTCACCGTCGCGGTAGGCGGACACCGTGCGTCGCCGGCGCTGGCTGCGCCGTACCTCGACGACCGGCTTCCGCGGCCCAGCCATCAGTGGACCGCGCAGCCTCGGTTTGCTGTCACGATGGCAAGCTAATGCGTTGTGACCAGGGGTCCGCAAGGGTCAACCCCGGACACGCGTCCGAAAAGTGATAATTGATTGCCAGGAGTCCTAAAAAAAGTCTGGCCCAGGTGCCACGATCACCCTTCGTGGTGAGCGCCGAGCGGTAAGGTCGCCGCTCCCACGACTCTAAGTGATCATCGCAGCGGCGGCCGAGTCGGGGCCTCACCCCCCGCGCACCGGCATCACCAGCGCATTTGCGGGCTCCCGGTCGGCGTGTCCCCGCGAAACTGACTGATCTGGCCCGATTCGGCGTGCACACTCTCGACGTCGCCTTGCTCACAGTGGCAAAGCGCAGCTGACATGGAACCGCCCACACCTGGGTAGGGTCCGCCAACCAGCGGTCACGTGGGTGGCCGCGGGAAAACACCAGCGCCGGGCGCCGTACGCGACCGCCGCCGGAAACCCGCCGGACCGGTATCGACCGGCGGACGAGACGAGGAGGGCAACGTGGCCGACCAGGCCCAGACCTACAACGGTTACTGCGTCAAGTGCAAGGAGAAGCGGGACTTCGAAGGCCGCGTCGAGGTCTCGAAGACCGGCATGAACATGGCCAAGGGCAAGTGTCCGGTGTGTGGCACAACAGTGAACCGCATCCTGGGCAAGGCCAAGGTCTGACGTACGCGCTCGACGAACGGGGGTGGCCGACGGCCACCCCCGTTCGCGTTTTCGCTTACTGTCGGACGACCGACTCTGGTTACCCGCTGGTTGTGGATATCTCGCCAAATCCTGTGGACAGCCCTGGATCTGAAGCTGGCCACCTGTGGACAACGATCGACGCAACGCATGGACTCGGTCACTATTCGTACCCATGCCGCCTTCCCCGCCGTCACCGCGTCCCACCCTGTTGCCCGGGCTCAGCCGCCTCTGGCGCGACCGGCACACCCTGCAACTCGGGCTCGACCAGGAACGGGCCGTCCTCGTGGAGATCGCGGACCCCAGGACCGCCGGGCTGCTCGACCTGCTCGACGGCACGCACAGCGAACGGCAGGTGCTGACCGGAGCCGGTGCCCGGACGGAGTACGCCCGCACCCTGCTCGACGCCCTTCGTACCGCCGGCCTGGTGGTCCCCCTGCACACCCTGGTGCCCCGCGAGCTGACCGGGCCGCGCCGGGCCCGGCTGGTTACCGAGGCCGCCGCGCTGGCGCTCGCCGCCGCCCGACTTCCCGGCACTCCCGCTCAGGTGCTCCGGCGCCGACTGGCCAGCCGGGTCACGGTCACCGGCGTCGGCCCGCTCGGTGCCGCCATCGCCGTCGCCCTGGCCCAGGCCGGCGTCGGCCACGTCCATCCCGACCTGCCCGGCTGCGTCCGGCCGATCGACCTGGTCGGCACCGGCATCACGGCCGGTGAGATCGGCCGACCACTCGGCCGGGCGGTCCAGGCCGCCGTGGCCCGGTCGGCACCCGGCACCGGCACCAGCGCGCTACGCCGACCACGACCCGACCTGGTGATCCAGTTGGGTGCCGACCGGCCTGCCCCGCTCCTGGCCGCCGGACACGCCCAACGGCGACAACCACACCTGATGGTCGACCTGCGGGAAGGTGTCCCGGTGATCGGGCCACTGGTCCGGCCACCCGACGGCCCCTGCCTGGGCTGCCTCGACCTGCACCGCACCGACCGCGACCCCGACTGGCCGGCGCTGGCCGCCCAGCTGGCCAGCCGCCCGGCCGCACCGAGTTGCGCGGCGAGCATCCTGCTGGCGGCCACCGCGTTCGCGGTGGGCGAGGCGCTGCACCAGCTGGACGGCGGCACCCCGGAAACCCTCGGCGCAGCGATCGAGATCGCGTCCCCGGGCAATCTGCGGCGGCGCCACTGGCCGCCGCATCCCCGCTGCGGATGCTCGCGCACCCGGACGTCCGGTGGCCAGCCCGGCCGCACGGCAGCAACGAGGGTGCAGAGTCAGTAACAATGGCCAGGTGACCGACATCCCGCGCCGCGCCGTCTCCCGGACCGCCAAGCTCGCCGCTCTGCCGCTCGGCTTCGCCGGTCGGACCGTCCTCGGCATGGGAAAGCGCGTCACCGGGCTCGCCTCCGACGTGATCTCGGCGGAGATCCAACAGCGCACCGCCGAGCAGCTGTTCAGCGTCCTCGGTCAGCTCAAGGGCGGGGCGATGAAGTTCGGTCAGGCGCTGTCGGTCTTCGAGGCCGCGCTGCCGGAGGAGGTCGCCGCGCCGTACCGGCAGGCCCTGACCAAGCTGCAGGAGGCCGCGCCACCGCTGCCGGCCGCCAGCGTGCACCGGGTGCTGGCCGAGCAGCTCGGCCCGGCCTGGCGGGACCGCTTCGACAGCTTCAACGACTCGCCGGCCGCCGCGGCCAGCATCGGTCAGGTGCACCGCGCGGTGTGGCGGATGCCGGACGACACGACCCGTGACGTCGCCGTCAAGATCCAGTACCCGGGTGCCGGTGACGCCCTGCTCGCCGACCTCAAGCAGCTCTCCCGACTGGGTGGGATGTTCCGGGCCATCCAGCCGGGGCTGGACATCAAGCCGCTGCTGACCGAGCTGCGCGAGCGGATCACCGAGGAGTTGGACTACGAGCTGGAAGCAGAGTCACAACGGGCCTTCGCCACTGCGTACGCGGACGACTCCGAGATCTACGTGCCGACGGTGTTCTCCGCCTCACCCCGGGTCCTGGTCACCGAGTGGGTGGAGGGCACCCCGCTGGCCGACATCATCCGCGACGGCAGCGAGCAGCAACGCGACGAGGCGGGTCGGCTGATGGCCACCCTGCACCTGTCGGCCCCGATGCGGGCCGGGCTGCTGCACGCCGATCCCCATCCGGGCAACTTCCGGCTGCTGCCGGACGGCCGGCTCGCGGTGATCGACTTCGGTGCGGTGGCGCGGATGCCGGAGGGCACCCCGGAACCGATCGGCCGCATCGCGGGGCTGGCCCTGCGCGGCGACGCCGACAAGGTGGTGGCGGGCCTGCGGGCCGAGGGCTTCGTCAGCGCCGACGCTCCGGTCGACGGCCAGGCGTTGCTGGACTTCCTGCGCCCGATGCTCGAACCGATCGCCACCGACGAGTTCCGGTTCACCCGGGCCTGGCTGCGGGGCGAGGCCGCCCGGCTGGCGAATCCGCGCTCACCGGCGTACCAGTTCAGTCGGCAGCTCAACCTGCCGCCGTCGTACCTGCTCATCCACCGGGTGACGCTCGGGTCGATCGGCGTGCTGTGCCAACTGGAGGCCAAGGCGCCGTACCGCGGCATCATGGAACGCTGGCTGCCCGGCTTCGCGGCGGTCAGCTGACCCCCTCCGCAGATACGTCGGCGGGCGAAGACCTTGTCAGGTCCTCGCCCGCCGGTTCGGTTGCTGGTACTACAGGACGCCCAGTTCGCGGGCCGACCGGTTGCGGCTGGCCATGGCGACGGTACGGGCGGATCGGGTTGCCTCAGTGCTCGTGGTGGTGCGACCGGCCTGAGGCCGGAGCATTCGAGCCCTCGACAACGCTTCGTTGAGTAGTTGCATCTCGGCGACTCCGCTCAGCAGGTGCAGCATGGATTTCGGCTTTCTCTCGGCCGGTGCGACACCGGCGGTACGGATTCGGTTCGGGAACATGTCAGGCCGCCAGCCGGACGGCGTTGCGCGAGGTGGCAAGCCCGTTGGCCGCCAACCGCGCCTCGGCCTCGACCCGCAGTGCGGCGTCGCGGGCGAGGTCCTCCTTGCGCGGACGGCCACGGGGCCGCTTGCGCGGGACGACCGCGCCACGCTCGAAGATCTCGCCACCCCAGACGCCCCAGGGCTCGGCCCGCTCGACCGCACCGGCGAGGCACTCGACCCGCAGCGGGCAGTCCCCGCAGAGCGTCTTGGCCACGTCCAGGTCGGTGGGTGAGTCGGAGAACCACAGGTCGGGGTCGAACTTCCGGCAGGGCAGGTTCGCCTCGATCTCGACGTTCAGGTCGAGCGGGGCCAACGCCAGACTCATCTCCCGGTCACCTCTCTCTCATCTCGATCTCGTGGATCGCTGGTCGGACGTACTTCGGCGGTGCCAAAAAACTAAGGCCGCGGATCCCGGTATGCGGGTTCCGCGGCCTCAAGGTGAGCCGGTGGTCTGATGGTCAGACCGGTCTACCTCGAGGTGGAACACCGCGGACGTCCATCCGCTTGACGGCGCCATCGACGCCCTTGCCCGTGAAGCCACTGATCCCCTGGAGCCCACGCTGCGTCGGTGCGAGGATCAGCTCGGCCTGAACCTCGACCCGGTGCACCTGCGGAGCCCACGGTCGCGCGGCGGCGACGCTAACCCGACCGACCGACAGTGGTGCCGCGGCCAGAGTCAGGGCAGCCGACAGCGGAGCGACGGCAACGGGCAGCGCCGTCGGACGCTCGTTGATGTAGCTCTCCATCGGTGCCACCTCCTTTGACGTTCACTCGTAATCGACTCGGACATTCCCCGGTTGAGCAGCCCGAACAGGGCCCCCGCCGAGGTGTGTTCTGAGGCTATGCCCGCCGACCGCGCGAGGGCAAACGAATTAACGGGCAGATTCAAAAAGTTTTCTACGAGCAGATTTCGTCGACTGCCGCGCCCTTCACCAGCGCCAGCACCGCCTCGCCGTAGAGGCCCAACTTGCGGGGACCGATGCCGGCAATGGCGACGAGTTCCTCGGCCCGCCCCGGACGTCGTTCGGCGAGCGCGACAAGCGTGGCGTCGGTGAAGACGACGTAGGCGGGCACCTTCTGCGTCTGCGCTACCCGGGACCGCCACTCGCGCAGCCGCTCGTGCAGCTCGTCGTCGATATCGGAGGGACAGGTCGCGCACCGCCCGAGCTTGCGGTCGGGCCCGGCGAGCAGGGTCGTGCCGCAGATCCGACAGGAGACGATCCGAGTGGCACTCCGCTGGGCGCCGGGGGCCGGTCGGGTGCCACCGGCCCGTTCCGTCGTACCGGACGCCGACAGCTGGGGCAGGAAACGGCAGGGCCGCCGGGCCCGTCCGCCCGGCGAGCGGGCCGAGGCGTACGACAACCAGAGCCACTGACGAGCCCGGGTGATGCCGACGTAGAGCAGCCGCCGCTCCTCCTCGACCTGCTCGGCGGTACGCGCGTACGTGGTGGGCAGGGTGCCTTCGGCCAGGCCGACCAGGAACACCGCGTCCCACTCCAGCCCCTTGGCGGAGTGCAGGGAGGCCAGGGTGACCCCGTCCACGGTCGGCGCGTGCTGCTGTGCGGCCCGCCGGGCCAACTCGTCGGTGAAGTCGGCAAGGGTGACCGGACGCTCGACGATGGCCGCCGCACCGAGCGGCATCAACTGCGGAGTGGCCGCGTACTCCTCGGCGAGTTGGACAAGCGCGGCGAGCGCCTCCCAGCGCTCCCGGGCGGCGCCACCGGGCGGGGGCGAGTCGGGTGTCCAGCCGACAGCGGCCAGCGCCTCGACCACCGCCGCCGCCAACGGTGTCTCGCCGGGGATCGACCGGGTGGCCGCGCGCATCGCCACCATCGCCTGGCGTACCTCGGGCCGCTCGAAGAACCGGTCGGCCCCCTGCACCACGTACGGCACGCCCGACTCGGCGAGCGCCTTCTCGTACGCCTCGGACTGGGCATTGGTGCGGAACAGCACCGCGATCTCGTGGGCCGGGGTACCGGCGTCGACCAGGGCCCGGCAGCGCGCCGCCACCGCGTTGGCCTCGGCCGCCTCGTCGGTGAAGATCCGCACCTCGGGTGCCGGGCCGGCGGGGCGCTGGCCGACCAGCTCCAGCCGCAGCCGCGCCTCGGTGCCCCGCGCCTGCGAGATGACCGCGTTGGCCAGACCGACCACCTGCGGGGTGGACCGGTAGTCGCGGACCAACCGGACCACTGTCGCGCCGCGGTGCCGGCGCGGGAAGTCGACCAGGTACGACGAGGTCGCCCCGGTGAACGAGTAGATCGTCTGGCTGGCGTCACCGACCACTGTCACGTCGTCGCGGCCGCCCAGCCAGGCGTCCAGCAGCCGCTGCTGCAACGGGTTGACGTCCTGGTACTCGTCGACGACGAAGTGCCGGTACTGGTTGCGGACCTGCTCGGCGACGTCTGCGTGCTCCTCGATGCCCCAGACCGCGGCCCGCAGCACATCCTCGAAGTCGATCACCCCGGTGGTCCGCTTGAGCTTCTCGTACGCGGCGAAGACCTCGGCCACCTTGACCGGCTCGTGCGGCGTCTCGCGCAGCGCCTTGGCCGCGGCCACCACGTACTCCCCCGGCTCGACCAGGCTGGACTTGGCCCACTCGATCTCACCGGCGAGGTCGCGGGCGGCGGTCCGGTCGGCACGCAGGCCGGCCCGGGCGGCGGCCAGGGTGACCAGCCGGACCTTGCTGTCCAGCAGCTCGGGCATGGCCCGGCCGTCGAGCAGCCGGGGCGCGAAGTAGCGCACCTGACGCAACGCCGCCGCGTGGAAGGTGCGGGCCTGCACCCCGGCCACGCCCAGCTGCGCGAGCCGGTGTCGCAACTCGGCGGCGGCCCGGGCGGTGAAGGTGACCGCGAGCACGTGCCGGGCCGAGATCTCACCGGTCAACGCCCGGTACGCGATCCGCGACGTGACCGCCCGGGTCTTGCCGGTGCCGGCACCGGCCAGTACGCAGACCGGCCCGGCGGGGGCGGTGACCGCCGAGCGTTGCTCCGGGTCGAGACCGGCGAGCACGCGTTCGGACGGGGAGTTGACCACCACAACGGGGAATTGTCTCAGCTGCCCCGGACGTTGCAGCGGATAGCCCGAGCCTGGTCAGCGACCAGCCGGGCCCGACGTGGGAGGATCTGGACATGCTGACGATGTACTCGACGCCCTGGTGCGGCTACTGCCACCGGCTGAAGTCGCAGCTCGACCGGGAGGGGATCGCCTACCAGGTGGTCGACATCGAGCAGGATCCGGCCGCCGCCGACTTCGTGATGAGCGTCAACGGCGGTAACCAGACGGTCCCCACGCTGCGTTTCGCCGACGGCAGTGCGCTGACCAACCCGACGATCGTCCAGGTCAAGCAGCACCTGGCCGGCATCGCGGCCTGACGACGATCGCCGCCTGACAACGCCAGTGGCGGTCCACCCCGGTGCGGGGTGGACCGCCACTGCTGTCAGTCAGTGCGAAGGATCAGAAGTCACACTGGTTCGGGAACTTGATGCAGGTGGTGATGGTGGCGCCACGGGCCGGGATCTCGCCGTACCGGTCGGCGTCCACGTTCGCCAGGGTGCCGTCGCTCATCGCGTTGACGATGGCCCAGAGGCCGTCGACGTTCTGCTTGATGATGTAGCCGCTGCTCTTGTGGCCGATGCCGCCGCGCGACTCGAAGAACATCGCGTTGCTGCGCCAGTTGGCGTACTCGCCACGCGGGCCGGGGCCGTTGAGCATGGCGGAGGAGACGACGCCCTCCGGGATGTTGATGTACGGGTAGAGCGTGGTGGTGACCACGCCGCTCTTGTCAGCGGCGTCCGCGGCCAGCACGCCCATCCGGCGGACGGTGTCCCACTGGCTCTGGCTGAGCATGCCGGGGTCGAGCGAGATGCCCACCGAGAAGGTGGTCATCTCGTCGGTGCTGTCGCCGACGTAGTAGGTGCCCTGGTGGTGCAGGTCGATCATGTGGTGCGGGCGGAAGTCGGCCCAGGCGTACCAGAAGGCCTGCGACTCGACGGCGCGGTACTGGGTGTAGTTGTTGAAGGTGCGCTCGGGCAGCGGTGCCTCGCCACGGCCGGCCCGGACGGTGTTGATCTGGTCGAAGATCTGCCGGTCGACGCCCCAGTCGCGGTTGAGGTCGATGCGGTTGATGACGTCCTGCCGCTGGTAGGCCTCGAAGCCGTCCGGGTTGTAGATCGGGATGATCGCGAAGCTGATGTTGCTCAGCACCTCACGCGTCTGCTTCCCACCGGAGACCAGGGTCTTCAGGAAGCTCAGCGCGGCTTCGGCGCCGTAGGGCTCGTTGCCGTGGATCCGGCCCTGGATCCAGACCCGGGTCTCGCCGGTGCCGATGAAGGCGACCTCCAGCGGACGGCCCTGGCCGCTGCGGCCGACCTCCTCGATCCGGAGGGCACCCTTGCTGCGGGCCGCCAGCGCGTGCATTTCGGCGGAGACCTCAGCGGCGCTGAGCTGCGAGGAACGGTTGGGTGCCCCCTGGCCCGGCGGGACGAACGGCCCGTTCGCGTTCGCGTTGGCCACCCCGGGCGCCACCATGGGGGCGAGGAGTAGCGCGGCGATCAGGGCCACATGGCGGCGGCGTGGTCTGGTCACAGTTGTGACGTCCCTTCTGAGGTGTGGTGCGGCAGCGTCCAGCCAGACATCGTCGCGGCCCCGTGCGCCTGTCGCGTCCATCGCGCGCTACGTGCTGGCCTGGCTGCAACCTTCCGAGCGGAAGGCCGTGTGGTGTGATCATTGAACGAGGGCTGTTTTCGCAGGTCAAGCGCCAATGTCAAGTTCCGTCGAATGTGCAGGACGTGACCGGCGACACTCCGTCGGATGTTCGGCGTCTGGAGGAGGTGTTTCGGCCAGGCCCGCTGCAAGGTGGAGAAATGATCAGATCCCGGGGTTGGACCAGGTTCGCCGGAATGGCGGTGTCTGATCGGCGTGCTCACCGCCGTACCGTCGAAACGGCCGTACTTCCGTTCTTCCGATCTTCGGGGGCGGGGCGCGGTGCCGGGATGCGAGGGCGCGCCGGCTGCCCGGCCGGCGGGCTGAGCTGGCGTCCACGCCAGAGGTACGCGGCGGCGAGCAGGGTGACCAGCCCGACCGCGACGAACACCAACCGGTAGTCGAGCACGCCGACGACCAGGGCGCCGGCACCGATCGAGAGCGCCTGCGGCACCCGGGTCACCGCCTCGGCCGCGGCGGCGGCCCGGCCGAGCACCTCGGGCGGGGTACGTCGCTGCACCAGCGTGTGCAGGCCGACCATGGTCAGCGGCAGCGACACACCGGCCATCAGCACGGCGGCGAACCCGAGCCACATGTTCGGGTACGCCAGCGCCAACGCGGCCGGCCCGAAGAACGCGACGCCGGCGGCGAGCGTGCCCACCTCGCCGACCCGACGCAGCACGGCGGCCGAGACCAGACCGCCGACCAGACCGCCGACGCCCTGCACGGTGACCAGCACTCCGACGAACGCCGCGTCCCGGCCCAGACCCTGATCGACGTACGCGAAGATGAGCGACTCGGTGAAGCCCATCACCAGCGAGCCGAGCCCGTAGCCGACAAGTGCCCGCCGGATCGCCGGCTCGTCGACGAGGTGACGCAGACCCGCGACGAGTTGGACCCGCCAGCGCCGGGTGACCGAGCCTTCCTCGGCCGGGTCCTCAGCCGGCTCGGCGAGGGGTAGCCCGCCCACCACGACGGCGGCGATCAGGAACCCGACAATCCCGACGGCGGCCAGCATGCCGCCACCGACCAGCGCGTAGAGCCCGGCACCGGCCAGCGGGCCGACCAGCCGCAGGCCCTGGCGCACCGTCTGGAGCACCCCGTTGGCCTCACCGAGCAGGTCGGTGGGGACGAGTTCCCGGATCAGTCGACTGAGCACCACGCCGACCGTGAGGTTGGCCAGGCCGTAGAGCGCGGCCACCCCGTAGATGATCCACATGTCGCCCGCGTCGCGCACCGCGAGGAGCGGGGTGAGCAGCACCGCCATGGCGAGGTTGGTGACCACGAAGACACGACGCCGGGGGTACCGGTCGACGACCCAGCCGACCAGTGGTGCGAGCACCCGCGGGGCGATGATCACGAAGATGATGGCGCCGGCGAGGGCGTCCGATCCGGTCAGGTCCTTCACCCAGATGGCGAGTGCCAGCAGCAGCATCGACTCGGCGATCATGCTGGCCAGCAGTCCGCCGAAGAGCAGGCGGAAGTCCGGGCGTCTCAGGACGGTGCGCATTGATCCCTCCGGGGGTGGCGCGACGGGCGCGGCAGACGCCCCACCCCGGAGCGCCGCAGGTCACGGCGGGGCCCCTCCGGTGTCGGGTCTGCGCAATTCTGGAGACACGCCCTCCGCCGGAACCTCCGGCGCCGGTCGCGACGTCCATACTGACCGTGGGGGGCGACTTTCATACAGTTACCGTCGCGTCTGCGGCGGTCGACGGAAAAGAGGACACCGTGCCTCCAGCCTCACCCGGCCCGATCCTGCGCCGTCGCCGGCTCGGCCTTGAGCTGCGTCGTCTGCGCGAGGCCGCCGGCCTGACCGGGGACCAGGTCATCGACCACATCGGTTGGGCCTCCGCGTCGAAGCTGTCCCGGCTGGAGAACGGACGCAGCCGGCCGGACCCGCAGGACGTCCGGGACCTGCTCGACCTCTACCAGGTCGATGCGACGCTACGGGCCGAACTGCTCGGCATCACGCAGGAAGCGGGCGACATCCGTGGCTGGTTGAAGAACTTCCCGGCCATGACCCGCCAGCAGCGCAGCTTCGCCGAACTGGAGGCGGGTTGCGTCGAGATCTCCGAGTACAACCCGGTCCTGGTGCCAGGGCTGTTGCAGACCATCGGGTACGCCCGGATGCGGATCACCTCCGCCTGGCAGGTCGACCGGGAGGCCGGCGATCCGGAGGCCGGTGAGGACATCGACACCGAGATCAAGGCACGACTGGCCCGGCAGTCGTTGCTCACCCGGGACACCGACGCGCCCCGCTACACGGCGGTCCTGGAGGAGGCGGCGCTCAGTCACCGGGCCGGGCCGCCCGAGGTGCTCCGGGAGCAGATGACGCAGCTGTGCGAGCTGGCCATGCTGCCGAACGTCACGCTGCACGTGCTGCCGCGCGACACGCCGATCGGCCAGTGGTACCTGCCGCCGACGGCGTTCTCCCTCTACCGGTTCGCCGACCCGCTCGATCCGGAGACGCTGGCCATCGAAGGTGGCTTCACCGACGTCATGTCGACCGAGGTAATCGCCCTAAATCGCTATAAAGTGGCGTTCGAGTGGCTATGCACGGCGGCGCTGTCCGCAACGGACACCGTTTCCTGGCTGATGGAGTCGGCGGGACGGCTGTCCGAGGCGGTGGTCCCGTCCACCGTGGTAGGTGGTTCGGCAACGGCGCCGACCCAGCGCCGCGGCTCCGCCGGGCGCCTGACGGAACGGTGAGGCAACACCGCACGACAGTCCAGCCACTCGTCGGTGTCGATCGACCTCAGGAGCACAACGATGAACGAGATCCGCAACACCTCCGTCCTCGCCCAACTCGCCGACGCGCCCTGGCGTACCAGCACGCGCAGCCAGACCTCCAACTGCGTCGAGGTAGCGCCGCTGCGCAACGGCCCCGCGGCGGTGGCACTGCGCGACAGCAAGGACCGCGGTGGTCCGGTGCTGTTGTTCAACCGGGCCGGTTGGCTGGGCTTCATCTCCGGCGCCAAGAACGGGCAGTTCGATCTGAACTGAGCCGAATTCGCGTACGCCCGATGGGGCCGCCGGCGTCGGTGCCGGCGGCCCCTTGTCGTTCGGCGAGCCCGACGAGCAGGGGTCGGATGATCGGACGAGCCTGCGCCCCAATCCGAGCGTTCCACTTGATGAGATGCGATTGCGGCGTAGCATGACGGATGCACCTGACGTGGAAGTTCCACCAACTCCACCCGTCGCGGCACATCCGGAGACCCATATGCGGTTCCTGATCGTTCGCACCAGCATCCGCGCCGCCGCCGAAGCCGACATCACGGCAGCCTGGGCCGAAGGCCACCGGCTGCGGGACGAGACCACCCGACCCGAGCCGCGCCGCCAGGTCGTGCACGCCGAAGACCGCGACGCCGCCTTCGTGCTGGCCCGCGCGTTCGCCACGGTCGGCGCCGTACGTTCCGGCAGACAGCGGATCAAGGTGCTGCCGCTGGACGACCCAGGGCAGACCCGTCCCGACCCCGGCAGCTGACACCCACACTCGTCCGTCGTGGTCGACCGGCTCCCCCGCCGCGTTCCTCACCCAGCCGACCACGACGGCCCGTGTCCCCGGCCCGTGACCGTCGCGGCAACGACGGTCACGGGTCGGGGCCGCACACTCCCCCGACGGGTTCCGCCCGGCTCAGCAGTGGCCGTCGAACCAGCGGTGGATCAGGAACAACGCGATCGACGACGGTGGGGGCAGGCGCAGCTCGGCACCGCCCACGTCCACCGGCCGGCCGGCCAGCGCCGCGCCGATCTCCTGCCGGGTGAACCAGCGGGCCTCGGCGATCTCGGCGGCATCGACCCGTACCGGATGCGCCGGATCCGCGGTCGCCAGGAACCCGAGCATCAACGAACCGGGAAACGGCCACGCCTGACTTGTCACGTACCTGACGTCGGTGACCGGGACGCCGACCTCCTCGTGGACCTCCCGCAGCACCGTCGCCTCGGCCGACTCACCGGGCTCCACATAGCCGGCCAGGCAGGAGAAGCGGCGCTGCCCGGGGGTGCTCGGCCAACTGGCGTTGTTGCCGAGCAGGCACCGCCCGTCGACGCCGTCGACACCGTCGTGCACCAGCACGATCATCGCCGGATCGGTACGCGGCCAGATCCGCTCACCCCGGCTGTCCACGCGGGACCAGCCCCCCTCGTTCGTCCGGGTCGGCTCGCCCGTGACAGGGTGGTACAGGTGCCGCAGGTGCCAGTTGGTCAACGCCAGCGCCGTGGTGAACAGGCCGGCGTCGCGGTCACCGAGCAGGTGCCCGATCTGCCGCAGGTTGGCCGCCCGGGTGTCCGGCGCGATGGGCAGTTCGGTGTGTACGCAGAACACCGGCACGCCGTCCGGCTCCACGCCCAGGAACATCGCCTCGGCAGCGAGTTCCGGCGGCAGGCCGTCGGCCTCGACGAGGACCAGGCTCGGCAGGTCGGTGTCCGTACGCACCAGGGCGCGTCCACCGGCCTCGACGTCCAGCACCAGCACCCGTGCCCCGGCCCAGGCCCGGGCCAGCCAGTCGGTGTCGGTACGCCGATGCGCCGCCCGGTCCAGCGTGGAACGGGCCAGCGGCGGAGCGACCTCACCGCCCGATCCGATGCCCTGCCCGACCCCGCCCCAACCGGTGCCACCGCCCGAGCGGGTGGCAGCTCGCGGGATCATGCCGGCACCGGCGCGGTCTCGATCGAGGTCAGGGTGCCCAGTGAGTCCGCGATCCGCTCGGCGTCACCGAGCAGCACGGTGACCGCCCGCGACGGGGCGAGATACCGGGCCGCCACCGCGGCGACGTCGTCGACGGTCGCCTTGGCCAGTCGGGCCGCGTGCTCGGACAGGAAGTCCAGGCGCAGTCCGTTGCCGGCGTAGGCACTGACCAGCGACGCCAGCCCGGCCTGGGTGGAGACCCCCAGCTGGAGGGTGCCGAGGGCGTATTGCCGGGCCTGCTCCAACTCCTCCTCGCTCGGTGCCAGGGTGGCGAGCCGACCCAACTCGTAGTGGGTCTCCAGCAGCGCCGGTGCGGTCACCTCGGTGGCCACCTCGGCGGCGGCCACCAGCAGCGAACCGGCCACCGAATGCTCCACCACCGAGTGCGGGCCGTACGTGTAGCCCTTGTCCTCCCGGATGTTCTCCACCCAGCGTGAGGAGAAGTAGCCACCGAAGATCAGGTTGGCCAGTTGCAGTGCGGCGTGGTCGGGATGGGTACGCGGCACCGCCGGCAACGCCATCCGCAGCGACGACTGCACCGAGCCGGGCCGGTCGATCAGCAGCAGCGGACCGGGCACCAGTGGCGGGGCAGGCGGCGGCGCGGCGGAGTGTCCGTCGCCGTTCCAGCCGCCGAGTGCCTTCTCGGCCGCGTCCAGGGCCCGCTCCGGCCGTACGTCGCCGACCAGCACGAGGACCGCACCGGCCGGATGCACCCGCTGGGCGTGCAGCGTACGCAGGGCCGCCGGCCGGACCGCGCGTACCTGCTCCGGCTCCGGCGTCTGCACCGCGTACGGGTGCTTGCCGTAGATCCGCTTGAGCAGCGCGGTACGGACCAGGTGGGCCGGCTGACTGCGGGCGACCTGGATGCCGTCGACCATGCGGTCGCGTTCGGTGGCCACCCACTCGGCCGGGTAGTTGGCGCCGGTGAGCACCTCGGCGAGGATCTCCAGCAGCCGGTCCAGACCGGTGGCCAGGCCGGTGCCCGAGAGCATCAGCCGATCCGGGTCGAGCCCGGCGGAGAGGCCGCCGCCGATCTTCTGCAACTCGGCGGCGATCTGCACACTGCTCATCGTCTCGGTGCCGGAGAGCAGCGTCTGCGCGAGCAGTTGACCCCGGGCCAGGTGCGCACGGCCGAACGGCATCCAGAGCCGCAGCTCGACGAGCGGCACCGCCGACCGGCGTACGGCGATCACGGTGAGCCCGTTGCCGAGCGTCCGCTCGGCCTGGCTCGGCAGCTTGAGCCGACGGGTCGGACCGAGCGGCGGCAGGGCCCTCGCACTCACCGGGCTGTCTCCTTCGTTCATGACCGGCCACCGCCGGGGATGACCTCGACGGATGCGCGGCGCTCCGGTCGCAGGGTGGCGGCGGCGGCGCGGACCTGCTCGTCGGTGACCGCGCCGACCAGCCGGGGCAGGTCGTTGAGCAGTCCCGGCTCGCCGCGTTGCTGCTCCAGCACCGCCATCCGCAGCGCACGGCCGAGCACCGCGTCGGTGTCGCGCAGCAGGTGGGTGGCCATCCTGGCCTGGGTACGGGCCAGTTCCCCGTCGGCCAGCCCGTCGGTGGCCAGCCGGTCCAGTTCCTCGTCGACGGTGCGCAGCACCTTGTCCACATCGCCACCCGGCGGCAGGTGCGCCTGCAGCAGCAGGGCCGTGGGGTCGCGGACGTCGAACGGGTCGCCCAGGAAGCTCAGGTAGCCGCCGACGCTGGTCACCGTCCGGTCGCGCTGCACCAGCCGTTCGACCAGCCGGGAGGCGTCGCCGTCGGTGAGCACCTCGGCCAGCACCACGTACGGCAGGTAGGCGGCGAAGTCGTTGATCGGGTCGGGCACCCGCCACCCCGACGCCACCGCCGGTAGCGGCGCCAACTGGTCGGTGTACGCGATGCGTCGCTCGGCGGTCAGCTCCGGCTCGGCGAAGTCCGGGCGTTGCGGCGCCGGGCGGGCCGGCACGTCACCGAAGTGCCGCTCGATCAGCGTGGTCGCCTCGGCCACGTCGATGTCGCCGCTGACCGCCAGCACGGCGTTGCCGCTGGCGTAGTAGCGGCGGAAGAAGTCGGCGGCGTCGGCGACGGTGGCCGATTCGAGGTCGACGAAGGAGCCGTAGCCGTCGTGTGCGTTGGGGAAGGTGTCGAACATGACCGGTGGCAGGGTCAGCCACGGGAACCCGCCGTACGGCCGGTTGAGCACGTTGACCCGGATCTCCTCCTTGACCACGTCGACCTGGTTGCGCAGGTTCTCCTCGGTCAACCGAGGGCCGCGCATCCGGTCGGCCTCAAGGAACAGCGCCCGTTCCAGCGCGTTGCTCGGCAGAGTCTCGAAGTAGTCGGTGTAGTCCAGGTGGGTGGAGCCGTTGAAGGTGCCACCGGCACCCTGCACGTGCCGGAAGTGCGCGAGCTTCTCCAGGTTCTCCGAGCCCTGGAACATCAGGTGCTCGAAGAGGTGGGCGAAGCCCGTACGCCCCTCGGGCTCGGAACGGATGCCCACGTCGTAGACGACCGCCACCCCGATGACCGGGGCGCTGCGATCGGGGGTGAGGACCACCCGCAGGCCGTTGTCGAGAGTGAACCGCTCGACCGGATACCTGGTCGCTGGGATTTTCGCTTTGCGCGTCGGCACGGTCCGACCCTAGCGTCTCGACGGCTACGCGCGGGAGGAACCGTTGCCCGCTGGTGCCGAGGTCGGGCGTGCCGTGAGTGGCGGACTCAGCCGGCCGTGCTGCCGACGGGCTCCGGGGGAACCGACGGACCCTGGAGATCCACCAGGCTGGAGGGTGCGGACCCACCGGGCGTGACCGGCCAGGGCGTGAACGCCGCCGCCGTGGCCAGCAGCAGCCCGACGACCGCCATCGCCACCACCAACAGCAGCTCACGTGCCGTCGCCGAGCCCACCATAGGTCCTACCTCCCCCGTGCCAAGCCGCATCTGCGCTTGCCCCCCGAGGCCAGCCTCACCCGGCCCAGCGGTGCTGGCAGTCGGCCACCCGACGCTTCAACGACTGATTCCCGACTCAGGATGCGGAGGAGTGCGCCCGAATGTGCGAACGGTCGGGTCACACCGGCCAGACGTTCACCGGACGTGACCCGACCGTTCGCGATCAGGAAGTGTGTGTCGCCCTGAGGTCAGAGCGGACGGATGTTCTCCGCCTGCGGGCCCTTCTGGCCCTGGACGACCTCGAACTCGACCCGCTGGTTCTCGTCCAGGCTCCGGTAGCCGGAGGACTGGATCGCCGAGAAGTGGGCGAAGACGTCAGCGCCGCCGCCGTCCGGGGTGATGAAACCGAAGCCCTTGTCAGCGTTGAACCACTTGACGGTGCCAATAGCCATGCTTGTTACGTCTCCTTGACGGAACGTCGATCCCGCACCTGTTGCGGGATCGGAGAGAGGAGTGCGCCGGGCGGACCTGCCCGGAACACCTGTCGCTTCTGGTCGCCCCGCCCGGAGAACTCCGGACACAACAAAGTGCGCCTGGGGCTAAGTTCAACCAGGCGCACACAGAGCTGGTAACCAAAACTCGCAACGCGAGGCACGTTACCAGCGCTCCGAACCCACAGCAAGTGTCACGGCTGTGGAATCGAGGTGATCAACGCGGTGAGGCCGTCGAGGTCGAGCAGGTCCGCCGGGCGTACCGTGACCTGCTCCCGCACGTAGTGGAAGGCCGCGCCGACCCGGTCGACCGGCACCCCGGCCAACTCCGCCCAGGCCAGCCGGTAGACCGCCAACTGCACCGCGGCCACCTCGGCGGACGCGCCGGTCGGGCGGGCACCGGTCTTCCAGTCGACCACGTCGAAGCGGTCCCCCGGCCGGCGGAACACCGCATCCATCCGGCCCCGCACCACCACGCCGCCGATCACCGTGGCGAACGGCACCTCCACCTCGATCGGCGTCCGGTCGGCCCACTCGCTGGCCAGGAAGCGCCGCTGCAGCTCGGCCAACGCCTCGTCCGGCGCGGCGTCCTCGTCGGCCGCCCCGGGCAACTCGTCGGTGTCGAGCAGCCGGTCCGCCCCGAAACGCTGCTCCAGCCAGGCATGGAAGGCGGTGCCCCGGCGGGCGTACGGGTTGGGCTCGGCGGGCAACGGCCGGCGCAGCGTACGGGCCAGGGCCGCCGGATCCCGGCGCAGACTGACCAGCTGCGTCACCGACAGTTGCTCGGGCAACACCACGTCGATCGGGCCGGAGAGTCGGCTCAGCTCCGCCCGCTCGGCCAGCAGCAGATCGGCCTCCCGCCGCCACCGGGCCACCTGCGGATCCGAGGCGGCGGAGTCGTCCGGCCCGCCCTCCTCGGTGAGGAACCGGCGCACCAGCGCCGCCGCCTCGGCCAGCGCGGGCCGACGTACCCCCAGCGGGTCCGCCGGCCACTCGGCGCGCAACACCACCTCGGTGGTCGGGTTGACCGCGTCGGGCGTCGGCTCGGGCGTCCACTCGTCGACCAGGTGACCGGGCCCGCCGTCCAGGCAGGCGTCGTGTATCTCACGCAGCAGCGCCGACGGCCCGCGTGGGCGTTTGGTGCCCTCCCCCCACCAGTGGCCCGAGCAGAGCAGCAGTCGACGGGGGCGGGTCACCGCCACGTACGCCAGTCGCCGTTCCTCCCGCTCGTCGTGGGCCCGCCAGGCGTCGGTGAACTCCGCCATCGTGCGGGCCACCGCGCGTTGATCGGCGGCCTCGGCCAGGGCCAGCTCGGGCAGCCCGTCGGCGTCACCACGCAACGGGAACGGCAGGACGCCCAGGCCACCCAGCCAGTGATCGGAGTTGCGTACCGGCCCCGGCCACACTCCCCTGCTCAGCCCGGCCACCGCCACGACGTCCCATTCCAGCCCCTTCGCGGCGTGCGCGGTGAGGATCTGCACCGCGCCCTCGACCACCTCCACCTCACCGGGGGCGAGCCCGCGCTCCTCGTCCTCGGCGGCGGCCAGATAGGCCAGGAAACCGGCGAGGGTGGCCCCCGGCGTCTCCCCGCTGAACCGGGCGGCCACGTCACCGAGGGCGTCCAGGTGGGCGCGGGCCAGGCCGGCGTCACCGGCGCCCTCCCCGCCGGCCCGTACCGCCACCTCCACGTCCAGGCCGGTGGTCCGCTCGATGTCCGCGATCAGCTCCGGCAGGGACTGGTCCAGCCGGTAACGGAGCAACCCCAACTCCCGGGCGTACGCGCGCAGCCGCGCATACCCCTCGGCCGAATACGCCTGCGCCGGGCCGAGGTCGGCCAGCGCCTCCACCAGGGTCGCCTCGTCCAGACGATCCGGGACGATCTCGGGATCGCCGTCGTCGGCGAGTTGACGGCGAGCGACGGCGATGGCCTTGGCCCGGCGGTGCAGGGCGACCAGGTCCCGGGGACCGATACGCCAGCGGGCCCCGGTCAGCAGGCGCAGCAGGGCGGCACCGTCGGTCGGGTCGGCCAGCACCCGCAGCGTGCACACCACGTCGCGGACCTCGGGGGTGTCCAGCAGGCCGCCGAGCCCGACCACCTCGACCGGCAGGCCGCGCTCGCGCAGGGCGGCGGCGATCGCCGGGATCTGGCTGCGCAGCCGGACCAGCACCGCCGTGGTCGGGCGGGCGGTGACCGGGATCTGCTCGGGCAACGCCCGCGGCATCCGGGCCGCACCCTGCCACGCCGCCAGCAGGCTGTCCGCGATCCAGTCGGCCTCGTCGGCGTACGTCGACAGCAGCGCACAGTGCACGGTGCCGGCGGCGGCCCCCCGGGGGCTGCGGTGCGCGATGGGCTCGTCGACGCTGAGCGCGGCGTGCAGTTCCGGCACCCGGGCACCGGCCGCCCGCAACGGGGTGGCCAGCGCGTTGGCCACCGCGAGGATCTCCGGACGGTTGCGCCAACTGGTGGTCAGCCCGAGCACCCGGGCCGGGCTGCCGTCGCTGCCGACGAACTCGGTCGGGAAGCGGTCCAGGGTGCCGGCGCTGGCGCCCCGCCAGCCGTAGATGGACTGGCAGGGGTCGCCGACGGCGGTCACCGGATGTCCGTCGCCGAACAGCGCCCGCAGCAGCACCACCTGGGCGTGGCTGGTGTCCTGGTACTCGTCGAGCAGCACCACGCGGTAGCGGTCCCGTTCGATCTCGCCGACGCCCGGATGGTCGCGGGCCACCCGGGCGGCGCGGGCCAACTGGTCGGCGAAGTCCATCGCCTCGAAGTCGTCCTTGCGCCGGGCGTAGGCGCGTACCAGCGGCAGCAGCTTCAGCCGGGTCTGCTGCAAGGCGAGGGCCTTGCGCACGTCGGCGTAGATCCGGCCGGGGCGCGACTGCACGTCGGCGAAGAACCGGCCGGTCCACGCGGCCAGGTCGTCCGGCTCGACCAGATGCTCGTCCAGCTCACCGGCGAGGGCCAGCACCGCGTCGGTGACCGTGCTGGGCATCCGGTCCACCTCGGACATGTCGCCGTCGTAGTTGCGCACGATGAGATCCACCAACTGCCACCGGGACGCCTCGGTGAGCAGCCGGGTGGACGGCTCGTAGCCGGCCCGCAGGCCGTGCTCGGTGACGATCCGACCGGCGTACGAGTGGTAGGTGGCCACCGTCGGCTCCCCGGCCAGCGGGTCGTCGAGCGGGTCCCGTCCGCGCCGACCGAGCCGGCGGACCAACTGGTCGAGCCGGGTACGCACCCGGTGCCCCAGCTCACCGGCGGCCTTGCGGGTGAAGGTGAGGCCGAGCACCTGCTCCGGGCGCACGTACGAGTTGGCCACCAGCCACACCACCCGAGCGGCCATCGTCTCGGTCTTGCCCGAGCCCGCGCCCGCGACCACCAGCAGCGGTTCGACCGGCGCAGCGATGATCGCCGCCTGCTCCCGGGTCGGTGCCGGCAGGCGGAGCAGCTTCGCCAACTCGACAGGGGTGTAGCGCGGACCGGAGTCGGCCGCCCGGGGCGCCGGGGCACCGGGGCTGAACAGCGCGGGCTGGGTCATGCTGCCCGCTTCGCCGGCTGGCACGCTCACTCCTCGCGCTCGGGACGACGCATGGTCGGCGGCTCGACCACCTGTCGCCCCTGCCCGGAGACCGGGCAGCTGGTACGCACCGGGCAGACCCGACACTTCGAGTTGGCGACCGCGGCGAAGGTGGAGGCGGCCATCGTATCGGCGGTGCGGCGTACCAGGGCGGTGGCCCAGCCGGCCTCGGGACCGTCGGTGGCCGGCGGCTGGGACTGTTCCCGGGCGTCGCGCGCACCGGTGCCGAGCTGCACCAGAGCCGCCCCGCCCGACTCGTCGCCGAACTCGGCGAAGGCCCCCGCCTCCACCGCCGCCTGGTACGCGCCGAGCTGCGGATGCTCGACCACCTCGCGTTCGGTCACGGTTGTCGACTTGCCGGTCTTGAGGTCGATCACCACCAGCCGCCCGTCCTCGTCCACCTCCAGCCGATCCACCCGGCCGACCAGGTCGACGGGCCGGTGCGGGTCGTCGAGGCGGACCGCGAACTCGTGCTCGATGGCGAGCAGCCGACGCGGGTTGGCGGCCAACCAGCGCAGCAGCTTGTCGACCATCGCCTCGGCGCGGGCCCGCTCCGGCCCCACCATCCAGCGGGCGGCCAACTCGATCGCGTCGAACCGGGCGGCGACGTACTCCAGCAGGGCGCTGCGGTCGGCGCGGGCGTCCTCGGCGAGCATCGCCGCCGCGTGCACCAGGTTGCCGACCCCCTGCGCGGCGCTGGCCGGTGAGCTGCCGCCGTGCCGTTCCAGCAGCCAACGCAGGCTGCACCGCAGCGCACTCTCCATGCCCGACGGGGTGACCCGGACCGGTTTCCCCTCGTCGACCAGCGGCCGGTCGTCGGACAGCGGTCGCAGCCCCCACCAGTCGTCGGGATGAGCCCCGGACACCCCGGCGGCACCCAGCCGGGCCAACTCGGCCGCCGCCGCCCGCCGCCGGGCCAGCGGCGCGGCCGGATCGACGAGCGCGGTACGCAACTCCGCCACCAGGGCGGGCAGGGTCAACGCCCGCGGCGGCCGACTCACCGGCAAGGTACGCGGCCCGCCCGCCTCGCCGTTGGACGCCTCGCTGTCGCCCGCCTCGTTGTCGGACGCTTCGTCGGTGGGGGTGTCGCTGAGGCCGAGTTCGTAGAGGAAGCGGCTGGGTTGTTCGTCGTGGTCGTCGCCGCCGACCGAGGCCGAGGCGACCGCGCTGACCAGCAGGCGGCGTCGGGCCCGGGTCACCGCGACATGGAACAGCCGCCGTTCCTCGTCCAGCAGCGCGGAGGTCTGCCCGACCAGGGTGGCCACCGTGCCCGCGCCGTCGGCCCGGCCGGCCAGCACGTCCACCAGCCGTTCCGAGCCAAGCAGGCTGCCGCGCAGCCGCAGGTCGGGCCAGACGCCCTCCTGCACACCGGCGACGGCCACCAGGTCCCACTCCAGCCCCTTCGCGGCGTGCGCGGTGAGCAGCCGTACCGCGTCGCCCCGGTCGGCGGTCGGCGCGAGGGTGTCGGCGGGTAGCTCCTGCCCGAGCACGTGGTCGAGGAACACCTCGGTACGCGCACCCGGCAGCCGGTCGGTGAACCGGGCGGCGGCGTCGAAGAGGACCATCACCGCGTCCAGATCGCGGTCGGCCGCCTCGGCCCGACGACGCCGCGCCAGATCACCTTCGCCGGCCACCGACGGCCCCCGGGTCAACGCCGCCGACCAGAGTTCGGCGAGACCGCTGGCCCGCCAGACCGCCCAGAGCACGTCCTCGGCGGTGGCACCCGGCCGAGCGGCCGTCTCCCGGGCCACGGCCAGCAGCCCCGCCACCGTCTGCGCCGGCTCGGCCCAGCGCCGCTCGACACCTGCCAACTCGGCCGGATCGCGCAGCGCCTCGACGATCAACTCACCGGAGGGGCGGCGGTCGCCGCCGGCCAGGGCCAGGGCCCGCAGCCCCTGGCGCAGCCGCCGCTCCGCCAGCGGATCGGCACCGCCCAGCGGTGAGTGCAGCAGCGCGACCGCCGCCTCCTCGTCGAGCCGGTCCGGCTCCAGCGCACAACGCAGCAGAAGCAGCAGCGGCGCGACGGCAGGTTGCAGGTGCAGCGGCAGATCCTCACCGTGCACCACGGTCGGCACGCCGGCCGCATGCAGGGCCCGCCGCAGCGTGGGCAGTTGCCGACCGGTGGACCGCACCAGCACCGCCATCCGCGCCCACGGCAGCCCGCCGAGCAGGTGCGCCTCGCGCAACGCGTGCGCCAACCAGGCCGCCTCGCTGGTCGCCGACCGGAAGGTATGGATCTCCATCGACCCCGGTGGCGTGCCCGGCACGGGCCGCATCCGGCGGTGCGCCGCCGGACCCCGCAGCCGCCGCGCCAGTCGGGCGGAGGCGGCCAGCAGCCGCTCCCCGCAGCGGTAACTCGTGGTCAGCAGCACCTGGGCGGCCGGCGCACCGGACGCCGTCCGGAACCGGTGCGCAAACGTGGTCACGCCGGTCGGGTCGGCACCCCGGAAGGCGTACGTGGACGAATCGGGATCGGCGAAGGCGACCAGGGTCAGTCCGCCCCCGGCCACCGTCTCCAGCAGATCATGCTGAGCGGGGTCGGTGTCGGCCAGTTCGTCGACGTAGACGTACGCCAGCCGACGCCGCTCGACGGCCAGCAGCTCCGGATCGTCACGCAGCATCCCGGTGGCCGCCCGGACCAGCTCCGCCGGGTCGTACGCGACCGAACCACGGTTGGCGACGTCCCGCAGCGCCAGCACGGCCACGTACTCGCGCAGGAACCGGGCAGCCGCCGGCCAGTCGGCCCGGCCCAACTTCTCCCCGAGCCGCGCCAACTCGACCGGACCCACCCCCCGCTCGGCCGCCCGCATCAGCAGGTCACGCAGCTGTGCCGCGAAGGCGCGGGTACGCAACGCCGGACGCAGATCCTCCGGCCAGCCGACCGGGTCGTCGCCGGGCTCCTCGCCGACCACGTCCAGCAGCTCACGAATGATCAGATCCTGCTCGGGGCCGGTGAGCAGCCGCGGCGACGGCTCACCCCGCTCGGCCGCCGCACGCCGCAACAACCCGAAGGCGTACGCAGGAAAAGTCCGCACCAGCGGCTCGCGCAGCACCCGCTGCCCATCGGCGGCGATCCGCGCCTCGATACGGTGCCGCAGGTCGGCGGCGCCCCGCCGGCTGAAGGTGAGGACCAGGATCCGCTCCGGATCGACCCCTTCGGCGACCCGACTGGCGACCGCCTCGACCAGGGTGCTGGTCTTCCCCGTGCCCGGTCCCCCCAGCACCAGCATCGGCCCGTCGGTGTGCGCCACCACCTCCGCCTGCCCCGCATCCGCCACCCACCCCAGCCCACCCTTCGGGCCGGTGACCCGCGCCGGGCCGGTCTGCGTGCCAGGTGCCTGCGCCAGACCGCCCCGCAGGCCGGTGACCTGCGCCGGGCCGGTCTGCTGGCCGGAGGCGTGCGCCAGGTCGGTCTGCTCGGCGGGAGAGCCTTCACTGGCGGGTGGCGAGGCGGGCGCTGGCGCGGTCGACGGCGGGTCGGCGACCGGAAGAGCCTGCGCCGGGGAGCGCCCGTCGGTCGGGCCGTCTCCCTCGGTCGGCCCCACGGGCCGACGCACCAAGCGGTACGCCTGCATCCCGACATCCCATCACGGGCCTGCGACACCCCCTGCCTCGCCACACCCCCCGGAGTCCCGACGCACACCGCACCCTCGACGCACCATCACACCTGCACCACCCAGCGTGACCACGCCCATGATCACCCTCGACACCCTGCCCCACCCAGCACGACCGCGCCCCCGGATCACCTCGGCACCCGGCCTGCCTCAGCATGGCCGCGCCCATGATCACGCTCAATCTGGGATCGAGTGCCTTGGTGATGCCGCCGAGGCCACTCGATCCCAGATCGAGCGCGATCTTGGCCGGCGCACGGCAGTCGCAAGACGCACCGGACGACGGAGGCGAGCCGCTTCGACGCACAGTGACCGCACGGAGCGACGGAGGCGAGCTGCCTGGACGCACGGCGAGCGCAGGGAGCGACGGAGGCGAGCTGCCTGGACGCACGGCGAGCGGAGGGAGCGAGGGAGTGGAGGTCAGGTGAGGCGGGATTCGAGGAGGTCCAGGGCGGCGGGGAGGGTGTTGGCGTACTGGAGGAGGTTGAAGCCGCCGGGCTTGAGGAAGTTCTGCGTGGTCACGTTGCGCAGCCAATCCACCAGGGGCGAGTAGAAGCCGTCGGTGTCGACCAGCACCATCGGCTTGCGGTGCAGGGCCAGGGTGGCGGTGGTCCAGACCTCGAAGAGTTCGTCGAGGGTGCCCAACCCGCCGGGCAGGGTGAGGAAGGCGTCCGACTTTTCGATCATGACAACCTTCCGGCTGGCCATCGAGTCGGTGACCACCAGCTCGTCGGAGGCCAGGTCGGCGACCTCCAGGTCGACGAGCGCCTGCGGGATCACGCCGATCGTCCGGCCGCCGGCCGAGCGGGCCCCGTCGACCAGCGCGCCCATCATCCCGACGCAGCCGCCGCCGCTGACCAGGGTGTGTCCGCGCCGGGCGATCTCCGCGCCGGTGGCGGTGGCGAGGTCCAGCCAGCGCTGGTCGAGGGTACGGGAGGAGGCACAGAATACGCAGATCGCGGCCACTCGGTCAGCGCTCCGATTCTTCGGCCGCCGCCTGCTGGTCCGCGGCGGTACGGGCCACGGCTTCCTCGCGTACCGCCTCCTGCTCGGTGCTGAGCGCGGCCTCGGCCTCCACGATGTGCCGCACCGCCTCGGCGATGTCGTCGGTGACGCGGATCAGGTCGAGGTCGACCGGCCCGATCTTGCCCTCCACCGCCATGGTGTCGCGCAGCCAGTCGAGCAGTCCCCGCCAGTAGTCGCTGCCCATCAGCACCACCGGGAACCGGGTGACCTTGCCGGTCTGCACCAGCGTGAGCGCCTCGAACAACTCGTCCAGGGTGCCGAAGCCACCGGGCAGCACCACGAACGCCTGGGCGTACTTGACGAACATGGTCTTGCGGGCGAAGAAGTAGCGGAAGTCGATCGCGAGGTCGACCCACTCGTTGATGCCCTGCTCGAAGGGGAGTTCGATGCCGAGGCCCACCGAGCGTCCACCGGCCTCGCTCGCGCCCCGGTTGGCCGCCTCCATCACGCCGGGGCCACCCCCGGTGATCACCGCGTAGCCGGCCCGGGCCAGGGCCGCGCCGACCGCCTCGGCGAGCTGGCACTCCGGGCTGTCCGGCTTGCTCCGGGCCGAGCCGAAGACGCTGACCGCCGGCGGCAGGTCGGCGAGAGTGTCGAAGCCCTCGACGAACTCGGAGAGGATGCGCAACGCACGCCAGGAGTCCTTGGTCCGCCAGTCGGCTCGGGCCCGCGAATCCAGCAGCCCCTGGTCGGCGGTGCTGGTGGGAATCGCCTGCCGGCGCATCGTGACGGCGCCTCGATGCCGCTCCCGTCCTGGTTCGCGGTGGTTGCTCTGCTCCATGGGAGCAACCGTAGTGGAGCTACGCCGCAGAACTCGGAAAACACTTTGTGATCTTGTGCAACCAAATCACTTCCCCAGGCGTCGTACTATTCACATACCGGGTATGCCCCGGCGCGCGGCTTCGGGGGAGGAGACAACGCGTGATCAACAACAACGAACGGATCCGGATCCGGCGACAGATGCAGCGGCGCATCCGCGACGTGGTGGCGGAGCGCCGCCGGGAGCGGCTGCTCGAAACCGCTCCCGAGCCTGCCGACGAACCCGCCACCGACTCCCAGCTCACCGCCGTCTGACCGAAAGGCACAAGCCTTCCGGTCAGACGCTGACAAAACCAACGGCTCAGACGTTGACAAAACCCACGGCTCAGACGTTGGCGAGCCAGCGGTGCAGGATGGCCGCGCCCTCGCGGATCTTGCTGATCTCCACGTGCTCGTCCGGGTGGTGGGCCAGGTTCGGGTCACCGGGGCCGAAGTTGAGGGCCGGGATGCCCAGCGCCGCGAAGCGGGCCACGTCCGTCCAGCCCAGCTTGCCGATCGGGGCGGCACCCACCGCCGCCAGGAACTCCCGCGCCGGCGGAGCCTCCAGCCCCGGCAGGGCGCCGGGCGCGCAGTCCGTCACCGCAAGCTCGTACCCCGCAAGCACCTCGCGCAGGTGCGCCTCGGCCTCGGCCGGCGTACGGTCCGGCGCGAAGCGGTAGTTGACCTCGATCTCGCACCGGTCCGGCACCACGTTGCCGGCGACCCCACCGTGGATCCGCACCGCGTTCATCCCCTCGCGGTACTCGCAGCCGTCGATCGTCACCCGTCGGGCCTGGTACTCGGCGAGCCGGCGCAGCACGTCACCGGCGGCGTGCACGGCGTTGACCCCGTGCCAGGAGCGGGCCGAGTGGGCCCGGACCCCGGTGGTGACCACCGTCGCCCGCATGGTGCCCTGGCAGCCGGCCTCCACCACCCCGTGGGTCGGCTCCAGCAGCAGTGCGAAATCGGCCTGGAGCCACTCCGGATGGGCCGCGGAGACGAGGGTGAGCCCGTTGTACCGGGACTCGATCTCCTCCGCCTCGTAGAAGAAGTACGTCACGTCGTGCCGTGGCTCGGCCAGGGTCACCGCGAGGTGCAGGGCGAAGGCCACCCCGGATTTCATGTCCGAGGTGCCGCAGCCGTACATCAGGTCGCCGCGCATGGTCGACGGGAAGTTGTTGTTCAGCGGAACGGTGTCCAGGTGCCCGGCCAACACCACCCGCGAGCCCCGGCCCAGGTCGGTACGGGCCATCACGGTGTTGCCGTGCCGGTACGTGCTCAGGTGCGGTACCGCCCGCAGCACCTCCTCCACGCAGTCGGCGATGGCCTTCTCGTTGAGGGACACGGACTCGATGTCGACCAGGGCACGGGTCAACGCCACCGGATCGGCGAGGACCTCGGGGGTGAGCGGGTTCTCCATGGTCCGCACGGTACCGTCACAACTGGCGACCGCGAGACGCGAGCCCGTGAGCGGTGTGAGCTGGCAACGAGAGGTGAGTACGTGACGTCGACAGAATCCGCGTGGGGCATCGGCCTGGCCACCGTCACCGCCGATGACCAGGTGCTCGACACCTGGTACCCGACCGGCAAGCTGGGCCTGGGCGAGTTGCCGCTGGTGCCCGGCGAGGACGAGGCCGACGTACTGGATCTGCCGCCGGGAGCGCTCGGCGACCGGGCGCTGCCCGGTCTGCGTACCGTGCAGGTGGTAACGGTGATCGGCTCGCTGGCCGACCCGATCAAGGACGCGGCCGACGCGTACCTGCGGCTGCACCTGCTCTCCCACCGCCTGGTGCGGCCCAACCAGCTCAACCTCGACGGCATCTTCGGCAAGCTGGCCAACGTGGCCTGGACCTCCGCCGGGCCGTGCCCGCCGGAGCGGGTGGACGAGCTGCGCGTCATCGAGCGGGCCGCCGGCCGTCACCTGGCCGTGTACGGGGTGGACAAGTTCCCCCGGATGACCGACTACGTGGTGCCCTCCGGGGTGCGCATCGCCGACGCCGACCGGGTCCGCCTCGGCGCGCACCTGGCCAGCGGCACCACTGTCATGCACGAGGGCTTCGTCAACTTCAACGCCGGCACGCTGGGCACCTCGATGGTCGAGGGTCGCATCGTGCAGGGTGTGGTGGTCGGCGACGGCTCGGACATCGGCGGCGGCGCCTCCATCATGGGCACCCTCTCCGGTGGTGGCACGGACCGGGTGAGCATCGGCGAGCGCAGCCTGATCGGGGCGAACGCCGGGATCGGCATCTCGCTCGGCGACGACTGCGTGGTCGAGGCCGGCTGCTACATCACCGCCGCCTCGAAGATCACCCTGCCGGACGGTCGGGTGGTCAAGGCCCGGGAGCTTTCCGGCGTCGACGGGCTGCTGTTCTGGCGCAACTCGGTGAACGGCGCGCTGGAGGCCCGCCCGCGTACCGGCCGGGGCATCGAACTCAACGCCGCCCTGCACGCCAACGACTGAGGTGTAAGGAAGGGCCCCTTCCTAACGCCTCGCGTATAGGAAGGGACCCCTCTTAACGAACGCCTGCCCGGTGGGCCCGACGCTGCGGCGCCGGGCCCACCGCGCGGTTCACCGCAGGCGGTACGCCTGGATGATCCGCTGGGTCACCGTGCTGCCGGTGCTGTCCTGGGCGCTGGCCCGCAGTGACACGTGACCGGCTCCCCGTGGGTGCTTCACGACCGCCTGCCAACCGCTGCCGGTCTTGTTCACCTTCGCCTTCTGCCAGGTCTTCCCACCGTTGTAGGAGACGTCGACGGTCAGCGACGTGGTCCGCCCCTTCGGGGCGCCCACCTGGCGCTGCACCTCGATCGGGATGACGAAGGCCCGGTTGGCCGGTGCGGAGTTCCGCGCGTCCAACGAGGGCGCGAACCGGACCACGCTGACCGGCAGCTTCGCGTACTTGTCGCCCCGGACGTGGCCGGACCGGAAGGTCCACACCGCGCTGATCTCGGTGCTCAGGTCGGTGAAGCTGCGCTTGGCCGACGTCTCCAGCCGGTAGTTCGCCGTGCCGGGTGGCACCTCGAACAGCCCCCAGCCGTGCTCCTCGCTCTCCCCGACCAGCTTGCCGTTGCGATATAACGCGGTACGCCCGGCATCGGTCACCGAACCACCGACGTGACCAGCCGCATCGTGGTGCAGCCCCATGGCCAACCCGATCACGTCACCCTGACGGGTCACGCCCTCGTCCGGCCACCGAGGCGTCGGGAACGACGGCCCGTAGGGTGCCGCGTTCCAGCTCTCCTGGTAGTGCCGACCGGCCCGGTACGCCGTCGGCTCGGACCAGAATGCGGCCACCAGATCCAGCCACGGCTGGTCCTCGACCGGCACACCGAACGCCAGTTCGCCGAACCAGCGCACCTGCTTGGTGTTGTAGTGCTCGACCCGCTGTCCCGGCACCGCGACCCTCGTCACGGCTGCCCAGCCGCCCAGGTCGGGTTCGAAGACCGGGTAGACGGCCCGCTCGGCCAGCGTCCCGGAGTAGCCACCCTGGAACCGGTGGGTGACCTTGGCCAGGTCGCTGTTGCGGTAGTGCTTGGTCAGACCGTTGGGCATCCGACCCGGGAACTGCTCGCCCAGCCCGTAGAAGTAGGTGCTGTTCTCCGCCTCCACATCGGCGAACTGAGCCGTCAACGAACTGAAGAAGCGCTCCGCCGGCACCGGCCGGCCGAGTTGCCCGATGGTCAGCCCGTCGAAGTCGAATCCGAACGTACCGAAGCTCGCCGCACCGAGGTCACCGAAGAGGAAGGTCGCGTCGGCCATGGCCAGCGCCGACTCCGCCGAACGGTCCGGCACCGTGAGGCGTACGGTGCCCGCCTTACGCGCGTCGATGGTCACCGAGGCGTCCCGTTTCACCTCCAACTCCGGACCGACCATCATGGTGATGTGCTCGGTCGCCTCGTCGAACACGTAGCTGACCAGCCCGTAGCGGCCCTTGGGCACCCGGACCTCGGCGGTACCCGACGGGTCGTACGCGACGAACTCGTCGAAGTCGGCCAGCCCGAGCAGGAAGGTGACGTGATCGCCTGCCGCGGCACCGTCGCGACCCAGGTGCTTCAGGGTCACGTCGTAGCTCTCCACCTCCTTGTTGACCGCCAGCGGGGTGGTCACCACCGTGTCGCCCGAGCGGGCGAGCACCCGGCCGGTGTAGTGGCCGTCCGGGCTGTCGACGCTGGTGTCGGCCGTGACGGTGACCGACGCCGTACCACCGGCCGGCACCACGACCTGCTGGGTGCTGAGGGCGAACATGCCGTCCGGGGCCGACTCTCCACCGGGGCCGGTGGCCTGCACGGTGAGGTCCAGGGTGATCGCCGTAGCGCCGGTGTTGCGCCAGCTCAGCTCCCGGGTGACCGGCTCGTCGTCATCGTGCGGCCAGCTGGTACGACCGAGCGAGAGGCTCGCCGGCTCGCTGACCACGTACTGGTTGATCGCCCGCGCCACGTCGACCCGACCGGCGCCCTGCTGGTACGCGGTCAGCTCCGGGTGCGGCTGGGCCGAGGCCATCAGCAGGGCCTTGAGTTGTGCCGGGGTGGCGTCGCCGCGCTGTTGGGCGAGCAGGGCTGCCGCCCCGGCGACGTGCGGCGCGGACATCGAGGTGCCGGAGAGCGTGACGTAGTGCTCCCCGACCGGTTCACCGAGCTCGGTGCCGGCGCCGCGGGCCGCGACGATGTCCACCCCGGGTGCGGTGATCTCCGGCTTCAGCCCGTCGTCGCCGACGCGCGGGCCCTGGCTGGAGAAGTAGGCGAGTTCGTCGTCGCGGTCCACCGCACCGACGGCGAGCGCGGCGTCGGCGCTGGCCGGCGATCCGACGGTACCGGCCCGGCCGCTGTTGCCGGCCGAGATCACGAAGAGGGTGCCGGTCTGCTCGGTCAGCGTGTTGACCGCCTCCTCCAGCGGGTCGATCTCCGCGAAGTCCGACCCGCCCAGGCTCATGTTGATCACGTCGGCCTGCTGGTCGACGGCGGCCCAGTGCATGCCGGCCAGGATGGCCGACTCGGTGCAGCCCCACTCCTCGCAGACCTTGCCGTTGAGCAGTGTCGCGTCCGGGGCCACGCCCCGGTTGCGCCCATCGGAGGCGGCACCGCTGCCGGCGATGGTCGCGGCGACGTGGGTGCCGTGCCCCACGAGGTCGCCCGCGTCCGGCTCCTCGGTGAAGTTGTGCGCCTCGGCGACCCGCCCGACCAGATCCGGGTGGGCGGCGTCGACGCCGGTGTCCAGGACCGCCACCCGGACCCCCTGGCCGGTGTAACCGGCCTGGTGGGCGGCGGGCGCGCCGATCTGCGGCACGCTGTGCTCCAGTGTCAACTGCCGCCGACCGTCGAGCCAGACCCGCTCGACACCCCCCGCACCGTCGAGCCGAGCGGCGGCGCTACCGGCGAGAGTCGCCCAGAATTCACTGGTCTCCCGCTTGTCGGCGGTGGCCGCGACGCCCCCGATGGCGGCCAGGTCGCGGGTGACGGTCACCCCGTCCGGGGCGGCCGCGCGACGGGCTGCGCCCTGAGCCTGGTAGGTCATCAGCAGCGGCAGGCTGTCCCGGCGGGCGTCGTCGTAACCGGCGGCGATCAGACCGGCCACGTCGAACAGTCGACGGTCGACCCGACCGTCGCGAATCAGCGGCAGGGCGTCCTGCGGCAGCACCCAGAGGTGGTCCTGCTGCCGCTGGGTGAGGAAGCGGACGCCGGACCGCCCCTCGGCCGGCCGTACGCTCGCCGCCCCGGACGCGCTGACGGTGACCCGGTCACCGGTGATCAGCGTGACGGTCGACTGCCCCGGCGTCGCCGGTCGGGCGGTGAGCTGGACGGACTGCGGTGCGGTTGGTCCCGAGGGGGTGGCCGTGGCCGCCCCCGGCACCCCGAGCACCAGGGCCAGGCCCAGCCCGATGGCGGTCAGTTTGCTCCTTCGTTGCAACTGATCCTCCTCTAGAGAACGTCTATCGATGTGAAGACATCGATAGGATCAGGATTGCATACTGAGTATGCAACAGGGAGTCAAAATTTCGACGAAGCTGAGTACGCGGCGCGTCTGGGAGCGGCATGATCAGCCGATGAGATCCATGAAGGAGCGCATGCTGGCCGGTGAGCCGTACCTCGCCGACGACCCGGAACTCATCGCCGACCACCTTCGCGCGCTGCGCCTGCTGGAGCAGTTCAACTCCGGCCCCGCCGACCAACGCGAAGCCCGCCTGGCCGTGCTGCGCGAGCTGCTCGGCGACCTCGGCGAGGAGACCTGGATCCGCCCACCGTTCCACTGCGACTACGGCTACAACATTCGGATCGGACCACGCAGCTTCGTCAACTTCCAGTCGGTCTTCCTGGACGTCGCACCGATCACCATCGGCGCGGACGTGCAGGTGGGTCCGAACGTGCAACTGCTCACCCCGACCCATCCGGTCGAGCCGGAGCAGCGCCGCGCCAAGTGGGAGGCGGCCCAGCCGATCACCATCGGCGACAACGCGTGGCTGGGCGGCGGCGCGATCGTCCTCGCTGGAGTGACGGTGGGTGACAACACGGTCGTCGGCGCAGGGGCCGTGGTGACCCGGGATCTGCCGGCCAACGTCGTGGCGGTCGGTAATCCCGCTCGACCGGTACGCCAGATCGGCTAGCCCATATAACTACTTCTACCTGCATAAATACCGTCCCGGCGGGTGGCACTCAGCCCAGAAGTCAAGCACTCTGGGTATTGGAGCTATCACCGGGAGGTGTCACTGTGGGCGGCCGGATTCTCGAACTTCGCGTACACGGAGTGTCCAACACGCCTCCCGCCGACACCCTGGGGCTGGGCTCGACGCCAGGTGGCGAGGCCGCCGCACCGCAACTGGTGGCCGGTGGCCCGATAACCGGCTTCTACCGCTCCGCCACCGCCTCGCCGCTCGACCCGATCGCGGTCGAGGCGTACAGCTGGGGGCAGTTGACCTCGGGGGCGCGGACGGCACGCGACGTCGAGCGAGCACTGTGGACACTGCTGCTGCCCTTCACCCTCGCCAACGTGGCGCTGCACGCCCGACCCGGCATCCCGCCGGACCCCAACACCGAACGGCTGGCCAGCCGATCCGGGATCACCGCCTGGCTGATCCGGATGTTCTGCCTCAGCCTGACCTGCACTCCGGTCTTCGCGCTGACCACCGTCGGCGTCGACCTCATCGCCTGGCAGTGCGTGGACTCGGCCTGCCTGAACCGGCTGCCCGGACCGTGGGACTTCCTCGCCAACCCCTGGTGGCGGCAGAGTGGCAGGTCGCTCGCGGCCGGGCTCACCGTCCCACTCGCCCTGATCGCGGTGCTCGGCATCGTCGCCTGGCGGACGTACCAGTACGAGGCGGTGATGCCCGCCGACCCGATGGACCCGCCGGTGCACCACACACCCGGCCCGGTCGACGCCGAACTGCCGGACGCCCAACCGGTGCCGGAGCCGCCACCCCCGCCCACGCCCACCGCACCACTCGCCAGTCCGCTGCAGGACCCGACCTTCTGGTGGGGCGAGGGACAACTACGCCGGGCCGCCGTCCTGCACCTGTGCACCGGGACGGTGGTCGCGGCAGCCATACCGCTCGGCACCGTCCTGGTGCTCAGCCCGCCGCACGGAACCCAGGCGGTGATCGCCTGGACCAGCGTGCTGGTGCTCGTCGCGGTCGTGGTGATCACCCTGGTGGCGCTCACCCTGCCCAGCCTGACCCGACGCGACGGGGCCACCCCGCTCGGCCGGTGGAGCATCGCCGTCATCGTGCTCACCATGACCGGGTTGACCGGCACCGTCCTGGTGCTGATGCTGCCCGACACCGGCGCCTCGCTCGCCGCCCTGCGCCCGCCACCCGGTTGCGCCAACCTGCCCACCCAGCCCGGCTGCCTGGAGGACCATTCGCTGCCCGGCATCGACCGGATCACCGCCTGGTTCGTCACCGGTCAACTGCTGCTGCTCATCGCCATCGGCGCGACCTCCCGCTCCGGCCGCCGCGGTGGTGCCGCCCCCGCCGTCGCCACCGTGCTGCTGGTCGCCGGCGCCGCCTGGAGCCACGGCTGGCTACCCGCCGTCCCGGCGGCGCCACTGGAGGTCTGGCAGATCGCCCTGCCGCTGCTGCTGCTCGCCGCGACCGGCCTGCTGCTGCCCCGGACCCGGATCGCCGAAGGCAAGCAGCCGCTCGGCCCGTACACCGACCTGACCTGGCGTGGCCAGGCACCCGCCGTCATCGCCGGCTTCGGCTGGCTGCTCTGCCTGGCCTACTGCGCCGGGCTGCTCTACTGGGTGACGAACCGGCTCAACGGCGGCAGCGTCCCCAGCGGCGCGGCACCTGTCACCCCGCCGACGCCGGTCACCTGGGGTGGGCTGCTCTTCGGTGCCGCGCTGCTGGTGCTGACCGTGATCGTGATCCGTGCCATCGTGCTGTTCCGCCGGCTGCACCGCACCGAGTACGCCAAACTGGCGGCCAGCGGGCCGCTCTCCGCCCACGATCTGCGCCGCGGGCGGGACGTCAGCACCCACCGCGCCCTGCATCGGCTGGTCGGCGAACACGCGCTGGGTCTGATCGGCTGGTACGCCGCCACGCTGCTCGTGCTGGCCGTCGTCGGCTGTGTCGCCGTCCTCTCCCCCGCCCCGCCGCACCCCGACCCGGCCACCGGCAGTTCCGCCGTGATGATCAAGCTCGTCGCCGACCTGGGCGACGCGCTGCTCGGCTGGCTGCCGGTGACGATCGCCGCCATGGGTCTGCTGGTCTACCGCAACAACACCGTCCGCCGGTCAGTCGGCGTGGTCTGGGACGTCGGCACCTTCTGGCCCCGCGCCGCGCACCCGCTCGCCCCGCCCAGCTACGCCGAGCGGGCGGTGCCCGAACTGCTCACCCGCACCGCCGGCCTGCTCGCGCTGGCCGAACACGACCCCCGTCGGGTGGACGGCATCATCCTGTCCGGGCACAGCCAGGGCACGGTGATCTGCACCGCGGTCCTGCTCCAACTGCCCGAGCGTTGGCGGCGGCAGATCTGGTTCTTCTCGTACGGCTGCCAGTTGACCCGCCTCTACGGCCGGATCTTCCCGGCGTACTTCGGGCCGGACCGGTTGCCGGTGCTGACCGAGGCGCTGACCCGCTCGTGCGGTTCGATCGGCTGGACGAACTTCTGGCGGGACACCGACCCCCTCGGCTGGCCGGTCAGCGCCGGCGAACGCGACGTCCCCGTCACCGACCCGGAGGCGCTGCACCCCAGCGACGGCGAGGTGGCCGACCCGCCGATCCGCAGCCACAGCGGCTATCCGGAGGCCGCCGAGTTCCAGCGGGAACGCAGTCGGGTGGCCTGGCTGCTCCGCCGGGCCGTACCGTCACCCCGGCGGGGGGTCGGCTAGGCGTACCACCAGGTCGGCCCGGTCGGCGGTGCCGGTCACCAGCGCGGCGTTGACCTCGTCGCTGCCCAGCGCCCACGCCTGCGCCTCCTCGGTGGAGCGTCCGTACGCGACGTGCCGGGCGACCAGCCGCCGGTGCCGCAACTCCGCGTCCAGATCGAGGAACCACGCCTCGTGCAGCAACGAGCGCACCTCGTCCCACGGCCACTGCGGGACCAGCAGGTAGTTGCCCTCGGTCACCACCAGCCGAACCTCCGGCGGCACCTCGATCGCCCCGGCGATCGGCTCCTCCAGGTCACGGCGGAACTCGGGTGCCCAGACCGAGGTGGGCTCCTTGCGTTTGAGCCGACGCAGCAGCGAGACGTAACCGTTGGCGTCGAAGGTGTCGACCGCGCCCTTGCGCGTGGCCCGACCGAGCCGGTGCAGCTCAGCCTGGGCGAGGTGGAAGCCGTCCATCGGCACCAGCCGGGCGGCCGGACCGAGGGCCGCCACCACCTGCGCGGCCAGGGTGGACTTGCCGACGCCGGGCGCCCCGGTGATGCCGAGCAGTTGACGAGGACCGGCGTCGGCCAGCGTGCGGGCTCGGGCCAGCAACTCCTCGACCGGCAACACCTGGGCGGTGGGCATCAGGACAGCGCCGGCCGGGTGATCGCGAACCGGCCCCGCACGGCGGCGTGCACCTGCTGCGGCTGCGGGTCGAAGTCCAACTGTGGCGGGCCACCGGCGAGGGTCTCGGCGTCGAACGCCATCCGCATCATCTGCGGCTGGACGCCGCCGCCCTCGTCGGCCAACTCGATCAGCTCGGTGACCTGGGCACCGAGCGCCTCCGCGTACTCGCGGGCGCGTTGCAGCGCGTCGGTCAGCGCGTCGTGACGGGCCGCGCGGTAGGTCGGGCTGTCCGGGCGCAACGACCACCACGGACCGGCCACCTCGACCTGATCCTGGTCGGCCAGGCGCAGCATCACCTCGCCGAGGGCGGTGAAGTCGGTGACCGTCACCGTGGTCACCACCGAGCCGTGCCAGGCCACCACCCGCTCGCCGGAGCGCCGGGTCTCAGGCCGCACCCGCAGGTCCCCGGTCTCCCGACGGTCGATCGACGACTCGGCGGCGTCCAGCAGCACCCGGATCGCGGCGGCCCGCTCGGCCAGCCGGGTCAGGACGACCTCCCGGTCGCGGTCGCGGGCCAGCGCGGTGACCGTGAACTGGGCGACCTCGGGATCGACCTCACGGTAGGCCTCGCCGCGTACCGTCACCACCGGTCCGTCCACCATGCCCTCACCCTAGCGGCGGCGCTCGCGCCACGCCCACCGATGCGACCGTAGGTCAGGCCGGCCTTGGCAGGTGCGCCCGGTAGGAGACGACGTCGCCGGCCACCCGGCAGGCGCTCAGGTGCCCACCGGCCGCACCCAGCGCGCTCAACCAGGTCACCTCGTCGGCGGGCGCACCGGAGCGCGGAAACGACCGGTCCTGCTCGGCGTAGGGCCGGTCAGCCAACGCCTGACGGGCGGCGGCGGCCTCGGCGTACCGGGCGGTGAGCAGTTCGGGCTCGTCGTCGCGCAGCGCCCTGGACAACTCGTCGAGGTATCCGGTCACCTCGGCCAACGCGGCCAGCACCTCGGCCCGGTTGCCCCGCAACATGTTCGTCGTCCGCTGCGGCGGAGTGCCGGCCACCCGGGTGCCGTCGCGGAAGCTGCCCGCGGCCAGGGTGAGCACCGCGTCGCGCAGCGCCGACCGCTCGGCCGCACCGGCCAACGCCCCTGCGAGCAGATGCGGCACGTGGGAGGCGAACGCGACCACCCGGTCGTGTCGATCCGCCGCCATCGGCACCACCCGGGCGGCGAAGACCTCGGTGATCAGGGCGGTGAGTCGACGGAACGCGGCAAGCCCGTCCCGGGCCGGGCAGAGCACCCAGGCGGCCCCGGCGAACAGGTCCGGCACCGCCGCCGACAGCCCGGCCCGGTCGGTGCCGGCCATGGGATGACCGGGCACGAACCGGTGGGTGAGGCCCTGCGCCGCGGCGAACGCCGCCAGCTCCGCCTTGGTGCTGCCGACATCGGTGAGCAGGCAGTCCAGGCCGGTCAGCCCGGCGACCTCGACCAGCGTCGCCGGAAGGGTGGGCAGCGGACCGCCGAGAAAGACCACGTCCCGGTCGGCCACCGCGTCGGCCAACAGGTCGGCGGTGGGTACGCCGAGCGCCCGGGCTTGCTTGCGGGTCGCCTCGTCCGGGTCCCAGCCGAGCACGTCCAGCCCGGCGGCGTGCAACCGGAGCAGCACCGAACCGCCGATCAGACCGGTGCCGAGCACCGCCGCGCGCAATCGTGCGCCGGCCCTGACCACCATCGCGTACCTCGGCGTCCCGTGTCGGGCGCGGACCCGTCCGGCCCCGCGCACAGTCCCGGCCGAGGATATCGCCCGAACCAGCCGGTGTCGGTCCCGCCGCCGTGCGCCGGCGACAGCGGCACCTGCCCGATCGAAGCGGTGCGATGTCGGCCGTACGGGGGATATCGAAGAAGTCGATCAAGCCCATAGCTTTCCTGACCGCGCCGTCCTCCCCGTCGATCCGGCAGGTCAGCGGGATCGACGGGGAGGAACGTGCGGGTCGGTCAGAGCTCGGCGAGGCGGGCGGCGACGGAGGCGATCCGCTCGTCGGACTCGGTGAGCGCGGCCCGGACGTACTGGCGGGCACCGGGACCGTAGAAGACACCGGCGGCGACCAGGATGCCTCGTCGGGCCAGCCAGTCGACGGTGTCCCAGCAGTCCTCGTCGCGGGTCAGCCAGAGGTAGAGCCCCGCCTCGGAATGCTCGACCCGGAACCCGGCGTTCGTGAAGGCCGACCAGAGCGTCTCGCGCCGCGCGCGGTAACGCTCCCGCTGCGCGGTGGCGTGTTCTTCGTCACTGAGGGCGGCCACCATCGCCGCCTGCACGGGCGCCGGCACGATCATCCCCGCGTGTTTGCGGATCTTGAGCAGCTCCGCCACCAGGGCCGGATCGCCCGCCACGAATCCCGCTCGGTAGCCGGCGAGGTTGGACCGCTTGGACAGCGAGTGCACCGCCAGGACCGAGTCGTACGAGTCGCCGCAGACCTCGGGCGCGAGCACCGACACCGGTTGCGCCGTCCAGCCCAACGGCAGGTAGCACTCGTCGCTGGCGACCACCGCGCCACGCTCCCGCGCCCAGTCCACCACCTTGCGCAGGTGGGTGGCGGGCAGCACCCGTCCGGTCGGGTTACCCGGAGAGTTCACCCAGACGAGGCGTACCCGGGAGGTCGGCCCGACGGCGGTCAACGAATCGGCGCGTACGGTGGTGGCCCCCGCCAGTCGAACCCCGTCCTCGTAGGTCGGGTAGGCGATCGAGGGCACCACCACCACGTCGCCCGGCCCCAGCCCGAGCAGGGTGGGCAGCCAGGCGACCAACTCCTTCGAGCCGATCGTCGGCAGCACCCCGAGCCCGTCGGGCCGGGCACCGCAGGAGCGGGTCACCCAGGCGGTGATCGCCTCCCGCAGCGCGACGGTGCCGGCCGTCAACGGATAACCCGGGGCGTCGGCCGCGTCGGCCAGCGCCCGCCGGATCACCTCCGGGACCGGGTCGACAGGCGTACCCATGGACAGGTTGATCAAGCCGCCCGGGTGCGCCGCGGCCTTCACGGCCGCGGCGTCCAGGGTGTCCCAGGTGAAATCGGGTAGCCGTGCCGAAACCGGCGCGGGCCGGTTCAGTGCCCCTCGCCGCGCGGCGGCTGCGCGGCGACGAAGGTCGCGTCCTTCTCCACCTTGCCGATCTTCGAGGCGCCCCCGGGCGAGCCCAGGTCCTCGAAGAACTCGTAGTTGGCGCCGGTGTAGTCCTTCCACTGCTCCGGAACGTCGTCCTCGTAGAAGATCGCCTCTACCGGGCAGACAGGCTCACAGGCACCACAGTCGACGCACTCGTCGGGGTGGATGTAGAGCATCCGATTGCCCTCGTAAATGCAGTCGACCGGGCATTCCTCGATGCATGCCTTGTCGAGCACATCCACGCACGGCTCGGCGATGATGTAGGTCACCGGTCTTCTCCTCCGCAAGACACGCCGCGATCACCCGCGACGCTAAGAGCCTAGTATCTCGTCGGGGAGGAGGTCGATCGTGCTCGGAGAGCAGGATTTAGGACACCGGATCGTGGTCCGACGCGTGGTGGGCACCCGCGCCGGTCGACCGGTCTTCTCCGACGCTCTCGGCGAATTGGTCGAAGTGACCGATTCCCACCTCACCCTGACCACCCGCACCGGGCAGCTGCGCGTCCCGATGACGGAGATCCACCGCGCGAAGCGGGTACCGCCGACGCGACGCCCGGCCGCCGACGCCGTGATCGAGGTGGAACTCGCCGCCGACGAGGCCTGGCCCGCACCCACCCGCGCCCGACTCGGTGGCTGGCTGCTGCGCGCCGCCGACGGCTGGACCGGGCGCGCCAACTCCGCCCTGCCGGTCGGCGATCCGGACCGACCGCTGCCGGCCGCGCTGGACGCGGTCGAGCACTGGTACGCCGACCGGGGCCAGCCGCCGCTGGTCACCACTCCCCTGCCGCTGGCCGCACCGGTCGGCGCCGAACTCGACAGGCGCGGCTGGGACAGCCGCCCGCCGGTGCTGGTGCAGACCGTCGGGCTGACCGCCCTCACCACACCACCCGACCCGGGGGCGGGCCCGGCCGTCATCGAGCTCGCCGGTGCGCCCTCGGACGAGTGGCTCGCGGTGGCGGCCAGCCGCAAGGGTGGACTACCCCCGGCCGCCTGGCACGTGCTCACCGGCGTGGACCAGGTCCGCTTCGCCCACGTGTACGTCGACGGGGCGCTGGTGGCCGTCGGCCGGGGCACGGTGACCGGGCAGGGCCGCTGGCTGGGGCTGTCGTTGATCGAGGTGCTGCCCGCCGCCCGTGGTCAGGGTCACGCCACCGCCCTGACCCGGGCGCTGTCCCGCTGGGCCGAAGCCGCCGGCGCGACCAACGCCCTCCTCCAGGTAGAGCAACACAACACCCCCGCGGTGGCCCTCTACCGCAAGCTCGGCTTCACCACCCACCACACCTACCGCACCCGCACCGCCCCACCTCGTTGATCATGAGGTTAACGGCAGCCAAGGAGATCGACTTCGCCGCCAACCTCATGATCAAGGAGATGATCGGGGGGTGGGGGTGGGGGTGGGGGGTTAGCGGCGGGGTTTGGAGGCGGATTGGGCGTACCGCTGCAAGCGCCGCGAGCGGTAGTCCCGGCCCAGCGTGGTGAGCAGCAGGTGACCCAGGATCGCGCCGATGCTCGTCGCCACCAGGTAGAGCAGGATCTGCCAGAAGAACGTGGCGCTGCCACCGCCGAACGGGTTCTGGCCGACCAGCAGCGGCGCCACCAGCATGGTCAACGCGAGTGCCATGCCGATCGCCGCGGCGACCTCGACGCCCCACTGCGCCGGTGGCCGCGACTGCCCCCAGGCGACCGCGGTCCCCGCCAGGATCAACCCGATCACCACGAACATCCCGAGCGTCACTCGGTCGGCGGCCGCCTCGTCACCGTCGAAGCCGAACCGGATGATCAACCGGGCGACCACGTTGACCGCGAACAGCGCAATCGTCAATGCACCGACTGCGCGCCACCGCTGACCCATCGCACGCCTCCCGCCGTACCGTCCGCCCTCGTGGCGGACTCTTGGCAGGAATATCTACCACTCGCGCCCGGTCGGCGTCACCGACCAGTTGCCGCAGGCCCCGCGACGATCGACCGGAACGCCATCACCGCGAAGGCCATCACGCCGGCCACCACCAAGATCAACCCGACCCAGTTGCCGATCAGCAGCACGTCGCCCTCGTTGGTCCGGTCGGCGGCGGCCACCATGATCACCACCCAGGGCACGGCCGGCAGGGCCACCGCCCAGCGCCGCCCGACCGCCTCGACGGCGAACCAGCTCAGCGCGACGTTCACCACCACCGCCACGAGCGCCGCCAGGCCGACCAGGTAACCCCCGATCCGCAGCGGCGCGAGCAGCAACTCCAGGACCGCCGTGACCGCACCGGCGACGACGACCACGACCCCGCCGGCCACCCGCAGCCCGACGTCGAGAAACCGCGACACCCGCGCGGACCGAGGCGGCTGCGGCAGCTGTTCCTGCGGGGCGACGGACATCGCGGCGGGCGAGGTCACCGTTGACCGGCCGAGACGACCGCTGTCGGCTGGGACACCCCGCCGACGTCCAGCCCGGCGAACAGGTCGGACTCCCACCCGTACGGGCCGCTGCCCGGCCCTTTCGTCCCGACCGCGAGGGTGAAGTACTCCACCCCCATGAACTCGGCGCCGAAGTTGCCGGCGATGGTGTAGAGCCAGGAGGTGGCCGGGATCTGGGTGGCGTGCGCCCGCATCGCCGCTTCCTTCGCCGCATGCTGCTCGGTGGCGTCGATCCGCGCCGCGATCTGCTCGTCCGGCGTGCAGAACGGCAGCTCGGTCGCGTCGGTGATGCCGGCGAACGGATTGTCCGACGACTCCTCGAAGTGCGTCATGCCCGCCTCCAGGACGCTCTGCGGCATCGCCGTCCAGTAGACCTTCGCCGGGGCGAGGCCCTCCTGCGCGGCCAGCTCGATCGCCCGCATCGTCACCCGGTTGGCCTGGATGTGGTCCGGGTGGCCGTAGAACCCATTCTCGTCGTACGTGATGACGACCTGCGGGCGGATCTCGCGGATGACCTCCAGCAGCTGGCCGGCGGCCTCGTCGAGGTCGGCCTGCCAGAACGCGCGGGGATGCTGGTTGGTGGACAGGCCCATCATGCCGGAGTCCCGGTAGCGGCCCGCGCCGCCGAGGAAGCGGTGGTCGGTGACGCCGAGTGCGGCGCACGCGGCGGCCAGCTCGGCGATCCGGTACCCGCCGAGCTGATCCGCCTCGGCGGCGGCGAGCCCGGCCAGCGCCGGGACGTGGATCTCACCCTCCTCACCCAGGGTGCAGGTGATCAGGGTGACGTGAGCACCCTCGGCCGCGTAGTGGGCCATCGTCGAACCGGTGCCGATGGACTCGTCGTCGGGGTGCGCGTGGACCAGCAGCAGGCGGCGGTCAGGCAGCGTCGTCACGACGGTCACTCTAACCGGCGGTTTGTCCGCGCCGGCCCTGACGCGTCCGCTCAGGTCGGTCACATCGCGCTGCCCACGGGCCTACCATCTGGCCTGTGGACTTTCCCGAGCTGGCCGCCCGCACCCGCCGGTTCAGCCATGGGGCGCCGCGCGCCGTCACCGTGGCCGACGACGGCGCCCGGGTGATCTTCCTACGTTCCAACGGCCCCGAGGACCCGGCCGACGCGCTCTGGCAACTGGACGTGGCCACCGGCGAGGAGTGGCTGGTCGCCTGCCCGGTGACCCTGCTCGGCGCGGAGGCCGACCTCGCCGCGCTGAGCCCCGGGGAGCGGGCCCGCCGTGAGCGGCTCCGGCTGACCGCCGCCGGCATCGGCTCGTACGCCCTCGACGCCGCCGGACGGGTGGCGGTGTTCGCGCTGGCCGGCCGGTTGTTCCGGGCCGACCTGGTGCACGGCGACGTGATCGAGGTGCCCGCCGTCGGGCCGGTCCTCGACCCCCGGCCGGACCCGACCGGGCAGCGGCTGGCGTACGTGACCGACGAGGCCGAGGGCGTACGCCGGGGTCAGTTGCGGGTGGTGGACGCCGACGGCACCGACAGCATCCTCGCCGGCGAGGACTCCGGGGTGGTCTGGGGACTGGCCGAACACATCGCGGCCGAGGAGTTCCGGCGGCACCGGGGTTACTGGTGGGCGCCGGACGGTCGTTCGGTGCTGGCCGCCCGGGTCGACGAGTCCCGCCTGCCGCACTGGCACCTGCACGATCCGGCGCAGCCGACCAGCCCGCCGACAAGCGTCGCGTACCCGGTGGCGGGTGGCCCGAACGCCGAGGTCAGTCTGCACCTGCTCGACCTCGACGGCGGCTGGGTCGACGTGCACTGGGACCGGGAGACCTACCCCTACCTGACGGCGGTGCACTGGGCCGAGGGCCCGCCGCTGATCACCGTGCTGCGCCGCGCGCAGCAGCACGGGCTGGTGCTCGCCATCGACCCGCGTACCGGTGAGACGCAGGTGCACGCCGAGCTGGCCGATCCGCGCTGGGTGGAGCCGATCGCGGGCACCCCGGCGCACCTGCCCGACGGGCGGGTGCTGGTCGGCGGCGAACTCGCCCACGACGGGTACGACGCCCGCTGCCTCTTCGCCGACGGCACCCTGCTCACCCCGCCGTCGCTGTACGTACGCCGGGTGGTCGGGCGGCTGGCCGCGATCAGCGGTCCGGCGGACCTGCTGGTGGAGGCGAGCGACGGTGAGCCGAGCGAGCAGCACCTGTTCCGGGTACGCACCAGCATCGGCGGCGGGGTGGACGCCCGCCGGTTGACCAGCGACTCGGGCTGGCACACCGCCGCGGTCGGCGGTGACGTGCTGGCCATCGGCACCGCCTCGCTGGATCACGCCGGGATCCGCTGGACAGTCCAGCAGGGCGACCGGGAGGTGGCCACCCTGCGGTCGCTGGCCGCCACCCCCGGGTACTCCCCGCTGCCCCTGCTGGAACGGGTGACCGACCGGCGGCTGCCCTCGGCGGTGCTCTACCCGGACAACCACGTCAGCGGTCGACGGCTGCCGGTGCTGCTGGACATCTACGGCGGGCCGGGCCACCAGGAGGTGGTGGCCGCGCGGGCGGCGTGGCTGGAACGGCAGTGGTGGGCCGATGCCGGCTTCGCGGTAGTGGTAATCGACAACCGGGGTACGCCGGGCGTCGCACCGTCGTACGAGAAGGCCATCCACCGGCGGGTGGCGGACGTGATCCTGACCGATCAGGTGGAGGCGTTGCACGCGCTGGCCGCCAAGCATCCGGATCTGGACCTGGACCGGGTGGCGGTGCGCGGCTGGTCGTTCGGCGGCTGGCTGGCCGGGTTGGCGGTGCTGCGCCATCCGGAGCTGTTCAAGTGCGGGATCGCCGGTGCGCCGGTCACCGACTGGGCCCTCTACGACACCGCGTACACCGAGCGTTACCTGGGCATGCCCGACGACGGCCTGGACGTCTACGCCCACCACTCGCTGGTCGAGTTGGCCGCCGAGCCGGTCACCGACCCGGCCGAGGCCCGGCCCCTGCTGCTGGTGCACGGCATGGTCGACGACAACGTGCTGGCCGCACACACGCTGCGCCTGTCGGCGGCGTTGCTGGCCGCCGGGCGACCGCACTCGGTGCTGCCGCTGCCCGGCGCGACCCACATGGCCGCCGGTGGCATCTCCGAACGCCTGCTCCGGCTGGAACTCGACTTCCTCCGCACCCACCTTCAGTAGCTCAGGGCTTGACGTGGGCGTCGAGCAGGCAGGGGTAGCCGAAGACGCTGGAGACGAAGACGCCGCCCACCTTCGAGCCGTGTACGAGGTACGCCACGTCGACGTAGAGCGGCACCACCGGCGCGTGCTCCCGCATGATCCGCTCATCGAGCGCGGCCCACTGCGGTGCCTGCGCGGCCGGCGGCAGGGCGAGGATCCGGTCGAACTCGGCGCTGACCGCCGGGTCGTCGAAGTACGACTCGTTGGTGTTGCCCGCGGCCTTGATGCCGCGTCCGTCGTAGAGCACCGGCAGGATCGCCGCGCCGCTCGGCCAGTCGGCCGCCCAGGAGCTGAGGTACAGGTCCCAGGGGTTGTCCCGCTTCTTGATCTCGTCGAGTTTGGCGTCGTCCGGGATCGCCCGCACCGTGATCTTGAAGCCGGCCCGCTCCATGTTCCCCTTGAGCTGCGTCGCCATCTGCTGCTCGACCGAACTGTCGGCCGCGCCGAGAACCAACTCCGGAGTCTGCCCGCCGAGCAGTTCCCGGGCCCGGTCCGGATCGCCGTTGCGGCCCGCCGGATAGGCGTCGTACGCCCGGTGGCCGATCGTGGCCGGCGGCATCAGCGTGGTGTTCGGGGCTGCCACGTTCGGCCCGCCGAGCACCTTGACCAGGCCCTCCCGGTCGATGGCGTAGTTGAGCGCCTGGCGTACCCGCAGATCGGTGACGCGCTGGTTGTTGATGACCAGGTGGTTGGCGGTGGGGGTCGGGGACAGGATCGTCCGGGACCGCAGCGCGGCGTCGCCCGCGACCCGGGAGACCAGCGAGGCGGGGACGTAGTCCCACGACAGGGCGGCCTGGTCGGCGCCGTTGTCGGCGATCACCCGGTTCGCCGCCGTGTCCGTGGTCGGGCCGAAGCTCCAGACGAACCGGTCCGGGTACTGGTGGCGGACCGGGTCGGTGGCCGGGTCCCAGTGTTCGTTGCGCTCCAACACGATCTCGACGCCGGCCCGGAAGCGGGTCACCTTGTACGGCCCGGACGAGAACGGCGCGTGACCGAGGTTGATCCCGGTGTCCCGGTCCGCGGGCAGCGGCGCGGTGCTCGGCAACGACGCCGCGAACGGCAGGTCACAGCGCGGCCGGGCGAACTCGAAGCGCAGCGTACGGTCGTCGGGCGTGGTCAGTCCCGGTGGCAGTGCGCCGCGGTTGGCCGCAAAGTCCCACGCCGTGTCGTACTGCGGGGTGTCGGCGAGCCATTCCTGCAGGTAGGTGGGGCCGCCGGTGAGGTCCGGGTCGAACGAACGGGCGATGCCGTACGCGATCTCCTTCGCGGTGACCGGGCGACCGTCCTCGAACCGCACCCCTTCCTTGATTGTGAATTCCCAGACCGTGCAGTCGTCCTCGACGTTGCTGCCGGGCGTCTCGGCGAGGTCGCCGACCAGCACCAGGTTGCCCTGGCCGTCGTCCTTCCAGGTGGTCAGGGAGCGGGCGAACAGCGGCGCGGCCATCAGACCGGCGAACGAGTACGTCCGCTGCGGGTCGAGGTGCGAGACAGGTGTCTCCCGGATGATGGTGAAGGTGCCCCCGGCCCGGGCGCCCGGCACCTCGGGGGCGGGGCCCCACGAGTCCTTCGGGTCGGTGGCAATCACCCCGGTCTGCTGTCGGCCGGTGTCCACCGTGCTGCTCCCGCCGGTGTTCGCAGAGCAGGCGCCGTTCACCGCCACCAGTGTGGTCGCGGTGCACAGCGCAGTCGTCAGGCGTGATCTCACGTTCGTTGCCTCCCCGTTCAGCCGAGCCGTACGCGCGGATCGATGGCCGCGTACAGCAGATCCACCAGCAGGTTCGCCAGCACCACGAAGACCGCCGCGACAAGCACCGTAGCCATGATCATCGGCAGGTCGCCGGCGCGTACCGCGTCCACCGCCGCCCGGCCCAGCCCCGGCAGACCGAAGGTCGTCTCGGTGATCACCGTGCCGCCGAGCGCCGCGCCGACGTCCAACCCGGCGACGGTGACCACCGGCGTGATGGCCGCGCGCAGCGCGTGTCGCCCGTACACCCGGGTGTTGCTCAGGCCCTTGGCCCGCGCGGTCCGCACGAAGTCCTCGCTCAGCGTCTCCAGCATCTGCGCCCGGAACAGCCGGGCGTAGATCGCGGAGTACAGAAAGGCCAGCGAGCACCAGGCGAGCACCAGCCCGCCGGCCCAGCGCAGCGGGTCGGTCGTCAGCGGCGTGTACGCCGGCACCGGCAACCAGCGCAGCGTGTAGACGAAGACCAGCAGCAGCACCGCGCCGACGACGTACAACGGCACCGAGGCGCCGGTCAGCGAGAAACCGATCGCCGCCCGGTCCCACCAGGTGCCGGGACGCAGCGCGGAGACCATGCCCAGGCCGACGCCGAGCAGCAGCCATCCGATCGCCGCCGGGACGACGATGCTCAACGTCACCGGCAGCACCCGGGCCAGGGTGTCGGTGACCGCCTCGTTGTTCACGTACGACCAGCCCAGGCAGGGTGCGTCACAGCGGCCGCCCTGCGCGCCACCCAGATCCCGCCCGACGACGATGCCCTTCAGGTAGTTGGCGTACTGGTCGATCAGCGGATCACGCAGGCCCAACTCCTGGCGGACCCGTTCCCGCCGCTGCGGATCGCAGTTCTTCGGGCACATGCCGCTGACCGGGTCGCGGGGCAGCGCGAAGAACATCAGAAAGGTCAGCACGCTCACCGCGAACAGGGTGAGTACGGCGCAGAGCGTCCGCTTCAACAGGAACCGCAGCACGTCGACTACCTCGTCGACCTCGGGTCGAGCGTGTCGCGCAGGGCGTCGCCGAACAGGTTGAACGCGAACACCAGGGCGACGAGCGTGCCGCCGGGGAAGAGGACGAAAGCCGGGTCGGTCTGGAGGTAGTCGAGGCTCTGGTAGATCATCCGACCGAAGCTGGGGGTCTGTTCGGTCAGCCCGACACCGATGAACGACAGGGCCGCTTCGCCGGTGACGAACTGCGGCACCGCGAACGAGAAGGAGATCAGGATCGGTGCCCAGGTGTTCGGCAACAACTGCCGTACCAGCAGGTGACCCGGCCCTGCCCCGCTGGCCCGGGCCGCCGCCACGAACTCCCGCTCGCGCAGCGCGATGACCTGCCCGCGTACCAGCCGGGCGGTGCTGGTCCAGCCGAACACGGCGAAGATCGCGATCAGCACGCCGACCCCGAAGGCCGACGGCACCTCGTCGCGCTGCCCGTAGAAGCGCGCCGTCAGGGTCGGGGTCAGGGCGAGCGCGACGACCAGGAAGGGCATGGCCAGGGTCAGGTCGGTGATCCAGCTGACCACCGCGTCGAGCCAGCCGCCGAGGTACCCGGCCAGCCCGCCGAGCACCGTCCCGATCACGGTGCTGAGCACCGCCGCGGTGCAGGCGACGAAGAACGACGTACGCAGGCCGTACACCAGGCGGATGAAGATGTCCCGCCCGAGCCTCGGTTCCAGCCCGAAGAAGTGCTCACCCGAGACACCACCGGCGTGACCGAGGGGCATGCCGAACCCGTCCAGCCGGCTCTGGAACTGGTCGTGCGGGCCGATGGCGTACGCCGCCTCGATCAGGGGCGCGGCGAGCGCCACCAGCACGAACAGCCCCAACACCGCCCCGCTGACCAGGGCGGTGCGGTCGCGGCGCAGCCGCATCCAGGCGAGTCGGCCCGGCGAGCGGCCCACCGTCCGCCCCGTCGGAATCCGATCGCCGGCCCCGATCCGCACCGCCGGGTCCACCGGCGAAAGGCTCACGCCGACGCTCCGACGGGAAAGTGGCAGGCGGTCGCCTGGTTGCCGCCGTCGCGCCGGATCAGCGCCGGCTCCTGCACCGCACACCGCTCGCGGGCGCTCGGGCAGCGGGTCCGGAACCGGCAGCCCGACGGCGGATCCACCGGGCTGGGCACGTCACCGGTCAGCCTGATCCGCCCGGCCCGGTCGCGCCCGGCCACGTCCGGCACCGCCGACAACAACGCCCGGGTGTACGGATGCTGCGGACGCCGGCAGATGTCGTCGCGGTCGCCGATCTCCACGATCCGGCCGAGGTACATCACCGCGATGCGCTGGCAGACGTGCCGGACCACGGCCAGGTCGTGGGAGATGAGGACGAACGCCAGGCCGAGTTCGCGTTGCAGCCGGCGCAGCAGGTTGACCACCTGGGCCTGGATCGACACGTCCAGGGCGGAGACCGGCTCGTCGGCCACCACCAGCCGGGGCCCGGTCGCCAGGGCGCGGGCGATGCCGACGCGTTGGCGTTGACCGCCGGAGAACTCGTGCGGATAGCGGTTGTCGTGTGCCGGGTCCAGGCCGACCAGTTCCATCAGTTCCCGCACGCGGGCCCGGGTGCCGCCCGGCGGGGTGATCCGGTTGACCCGTAACGGCATCGCGATGATCTGGCCGGCGGTGTGCCGAGGGTTCAGCGAGGCGTACGGATCCTGGAAGATGATCTGCATCTGCGGCCGGAGCGGACGCAACGCCCGCCGCCCGGCATGGCTGATGTCCTGTCCGGCGAACTCGATGCGCCCTCCGGTCGGCTCCAGCAGCCGCACCAGCAGCCGTCCGGTGGTGCTCTTGCCGCAGCCGGACTCCCCCACCAGGCCGAGCGTCTCGCCCGCCCGCACCTCGAAGTCCAACCCGTCCACCGCCCGCAGCAGGCCGCCGCGTACCGGAAAATGCCTGGTCAGTCCGCGGACCCGCAGCAGCGGCTCGCCGGCCACCGCCGTCATCGCACCACCCCGGCGGCGTCCTGGGCGTACCGGGCGCGCTGCTCGTCGCCGAGGTGGCAGGCCACCCGGTGGCCGGGGGCCCCGGCGGTACGCAACTCGGGTCGCTCGACCCGGCAACGGCCGTTCGTCTCCACGGCGTAGCGGCAGCGTGGGTGGAAGGCGCAGCCGGCCGGCACGTCGGTCGGGCTCGGCGGGCTGCCCGGAATCGTCGCCAGCTCCGTCGCCGGGTCGCCGTGCCACGACGGCACGCTGGACAGCAACCCCCAGGTGTACGGATGCTGCGGCCGGCGCAGCACCTGCTCGGCGCTGCCCTGCTCGACGGCCCGGCCGGCGTACATCACCAGCACCTCGTCGGCGACCTGGTCGACCACCCCGAGATCGTGGGTGACCAGCAGGATCGCGGTGTCGAACTCGACCTGAAGGTCGGCCAGCAGGTCGAGGATCTGCGCCTGCACGGTGACGTCCAGCGCCGTCGTCGGCTCGTCGGCGATCAGCAGATCCGGACCGTTCACCAGCGCCATCGCGATCATCGCCCGCTGCCGCATGCCACCGGAGAACTCGTGCGGGTACTGGTCGTAGCACCGTTGCGGCTGTGCGATCCCCACCCGGGCGAGCAACTCCACCACGTGTCGCCGAGTCTGCGCCCGACCGGCCCGCCGGTGATGCACCCGGTACGCCTCGGCGATCTGCCGACCGACCGGATGGTACGGATGCAGCGCCGACAACGGATCCTGGAAGATCATCGCCATGTCCCGGCCGCGCAGCCGGCGCACCTCGGCCTCCGGTCGGCCGACCAGTTGACGCCCGCCGAGGGTGATCCGCCCGGTGACGATGGCCCGCCGGGCGTCGAGCAGACCGAGGACGGCCAGCGCGGTGACGCTCTTGCCCGAGCCGGACTCGCCGACCACCGCGAGGGTGCGCCCGCGCTGCACCGCGAACGAGAGACCGTCGACCGCGCGCACCACCCGGTCGGGGCCGGTGAAGCTGACCCGCAGGTCGTCGACGCGCAGGTAAGGGACCACAATCGCCTCCCTCCGCGCCCCCGGGGAAGGGAAACTACAGCAGAAACGTGAGAGCTGAAAACAAGTTACGTACCCCTTGCTGCCCGAACAGGATCGCACGCACCGGATCACCCTCGCTGCCCCGCTCGTCCCACCACTGTGCTGACGTTTGTCAGGGACTCGCCTAGGGTCGTTTCATGAGCGAGTTCGACGCGGCATCCGCCGCGGTACAGGCCGCCCTCGACGCGGGCGCCCGGTATGCCGACGCCCGGGTGATGCACCGACGCTACGAGTCGATGTCGGCGCGCAACGGCGAGATCGAGGCGTTGACCCAGGACGAGAGCGTCGGCCTGGGCGTACGCGCCCTGGTCGGTGCGAGCTGGGGCTTCCACGCCGTACCGGAACTGTCCGAGCAGGCCGCCCGCGACGCCGGCCACCGGGCCGCGCGGACCGCTGCCGCGAGTGGTCTGGTGCCGGGCCCGAAAGTCGACCTCGTCGCCGGCACGCCGACCACCGCGAGCTGGTCGTCACCCTGCACGGTGGACCCACTCGGTGTCTCCCTGGCCACCAAGGGTGACCTGCTGGTGGCCGCCACCACCACAATGGCCGACCACGGCGCCGACCTCGCCGAAGGGCTCTACCAGGTCTGGGACACCACGAAGTGGTTCGTCTCCAGCGAGGGCCACCGCATCGACCAGCACATCCGCGAATGCGGCGGCGGCATCTCGGCCACCTCGATCGGCGACGGCGAGACGCAACGCCGGTCCTGGCCGAGCTACCGGGGCCAGTACGGCACCACCGGCTGGGAGCTCGTCGACTCACTCGACCTGACCGCCCATGCGGCGCGCATCGCCGAGGAGTCCCGGGAGCTGCTGACCGCGCCGCTCTGCCCGACCGGCGAGACGGACCTGATCCTCGGCGGCGAGCAGCTGGCGTTGCAGATCCACGAGTCGGTCGGACACGCCATCGAGCTGGACCGCATCCTCGGCTGGGAGGCCGCCTTCGCCGGCACCTCGTGGCTGGATCTCGCCCAGCTCGGCTCGTTGCAGTACGGCTCGGAGCTGATGAACATCACCATCGACCCGACCATCCCGGGCGCGCTGGGCAGCTTCGGCTACGACGACGAGGGCTCACCGGCGGTGCGGCGCGACGCGGTGCGCGCCGGGCGGTGGGTGGGCGTGCTGGCCGGGCGGGACTCGGCCGCCGTCGCGGGCCTGGACTACGGCGGCAGCGTACGCGCCGACGGCTGGGCGCGGCTGCCGATGGTACGGATGACAAACGTCGGCCTGGAACCGGGCCCGCACACGCTGGACGAGATCATCGCCGCCACGGACGAGGGGGTGCTGATGGACATCAACCGGTCCTGGTCCATCGACGACAAGCGGCTGAACTTCCAGTTCGGTTGCGAGATCGGGTGGGAGATCCGCAACGGCCGGCGTGGACGGATGCTGCGCAACCCGACGTACACCGGCATCGGGCCACGGTTCTGGCGCTCGATGGACATGCTCTCCTCCGAGATCGTCTCGTGGGGCACGCCCAACTGCGGCAAGGGCCAACCCGGCCAGATCGGGCACACCGGCCACCCGGCCGCCCCGGCCCGCTTCCGCAACGTCCGGGTAGGGGTCAAAGCGTGAGCGCGAGGAGTGAGCTGGCGCTCGCCGGGCAGGAATTGGCGCTTGCCGGGCAGGTGGTGGAGTTGGTGGGGCGGCTCGGCGGCGCGAGTGCGCAGGTGGAGGCGACGGTGAGCCGGGCGGAGCTGGCGTTGACCCGGTTCGCCAACTCCGCGATCCACCAGAACGTCGCCGAGTCCGCCGTGGAGGTCCGGCTGCGCATCCACCTGGACGGTCGTACCGTCGCCGCCAGCAGCACCACGGTCGACCCCGACGGTCTGCGTGGGCTGGTGGAGCGGGTGCTCGCGACGGTGCGGTTCGCGCCTCGGGATCCGGCCTGGCCGGGGCTCGCCCCGCCGGCGCCGGTGGCCCCGTCGCGGTGGGACGCGGCCACCGCTCAGGCCGGGCCGCACGACCGGGCGGCGCTGGTCCGGGCCTACGTCGACGCGGCGGAGGGCCTGGAGACCGCCGGCTACTGCCGGACCGCGTTCCGCTCGGTGGCGTTCGCGAACTCGGCGGGCCAGGCGGTGCAGGGTCTCACGGCGGAGGCGGCGATGGACGGGATCGCCCGGGCCGGCGGCGTCGACGGCACGGCCCGCGACTCTGTGGAGCGGCTGGCCGACCTCGACGCCGCCGCGTTGGGGCGTCGGGCCGCCGCGAAGGCCCGGGCCGCCACCGACCCGGTGGAGTTGCCGCCCGGGCGGTACCCGGTGGTGCTGGAACCGGCCGCCGTGGCCGACCTGCTGGAGAATCTCGCCTGGTACGGCTTCAACGGCAAGCGGTACGCCGAAGGCCAGTCCTTCGCCGAGCCCGGTGTGGCCCAGTTCGATCCGGCGGTGACCCTGGTCGACGATCCGTTCGACGCCGCCGGGCTGCCGTTCGACCTGGAGGGCACGCCGACGGGCGCGCTGCCCCTGGTGGACGCGGGGCTCACCCGTACCGTGGTGCACGACCGGCGCAGCGCCGCCGCGGTGGGCGGCGAGTCCACCGGGCATGCCTGGGAGGGCGCCAGCACCGTCGGCCCGATCCCGCGCAACCTGCGCCTCGTCGCGGCCGGGGCGACGACCACATCGGGCCCGGCCGGCGCAGCTCCGGCGATTTCCGACGCAGCGGCAGGCGGCGGGGCCGTGGGGCCGTTGGCCGGGGCGGTGGCCGATGCGGACACCGCCGCCCTGGTCTCCCGGATGTCACGCGGCCTGCTGGTCAGCGACCTGTGGTACACCCGGGTGCTCGACCCGAAGAGTCTGGTGATCACCGGCCTGACCCGAAACGGGGTGTGGTTGGTCGAGGACGGCCAGGTCACCCGCGCGGTTCGCGACCTGCGTTTCACCGAGTCGTACCCGCGGGCGCTCGGGCCGGGTGCGGTGGTGGAGGTGGGTCGGCGTACGGCCCGCCAGCCGAACCGCTGGGACGGTGCCCGGTGGGCAGCGCCGTCGCTGCGGCTGGCCTCCTGGAACTTCACCGGCGGGGCGTCCGGTTGACCAGCCGTCGACCGCTGGTCGATCTTTTTCGGACGCTCGCATATTGATCATGGCAGGAGGCTTTCCAAAGAGCGGGACACACGGGACACTGCCTTGCGCGGACGGCCCGCCTAGATCGGCGTAACGTGTGTCACTTAGCTGCTCCGGTACGCCCGGCGCGGTCGTTGGTGTGCGCATGACGTGACATGCGGTGCCGGCATGGCCGGCCCCGCGTGCCGACCGGAAAGTGTTCCGCCGCCCGTGAGAGGGCCCCGTCAGGGAGACACGAATGACATCATCGGCAACGAAACCGCGGGGAGCGCGCGCACGCGCCGCCATCGCGGCGAAGACGTTGCGTACGGACCGTTGGTGGATCGCCCCGCTGATCACGGTCATCGGGCTCAGCGCGTGGATTGCGTATGCGACGGTCCGGGTCTTCATGCACAAGTGGTACTGGGTCGAGCAATACCACTACCTGACCCCGTTCTACTCGCCGTGCGTGACCGACCGGTGCATTCCGGAGGCCTCCCACTTCGGGCAGTACCTGCCCGGTTGGTGGATCATCCCGGACGCCGCGTTCACCCTGCCGTTCCTGCTGCTGTTCCGGCTGACCTGCTACTACTACCGCAAGGCGTACTACCGGTCGTTCTGGCTCTCGCCGCCGGCCTGCGCCGTGCCCGACGGTCACGCCTCCTACAGCGGTGAGACCCGGTTCCCGCTGATCGTGCAGAACTCGCACCGGTACTTCTTCTACTTCGCCGCGATCATCTCGCTGATCAACACCTGGGACGCCATCGCCGCCTTCCGCAGCCCCGAGGGCTTCGGCTTCGGCCTGGGCAACCTGATCCTGCTCGGCAACGTGATCATGCTGTGGGCGTACACGATCTCCTGCCACTCCTGCCGGCACATCATCGGTGGCCGGCTGAAGCACTTCTCCAAGCATCCGGTCCGGTACCGGCTCTGGGGCTACGTCTCCTGGCTGAACGTCCGGCACATGCAGCTCGCCTGGATCACCCTCGGCACGTTGGCGCTGACCGACTTCTACGTCATGTCCGTCGCCGCCGGGTGGATCTCCGACCTGCGGTTCATCAACTAAGGGCCCCGCTGACATGACTAGCACTACGACTCGCATCGAACGACACCACTACGACGTCGTCGTCATCGGAGCCGGCGGCGCCGGCCTGCGCGCGGCGATCGAGGCGCGGCTGGCCGGCAAGAAGACCGCCATCATCTCCAAGTCGCTGTTCGGCAAGGCGCACACGGTGATGGCCGAGGGTGGCGCCGCCGCGGCCATGGGGAACGTGAACAGCCGGGACAACTGGCAGGTGCACTTCCGCGACACCATGCGCGGCGGCAAGTTCCTCAACAACTTCCGGATGGCCGAGCTGCACGCCAAGGAGGCGCCGCAGCGGATCTGGGAGCTGGAGACGTACGGCGCGCTGTTCGACCGTACGAAGGACGGCAAGATCTCGCAGCGCAACTTCGGCGGCCACGAGTACCCGCGACTGGCCCACGTCGGCGACCGGACCGGCCTGGAGCTGATCCGTACCCTCCAGCAGAAGATCGTCTCGCTGCAGCAGGAGGACAAGCAGGAGTTCGGCTCGTACGACGCCCGGATCCGGGTCTTCTCCGAGACCACCATCACCGAGCTGCTGCTCGACGGTGACCGGGTCGCCGGGGCCTTCGGCTACTACCGCGAGTCCGGCGAGTTCGTCCTCTTCGAGGCGCCGGCCGTGGTGCTCGCTACCGGCGGCGTCGGCCGCTCCTACAAGGTCACCTCGAACTCGTGGGAGTACACCGGAGACGGTCACGCGCTGGCGCTGCGGGCCGGGGCGACTCTGATCAACATGGAGTTCCTCCAGTTCCACCCCACCGGCATGGTCTGGCCGCCGTCGGTCAAGGGCATCCTGGTCACCGAGTCGGTCCGCGGTGACGGCGGGATCCTGAAGAACTCCGAGGGCAAGCGGTTCATGTTCGACTACGTCCCCGACGTCTTCCGCAAGCAGTACGCGGAGACCGAGGAGGAGGCGGACCGCTGGTACACCGACCCGGACAACAACCGGCGCCCGCCGGAGCTGCTGCCCCGCGACGAGGTCGCCCGCGCGATCAACAGCGAGGTCAAGGCAGGCCGGGGTACGCCGGCCGGCGGTGTCTACCTGGACATCGCGTCCCGGTTGCCGGCCGAGGAGATCCGTCGCCGCCTGCCGTCGATGCACCACCAGTTCAAGGGACTGGCCGACGTCGACATCACCAAGGAGCCGATGGAGGTCGGTCCCACCTGCCACTACGTGATGGGTGGCGTGGAGGTCGACCCGGACACCGGTGCCGCGTACGGCTCGGTGCGTGGTCTGTTCGCCGCCGGTGAGGTCTCCGGCGGCATGCACGGCTCCAACCGCCTTGGCGGCAACTCCCTGTCCGACCTGCTGGTCTTCGGCAAGCGGGCCGGCGGTCACGCGGCCAACTACGTCGACCAGCTCACCGGCCGCCCCCGGGTGGAGGTGGCCGCTGTGGAGGTGGCGGTGGAGACCGCGCTGGCGCCGTTGCAGCGCGACACCGGCGAGAACCCGTACACCCTCCAGCAGGACCTCCAGGCGGTGATGGGCGACCTGGTCGGCATCATCCGGCGGGAGGCCGAACTGGAGGACGCGCTGGTCCGCCTGGCGGAGCTGCGCGAACGGGTGGCGAAGGTCAGCGCGGCCGGCGGCCGGCGCTACAACCCGGGCTGGCACCTCGCGCTGGACCTGCGCAACATGCTCGTCGTCTCCGAGTGCACCGCCAAGGCGGCGCTGGAGCGCCGGGAGTCGCGTGGCGGTCACACCCGCGAGGACCACCCCACCATGGATCCGCAGTGGCGGCGGGTCAACCTGGTCTGCTCGCTGGAGGGCGACACCGTCCGCCTGGACCGCAAGCCGCTACCGAAGATGCGCGCCGAGTTGATCGCCCTGTTCGACCGCGCGGAGCTGGCCAAGTACCTCACCGACGAAGAACTCGCCGAGTTCGATGCCCTCGCCGCCGCCGAGGCCGAGGATACCGACGCCGCCGGGAAGGAGAGCTGAAGATGGGTACGAAGCGTCAGTTCCGAATCTGGCGAGGCGACGCCGACGGTGGTGAACTCCAGGACTACACCGTCGAGGTGAACGAGGGCGAGGTGGTCCTCGACGTGATCCACCGGTTGCAGGCCACCGACGCGCCGGACCTCGCCTGCCGGTGGAACTGCAAGGCGGGCAAGTGTGGCTCCTGCTCCATGGAGATCAACGGGATGCCCAAGCTCGGCTGCATGACCCGGATGTCGACGTTCGAGGAGAACGAGACGGTCACGGTCACCCCGCTGCGCACCTTCCCGGTGATCCGGGACCTGGTCACCGACGTGTCGTTCAACTACGAGAAGGCCCGGGAGACCCCCGCCTTCGCTCCCCCGCCCGACCTGGCCCCCGGTGACTACCGGATGCAGCAGGTCGACGTGGAGCGCTCGCAGGAGTTCCGCAAGTGCATCGAGTGCTTCCTGTGCCAGACCGTCTGCCACGTGATCCGTGACCACGACGACAACAAGCCGGCGTTCTCCGGCCCGCGGTACTTCATCCGGGCCGCCGAACTGGACATGCACCCCCTGGACGACCGGACCGACCGCAAGGAGTACGCGCAGTCGGAACAGGGCCTGGGCTTCTGCAACATCACCAAGTGCTGCACCGAGGTCTGCCCCGAGCACATCAAGATCACTGACAATGGGATCATCCCGATGAAGGAACGGGTCGTCGACCGCAGGTACGATCCCCTTGTGTGGCTCGGCAGCAAGATCTTCCGGAGGGGTCAAGTGCCTCAGACCATCGTGACCAGCGAACACTCCCCAGGCGCGGTGCGCTCCAGCACCGGCGGCCAGGGGGTGCACTCGCACGCGGGCGGCTCGCACGACCCCGCCGCCGAAGTGCAGGCGCAGCAGGGCGTCAACTGGCACCGCGAGGTGCCCCACCCGACCGCACCCGCAGTCGGCGCCAACGGCAAGCTCCCCCTCACGGAGCTCACCTCCGACCGCGCCGCCGCCCCGAGCCCCTTCGGCGACGACGTAACCTTCCCGCTCCCCCCCGAGCACCTAAACTTCGCCCACCCCGAACAAGACGAAAAACACTAGCTCAACCCGACGGGGAGAGGGCTGCGGCATCCGCCGCAGCCCTCTCCCCATTCTGCGCGTTGATCATGAGGTTGGCGGCAGTATTCGATCTCCATGGTGCCGCCAACCTCATGATCAACGGTGGAATGGGTGGGAGTTATCCACAGGGGCTGCGGGGGGAGTTGGGGGCGGGCCAGGGTTGGGGGGTGGATCGAGGGAGGCGGATTTTTTGGGTTGCGGGGCGGCAGGATGGGCTGGTATGTCGGGGGCAGGCGCTGGAGGCCGGGTTTACTCGGCATGAGGTTGACAACCTTGTGACCTGCGGGCGGTGGCAGGCCCTCGCTCGGGCGGTTTATCTTCCGCATCCGATCTGGGCGGTACAGCCGTCTCGGCGTCAGCAGGTCCGGGCCACGCTGCTGTCGCTGGGGCCGGCCGCGTACGCGGTTTTCGGCACCGCCGCCGAGGTTCATCGGATCGCCGGCCTACCGGCGTCCGACGAGATTCACATCGGCCTGCCGCCGGTGGCCGCAAAGCAGGCCCGGATCAGACAACCTCACGTCGTACTGCACCAACTGGACCACCCGGTGGAGTCGCTGGTCAGCCTGAATGGGCTGCTGGCCACCGACCCCATCGCCACGGTCAGCGACGTCATCCTCCGCGCCGGGCGGTACCCGGCCGTCTCGGTGCTCGACTCGGCGCTGAACCAGAGGCTGCTGGAGACAGCGGATCTCGCGTCTATCGCCCGCCGGATCAGGCGCAGACGAGGCGCGGTGGCCGCTCGCGGCTACCTGGCCGAGGCGGACGGACGGGCACAATCCCCGCTCGAAACCCGCACCAGACTGCGCTGCATTGACGGCCGGGTGCCACCCGACGTGCTGCAGCTGGAGGTACGCGATGACGACGGCTACCTGCTCGGCATCGGGGATCTGGGCTGGCGTACTCGAAAAGTGATCGCCGAGGCGGACGGCCGAGGAGCGCACAGCATTCCAGAGGCGATCTTCACCGACCGTCGCCGCCAAAACCGCCTGATCAACGCCGGCTGGTCCGTCCTCCGCTTCACCTGGCAGGACACCCTCGACCCGGCCTACATCCCCTGGGTCGTCCGCCAAGCCCTATCCCGCCCGTCAGACCTCCGTTGATCATGGGGTTAGCGGCACGGTGGAGATCGAGTACTGCCGCCAACCTCATGATCAACGGTGCAATGGGTGGGGGTGGGGGTGGGGTTAGGGGTTGGGGGAGAGGAGGGGGTGGAGGGCGGTGACTATGGGGGTGTCGGCGGGGAGCCAGGTTACGGTGTCGAGTTCGGTGGCGGAGAGCCAGCGGATCTCGGAGTGTTCCAGGGCGCGGGGGCGGTCGCCGTGGAGCAGGCGGGCGGCGTACACCTTGAGGACGCTGCGGCCGTGGGCCATCCGTACGTTGCGGCCGACCCGTTCGCCGACCTCGACGCGTACGCCCAGTTCTTCGACGCACTCGCGGGCGAGGGCCGCGGTCTCGCTCTCCCCCGGTTCCACCTTGCCGCCGGGGAACTCCCACATGCCCGCCACCTCCGGTGGCGCGGAGCGTGCGCAGGCCAACACCCGGCCGTCCTCGATGATCGCCGCCCCGACGATCACCTTTGGGTCTCGTTGGGCGGCCTGTCCGGTGCTGTTAGCCCGTTCGGTCCACACGGGCGTCCAGCGTGCCAGATCAATCGGCGGTTTGGGTAGCGTGGTCGTCCGTCAGGCCAGGAATCCCCAGAAGTGTGGGCGTGGACACACCATCCGTGCGACGTAAGACTAGAGGGCACCGACAAGACACGGGGCGGCGACGATTTGGCCACAAGCCGGCAACGAAGCCTGGGAGGTGCGGTAATGCGTGCGCTGTTCGGCGGTCGCGCAAAGCACGACTACCTCAGCGACGCGCTCACCCTCCTGAACGGGTGGACGCGGGAAGGCGAACAGATCCGGCGCACCTTGGTCATCGACGACACTCAGCATGCCGCATTGACCGAGCGAGTCAAGGTGGTCGCCGACGCGCTTCATCTCCGGCCGGAGATCAGCCGGCGCGCCGACCACACCCAGATCCGGGTCGGGCACAGCAACAGCCCGCTCAGCGAGGGCGAGGTCCTGTTGGCGGCCCGCATCGAGGATGCGTACCGGGCGGTCGCCGAGCCGGACGAGGGTCGACCGACCTGACCCGCCCGCGGGCGGCCAGGAGCCGGGGGTACGGGCTGACTGGCGTCGGCCGCCTACCGTGAGGCGCATGGCGAACCCCACGTACGACCGTAAAGAGCAGTTCCAGCAGATACAGAGCGGCCTGCTCGACGGTGAACAGATCATCGCTGTCTACGACGCCGTCGGCACCGGCACCGGGTTCATCGGGCTGACCGACCGGCGCGTGATCATCCAGGATCGCTCGTTCATCGGCAAGCGGTACGCGATCACCAGCATCCCGTACTCGAAGATCACCAGCGTGAGCGTGGTCAGCAACAAGTCCTGGGGTGGTTCGTTCTTCTCCACCGGCGCGATCGCCATCCACGTCGGCACGCACACCTACGAGGTGGAGTTCCGGGGTGACCAGAAGAGCCACCACGTGCACAACGTGATCCTGCACTACATCAGCTGACCAGGCCGAACCAGCGAAGCAAGCCGCACCGGCCGAGCACGCCGAATCAGCGGAGCACGCCGAATCAGCCGAGCAGGCCAGGTCAGCGGAGCCGGCGGAGCGCTTCCCCAAGGGTCGCGGCCTGGGCCAGCAGCTGCCAGCCGTGCGGCCCACGCAGGTGGATGCGGCTCTCGTACCCGCCGATCTCCACGGTCACCTCGCGCCGCGTGTGCCGCGCGGCCAGGGCGAGGATGTCGGGCACGGGGTCGGGTGGCGCGGTGGAGGCCGGCGCTTGCGGCACCGGGATCGGCACGCCCGGGTCCGTCGGCACGGCGGTCCGCAGGGCGTCGTCGAGGTGCCGCAGGCAGAACGCCACCGCCGCCTCGACAGTGAGCTGATGCGGCCGACCCACCCCACCCGGGCCCCGCCGATCCACCCCACCCGGACCCGGCCGATCCACCCCACCGGCACTCAGCCGATCCACGCCGCTCAGACCCGGCCGATCCAGCTGGCTCGGGTCAAGGCCGCCGGGTATCAGCGACACCGCCCACAGCAGCGACATCCCCGCCGGGCGGTCGTCCTGCACGCTGACCAGCACTGACAGCGACAGCCCGTGGGCCAATCGGATCAGGTCCGACAGCGGCGGCGCGTCGGGGCGGCGGGCCACCACGATCAGCCGGGCCGCGGGCCGCCCGGCAGCGGCCGAGGCCACGAACCGTCGCTGCGGGTTCGGCCCGCCCGCCAACACGAGACCTTCCCGCAGCTCGTAGCCGAGGGGTCGGCCGCCGTCGGCCTCGGTCAGGTCCTCTGGGCGTACGCCGAATGCGGCGGCCTGGTCGGCGAGCCGGTACGGGCGGTCGAGGCGGTGACCCGGAGCCACCGTCGGCCCGTCACCGGGCAGCCACAGTTCGTGGTCGACGCGGCTGGCCAGGTCGGTCACGGTGACGGTGAGCAGGGCGTACCGTCGGCGGCTACCTCGGCAACCCGGGCAGCCGAAGACGGCGGGGGCATATCCGGCTCCGTCGCAGAGTCGACACTGCCCATCGACCGCACCGTGGCGGAGGCAGTCGCAGCGGGTCAGCCGTCCACCGGGCACGCAGTCCGGGCAGGCGGTGTACGGCACCGGCACGCCCTGCCAGGACGGCGCGGGTGGTTCGGCGACCCGGCGTAGCAGGGTGACCACCTGCCGGGCCACCTGCCCGGTCTCCCGCTCGGTGAGCAGCACCGTGCTGCCGCCCACCACGAGCCGGACGTACCACCAGCGCCCGTCCCGCCACACCGCTTGCGCGCCCGGCACCCGGTGCAGGTCGGCGACGAGCCGCCGACCGAGCTGCGCCAGGTCGACAACCGGCCGCGCGGCCCGCACCGCATGGTGTGGGTCGATGGTGTACGCCGGTGCGCCCATCCCCCGTTCCATCAAGCCGAACAGCGCATCGTCGTCGCTGGTCGCGGCGACCGCCGTGGGCAGGTCCGGCCAGTGGGCGGGGGTCTGCGCGGGTACCTCCGCGCCCGGCAGGTCGAACCGCACATGCCAGGTCGGGCGACCGTACGACTGCCTGCGGGCTTCGATGACCAGGTCGAGTCGGAGCAGGTCCGCCAGCGCGCAGAGGCGGCTCAACCGCTGCGCCGGTTCCTCGGCGGGTGGGGCGGCCGACCGGCCCAGCAGCAGCCACCAGGGCCGGTACCCCTGCCGGGCGATCGCCTCCGCCTCCATCGCCCGACGTCGGGCAGCCGACCAGCCGGGACGCCACCGGCGCAGCGGCACGGTCAACACGACAGCAGCGGCCAGGCCGGCGCGCACGGCCTGCTCGCCGATCAGGGCGGTCAGGTCGAGACACCAGCCGCCCTGGGCCGCCGGGGTCGGCTCGACACTGCCCGGCACGACGTTCGCCGACGCCACCGCGCCGGTGTCGAGGTCCGCGACCGTGAGCACCACCTGCGCTCGCCGCCGCCCGTTGCCGCGGCACCCTTCGCAGTCGATGGTGAGCCGCCCGCCGCCACCGCACAGCAGACAATCCTGGTACGCCTGCCCGACCTCGTCACGCCCGTCCACGAGCAGCCGGTCGCCGCCGTCGCCACACCGGCAGGGCTCGGTGACCACTCCCGCCCCGGCGCAACTCGTACAGTCGACCACCGGTGCCGAGGGCGGACCGTGCCGGGCGTCCGTGCGGCCGGTCACCGGGTCAGCCGCCGAGAACACGGACCGTCGTGGTCGGCGCGCAGCACACACCGCCGACCGCCGACCAACCGCAGGTCACAGAAGACCCGATGGCGTACGCCCTGGGAGTCCTCGGCCGAGACGGTGGTCTCCCCCGGGTCGGTCCGGGCGAGCAGACTCGCCCACCGCGCCACCACCCGACCCAGGCGTACGGCGGCGGTCAGGTCCCCGGCGACCACCGGCAGATGGATGACGAACCGTTGACCCATCAGCGCTGCCCCGCATGGGCACGCTCGGCCTGCTGGGACTGCCAGCAGCGCAACGCATCCTTGATCCGGGCGGTCTCCTGCCTGCTGACGCCGAGCGCGTCATACACGCTGGCCAGGTCGTCGGCGACCCGATCCAGGAACTCCCGCACCTCCCCCGGATCGAGCCCACGCCGCCAACGCCGAGTTGTCTGAAACTGCCGACCCCGCACCTGCCACGGCCGCAACGGTGAGTACGCCGCCGACCGGTAGTAGCCAGGCTCGTGCGTCTGCCGAACCGACCCGCCCCGACCGGCCCACAGCCGCCGCCCGATACGCCGGAAGAACTCCACGCCCTCTCCCCTCCCGTTACGGATCTCGTTGGAAGTGGGCACCCGCCAACCCGGGCCGGCGGGTGCCCACGGCCCCACCACCGCAGCCCACCAGCAGTACGGCGACAGAGCAGCTCACCGGAGGCGGATAGCGCCGAGTTCCTCATCCGCACACCGAACGTGACTGGGACTATACGGACGTCCACTCAGGGGCACAACCCCACGGGGGCGCATCCTAACTTGTGGCCATATGGGGACAAGGCTGATGTGGTATGAGCATCGATCCGCGCCTGCACACGCCGGTCTATGTGCAACTGGCCGACCTACTCAGGCAACGGATTGAGTCAGGCGAGCTGAGGCCGGGCAGCCTCATCCCGAGCGAGGCGCGGCTGACGCAGGAGTACGGAATCGGCCGAGAGGCGGTCCGCATGGCGGTCGCGCTCTTGCGTTCCGAAGGACTCGTTCGCACCCAGCGCGGACACGGCAGCTACGTACGCGAAACCACCGAACGCCGAACCGTCGAGCTTGCCGCTGGCAGCTCAGCCATCGCTCGCATGCCGACTGGCATAGAGCGACTGGACCTCGGACTTGACGAGGGAGTGCCGGTACTAGAAATTCGCGACGCCGAGGGCAGGACGGAGGTTCTTCCCGGCGACGAAATCGCCATCACCCGCCCCGCAACGGGTTGAGGCTTAGGCGGCTGCGGAGGCAGCGACCCACCCTCCCTGGTCACCCTGGTTACCTGTAGAGCCTGACTGGCGTCCGGATCGAGACAGTTGGGCGCACCAGATCCGCACCCCCAGCGCCCAGCGTTGGTTTCCTTCTCAAGATCGCGCTCGATCAGGGATTAAGTGGTTACCCTGCCGCTCTGATGCCACTCGATACCTGATCGAGCGCGATCTTGCTTCTGTTGCTGCATCCGTTTGATGCTCCGGCTGTGCTGCAGTCCAGCAACCATGTCCCGACCGCCATCGTCACGTTCAGGGGCGGCTCGGCGTCGAACGCGAGCGGCAGGCGGCTGAGGCGAGGCAGTGGGTGGAGGCGGCCGCGGACGACCGGCGTCAGGATTTGAAGACCGTGTCCAGGTGCCATTCCAGGAACTCGGCGTTCGGGCGGTCCTGAGGCCGCTGCGGTAGGGAGATCTCAGTTCCCGCCTTGGCGTAGAACTGGTCGCCGTTGCCGAATTCGCTGCGTAGGCGCGGGCTGACGACCAGGCGGTGCTTCGGGTCCACACCGAGGTAGCCGCGGTCGAAGAGGATGTGCACGTCGGATTTGAGCAACAGACCGTTGTCCAGCCGGTGCTCACCGCCCAACGGCAGTGGACGGATATGGGCGGCCTGCAACACTGGCTGGACCTTGTTGCCGGTGATGGCACAGCGCCGCCCGTACGCTCCCAGCACGACAGCCTTGAACGACTGCTGACCGAGACGCTGTGGCACGAGCCTGGGGTCGCCGTAGACCGGCCCGGGGCGATGCCACGGCTGACTGAGGTCGACCTCGATCTCGACACCGAGCAGACGACGGAGCAACGGTGTGAAGTATTCGGCCGTCGAGGTGGCGCTGAGGTCGTAGGTCTTACCCTGCACCAGGTTCGGGGCGAAGTCAGGCGGTGGAGCGGGGTAGGTGTCCGGCGAGAAGAAGATTGAATCCCTGACGAAGATGCAGCCGATGAAAGGATCTTCCTCAGGCTCGATCGGCTGCCGACGGTATCGGCCGACTCGCCGCCTCAACTCTTCGAGACTCGCGGTGCCGTTGGCCTCGCCGAACAATTCCCAAGCCTCGGAGATTCGAAGCCGCTCGAAGCCGCTGAAGAAGCCACCGCCGACGATCCGATTGAGCGGATAGTGCGCCTTGAACAGGAAGGGTTCCCCCGGCGTCAGGGCCCGAAAGGCGCCACCCGACGGCCGCCAGAAGTTGACCTCGGTGAGCTGAGGCCGTTGCGCCAGGAACTGGAACCAGGTCTCGTCGGTCACCCCCACGAACGCCTTCACACCGGACAGTGTCCACATGAGTCGATCTTCTTGCTACCGGCCAAACGGTCACTGCTGCACGAAAAGGTGTTGCCCGGACACGTGGATCGCGCTTGGCTGGCGTGGCCGTTCAGTGAAAGGAGCACGACATGAGGCACGCGACGCATGTTCAGCGAGCAATCGTCGTCGACTCCATCGAAACGAGGCTTTGTGCGTACACGGGGAAGAGTGAACAAGGCGCCGCGCGGCGCTGGTAGTACCGACGGAGGCCGCTGATGTCGGTCTTCGATGATCCGGGGCATTTCGGTCGACTCTGGGCCGACACCTACGATCTGCCAGGTGGGTTGCCCGACCCGGCGTTGGCGGTGGAGTTCCTCGCCGACCGGGCCGGCGGTGGCCGGGTGTTGGAGTTGGCCATCGGCACCGGACGGGTCGCCCTGCCGCTGGCGGCGCGGGGCGTTCCCGTCGAGGGGGTGGAGGCGTCGCCGGAGATGGTGGCCAAGCTGCGCGCCAAGCCTGGCGGCGCGGACCTGCCGGTGGCCATCGGCGACATGGCCGACGTAGCGGTGCGCGGCCCGTACGCCATGGCGTACCTGGTCTTCAACACGCTGTTCAACCTGGTACGCGAGCAGCGGCAGACGGACTGCTTCCGTAACGTCGCTCGGGTGCTGGTGCCCGGCGGCGCGTTCGTCATCGAGACGTACGTGCCCAACGCGGCGGACTTCGACCGGGACGAACAGGTGCAGCCCTACTCGATCACCGAGGATTCGGTGAGCATTCGGCTGCACCGCTACGACCGGGCGGCGCAGACGTTCCTGCGGCAGACGGTCACCTTCAGCGCTGCCGGGGTGCACCTGCATCCGTTCGCCATGCGATACCTGTGGCCCGAGCAGATCGACGAGATGGCGGGGCGGGCCGGATTCCACCTCGCCGAGCGGTATGCCGACTGGGACCACACGCCGTTCGGCCCGGACAGCACCTCGCACGTCTCCGTCTACCGGCTCAGCTGACCGGGTGGGGCGACGGGGTCCGTCGCCCCACCCGTGGCCGGCGGCGCCCCGCTCACAGCGGCCCCAGCACGGTCTCCGGATCGGCGGCCAACGCCAAGGTCTCCAGCACGGTGAGCAGTTGGCGCTCCTCGTACCGGAAGTGGGACTCCATGATGGCCGCCAGCCCTTCCAGGTGCCGGTCCAGCTCGGCAGGCGGGGCGGCTCGCGCCACGGCCGCCTGGAGCCCGGTCAGCAGGTGCGCGATCATCGAATGGTCCTGCCGCAGGTAGTACAGCGTGTCCCGCAGCTCGGGGTGTTGCTCGGCGATGGCAGGGAACAGGTCGCGGTCCTCGCCCTCGTGGTGGGCGGTCAGGGCAGCGCAGAACCCGTGACAGAACAGCAGCAGATCGCGGGTCGCCGACTCGGCCGGCACACCGTCGGCCACGGCTTCCCGGGTCAGGGTCAGTGCCTCGCGCAGCCGGTCGTGCACCCGGCGCAGCTCATTGCTCCAGGCCACCAGCCTGGTCTTCTCGCCCTCACCCACAGGTGAGAGACGAAGGCCCGACGACAAGCATCATCGACATCCTTCAGTCCGGCGCCTCCATGCCTGACACGGTCTGCCACCGGCACGCGACGCTGCGACCAAAATACCAGCGGCCACGTCGGCATACCGCCCCGCATGACACCGGCTGGGACTGATCTTCAATCTAGGCGCTAATCCTGCACCCTGGTCCAGGCGGTCAGCTCCGATCCCGTCGGATGATTCAGCTTCCGTAATTCATCTGGTCCAATGTAGGGATGTCGAAAGCATGTCAGCGACTGCGCGCCCTTCTCCCGGCCCGACCTACCAAATCTGCACTGCAAGCACCCGTATTTTCCTGCCCGAAAGGCGATGAGCGGGAGAGGCCTCTGGGCCAACCAGCACCTAGCGCAACTCAAGTTCAAGATCCAGTCGACCAGCAACTGCTGGAGCGCATCGAGGCGGCAAGATGGCACATTAGTCGCTACGATAGCCTTCGAGGCTCCGTGGCGAGTCGGGCATCTTTTGTCATCACTGCAAACGCGGCCCTGATCGCCGGCGTCGCCCTACTTGCGCCACAGACAATTAAGGAGCAAGTATTTGGCGGACGACCTTCCCTCGTGCTCATCGCCATCGGTGCCGCAGTAACGCTCGCACTGGCCACGTCATCCATCGCCAGTGCAGCTGGCGCATTCGTCGCGCTAAAGACGTGGAGGAAACTCTACGGAGACGAACCACCCCGGAGCCTTTACTACCAACACACGGACACCATCCGCGAATTTCCGCAGTACACGCCATTCCGCGAAAACTTCGAGCTAGCTACAAGGTCACAGGAGTTGACGTGGGCCACAGTGAACCTTTGGGTCATCTTGCAGACTCATGCATACCGATACCGATTCTTGCGCAGGTCGATACGGATGCTGCGATACGGGGTCACCTCTTTTACGGTTTCAGTTGTTGTTGCGCTTATTCTGGTCGCCATGGGTCGCTAACCCCAACGAACTGCAGGCAGGCTTTGTTGCGACTGCCGAACCTGGTGGCAACTGGCCGCTCAGCTAACAGCACTAGACGTTGAAGCGGAATTCCACGACGTCGCCGTCCTGCATGACGTACTCCTTGCCTTCGATGCGGACCTTGCCCGCCGCCTTGGCCGCCGCCATCGAACCGGCCTCGACCAGGTCGTGGTAGGAGACGACCTCGGCCTTGATGAAGCCGCGCTGGAAGTCGGAGTGGATGACCCCGGCGGCCTCCGGCGCGGTCGCGCCGATCGGGACGGTCCAGGCCCGCGCTTCCTTCGGCCCGGCGGTGAGGTACGTCTGGAGGCCGAGCGTGCGGAAGCCGACGCGGACGAGCTGGTTCAGGCCCGGCTCGGACTGGCCGATCGACTCCAGCAGCTCGCGGGCCTCCTCCTCGGGCAGGTCCACCAGCTCGGATTCGATCTTGGCGTCCATGAAGACCGCATCGGCCGGGGCGACCAGCGCCCGCAGTTCGTCGAGGAACTCGGCGTTGTTGAGCTCGGCCTCGTCGACGTTGAAGACGTACAGGAACGGCTTGGTGGTGAGCAGGTGCAGCTCACGCAGGTGTTCCAGCTCGATGCCGGCCGCCGCCGCGCCCGCGTACAGGGTGGTGCCGCCGTCGAGGACCTCGACGGCCTGCTTGGCTGCGGCGACCGCTGCGGCCCGGTCCTTGCGGAGCTTGGCTTCCTTCTCCAGCCGGGGCAGCGCCTTCTCCAGCGTCTGGAGGTCGGCGAGGATCAGCTCGGTGTTGATCGTCTCGATGTCGTCGGCCGGGGAGACCTTGCCGTCGACGTGCACCACGTTCGGGTCGGAGAAGGCGCGTACCACCTGGCAGATCGCCGAGGCGTCACGGATGTTCGCCAGGAAGGCGTTACCGCGCCCCTGCCCCTTGGAGGCACCGCGGACCAGCCCGGCGATGTCGACGAACGACACCGGGGCGGGGATCACCTTCTGCGAGCCGAAGATCTCGGCGAGCTTGTGCAGCCGGTCGTCCGGCAGCCCGACCACGCCCACGTTGGGCTCGATCGTGGCGAACGGGTAGTTCGCCGCGAGCACATCGTTCTTGGTCAGCGCGTTGAACAGCGTGCTCTTGCCGACGTTGGGCAGGCCGACGATGCCGATGGTGAGACTCACGACGAGCCAGCTTACGCCGCTGCCCGACGCTCCCGGGCATCGGTGGGTCACCTGCCGCGGCCGGGCCCGAGATGGTGCTGGGCCGCGATAGGTCAGCGGTGCGGGGTCGGGCTGGTCTGGCGGGGTATCAGGGTGTCGACCCGCACTGTGCCGGGGGCCAGTTCGGCGGCGGCGGCCAGCGGGAGGGTGAGCCGCGCGGCGGCTACCGAGTTGGCCTGGTGGGACTCGTTGAGCATCCAATGGACTTCGTCGGCCGTCCAGCCGAGCTGCGGGCGGCCGGCGATCTCCCGGAGCAGCCGCAGTGCCGCCCGGGTGTCGTCGTCGTAGAAGCGCATGCACCAGTGGTGCACCCACATGCCGAGTGCCCGTACGCCGTCGTCGTCGAGCGAACGCAGCAGTCGCCCACAGGCCGTGTCGGCGAAGGTCCGCGCCGGGTCATCGGCACGATCCCGCTCGATGGCACCGACCGCCGCCGGCGCGACCGCGCGCATCCGCTCGTAGAAGCGTTGGACCACGGTCTCGTCCAGCGGCACCTGCCCCTGCCTCGGCTCCGCCGCCCGACCCACCACGCTCGCCATCGCCCGCCCCTTCTTCAGTTGCTGGCGGCACGCTACCCACCACAACCGACACTTCCCGCCCCACCCCACACCCCACCCCCACCCGCCCCTCCTGTCCCCCTCCCGCCCGACCCACGCCCCGCCCGCGCCCCACCCCCGCCTCACCCCGTCGATCTTGCACTTATGGTCGCTGACTCGTCCTCTTACACACCTTTTGTCCCGACGAGAAGTGCATGATCGACGGCGCTGGGCGGGGGCGGAGGGGGCGGGAGGACTCGGGGCGACGCGGGACGGGGTAGCGCGGGGCGGGGCGAGCGCGGGACGGGACGGGGCGAGCGCGGGACGGGACGGGGCGAGCGCGGGGCAGGGTGGGGTCTGAAAGCCGCCAGTCGGGGGGTGGGGGTGGGGCGCATGATCGGGGGTGTGGAGCTGGACTTTGAGCGGTGTTATCGGGCGGTGGACAGCCGTGACCAGCGGTTCGACGGGTGGTTCTACACGGGCGTGACGTCTACCGGGATCTACTGCCGGCCGTCCTGTCCGGCCGTGACGCCGAAACGGCACAACGTCCGGTTCTTTCCCTCGGCGGCGGCTGCTCAGGGTGCCGGGTTGCGGGCCTGTCGACGGTGTCGACCGGACGTCTCCCCCGGTTCACCGGAGTGGGACGTCCGCGCGGACGTGGTGGGCCGGGCGATGCGGTTGATCGCCGACGGGGTGGTGGATCGGGACGGGGTGCCCGGGTTGGCCGCCCGGCTCGGATACACCGAACGGCACCTGCACCGGATGCTTCGAGCCGAGCTTGGCGCCGGTCCGCTGGCGCTGGCCCGTGCGCAGCGCGCGCAGACCGCCCGTACCTTGATCGAGAGCACTGAGCTGGGTCTGGCCGAGATCGCCTTCGCCGCCGGGTTCGGCAGCGTCCGGCAGTTCAACGACACGATCCGCGAGGTGTACGGGGTACCTCCGTCGCAGCTTCGGGCTGGTCGGCGTACGGCGCTCGGCGGGTCGGGCACGATCACTTTGCGGTTGGCGTACCGCCCACCGTTGCATGCTCCCGCGCTGCTGGAGTTTCTGGCGCTGCGTACCCTGCCGGGGGTCGACGAGGTCCGGGACGGGACGTACCGCCGGGGGTTGCGGTTGCCGCACGGCACCGGCGCGGTGGCCTTGACCCCGGCGGACGGGCATGTCGCGGCCACCCTGCGGCTGACCGATCTGCGTGACCTGGCGCCGGCGGTGGCCCGCTGCCGGCACCTGCTGGACCTCGACGCGGACCCGGTCGCCGTCGACCAGACTCTCAGCGCCGATCCTGCCCTGGCCGCCGCCGTGGCCGCCGAACCCGGGGTACGCGTCCCCCACGCCGTCGACGGCTTCGAGATGGCCGTCCGAGCCATCACCACCCAACAGATCTCCCTCACCTCCGCCCGCACCACCCTCACCCACCTCCTCCACACCCTCCGCACCCCCACCCCCGACCATGTTGACCAAGAGGTTTGCGTCGGGGATGGCGCTCGGGAGGACGCAAACCTCTTGATCAACGGGGAGGAGGGGTTTTCGTCGAGGGAGGAGGGGGTTCGGGTGGGGGGTTTTCCGGCGGCGGAGGAGGTGTTGGGGGTGCCGGATGAGGGGTTTCGGATGCCGGTGGGGCGGCGGGAGGCGATTCGGGCGGTGGCTCGGGCGGTGGTGGAGGGTGAGCTTGATCTGGAGGTGGGTGGGGACCGGGGGGAGGTGGCGCGGCGGTTGGCGCGGGTGCCGGGGGTGGGGCCGTGGACCTGCGGTTACATCGCGATGCGGGCGCTCGGCGACCCGGATGTGTTCATGCCCACCGATCTCGCCGTGCGCCGGGGTGCCGCCGCCCTCGGGCTGGCCGACTCCCCCGCGGCCCTTGATGAGTACGCGACCCGCTGGCGGCCGTGGCGCTCGTACGCCGTCGTCCGGCTCTGGCGAGCCGCGTCAACTCGACCTCGGACGCCCGCGTGAACTCAAGAACTTGGAGAGCAGTGTGAATTCGACTTTGGAGAGCAGTGTGGGTACGACCTTGCGGAACAGTGGCGCAATCATCGACAGCGCCACCGTCGACACGCCTGTCGGTCCGTTCACGATCCTCGCCGGTCCGGACGGGGCGGTCCGGGCCGCCGGGTTCACTGCCGATCCGGCGGCGGTGCTCGCGGTGATGCACCCTGGCCTGCGTGGTGAGCCTCGCCAGCGGCGCGACCTCGGTCCGGTCACCGCGGCCGTCGAGGCGTACCTCGGTGGTGACCTGACCGCGATCGACGACGTACCAGTCGAGCAGCACAGCGACGGGGTCTTCCTGTCGCACGCCTGGCAGGTGCTGCGCGAGGTGAAGGCGGGCCAACCGGTCACCTACACCGGGTACGCCGCACTGGCCGGTCGGCCTGCGGCGGTACGCGCCGCCGCCTCGGCCTGTGCCCGCAACGCCGCCGCCCTCTTCGTCCCCTGCCACCGGGTGCTGCGCACCGACGGCAAGCTGGGCGGCTACCGCTGGGGGCTGCCGGTGAAGGAATGGTTGCTCACCCACGAGCGAGGAAGCTGAGCCACGCCGACCCACCCGCATGCATCGACGGACACCCATGGCACAAGCGAGGCCGTAGCTGGTCAGGCCGGTTGACGAAAGGGCAACATCGGTGACAACAAGCCGACAGTAATGCCGTGCTCATTTACCGCTACCGTCGGGTAGTGGCTGCGGGGAGCGGCGACGGCCCGGCCGGACGGGCCGAGGTCAGGAGACATCCACTCGGAAATCTGTGGCGGCTGCGGCGCTATCTGCGCCCGCACGCCGTGGAGTTCAGCGTCCTGCTGCTGGCCGGGTTCGCCTCGACGGGGGCGGGCATCGCGGTGCCGCTGGTGGCCCAGCGGGTGGTCGACGGGCCGGTGGCCGACCAGGACCTGACCGGGCTGTTCCAGCTTGCCGGGCTCGCGTTGGCGCTCGGCCTGGTCGAGGCCCTGCTGATCTTCATCCGTCGGTGGGTGCAGTCGTCGTCCTCGGTGGCGATGGAGGCGACCATCCGCGACGACATCTACGCCCACCTGCAACGTTTGCCGGCCAGCTTCCACGACCGGTGGCCCTCCGGTCAACTGCTCTCCCGCATCACCAGCGATCTGTCGGTGCTGCGCCGGTTCCTCTCCTTCGGACTGCTCTTCCTGGTCCTGAACCTGACCACCTACCTGGTCGTGGTGGTGCTGCTGGTCCGGTTGCATCCGGTGCTCGGCCTGCTGGTGGCGGCCAGCGCGGTGCCGCTGTTCGTGATCGCCCGCCGCTTCGGCCGGCACTACCACGCCGCGTCCCGCCGCATGCAGGACCAGCAGGGCGACGTCGCCACCCAGGTCGAGGAGACCGCGCAGGGTCTGCGCACCATGAAGGCGTACGGGCGAGGGCCGCAACTGACCGCCCGGTTCGTGGCCAGCACCCGCGCGTTGCACGACACCGGGGTCGGCAAGGGCAGGCTGCTCGGTCGTACCGCCGCGCTGCTGGACCTGGTGCCGAACCTGACCCTCGGAATCGTGCTGGTGGCCGGTGCCGCCGCGGTCGCCGACGGCCGGCTCACCATCGGCCAGCTCGTCGCCTTCGTCAGCCTCCAGTTGATGCTGATCTGGCCGGTGCAGTCGCTGGGTTGGATCATCGCCAACGGCCAGGAGGCGGCCACCGCCGCCGACCGGATCCAGGAGGTGCTGGACACCGCGCCGGCCATCGTCGACGCGCCCGAGGCGGTCACGTTGGCCCGGTCGGCGGTGCGCGGTCGGCTCCGCTTCGAGGCGGTCACCTTCCGCTATCCGGGCACCGCCGCGCCGGTGCTGCGCGGCATCGACCTGACCGTCGAGCCCGGTGAGACGCTCGCCCTGGTCGGCGCGACCGGCAGCGGCAAGAGCACCCTGCTGTCCCTGGTGCCCAGGTTGCACGAGGTCGAGACGGGTCGGATCACCCTCGACGGCCACGACCTGCGCGACCTGCGGTTGGCCTCGCTGCGCCGGCTGGTCGCGGTGGCCTTCGAGGAACCGACGCTGTTCTCCATGTCGGTGTGGGAGAACCTCACCCTGGGCCGCCCCGACGCCGGTGCCGACGAGGTCCGGGCCGCTCTCGCGTTGGCGCAGGCGGAGTTCGCGTACGACCTGCCGTGGGGCCTGGACACCCGGCTCGGTGAGCAGGGGCTGTCGCTGTCCGGTGGGCAACGGCAGCGCCTGGCGCTGGCCCGCGCGGTGCTGGTCCGTCCCGCGGTGCTGGTCCTCGACGATCCGCTCTCCGCGTTGGACGTGCACACCGAGGCGCTCGTGGAGTCGGCGCTCAAGCGGGTGCTGCGGGACATGACGGCGCTGCTGGTGGTGCACCGGCCGTCCACCATCGCGCTGGCCGACCGGGTCGCGCTGCTGGAGGACGGCCGGATCACCGCCGTCGGCCGGCACACCGACCTGCTGGCCGAGGTGCCGGCGTACCGCGCGCTGCTCTCCGCCGAACCGACCGGCACGCCGCCGTCCCCGACCGGCGCGCCATCGTCCACGGTCGGAACGGCACCGGACGGCTCCCCGCTGGTGCGCTCGTGACGGCCGGCGAGCCGAGCGGTCGGAACCGCCGGGTGCCGGGGCAGCGCTCGGGTCGCCACGAGGCGGACCCGGCGCGCTGGCGCGGGCTCGCCGCCGATCCGCACGCCGACCGCAGTCTCGCCGAGGACACCGACCCCGAGGCGGTGGCCCGGCTACGGGTCCGCAGTCGTGCGCTGCTGGCCGACGTGTTGCGCCCGCACCGCGCCCGGCTGGGCGGTGCGGTGGCGCTGCTGCTGACCCAGAACGCCGCGGCGATGTCCGGGCCGTACCTGGTCATGCTCGGCATCGACCGGGCGATCGACCCGTTGCGCGACGGCGACGCGGGCCCACTGGTGGCCGTCGCGGTGGCGTTCGCCGCCGCGACCGGCATCGAGTACGCCGCCCGACGCGCCTTCCTCACCCTCTCCGCCCGGATCGGCCAGGCCGTCCTGCTCGACCTGCGCCAGCGGGTGTACGGGCACTTCCTGCGCCTGCCGGTGGCCTTCCACGAGCGGTACACCTCGGGTCGGATGATCTCGCGGCTGACCAGCGACATCGACTCCATCGCCGAGCTCGTCGACGGTGGCGTGGAGAGCCTGGTGATGGCAGCCCTGACGATCGTGTCGGTGGCCGGCATCCTGCTCTGGCTGGACCTGCCGCTGGCCGCGGTCACCCTGCTCGCCTTCCCGCTGCTGTTCTGGCTGTCCCGGTGGTTCGCCCGGGCGTCCGCCGCCGCCTACCGCCGCACCCGGGAGGCGATGGCCCTGGTCATCGTCCACTTCGTGGAGTCGATGCGGGGCATCCGGGCCGTGCAGGCGTACCGCCGGGAGGGCCGCAACCAGGACATCTTCGCCACCGTCAACGACGATTACCGGCGCTCCAGCCGGCACGCCTTCCGCCTGATCGCCACGTACTCGCCGGGGATCAAGCTGATCGGCAACGTCACCGTGGCGGTGGTGCTCTGCTACGGCGGTGCCCGGGTGCTCGGCGGCGACACCGGCGTCGGGGTGCTCGCGGCGTTCCTGCTCTATCTGCGCCGGTTCTTCGAGCCGATGCAGGAGCTGAGCCAGTTCTACAACGCGCTGCAGTCGGCCACCGCCGCCCTGGAGAAGCTCGCCGGGTTGCTCGACGAACGGCCCGAGGTGGCCGAGCCGCAACGCCCGGTGCCGCTGCCCCGGGGACCCGACCGGGGTGCGGTCACCTTCCGTGGCGTCTCGTTCGGGTACCGGTCGGACGCGCCGATCCTGACCGGGCTGGACCTCACCATCCCCGCCGGGCAGACCGTGGCGCTGATCGGGCCGACCGGGGCCGGCAAGTCGACGCTTGCCAAACTGCTCGCCCGGTTCCACGACCCGGCAGCCGGCACCGTCAGCCTGGACGGGGTGAACCTGCGCCAGGTGGCCGACGCGGAGTTGCGTCGGGCCGTGGTGCTGGTGACCCAGGAGACGCACCTGTTCGGTGGCAGCGTGGCGGAGAACATCCGCTTCGGTCGCCCGGACGCCGACGATGCGGCGGTCGAGGCGGCCGCGCGGGCGATCGGCGCGCACGACTTCATCGCGGCACTACCCGACGGGTACGCCACCGAGGTGCACCGCCGCGGCGGGCGGCTCTCCGCCGGGCAGCGGCAACTTGTCGCCTTCGCCCGGGCGTTCCTGGCCGACCCGGCGGTGCTGATCCTCGACGAGGCCACCTCGTCGCTGGACATCCCCACCGAGCGGCTGGTGCAGCGGGCGCTCGGCACGATCCTGCGCGACCGGACCGCGGTGGTGATCGCGCACCGGCTCTCCACCGTGGAGATCGCCGACCGGGTGCTGGTCCTCGACGACGGCCGGATCGTCGAGGACGGTCCACCGGCCGACCTGATCGCCGACGGTGGCCGGTACGCCGACCTGCACCGCAAGTGGATCGACTCGCTGCTCTAGGTAATTCGATGCCCGGCGGCGCGACGCTGCCTACCATCGACGGATGACTGATACGGCGAGGACGGCCCGTACCGGCGTCCCCGAGCGTCCGAGTTTGGACGGCCTCGAGGAGACCTGGTCGCGCCGCTGGCAGGAGGAGGGCACGTACGCGTTCGACCGCTCGAAGGCGGCTGTCCGGGGTCGCGGCGAGGCGTCAGACTCGCCGAGCCCGGATGGCCGTAGCTCGGACGTATACGCGATCGACACCCCGCCGCCGACCGTATCGGGCGAGCTGCACATGGGGCACGTCTTCTCGTACACCCACACCGACCTGATCGCCCGGTTCCAGCGAATGCGCGGCCGGACGGTCTTCTACCCGATCGGCTGGGACGACAACGGGCTGCCCACCGAACGTCGGGTGCAGAACGTCTACGGGGTGAGCTGCGACCCGTCGCTGCCGTACGACCCGGACTGGCGGGCACCGGACGCGCCGGTGGACGATACGGCCCGCAAGAACCCGACTCCGATCTCCCGACGCAACTTCATCGAGCTGTGCGAGCGGTTGACCGTCGCCGACGAGCAGGTCTTCGAGGCGCTGTGGCGTCGGCTCGGCCTGTCGGTGGACTGGTCGCTGGCGTACACCACCATCGGTCCGGTGGCTCGGGCCGCCTCGCAGCGGGCGTTCCTGCGCAACCTGGCCCGGGGTGAGGCGTACCAGTCGGAGGCGCCGACGCTGTGGGACGTCGGTTTCGCCACCGCCGTCGCGCAGGCCGAGTTGGAGGATCGCGAGCGGCCCGGCGCGTACCACCGGTTGCGGTTCCACGCTCCCGGCGGGCGGGAGGTGCTGATCGACACCACCCGTCCGGAGTTGCTGCCGGCCTGCGTGGCGCTGGTCTGCCACCCCGACGACGAGCGGTACGCCGACCTGGTCGGCGGCACTGTGCGTACGCCCGTCTTCGATGTGGAGGTGCCGGTGCGCGCGCATCCGCTGGCGGAGCCGGCCAAGGGCACCGGCATCGCGATGGTCTGCACGTTCGGTGACCTGACCGACGTGACCTGGTGGCGGGATCTGGGCCTGGAGACCCGGGTGGTGATCGGGCGCGACGGCCGGCTGCTGCCGGAGCCGCCGGCCGGGGTGCCGGCGCAACCGTACGCGGCGCTGGCCGGGCAGAGTGTCAACGCGGCCCGGCGGAGCATCGTGCAGCTGCTGGCCGACGCGGGTGACCTGGTGGGCGAGCCGCGCCCGATCACCCATCCGGTGAAGTTCTACGAGCGGGGCGACCGGCCGCTGGAGATCGTCTCCACCCGGCAGTGGTATCTGCGCAACGGTGGCCGCGACACCGACCTGCGGGAGGCGTTGCTGGCCCGGGGACGCGAGCTGCGCTGGGTGCCGGAGCACATGCGGCACCGCTACGAGCACTGGGTGGGTGGCCTGACCGGTGACTGGTTGGTCAGCCGGCAACGCTTCTTCGGCGTGCCGGTGCCGGTGTGGTACCGGCTCGACGACACTGGCGAGCCGGACTGGTCTCAGCCTCTCACGCCCGACGAGGATTCGCTGCCGATCGATCCGTCCGACGACGTGCCCGCCGGCTACGACGAGTCCCAGCGCGGGATGCCGGGCGGCTTCGTCGGCGATCCGGACGTGCTGGACACCTGGGCCACGTCGTCGCTGAGCCCGCAGATCGCCGCCGGTTGGGAGACCGACCCGGACCTGTTCGGCCGGGTCTTCCCGATGGACCTGCGCCCCCAAGGGCAGGAGATCATCCGCACCTGGTTGTTCGCCACGGTCGTGCGGGCCCACCTGGAACACGGCGTGCTGCCGTGGCGGACCGCAGAGTTGTCCGGCTGGATCCTGGACCCGGACCGCAAGAAGATGTCCAAGTCCAAGGGGAACGTGGTCACCCCGATGGGGTTGCTGGAGCAGCACGGCGCCGACGCGGTGCGGTACTGGGCGTCCACCGGGCGTCCCGGTGTCGACCTGGCCTTCGACCCGGCGCAGATCAAGGTCGGTCGGCGGCTGGCCACGAAGCTGCTCAACGCGTCGCGGTTCGCGCTCGGGCTCGGTGCCGCCGACGCGCTGCGCGCTGCGGCGACCGAGCCGTTGGACCGGGCCATGCTCGCCGCGCTGGCCGAGGTGGTGACGACCGCGACGACGGCCTTCGAGGCGTACGACCACACGGCGGCGTTGCAGGCCACCGAGTCGTTCTTCTGGCGGTTCTGCGACGACTACATCGAGTTGGTGAAGGAACGCGCCTACGGCACCGGGGCAGGGGCGGATTCGGCCCGGGCCGCGTTGGCCACCGCGTTGTCGGTGCAGTTGCGGCTGTTCGCCCCGGTGCTGCCGTACGCGACCGAGGAGGTGTGGTCCTGGTGGCGGTACGGCTCGGTGCACCGGTCACCGTGGCCCACCACGTACGAGGTGAACCGGGCGATCCAGGGCGAGGGGGATCCGGCGTTGCTGCGGCTGGCCTCCGACGCGCTCGGGCAGGTGCGGCGGGCCAAGTCCGAGCGGAAGCTGTCGATGAAGGCGGAGGTGCCGCTGGCCGAGGCGCTCGGCCCGGCCGCCCTGCTCGACCAACTCACGCTGATCGTCGACGACCTGCGGGCGGCCGGGCACATCGGCAAGCTCGACCTGCTCCCCGACCGCACCCCCGAACTCGTCATCGCCTGCGCGTTCTAGGGGGCGGGGTGTAAGGAAGGGCACCTTATTAACGCCTCGTGCATAGGAAGGGGCCCTTCCTTACACCTCAGCTGGTTTCGCCGGCGACGGAGAAGGAGCGCAGGCGGTTGACGGCCAGCAGGGTGAAGGCGACGCTCACCAGCGCCGTCATCACCGCCGCCACCGGTACGGAGACCGTCGTGTCGAGCAGGTTCGTCGGGGCGAGCCGGTCCGCCAACGCGATCACGTAGTGCTGGATGGAGAGCACCCGGGTGCCGGTGACCACGTTGCTGAGCAGACCTTCCCAGATCAGCACGTAGACCAGGCCGAGCAGGACCGGCCGCCGGGTGAGCAGGCTGGCCGCCACGAACAGGGCCGAGTAGGCCAGCGCTCCGATCGAGGCGGCGACGGCCAGCGCCAGTCCGAGGCGTACCGAGTCGGCCAGCAGGCCGGCGGCGAACAGCGGCAGCGCCACGGCCGCCGCGGTGGCCCCGACCGCCACCGCCAGCTTCGGCAGCACGATCTGCCAGCGTGGCAGCGGTGTGGTGAGCACGTGCACCACCGTGCCGTCGTCGATCTCGGCACCGAGCACCCCGGTGCCGACGATCAACGCGACCACCGGCAGCACGACAGCCAACCCGAGGCCGACGAGCACCGGCGGCCCCCAGTCGGACGGGGACACCCCGAGGCCGCGGGACAGCACGGCCAGCACCACCAGCAACATGGGCAGCGGCAGCAGCAGAAGGAACCGGCGACGCCCGAACAGCCCGCGCGCGGTGATCCAGCAGACAGTGGACATCAGGCCTCCACCAGGTAGGAGAAGACGCTCTCCAGGGACTCGTCCTCGGGCAGCAGTTGCCGCACCCGTACGCCCCGGGCCAGGGCGACCTTCGGCAGTACGCGGGTGAAGGCGCCGTAGTCGCCGGCCCGTACGGTCAGGCCGTCGCGGCCCAACTCGACACCGGTCACCGACGGCTCGGCCATCAGCGCGACGGCCAGCGCCCGGTCGTCGGTGGAGCGGATGGCGAACACGTGCGGCCGGTTGGTCATCAGCCGGCGGATGGTGCGGAAGTCACCGGAGGCGGCGAGCCGCCCGGCGACCATCACCTGCACGGTGCCGGAGACCTGCTCGACCTCCTCCAGGATGTGCGAGCTGAACAGGATGGTGCGGCCGGCGTCGCCGAGCGAGTGCAGCAACTCCATCATGTGCAGGCGCTGGCGCGGGTCCATGCCGTTGAACGGCTCGTCCAACAGCAGCACCTGCGGGTCGTGCACCAGCGACGCGGCCACCCGGGCCCGCTGCCGCATGCCCTTGGAGTAGGTGCCGATCCGGCGGTCCTGCGCGCCCTCCAACTCGACCATGGCGATCGCCCGGCGGGCCGCCGCCTGCGGGTCGGGCAGCTTGTGCAGCTTGGCGGTGGCCAGCACGAACTCGTACGCGGTGAGGAAGCCGTGCACCGCCTCCCGCTCGCTGACCAGCCCCAACCGTCGGTAGACGGCCGGGTTACGCCAGGTGGGTTGACCGTCGAGGGTGACCTGGCCCCGCGAGGGGGCGAGGAAGCCGGCCATCATGTGCAGCAGCGTGGTCTTGCCGGCACCGTTGGGACCGAGGAGACCGGTGACGCCCGGCCCGAGGCTCATGCTCACGTCGTTGACCGCGACCACGTTGCCGTACCAGCGGGAGACCCCGGCGAGGTCGAGGGTGCTGGTGGTGGTCGGGGCGGGACTACTGGTCGTGGTCATCGGGCGGCCACCTTCCGGTAGCGGGCCAGCAGCAGGGCGACGCAGGCCGCGACGAGCAGGGCGGCGACCAGGGCGTACACCGGGCCGAAGGCACCGAGGTCGGGACCGAGGGCATCCGGGTCGGTGATCAACTGGTCGCGCATCGTCCAGATGCCGATGCCCTGGACGAGCGTGGACGGCGAGGCGATGCCGGCGAGCTGGTTCGCGGCCTGCGAGGGCAGGATCGACAGGACGCCGACGATCGGCGTGGTCATCAGGAAGACGGCGACGATGCCGCCGGCTGCGAAGGCCCGCTTGCCGGTCAGTGCGGCGATCAGCAGCCCCACCGCGGCGAAGACCACCGCCCACAACCCGGCGTAGAGCAGACCGGGCAGCAGGTCCAGCAGTTCGTCCCAGACCGCACCCATGTCGTTGCCGGTGAACGCGGCGCCGAGGAACATCACCAGCTGCGGCGCGCCGAGCAGCATCCAGAGCGCGGTGGCCAGCGCGAGCAGCTTGGCCATCGGGTAGTCGGCGGTCGGCAACGGTCGGGAGAAGTACAACGGCAGCACACCGCTGCGCAGATCCCGGGAGACCAGTTCCGGCGCGGCCACCGCGACGAAGAAGATGACCAGCCAGCTCATCGAATCGGCGAACTGGGCGTACGTCATGAGGGTTTCGCCGATCTGGCTGCCGATCGCGGTCACCGCGCCGGCCACCATCAGGACGATGCCGACCACGAGCCAGGGGAAGATCTTGGCCTTGGCGCTGCGACCCAACCCGAAGGCGGTCCGTACGCCGTGCACGTAGAGCGCGCCGAAGACCGCTCGGCGGCCCAGCCGTGGGCCGGTGTAGCGCTGGTAGCCGATGTCGTGGATGACACCCGTCGGTTCAGACATGACTGCCCTCCCTGCGGGCGAAGAGCTCGGCCACCCGGTGCCGGCGCTGGTCGAGCCGGTGCAGCGGCAGGTCCAGGTCGGCGACCGCGCCGATGATGAGGTCGTACGTCTGCTGGTCGGCGAGCGGGACGAGCAGCAGCCGTCCCTCCCGGCTCACCGGCAGGTCGAGCGCGGCCAGCCGGGTGGCCAGCGCTTCGGTGCCCTCGCTGACCTCGACGGCGAGCACGTCGGTGGTCGAGGTCATCGCGGCGATGTGGTCGGCGCGCAGCAACCGCCCACCGTCGATGGCGACCAGGGTGTCGCAGATCCGCTCGACCTCGCCGAGCAGGTGGGAGCAGACAAGTACGGAGATGCCGAACTCGGTGCCGATCCGGTGCACCAGGGCCAGCATGGCGTCCCGGCCGGCCGGGTCGAGGCCGTTTGTGGGTTCGTCGAGCAGCAGCAGGTCGGGGTCGTGCACGAGAGCCTGGGCGAGCTTGACTCGCTGTTTCATGCCGGTGGAGTAGCCACCCACCGGACGATGGCGTTCCTCGTGCAGCCCGACGTGCCGCAGCGCCTCGGAGGCCCGTTCCCGGGCGGCGGTACGTGGTAGGCCGCTGATCTGCCCGAGATGGGTGACCAGTTCGGCGGCGGACAGGTCAGGTGGCAGGCAGTCGTGCTCCGGCATGTAGCCGACCCGGGCGCGGACCCCCGCCGGGTCGGTGGTCGGGTCCATGCCCAGCACCCGGACCCGGCCACGGGTCGGGGTGAGCAGGCCGAGCAGGAGCTTGATCAGGGTTGATTTGCCGGCGCCGTTGGCGCCGACCAGGCCGACGATTCCCGGCTCGACCGTCACTGTCAGTTCGGACAGCGCGGTCACCCCACCGCCGTAGACCTTGGTCAACGACTCGGTTGCGATCAGTGTCACGACGACAGCCTAGAGACGAACGACAACGCGGTCTGTCCGGCACGCGCCCCGGTTTTCCCTGATCCTGCTTCCGGTGACTCCCCCTAGGGACCAGTCGGGGTCGTCGTGCAGCTGAGGATTTCATGGATTCCGGTGCACGTACCCCGACCTGGAAAGATCGATTTGTTGGTACACACTGGAGCCCACCATTCGCTCTTTCGACAGCACGATGGGTAGTGGTCAGCCATGACGACCGGCGAGCTCAAGGTAAGTGTGGTGGTCCCGACGTACAACTCGGGCGAGCACCTCCAGCAGCTGATCGATTCGCTGCTGGGCCAGTCGATGCCGGCGACGGACTTCGAGGTGGTCTTCGTCGACGACGGCTCGACCGACGACACGCCGGCCCGGCTGGCGGAGTTGTCCGCCGCCCACCCGCACGTCACGGTGCTGCACTGCGAGCACTCCGGCTGGCCGTCGCGCCCGCGCAACCTGGGTGTGGCCCGGGCCCGCGGCGAGTACGTCCAGTTCGTCGACGACGACGACTGGCTCGCCGACGAGGCCCTGGAGCGGTTGTACGGCTACGCGGTGGCCAACGGTGCCGACATCGCCATCGGCAAGATGACCGGGCACGGCCGGTCGGTGCCCCGCGAACTGTTCCGGGCCAACCGCCCCGACGCCAGGCTGGACAACTCGCCGCTGATCGGGAGCCTCACCTGCCACAAGATGTTCCGCCGCGGGTTCCTGCTGGAGCACGACCTGCGCTTTCCCGAGGAGCACCGCAAGCGGCTGGAGGACCATCACCTGGTCGTCCGCGCCTACCTGCTCTCCCGCCGCACCAGTGTGCTGTCCGACTACACCTGCTACCACCATGCTCGGCGACCGGACGGCGGCAACCTCACCGGCACCCGGATGGAGCCGGCGGGGTACTACAGCAGCCTGCGTGAGGTGCTGGACATCGTCGACGCGCACACCGAGCCGGGGCCGTTGCGCGACAAGCTGCACCGACGGTGGCTACGCACCGAGATGATCCGCCGGCTGCGCGGTGCCCAACTCCGCAAGGCCCCCCGGGACTGGGTCGACCAGGTCGCCGCGGAGGTGCAGAAGACCATTCAGGAGCGGTTCGCACCGGCGGTGGCGGGCAAGCTGCCGGCCGTCGAGCGCACCGTCGCCGGCCTGGCCGCGCAGGGCCGGGTCGAGGATCTGGTCCGGCTGGCCGAGTGGGACGCGGGCGTGCGCGCCCGGACCCGGCTGAAGGCGTACGAGCTGACCGGTCTGACCCTGACGCTGCTGCTCAACAGCCAGCTCCGCAACGCCGACGAACCCGTCTCGTTCACGCACACCGACGGCCGGGACCGGCTGGTGGTGCCGGTCGACGACGTACCCGACGAGTGGCTCGACTGCACCGACGACCTGAGCGCGGCCCGCCTCGACGTCATCGCGCAGCACGCCACCACCCACGACGAGTTCTTCCTCCCGGTGCACTACGAGGTGGACCGGGTCCCCGGGACCGCAGGTGAGCAACAGGTGCGCTACCGGGGGGCGGCCACGGTCGACTTCGGCGCCCTCAACGAGGGTCGTACCCAGGGCGAGTGGATCCTCAAGGCCCGGGTCGCCGGCTTCGGCTGGACCATCGACGCGAAGCTGCCGCTGGAGATCACCTGTGCCGCCGACGGCGCCCGGCCGGTGGTGGTCGACAAGCGGAAGAAGAAGGCCCCCGCCGCACCACCGGCGCCCCGGCCCGGTCTGTGGCGGCGGTTGACCGGTTCCGCACGGGACCGGCTGGGCCTGGCCCGCCCGCAAGCGGTACCGCTGTCGTAACGGCGGGCGGTGGCCCCGATCGGGCCGGTGGCAGTGCTGCCCTCGACCGATTGGCGGGCGGCTGCAAAACTGTGTGCCGGTCGCCGGAGTTGGGGGTCTGATGAGCAACGGGTGGGTGCTGCCCGACGAGATACTGCGGGACGCACCGGCGTACACGCCGCGTCCCGGCGAGCTCGCGGATCTGGAGTTGCTGCTCACCGGTGCGTACGCGCCGTTGACCGGCTTCCTGACCCGGGCCGACCTGGTCTCGGTCAGCCGCCGGGGCCGACTCGTCGACGGCACGCCATGGCCGGTCGCGGTGACCCTCCAGGTGCCCACCGCCCTGCTGCGCGAGTTCGACCTGGCCGATCCGAACCGACGCACGCTGGTGCTCACCGACGGCGAGGGCGCGCCGGTGGCGGCCCTGGAGGTCACCGACACCTGGCAGGTACGCGACGGGGTGGCCGGGGTCGGCGGCAGGGTACGCCGGCTCGGTGACGGCGGGCACGGGCCGTTTCAGCGGCTGCGGCGTACCCCCGAGGAGATCCGCGCGCTGCTGCCACCGGGGCGGGTGCTCGGTGTCGTCGCCGACCGACCGTTGCACCGGCCGCAGCTGGCCCAGATCGCGCACGCCGTGCGGACGCTCAGCGCCCACCTGCTGATCATGATTCCGGTCGGCGAGGACGGCACCGGCGGGCTGCCACCGGAGGCGCTGGTGCGCTGCGTCTTCGCCGCCCGGGACCGGATGCCACCGGCGACGGTGGTCGCGGTGCCGCTGGCCCGACGGCGCGACGAGATCGGCGACGCCCTGCTGCGGGCCCGGGTCTCCGCCGCATACGGCGTCACCCACCTGCTCTCCACCAGCGAGATGCTCTCCGGGGGCGGGCTGCGGGTGCTGGTGCCGCGCGAGCTGGCCTACGACAACCGGGACGGCCAGTGGCGCTGGCGCGAGGACATCCCGCCGCGCAACCGACGCCTCCCGCTCACCCACAACGAGATCGAGGACCTGCTCGACCGGGGGTTCCCGCTGCCCGAGTGGCACACTCCCCCGGCGGTGGCGAAGGAGCTGAGCCGGGCCCGGCCGCCCCGACGGCACCGGGGCCTGGTGGTGTTCCTCACCGGGCTCTCCGGTTCAGGCAAGTCGACAATCGCCCGTGGTCTCGCCGACGCGCTGCGTGAGCAGGGCGAACGGACAATCACCCTGCTCGACGGCGACGTGGTACGCCGCGAACTGACCGCGGGGCTGGGCTTCAGCAAGGCCGACCGGGACACCAACGTACGCCGGATCGGCTGGGTGGCCGCCGACATCGCCCGGCATCGGGGCATCGGCATCTGCTGCCCGATCGCCCCGTACGCCCAGGCTCGGGCGACCGCCCGGGAGATGGCGGTGGCGGCGGGCGCCGGGTTCGTGCTGGTGCACGTCGCCACGCCGCTGGAGGTCTGCGAGCGACGTGACCGCAAGGGTCTCTACGCGCGGGCGCGGGCCGGCCTGCTCACCGGGATGACCGGCATCGACGACCCGTACGAGGAGCCCACCGACGCCGACCTGGTGATCGACACCAGCGACCTCGACGTGGACGAGGCGGTGCAGCAGGTGCTGCATCACCTGACCGAGACCGGCTGGATCGAGCCGCGCCTGCAGTCGTTCTGATGAGGAGCCCGTCTTCCGATGGTTGATCAGTTACCGGCCGGCGCGATGCGGCGTACCGCGATTCGCCTGGCCGACGGCCGCGAGCTGATCTACTTCGACGAGCGGGACGACGTCGTCCGGGACCAGCCGGACCGCCGCGACCTGCCGCCTCCCCCACCCGCCTCGCAGCTGCGCTACGACCCGCTCACCGACGAGTGGGTAGCGCTGGCCGTACACCGGCAGACCCGCACCTTCCTCCCGCCGGCCGACCAGTGCCCGCTCTGCCCCTCCACCGAGCAGCGGCTCAGCGAGATCCCGGCGCCCGACTACGCCGTCGCGGTCTTCGAGAACCGCTTCCCGGCGTTCAGCCAACGGGTGGTCGACGAACCGGCCGAGATCACCCCGCTCACCGCAGTCCGACCCGGTCGGGGCCGCTGCGAGGTGGTCTGCTTCACCGCCGACCACCACGCCTCCTTCGCCAGCCTGCCACCGCGCCGGGTACGCACCGTGCTCGACGCGCTCGCCGACCGTACGGCGGTGCTCGGTGAACTGCCCGAGGTCGAGCAGGTCTTCTGCTTCGAGAACCGGGGCGTGGAGATCGGGGTGACCCTGCACCACCCGCACGGGCAGATCTACGCCTACCCGTTCCTTCCCCCGCGTACCCGCGCACTGCTGGCCGCGGCCCGCCGCCACGCCGACCGCACCGGCGGCCGCAACCTCTACGCCGACGTACTCGCCGCCGAACGCGCCGCCGGCGAGCGGGTGGTGGCAACAAACGAACACTGGACGGCGTACGTGCCGGCGGCGGCCCGGTGGCCGTTCGAGGTGCACGTCGCGCCGCACCGCCCGGTGCCGGACATCCCGGCGCTGACCGAAGCCGAACGGGACGCCTTCGCCCCGCTCTACCTCGACCTGCTGCGCCGCTTCGACGGGCTGTTCGGCACCCCGATGCCGTACATCGCCGCCTGGCACCAGGCGCCGGTACGCGTCGACCGCGAGCTGGGTCACCTGCACCTGCAGCTGTTCAGCACCCGCCGAGCGGCGGACAAGCTGAAGTATCTGGCCGGGTCGGAGTCGGCGATGGGGGTCTTCATCAACGACATCGCCCCCGAACGAGCCGCCGCCCTACTCCGCGCCGCCTGACCCCACAGCGGTTCAGCGTCACCCGGCTGTTCTCCCTGCTGCTTTACAACCCCACCCCGCCGCACTTCCCCACCTCGCCGCCTGCCCTGCGCCCTGCCCTGCCGCCCTGCTCCGCCCGCGCGCCTTCTTGCCCGCGCCCTTTGCTGTGCTCCGACAGCACGCCCCTCTGCCTGCCCACAGGCTTCGCTCTGCCCGCGCCGCCTCGCTCGCCCGCCGCCCTTGCTCCGCCCACGACGCTCTGCTCGCCCGCGTCCCCCTCCATCCGCGCCTCTCGCTCTGCCCGCGCCTCTCGCTCTGCCCGCGCACCTCCTACCCATGCCCTTTGCTCTGCTTCAACCCACGCACTGAATGTCGACCGAAATCGTTGCGTGGGGTGAAGCAGAGCAAAGGGCCCAGTGGTGAGGGTTCTGCCGGGCGGAGGGACGCGTTGCCCAGCGGTGAAGCCGAGTTGGGGCTCAAGACGAGATGGCCCAAATCGAGATGGGGCACAAGACAGGGCGCGGGGGGCCCGGGACAGGGCCCCCCGCAGGGAAGGGACGGCTGGCTGTGCTCGACAGCCGGGAAGGCTGGCTGGGCACTCGTGCCGCACGGCGGCGACGATCAACCTTCCAGAGACGGGACTGGCATCTCGTCCACCCAGGTCAACGAGGCGCGCCGGGGCAGGTGACGCTGGTTGGCGTGTGTCGCCCGGACACGCCGGCCGCCCGCGCCCGCCGCTGGCCGTCCGCCGCCGACCGCCGATAGCCGGCCGGGACGCAGACGGAGCTGGTGGGGTGGGCGGTGAAATGAACGAGCCCGCCGGCGCGGAGGCCGGCGGGCTGAGTACGACGGAAATCAGGCGGCGAGGCGGCGCGCCAGGTTCTCGTCGAGCGTGTTCATGAACTCGTCGGTGGTCAGCCACGGGGCGTCCCGCGAGATGAGCAGCGCGAGGTCCTTGGTCATCTGGCCGCTCTCGACGGTGTCGACGATGACCTGCTCCAGGGTGTTGGCGAACTCGGTGACCGCCGGGGTGCCGTCCAGCTTGCCCCGGTGGGCCAGGCCCCGGGTCCAGGCGTAGATGGAGGCGATCGGGTTGGTCGAGGTCTTCTCGCCCTTCTGCCACTGCCGGTAGTGCCGGGTGACGGTGCCGTGGGCGGCCTCGGCCTCGACGGTGCGACCGTCGGGCGAGAGCAGGACCGAGGTCATCAGGCCGAGCGAGCCGAAGCCCTGCGCGACGGTGTCGGACTGCACGTCACCGTCGTAGTTCTTGCAGGCCCAGACGTAGCCGCCCTCCCACTTGAGCGCGGCGGCGACCATGTCGTCGATGAGCCGGTGCTCGTAGGTGAGGCCGGCGGCGTCGAACTCCGCCTTGAACTCGTTCTCGAACACCTCGGCGAAGATGTCCTTGAACCGGCCGTCGTACGCCTTGAGGATGGTGTTCTTGGTGGACATGTAGACCGGGTAGCCGCGGTCCAGGCCGTACCGGAACGACGCCCGGGCGAAGTCCCGGATCGAGTCGTCGTAGTTGTACATGCCCATCGCGATGCCGCTGCCCGGGAAGTTGGCAATCTCCATCTCGATCGGCTGCGCGCCGTCGGCCGGGGTGTAGGTGATGGTCACCTTGCCGGGGCCGGGCACGACGAAGTCGGTGGCGCGGTACTGGTCACCGTGGGCGTGCCGGCCGATGATGATCGGCTTGGTCCAGCCGGGGACGAGCCGCGGCACGTTGGACATGATGATCGGCTCGCGGAAGACGACGCCGCCGAGGATGTTGCGGATGGTGCCGTTCGGCGACCGCCACATCTTCTTCAGCCCGAACTCCTCCACCCGGGCCTCGTCCGGGGTGATGGTCGCGCACTTGACGCCGACGCCGTGCTCGGAGATGGCGTTGGCGGCGTCGACGGTCACCTGGTCGTCGGTGGCGTCGCGGTGCTGGATCGACAGGTCGTAGTAGTGCAGGTCGACGTCGAGGTAGGGCAGGATCAGCTGCTCCCGGATCTGCTTCCAGATGATCCGGGTCATCTCGTCGCCGTCGAGCTCCACGACCGGGTTGTTTACCTTGATCTTCGCCATCGGCCGGCGCTCCTCTCGGGGGACACATGCTCAAGCAGTACGAGCGTACTGGACCCGCCCGAAGCAGGAACGTCGCGGCCACCGGTTGGCTGACCACCCACCGCTGACCGGCCCACTCAAAGGCACGACCGACACCGGTCGCGGCCGGCGGGCTCGCGGCCAGGCGGGCTGCCGGGCCCGGCGCGGAATTACCCCACCGGGCCTGGAACATGCCGTCAGCGCCGCACTCAGCCGGCCTGCTCGGGGCTGTGCATCCACTGCACCAGCTGGAGGATCACTCCGTTGGGGTCGGTGACCTGGAAGAAGCGCTCCCCCCAGGGCTCGGTCTGGATCGGTGTGGTGATCGGCACACCCGCGGCCTGGAACTGGGCGTACTCGGCGTCGATGTCGTCCACCACGAAGGCCACGAGCACGCCCTGGGCCTGCTGCTCCTTCAGGATCGGCGGCTGGAGGCTGGCCAGGCCGGTGCGCAGGAAGACCAGGTTGAAGCCGACCCCGTCGCGGGCCAGCGAGACGAACCCGTCGGCCGACATCTCCTCCCGGAACCCGAAGTGCTGCTTGACGAACTCGGCGGAGGCCGACACGTCCTGGACGTTGAGCGAGATGGCCGATCCGGTGATCTGCACATGCCCTCCCTGAGCACGGGAACTTTATCTTCGTACATTGTACAACGTACTGCGTACGATGATTTGGCCTGCGAAGATCTGAGGGTGCCCGACCACCACACCGGCGGCGGAGATCCCGCCCACACCCTGCGACTGCTCTGGCGTCGAACCGAGGACGGTCCGCGTCGCGGCCCACGGCAGGGCCGCTCGCTGGACGACATCGTCCGCGCCGCGATCGAGTTGGCCGACCGCGAAGGGTTGGACGCGGTCACGATGCGGGCGCTCGCCAAGGCCGTCGGGGTGGCACCGATGACGCTCTACACGTACGTGCCGGGCAAGGCCGAGCTGCTCGACCTGATGTTGGATGCGCTCTACGCGGACATGCCGCGGCCGGACCGGTCCGGCGAGCCGTGGCGTACCCGGGTGGCGGCGCTCGCCCAGGACAACCGGGAGCTTTTCGCGGCCCATCCGTGGGCCGCCGAGGTGGCCACCGGCCGGCCACCGCTCGGGCCGGGCCTGATGGCCAAGTACGAGTACGAGCTACGCGCCTTCGACGACACCGGCCTGGACGACGTGACCCGCGACGCCGCGTTGACCTTCGTCCTCGATTTCGTCCGGGCCGCGGCCCGCTCCGCGGCCGAGGCGCGATCAGCACGGCAGGCCAGCGCCTGGACCGACGAGCAGTGGTGGACGGCGAACGCCCCCCTGCTGGCCGAGGTCCTCGACGAACGGCGTTACCCCACCGCCGTCCGGGTCGGTGCCGCCGCAGGCGCCGCCCACAACGCCGCCTACCACCCCGACCACGCCTACACCTTCGGCCTGACCCGAGTCCTCGACGCCCTGACCACCCTGGTCAACCCCCCACCCCCACCAACCCACCCGTCCCCCTGACGATCAAGAGGTTTGCGTCTCGGATCGGTTCCTCCGAGACGCGAACCTCTTGATCAACTCTGTGCAGGGGGGTGCGGGGGTTACATGGAGGCTACGTCGGCCTGCTTGGCGCGGACGGCTTCGGCGGCTTCGTTGAGGGCGGCCAGCTCGTCGGCGTCGAGGTCGGTTTCGACTACTCGCTTGACGCCCTGGGCGCCGATCTCGGCCTCGACGCCGAGGTAGACGCCGGAGATGCCGTACTCACCGTCGACCCAGGCGCAGACCGGCATGACCTCGCCGGAGTCCTCGGCGACGGCCTTGGCCATGCGCGCGGCGGCGGCCGAGGGGGCGTAGTACGCCGAGCCGGTCTTGAGCAGCGCCACGACCTCGGCGCCACCGTTGCGGGTCTTGACGACCAGTTCCTCGATCTGCTCGGCGGGCATCGCCTCGCGCAGCGGCTTGCCGTCGACGGTGCTCTTGGACGGCACGGGGACCATGGTGTCGCCGTGCGAGCCGAGGGTCAGCGTCTTGACGGTCTTCACCGGTACGTTCAGCGCCTCGGCCACGAAGTTGCTGAACCGGGCGGTGTCCAGCATGCCGGCCTGGCCGAGCACCCGCTGGTGCGGGAACTGGGTGGCGAGCTGGGCCAGGGCGGTCATCTCGTCCAGCGGGTTGGAGACCACAATCACCACGGCGCTCGGGGCGTACTTGGCGACGTTCTCGCTGACCTGGCGGACGATCTTGGCGTTGGTCTCCAGCAGGTCCATCCGGCTCATGCCCGGCTTGCGGGGCAGGCCGGCGGTGATGACCACCACGTCGGAGCCCTCGATGGCCTCGTAGCCCTCACCGTTCGGCCCGGTGGTGACGCCCACGACCTTGGTCTCGAAGCCCTCGATGGCCCGCGACTGGTTGAGGTCCAGGGCGAGACCCGCGGGCTTGCCCTCCACGATGTCGGTGATCACGACGGTGTCGAAGACGTCGTACTCGGCCAGGCGCTGCGCGGTGGTGGAGCCGTAGAAACCGGCGCCGACGACAGTGACTTTCTTACCCATGGTCGTCCCACTCCCTGATACCAGTCGGTTTTCCGGACCGTATCAGCCATGGTGGCACCGATCGGGCCAGGGGCGGACGGTTATGAGCAGCTCGGGGGTTTCGTTCCACCGCCCCAGGTGCTAATGGAAGCGCCATGGGACGCTCAGCCGCGTTCGGCGCGCTCCACGACGTTGGTGAGCAGCATGGCGCGGGTCATCGGGCCGACGCCGCCGGGCATCGGCACGAGCTTGCCGGCCACCTCGGCGACCTCCGGGTCCACGTCGCCGGTGTAGCGGCCCTTGCCGTCCGACCCGATCACGCGGGTGATGCCGACGTCGACCACCACCGCACCGGGCGTGATCATGTCGGTGGTGAGCAGGCCGGGTACGCCGGCGGCGACGATGACGATGTCGGCGGCGCGGGTGTGCGCGGCGAGGTCGAGGGTGCCGGTGTGGCACAGGGTCACCGTGGCGTTCTCGCTGCGCCGGGTGAGCAGCAGGCCGAGCGGACGCCCGACGGTGTTGCCCCGGCCGACCACCGCGACGTTGGCGCCCCGCAGCGGCACGTCGTGCCGGCGCAGCAGTTCCACGATGCCGCGCGGGGTGCACGGCAGCGGCGCGTCGTAGCCGAGCACCAGCCGGCCGAGGTTGACCGGGTGCAGGCCGTCGGCGTCCTTGTCCGGGTCGATCAGCTCCAGCACCCGCTGGGTGTCGAGGTGCCCGGGCAGCGGCAGCTGGACGATGTAGCCGTGGCAGGCCGGGTCGGCGTTCAGCTCGGCGAGCGTCTCGTCGACCTGGGCCTGGGTGGCGTCGGCGGGCAGCTCCCGCCGGATCGAGGCGATGCCGACCTCGGCGCAGTCCCGGTGCTTGCCGTTGACGTACGCCTGGGAGCCGGGGTCGCTGCCGACCAGCACCGTGCCGAGGCCGGGGACGATGCCCCGCTCCGCCAGCGCCTTGACCCGTGCCCGCAGCTCGTCCTTGATCTCGGCTGCGGTCGCCTTGCCGTCCAGAAGCGTCGCCGTCACGCCTCCGATCGTCTCACGACCCGTGCGGCCGGTTTGCGCGGACCACTCCAGCTCCCCCACACCAGACCTGTGATCACGCTCAGCAACGTGCCCATTGTCACTATGAGTAACTAGTTTCGGCAGATATCCCGCCCGAGTCGGACGACCGGGCCGGAACCTCCCCCGCGTGACGACCGGATCGATGGCCACCGGTCGATGCCAGCACCGCCCGGTTCCGGCGATACCTCGCGCAGTTTTGTCGTCTGATGTCGGCTTTCACCTGACGAAAGTGCGTAGCACGAGGGCAGTCGTCCGACAACGTACCGGTCCTGGTGGGCGGCCGGCACGTTGTCGACCCACAGCCCGCGACCTACCGTTGCCACTCGTTGCGCAGAGTCACCCAACGCCGGGCCTGACTGCGCTGCGTTAGGAGATGAGGAGGCTTGATGCGTGTTCGTAGGCTCGCAGCCTGGACCGCCCTCCCGCTCGCGGTGACCCTGGGCCTGGTGGCCTGCGGCTCGGGCGGCAACGGTGGATCCGGCGAGAGTGACCCCAACGCGGCGGTGCGGATCGAGATCGCCGAACCGCAACACCTGGTGCCGACCAACACCAACGAGACGAGCGGCTCGCAGGTGCTGTCCGCCCTGTTCAGCCCACTTGTCGACTACGACGAGGCGCACAAGCCGTACGAGGTGGCGGCCGAGTCGATCACGTCCGAGGACAACACCACCTGGACCGTGAAGCTCAAGGACGGCTACACCTTCCACAACGGCGAGGCCGTCACCGCCGACAACTACATCGACGCCTGGAACTACGGCGCGTACGCCCCCAACGGCCAGAACTCCAGCTACTTCTTCGAGAAGATCGCCGGCTACGACGACCTCCAGGGCGAGACCCCGAAGGCCACCACGCTCAGCGGGCTGAAGAAGGTCGACGACCACACCTTCACCGTCACGCTGTCCCAGCCGTACAGCGAGTTCAAGTCGATCCTCGGCTACACCGCCTTCTACCCGCTGCCGAAGGCCGCCTTCTCCGCGCCCGGCGTGCTGGCCGAGGGGTACGAGCAGGCGCCGATCGGTCAGGGTCCGTTCAAGATGAAGGGCACCTGGCAGCACGACGCCAAGGTCGAGGTCGAGCGGTACGACGCCTTCCCCGGCGAGCAGCCCAAGGTGGCCGGCGTCGAGTTCCGGATCTACCAGCAGCTGACCGCCGCGTACGCGGACGTGCTGTCGGACAACCTGGACGTGATCAAGACCATCCCGACCGAGAACCTGTCGACGGCCTCCGTCGACCTGGGTGACCGGTTCCGGCAGAGCCCGGCCTCGTCGCTGCACTTCCTGGCCTTCCCCACCTTCCAGGAGGAGTTCAGCAACCCGGACGTCCGCAAGGCCATCTCGATGGCGATCGACCGTGACGAGATCACCAAGTCGATCTTCAAGGACTCCCAGCAGCCGGCCCGCTCGTTCGTCTCGCCGGTGGTCGCCGGTTACCGGGACAACACCGTCGGCGCCGCGGGCGAGTTCGACCCGACCAAGGCCAAGGAACTGTACGAGTCCGCCGGTGGCCCGTCGAAGATCACCCTGTCGTACAACGGCGACGGTGGCCACAAGGACTGGATCGACGCCACCTGCAACCAGCTCAAGGCCAACCTGGGCGTGGACTGCGTCGGCAACGCCGAGCCGAAGTTCGCCGACCTGCTGACCAAGGTGAAGGCCAAGCAGCCCGTGGGCCTGTTCCGGATGGGCTGGATCATGGACTACCCGTCCATGGAGAACTACCTGGGCCCGCTGTTCAGCACCAACGGGTCGTCGAACTACTACGGCTACAGCAACCCCGAGTTCGACAAGCTGCTCGCCGAGGGCGTCAGCGCGCCGAGCGAGGAAGAGGCGATCAAGAAGTACCAGGCCGCCGAGGACCTGCTGGCCCAGGACATGCCGGTCGTGCCGCTGCGGTTCGGCCAGAACAACTTCGGGCACTCGACGAAGGTGAAGAACGTCGAGGTGGACCTCTTCGACCGGGTCAACCTCGTCAAGATCGAGGTAGTCAAGTAACACACGCACGAACGGGCGGGTCGGGTCATCACGTGATGACCCGACCCGCCACGGCATTCGCCCCTTTTCAGGGAGACTGCCAAGTATGTTCCGCTTCATCGTGCGGCGGCTGCTCCAGATGGTCGTGGCCTTCTTCGGCACCACGCTTATCGTCTACGCCCTGATGTTCGCCGGGCAGGGCGACCCGATCCAGGCACTGGCCGGCGAGCGTCCCGTCACCGCCGCACAGCGGGCGTACCTCACCGAGAAGTACCACCTCGACGCGACCGGCTTCGGTGGCTTTTTCTACCGCTACTTCGACTATCTGAAGAACCTGGTCCGGGGCGACCTGGGCGAGTCGCTCACCGGAAGACCGATCGGCGAGATCCTCGCCAACGCCTGGCCGGTCACCATCAAGCTGGCGCTGATCGCCATCGCCGTCGCCGTCATCTTCGGGGTCACCGCGGGGGTGCTCGCCGGCATCCGGCGCGGCAGCATTTTCGACAACTCCACCCTGCTGCTGACGCTGCTGGTGCTCGGCATCCCGACCATCGTGCTCGCCCCGCTCGCGCAGTACCTGCTGGGTGTCAAGTGGCAACTCTTCCCGGCCACCTCCGGCGCCGACCCGAGCTTCTACGCGCTGCTGCTGCCCGGCATCGTGCTCGGCTCGCTCTCCCTGGCCACCGCGCTGCGGCTGACCCGTACCTCGGTGGCGGAGAACCTGCGGGCCGACTACGTCCGTACCGCCCGGTCGAAGGGCCTGCCGAGGCGGCGCGTGGTCACGGTGCACGTGCTGCGCAACTCGTTGATCCCGGTGATCACCTTCCTCGGCGTCGAACTGGGCAACCTGATGAGCGGCGCGATCATCACCGAAGGCGTGTTCAACATCCCGGGCGTCGGCTTCAACCTCTTCCGCGCCATCCGCACCGAGGACGGTCCCCTGGTGGTGGGGATCGTCAGCGTGCTCGTCGTGGTCTACCTCGTCTCCAACCTGGTGGTGGACATCCTGTACGCCGTACTCGACCCGAGGATCCGCTATGAGTGACTTCGAGACGGTGGCGTCCTCGGAGAACCAGGCCGCGCGGCGGGGGGTGTCGGGCGAGCCCGGTACGCCGGGACGCGTCGGCCAACCGGGCCGGCCCCGCAGTCTGGCCGGCGACGCCTGGCGCGACCTGCGCCGCAAGCCCATCTTCTGGATCAGCCTGGTGCTGGTGCTGCTGGTCACCGCGATGGCCGTCGCGCCCGGGCTGTTCACCAGCAACGATCCAACGGACTGCGTCCTGTCGCGGCAGCATGCCGCCCCGAGCGGCGGGGCCATCTTCGGGTACGACTTCCAGGGCTGTGACACGTACGCCCGGGCGGTCTACGGCGCGCGGGCCTCGCTGCTGGTCGGCGCGCTGTCGGCGCTGCTCACCGGGGTGATCGCGCTGGTGGTGGGGATGCTGGCCGGCTACTTCGGCGGCTGGGTCGACGCGGTGCTCTCCCGCATCGTCGACATCGTGCTCGGCATCCCGCTGCTGCTGGCCGCGATCGTGCTGCTCAAGCGGGTGGCCAGCGACAGCGCCACGGTACGCCTCGGCTCGGTCATCTTCGTGCTGGCGGTGCTCGGCTGGACCACCGCCGCCCGGGTCGTCCGGTCCTCGGTGATCACCGCCCGGCAGCAGGACTACGTGGCCGCGGCCCGGATGCTGGGTGCCGGCAACGGTCGGATCATGTGGCGGCACATCCTGCCGAACGCGCTGGCCCCGGCGATCGTGGTGCTGACCATCGCGCTCGGCTCGTTCATCGCCGCCGAGGCGACCCTGTCGTTCCTCGGCATCGGGCTGAAGGAACCCACCATCTCCTGGGGCATCGACATCAACAACGGTCGGGTGCACATGCGGGAGTCGGCCACCCCGCTGGTGGTGCCGTCGACCTTCCTCGCCCTGACCGTGCTGGCGTTCATCATGCTCGGCGACGCGATCCGCGACGCCTTCGACCCGAAACTGCGGTGACCGACCATGCCAACGCCGACCCCACCGCCAACGCCGTCCCAACCGCCGACGCCGGCCTCGCCGACCCCGCCCGGTGGGCACCTGCTGGAGGTGCAGGACCTGCACATCGAGTTCCGTACCGGCGAGGGGGTGGCCAAGGTGATCAACGGGGTCAGCTATCACCTCGACCCCGGCGAGACGCTCGCCGTGCTGGGCGAGTCCGGCTCCGGCAAGTCCGTCACCGCCCAGGCGATCATGGGCATCCTGGACACGCCGCCGGCCCACATCCGCTCCGGGCAGATCCGCTACCAGGGTCGGGACCTGCTGGAGCTGCCCGAGGAGCAGCGCCGGCAGGTACGCGGCAAGGAGATCGCGATGATCTTCCAGGACGCGCTGTCCGCGCTGAACCCGGTGTTTCCGGTCGGCTGGCAGATCGGCGAGACGCTGCGCCAGCGACTCGGCATGTCCCGGGCCGACGCCCGCCGCCGCGCGGTGCAGCTGATGGAACTGGTGCAGATCCCGGGGGCGGCCAGTCGGCTCGGCGACTATCCGCACCAGTTCTCCGGGGGCATGCGCCAGCGGGTCATGATCGCCATGACGCTGGCCATGGAACCGAAGGTGCTCATCGCCGACGAGCCGACCACCGCCCTCGACGTCACCGTGCAGGCGCAGATCATGGATCTCCTCGCCGACCTGCGGCGGGACCTGAACATGGCGCTGATCCTGATCACCCACGACCTGGGTGTGGTCGCCGACGTGGCGGACCGGATCGCGGTCATGTACGCGGGCCGCATCGTCGAGCACGCCGACGTCCGATCGCTGTACCGGGCACCTGCCCACCCGTACACCAAGGGGTTGTTGGAATCGATCCCGCGCCTGGACCAGCGCGGCGGGAAGCTCTCCACCATCCGGGGGCTGCCGCCCAACCTGATGCGCATCCCCAGCGGCTGCCCCTTCCACCCCCGCTGCCCGTACGTGCAGCAGGTCTGTGTGGATGTGGTGCCGCACGACCTGGTCCTCGGCGACGGCCGGACCAGCGCGTGCCACTTCGCGCAGGAGGTACACGATGACCGCGCCAGCTGACCCCACCAGGATCCGGGGCGAGACGATCCTCGACGTCGACAACGTGGTCAAGCACTTCCCCATCACCCAGGGGGTGCTGTTCAAACGGAAGGTCGGCGCGGTGAAGGCGGTCGACGGGGTCAGCTTCGACCTGCGTCGGGGCGAGACGCTGGGCATCGTCGGCGAGTCGGGCTGCGGCAAGTCCACCCTGGCCCGGATGTTGATGCGGCTGGAGCGTCCGACCGCCGGGCGGGCCACCCTTGCCGGGCGCGACCTGTTCGCCGCCTCCGGGGGCGAGTTGCGGCGGATCCGGCGCAACATGCAGATGGTCATGCAGGACCCGTACACCTCGCTGAACCCGCGGATGACGGTCGGCGACATCATCGGCGAACCGTTCGAGATCCACCCGGAGGCGGCGCCGAAGGGCAGCCGCCAGCAGCGGGTCCAGGAACTGCTCGACGTGGTCGGGCTCAACCCGGAACACATCAACCGCTACCCGCACCAGTTCTCCGGCGGTCAGCGGCAGCGCATCGGCATCGCCCGGGCGCTGGCGCTACGACCCGAGGTGATCGTCTGCGACGAACCGGTCTCCGCGCTCGACGTCTCCATCCAGGCCCAGGTGATCAACCTGCTGGAGGAACTCCAGGACGAGTTCGGGTTGTCGTACATCTTCATCGCCCACGACCTGTCGGTGGTCCGGCACATCTCCGATCGGATCGCGGTGATGTACCTCGGCCGGATCGTGGAGATCGGCACCGAGGAGCAGATCTACGAGCGGGCCACCCATCCGTACACCCAGGCGCTGCTCTCCGCCGCGCCGCTGCCCGACCCGGAGGCCCGGGACCGCCGCGACATCATCCGGCTGACCGGTGACGTGCCCAGCCCGGCCGATCCGCCGAGCGGCTGCCACTTCCGGACCCGCTGCTGGAAGGCGCAGGAGATCTGCGCCCTGGAGGACCCGCGGGCCGTGCCGCGGGCCGCCGACCCGCACCCCTCCGCCTGCCACTTCGCCGAGCTCCGGGAGTAAGGAAGGGCCCCTTCTTAACGCCTCGCGTATAGGAAGGGGCCCTTGTTAACACCTAGCTCAGTGGAAGAAGTGCCGGGTGCCGGTGAGGTACATGGTGACGCCGGCCTGCTTGCAGGCGGCAATCACCTCCTCGTCGCGGATCGAGCCGCCGGGCTGCACGATGGCCCGGATGCCGGCGTCGATGAGGATCTGCGGACCGTCGGCGAACGGGAAGAACGCGTCCGAGGCGGCGACCGCGCCAGCGGCCCGGTCGGCACCGGCCCGGCTGACCGCCAGGCGGGCCGAGTCGACCCGGTTGACCTGACCCATGCCGACACCGACGGTCGCGCCGTCGCGGGCCAGCAGGATGGCGTTGCTCTTCACCGCGCGTACCGCCCGCCAGGCGAACGCCAGGTCGGCCAGGGTGGCCTCGTCGGCCGCCTCGCCGGTGGCCAGCCGCCAGGTCGCCGGGTCGTCGCCGCCTGCGTCGATCGCGTCGCGCTGCTGCACCAGTACGCCGCCGGTGACCTGCCGCCACTCGGCCGGCAGCGGACGGAACTCCGGTGCCCGCAGCAGCCGGATGTTCTTCTTGGCCTGGAGCACCTCGGCCGCGCCGGGCTCGTAGCCGGGCGCCACCACGACCTCGGTGAAGATCTCGGCGATCTGCCCGGCCAACTCGACCGAGACCGGCCGGTTCACCGCGATGACGCCGCCGAAGGCGGAGACCGGGTCGCAGGCGTGGGCCTTGCGGTGCGCGTCGGCCACATCCGTGCCGACCGCGATGCCGCACGGGTTGGCGTGCTTGATGATGGCCACCGCCGGCTGGTCGGCGAAGTCGTTCGCGGCCCGCCACGCGGCGTCGGCGTCGACGTAGTTGTTGTAGGACATCTCCTTGCCGTGCAGCTGCTCGGCCTGCGCCAGCCCGGCCGGGCTCGCCGGGTCGGCGTAGACGGCGGCGCCCTGGTGCGGGTTCTCGCCGTAGCGCAGCACCGCCTGGCGGCGCAGCGCCTGCCCGGCGAACTGCGGCCAGCCGTCGGCGGACGGGGCGAGGGTGGTGGCGAACCAGTCGGCCACGGCCACGTCGTACTCGGCGATGTCGGCGAAGGCGCGGGCGGCGAGCGCCCGGCGCTGCGCCAGGGTGAAGCCACCGTCGCCGAGCGCGGCCAGCAGCAGCGGGTACGCGGCCGGGTCGGTCACCACCGCCACCGAGGCGTGGTTCTTGGCGGCGGCCCGCACCATCGCCGGGCCACCGATGTCGATCTGTTCGACGCACTCGTCCTGGCTCGCCCCGGAGGCGACGGTGGCCTGGAACGGGTACAGGTTCGACACCAGCAGGTCGATCCCGACGATGCCGTGCTCGTCGAGCGCGGCGGCGTGGGCGTCCTTGCGCAGGTCGGCGAGGAGCCCGCCGTGGATCTTCGGATGCAGGGTCTTCACCCGGCCGTCGAGGATCTCCGGGAAGCCGGTCACCTGCTCCACGGGGGTCACCGGTACGCCGGCACCGGCGATCGTCGACGCCGTGCTGCCGGTGGAGACGATCTCCACCCCGGCGGCGTGCAGCGCCTGGGCCAACTCGACCAGCCCGGTCTTGTCGTAGACGCTGACCAGTGCCCGCCGGATCGGGCGGCGCCCATCCTCAGTGGAACTCACGGAACTGTGACCTTTCTTCCGGTTATCGTCCAGCCCTCGCGGACCAGCCGGCCCACCTGCTCGACGAGTTGCTGCCGCTCGGCTTCCTTGATGCGCTCGGTGAGCGTGTCGACGTCGTCGTCGTCGTGGACGGGCACCGCCACCTGCGCGACGATCGGGCCGGTGTCCATCCCGGCGTCGACGAAGAAGAGGGTCGCCCCGGTGACCTTCACGCCGTAGGCGAGGGCGTCACGCGGGCCGTGGATGCCGGGGAACGCCGGCAGCAGGGTGTTGTGCGTGTTGAGGTAGCGGTCGCCGAAGGCGGCGAGGAAATGCGTACCGACCAGCTTCAGGAAGCCCGCCGAGATGACCAGGTCCGGCCGGTGCTCGGCGACCCGGGCGGTGAGCGCGGCATCCCACTGTTCCCGGGTCGGGTGATCGGAGACCCGTTCCACGAAGGTCGGCACACCCGCGGCGGTCGCCCGGTCCAGCCCGGCGATGCCGTCGCGGTCCGCGCCGACGGCGACCACCCGGGCCCCGTACGCCTGGTCAGCGGTCGCGTCCAGCAGCGCCTGAAGGTTGCTTCCGGAACCGGAGATCAGCACGACGATACGGGCGGGCTCGTTCACCGGCACACCCTATCGGGCCGTCGACCGACGTCCGGACGCTGGGCGGGACCGGATCGGCGACTGCCGAATTCGCGTGGACCAGGTACGCTGCCGGTCGCTCGGGCCCGGCGCACGTCCGGCCCGCACCCACCAGCGACAGCAACCTGAGGAGCGCATCGACATGCAGCCCGGATACCCCTCTCAGCCACCCCAGCAGGTCGACAACAACATGACAATGTCGATCGTCGCCATCTTCCTCTTCTGGCCGCTGGCCATCCCCGCGATCATCAACGCCTCGAAGGTCAACCCGCTGCTCCAGCAGGGCGACTACGCCGGTGCGCAGGCCGCGGCGGCCGAGTCGAAGAAATGGTCCAAGTGGGCCCTGATCGTCGGCATCGCCTGGATCGCGATCGTCCTGGTCTGCTGCGTGGGCGGCAGCCTGCTCGGTGCCATCAGCGGCAACAGCGCGATGAGCTACTGATTCCGGATGCAGCCCGGTAACCCTGGTCAGGACCCGTACGGCCAGCAGCCGCCGTACGGGGACCCGACCTCTTCGCCGCCCGCCAACCCGTACGCCCCGCCGCCGGCCAACCCGTACGCTCCGCCGCCGGCCAACCCGTACACGCCGCCTGCGGATCCGTACAGCCCACCGGCGGATCCGTACGGGCCGGCCGACAACGCTCCGGCGGACCCGTACGGTCAGCAGCCGCCCGGCCCACCGCCGGTCTCGCCCGCACCCTACGACCCGTACGCGCCGCCGCCGGCCGCCCAGCCCCCGGCGTACGGGCAGCCCGCCTACGGGCAACCGGCCTACGGCCAGCCGCAGGTGTCGGGCCAGCCGTACGGTCAGCCCTACGCCGACCCGTACGCCGCGCAGCAGCCGTACGGTGGCGCACCGATGTACCCGCAGGCCGGCTTCGGCGGTCCCAGCGGCCCACAGAACACCCTCGGCCTGCTGTCGATGATCCTCGGCATCGCGTCGATTCCGCTGTCCTGCTGCTACCTCGGCATCCCGCTGGGTGCGGCCGCGCTGATCACCGGCTGGCTGGGCAAGCAGAAGGCGGACCAGGGTCTGGCCAACAACTCCGGACAGGCGCTCACCGGCCTGATCTGCGGTGGCGTCGGCGCACTGTTCGGCGTGCTCCAGATCGTGCTGCTGGTGGTGAACGTCAGCCTGACGTAGCTCTGAGCACACCCGCATCGAGGGGCGTTCCGGACAACCGGGACGCCCCTCAGTCGTCCACCGGGCCGGCGTGACAGATTTCCCCGGCTACCCGGGCAGGCCGATCAGGTCGGCCACCCGGCGCATCTGGTGGTCGAAGTACTCCTCCCGCGCCTGGATCAGCCCGTCGAGCTGACCGAAGAGCTCGAAGCTCACCGCGCCGAAGCAGGACATCCAACCGGTGGCGCCGCGACTGAGCAGCGCCTCGGGGACGCCGGGGAAGAACCCGTCGCGGACGGCGGCCAGGTCGGCCTGGACCGGCCCGGGCAGGTCACCGGGGTCGCTGAGGGCACCGGTGGCGAAACCGTCGGCGAGGATCCCGATCAGGACGGTCGGCGTCCGGACCGCCGCCACGGTGGTCTCCTGCGGCGCGGCGTAGCCGGGGACCGGGCTACCGAAGAGCAGGGCGTACTCGGCGGGCTGGGCCAGCGCCCAGCGACGTACAGCGTGACAGGCCGCGAGCCACCGGCCGCGCAGGTCGGTGCGGTCGGTGACCTCGGCGTCGCCGGCCTGCACCGCGTCGCCCAGCGCGTGGTAGCCGTCCATGATCAACGCGGTGAGCAGCTCGTCGCGGCTGGGGAAGTAGCGGTAGATCGCCGAGGAGACCATCCCCATGTCCCGGGCGACGGCGCGCAACGACAGGTTCGCCCCTTCCGCCGCGAGGTGCCGGCGGGCGATCGCCTTTATCTCGTTGATCATCTCGGCTCGGGCCCGAGCCCGGATGCTGGCAGCAGGCATGGCAGTGAGTGTCGCACACATTCGAGAGCACTGCTCTTGACGACAGGAGCTCACATCCGCGAACATGGCTCTCGACGGAGAGCACTGCTCTCCATTTCGAGAGGGGACTCCTGTGGCCACATCCGCACACCTGATCGTCGGCGCCGGCCTGGTCGGCTCGACCACCGCGCGACAGCTCGCCGAGCGGGGTGAACAGGTCCGCATCGTCAGCCGCTCCGGCCGGGGCCCGGAGCACCCACGGATCGAGCGGTTCGCCGCCGACGCGGTCGACGCCGACCGCCTCAGCGAGCTGGCCGACGGGGCGACCGCGATCTACAACTGCCTCAACCCCGCCTACCACCGCTGGTTGAGCGACTGGCCGCCGATGGCCGACGCGCTGCTCACCGCCGCCGAGCGCTCCGGCGCACCCCTGGTCGTCACCGGCTGTCTCTACGGGTACGGCGAGGTCACCGGCGCGATGACCGAGCAGACCCCGCTCGGCGCCACCCACCCCAAACTGAAGGTACGGGCCGACATGTGGCGGGCCGCCCTCGCCGCCCAGCGCGCCGGGCGGATCCGCGCCGTCACCGAGGTACGTGGCAGCGACTACCTCCAGGCGCAGTCGATCTTCAGCTTCCTGCTCGGGAAGCCGTTGCTCGCCGGGCGTCGCGCCTTCGTGCCCGGCCCGCTCGACGTACCGCACACCTGGACCTCGATCAACGACATGGCGGCGATGCTGATCACCGCAGCCACCGACCAGCGGGCGTGGAACCGCGCCTGGCACGTGCCCAGCGCGGCACCGCTGACGATCCGGGAACTCGCCACCCGGTTCACCGAGGTGGTCGGGGCGCCCGCGCCGAAGCTCACCACCATCCCCGGCCCGGTCTTCCGCGCCGCCGGCCTGCTCTCCGCGATGCTGCGCGAGTTCCAGACCACGGCGTACCAGTTCGACCGGCCGTTCGTCATGGACTCCACCACGGCCACCGAGACCTTCGGTCTCCGCCACCAGCCGCTCGACGAGTCACTGCGGGAGACCGCCGCGCTGCTCGGCGGACTCCCGGCCGCGACCACGCGCCGACCGGCAGCCGTCTGACCACCGCCGCGCCGCCGGACGCCGCCCTGCCCCGAACATCAGCCCTGCCCTGGAGGTACCTCGACATGTCCACCGTCACGATCGCCGCGCCCGCCGTCGCCGGGACCGCCGGCCGCACCGTCGACCGGGTCGACAACCGCATCCCGTACGCCAGCTTCGCCGTCGCCTACCTGCTCGGGCACGGTGCCGCCGCGATCTCGACCGGCGCCGACCCGTTGGTCGCCCTGCCCGGATGGCTGCCCATGACCCTGCTCGCCGCCGGCATCGTGACCGGCAGTGTCGCGGCCACGCTCGCCGCCACCCGCGCCCAGCGCGGCGCCGGCCGAGCCGAACTGCTCTCCGGCAAGCTCCTCGGCATCGCCTGGGTCACCGCCTTCACCGGCCTCTTCTTCGTCATCACCGGCCTGGCGACCACCCTCGACATGCCCGAACTGCACACCATCCTCTGGCCGAGCGGTTCGGCGTTCATCGTCGGTCTGATCTATCTCGCCGAGGGCGCCGCCCGCCGCAACGTGCTGCACTACGCACTGGGCAGCTGGCTCGCCGTGGTCTCCACCGCCGCGCTCTTCCTCAGCACGCCCGGGCCGTACTGGATCCTCGCCCTCGCCGGCGGCGGTGCGTACGTCCTCGCCGCCGTACTCGAGTCCCGACGGCTCGCCGGCCGCTGAACGGTCCACGTCCACGCAGGCGACACGCGGTGGTCCCCCGGGATCACCGCCGTTCGCCGTCTCGACCCGGTCGGCTTCCTGGCGGCGTTCCGGCCCTCGGCCGGCTGGCGGTGTCAGGCGGTGAGCCGGGTGAGCCAGCGGGTGGCGGCGGCGCCGAGCAGCGCACCCGCGCCGATGACCACGGTCGACGCGAGCGCCACCTGCCAACCGACCGGGCCCAGTTCGGCCAGCCGACCCGCGCCGAGCGGCCCGCCGGACGCCTCGGCGACCGCACCCATCAGCAGACCGGTCACCGGCCCGGCCAACACAGCGGGCAACAGCAGCGCACCCCAGCCCAGCGGTGCTCGTTCGACGGCGGCCGCGCGGAGCAGGCGGCGGGCGAGCAGCCCACCGATGGCCAGCCCCACCAGGGCCGGGAGCGCCAGGATGGTGGCCGACCAGAAGCCGTCGACCGGTCCACCGGGCAACCCGGCGACCAACGGCAGGGCCGGCAGCGCGCCGACGGCGACCTCGCTGGTCCGTACCGCCGTGTCGGTGCCCACGGCGAAGCCCGGGCCGAGCAGGTAACTGGTCGACCAGACGGTGGCGTTCGGCGCGTAGGCCAGGCTCACCAGCGTGATGCCGGCCTGACCGGCCACCCCGGTGCGGTACGCGCCGATCAGGTCGGCCGCGTCACCACCGCCGGTCGCCACAGCCAGCCCCGCCACCGCCGCCCCCGCCCCGAGCAGCACCAGCCCGGCCACCAACCCCGCCTGCACACCGTCGCGCAGCGGCTTCGGCGTACGGGCGGCGAGCAGGTCGGACAGCCGGCTGGTGCGCGCCGCACCGACCCCGGCGGCGAGCACGCCGAGCACGCCGAAGGTGAGCCCCGCCCGCACCGTCGACACACCGAGCCCGCCGGCCCCGACCAGCATCGCGGCCAGCACACCGAGCAGGGCGTACACGACGCCCACGGCCACCGCGGCGACGAGGGTGCGACCCGGTGAGCGGCTGCCCCGGGCGCCGATGGCACGGGTGACGTGCACCCCGGCCCGGGACAACCGCCACACCGCCAGGGCGGTCACCGCGAGCGGCGCCAGACCCAACGGCCCGGTGGCGGTCTCCAGCGGCACCCCGTGCCCGAGCAGCCAACCCGCCGTCCCCGCGCGCACCGCGCCGAGCAGACTGGCCGCATCCTCGCTGAGCTGGAACAACCAGAGCACGAGCGCCACCGGCAGCCAGGAGGTGAGGGCGGCGCCACCGGCGGCCACCAGGGCGGCGACCACGAGCGGCGCGTGGTTGCGGCCGGTGGGCCCGCCGCGGGGCAGCGGCGTCCGGCGCGGCGGGCCGGCACGACCGGGCGGCCGACTGCCGGCGTCCCGGGCTTCGGTGGCCCGCCGGGGCTGGTCAGGGGTGACGAAAGACATCGGTTCTACTCTGGCATGCCGCGCCCAGGTCGGCTGACCGACACCACACCGCCGGGATGCCCAGTTGCTCCGAATGCATGTGACGCCACAGGTACTGCTCTAGCCTCGGCAGCAAGGAGCCGTGATCCGTGTCGCGGCAGCTAGCGCCCGGAGGGAAGCCGTGACCACTCCGTATCCGCCGCCACCGCCCCCGCCCGCACGCCCGGCCGGTCGGGACCGCACCACGCTGTGGGGTGTGCTGGGCATCGTGACCGGCCTGCTCTGCTGCGGCATCCTCGGCATCGTCTTCGGCTGGTTGTCGATCCGCGACGCGCGGCGCTTCCACCAGTCGCCGGTGCTGGGCTACGTGGCGATCGGCCTCGGTGTGCTCAACATCGTGCTGAGCCTGATCCTGCAGGCGACCGGGAACTACCCGTACTGGAACCGCTGAGGGGCCGACCGACCGGTCAGCCCCTCAGCGCGGTTCAGCGGTCCGGTCAGCGGCCGGACATCAGCTCCCGCATCAGCTTGGCGGTCTCGGTCGGCGTCTTGCCGACCTTGACGCCCACCGCTTCCAGCGCGGCCTTCTTGGCGTCGGCGGTGCCCGCCGAGCCGGAGATGATCGCACCGGCGTGACCCATGGTCTTGCCGGGCGGGGCGGTGAAGCCGGCGATGTAGCCGACCACCGGCTTGGTGACGTTGGCCTTGATGAACTCGGCCGCCCGCTCCTCGGCGTCACCACCGATCTCACCGATCATCACGATCGCGTCGGTGTCCGGGTCCGCCTCGAAGGCGGCCAGGGCGTCGATGTGCGTGGTCCCGATGATCGGGTCACCGCCGATGCCGACGCAGGTCGAGAAGCCGATGTCGCGCAGCTCGTACATCATCTGGTAGGTCAGCGTGCCGCTCTTGCTGACCAGGCCGATCCGGCCGGCGCCGGTGATGTCGGCCGGGATGATGCCGGCGTTGGAGGCGCCCGGCGAGGCGATGCCCGGGCAGTTCGGCCCGATGATGCGGGTCCGCTCCCCCTTGGCCACGTTGTACGCCCAGAAGGCGGCGGTGTCGTGCACCGGTACACCCTCGGTGATCACCACGGCCAGCGGGATCTCGGCGTCGATCGCCTCGATGACCGCGCCCTTGGTGAACTGCGGCGGTACGAAGATGACGGTGACGTCGGCGCCGGTCTCCTTCATCGCGTCGGAGACGCTGGCGAAGACCGGCAGCTCGGCACCGTCGAAGTCGACGGTGGTGCCCGCCTTGCGCGGGTTGACGCCGCCGACGACGTTGGTGCCGGCGGCGAGCATCCGCCGGGTGTGCTTGGAACCCTCGGAGCCGGTCATCCCCTGGACGATGACCTTCGAGTCCTTGGTCAGCCAGATTGCCATGATCAGACCCCCGCAGCCGCCAGCTCGGCGGCCCGCTCGGCCGCGCCGTCCATGGTGTCGACCCGCTCGATGAGCGGGTTGTTCGCGCCGTCGAGGATCGCCCGACCGGCCTCGGCGTTGTTGCCATCGAGGCGTACGACAAGCGGCTTGGTGACTTCCTCGCCGCGCTGCTTGAGCAGGTCCAGCGCCTGGACGATGCCGTTGGCGACCGCGTCGCAGGCGGTGATGCCGCCGAAGACGTTGACGAAGACGCTGCGCACCGACGGGTCGGAGAGCACGATCTCCAGACCGTTTGCCATCACCGCGGCGCTCGCGCCACCACCGATGTCGAGGAAGTTGGCCGGCTTGACGTTGCCGTGCCGCTCGCCCGCGTAGGCGACCACGTCGAGGGTCGACATGACCAGACCCGCGCCGTTGCCGATGATGCCGACCTCGCCGTCGAGCTTGACGTAGTTGAGGTCCTTCTCCTTGGCGGCCTGCTCCAGCGGGTCCACGGTGGCCTGGTCGACCAGGGCCTCGTGATCCGGGTGCCGGAAGCCCGCGTTCTCGTCGAGCGAGACCTTGGCGTCCAGCAGCAGCAGCTTGCCGTCCTTGGTCTTGGCCAGCGGGTTCACCTCGACCAGGGTGGCGTCCTCGGCGACGAACGCCTGCCACAGGCCCACCGCGGTCTCGACGACCTGGTCGGCGACCTCGGCCGGGAAGCCGGCCGCCTCGACGATCTCCCGCGCCTTGGCCTCGTCGACGCCCTTGACCGCGTCGATGGGGGCCTTGACGACCTTTTCCGGGGTGTCGGCGGCGACCTGCTCGATGTCCATGCCGCCGGCCACGCTGGCGATGCAGAGGAAGGTGCGGTTCGCCCGGTCGAGCAGGTACGAGAAGTAGTACTCCTCGGCCACGTCGGCGGTCACCGTGATCATGACCTTGTGGACCGTGTGACCCTTGATGTCCATGCCGAGGATGTCGGTGGCGCGGGCCACCGTCTCCTCCGCGCCCTCGGCCAGCTTGACGCCACCGGCCTTGCCTCGGCCGCCGACCTTCACCTGTGCCTTGACGACCACCCGGCCGCCGAGGCGTTCGGCGATCGCGCGGGCCTCCTCTGGGGTCGTAGCGACGCCGCCGGCGAGCACGGGCAGGCCGTGCCGCTCGAACAGGTCCCGCCCCTGGTATTCGTACAGGTCCACGATTGCGCGTCCCGTCCCGTCTCTGCGGCGCACCGTCGCGCCGCCACCAGCGTATGGAAAGAAAACAGTGCGATGCCTGACATCAGTGGAAGTTGAAACAGGCCATTGGGCGCAGCCTAGCGATGGCGGCACGGCGGGCAACCGAGCGGGTGCGCGGTGTGCGGTAATCCACAACCCTCGTGGACGCCGCCGGCAGCCTGCGGCAGGACCCCACGGCAAGGTCACCCGAACGAGCGATCCTGCCAGCTCGGGCAGGGATCTCGGCGATGGTGCGTAACCCCGCCGGAAGGGCGTCGTTGAGTCTGATGTCGGCGCGCTGGAAGGCGCGAGGACACGAAAGCGGCCGATGCCCTGTCGGTCGAGGGGTGGCGGCGGGGCATCGTGCATAGAGGGGCCGGACGTGTGAGGGGTGCGTCCGGCCCCTCACTCTGTGTACCCTCAAGCCGTCGTACGCCGTGATGATTCGACGGCGTACGACCAGCCGGTCGGGAACTCAGCTCACCGGCTGCGCGACGTTCTCCCGGACCCACTCCACGATGGACTGAGTGGTCGCGCCCGGGGTGAAGATCTTGGCCACGCCCAGCTGCGTCAACTCCGGCAGGTCGGCGTCCGGGATGATGCCACCGCCGAAGACCACGATGTCCCGGGCGTCGCGCTCGTCGAGCAGTTCGATCACCCGCCGGAAGAGCGTCATGTGCGCGCCGGAGAGCACCGACAGACCGACGGCGTCCGCGTCCTCCTGGATCGCGGTCTCCACGATCTGTTCCGGCGTCTGGTGCAGGCCGGTGTAGATGACCTCCATGCCGGCGTCACGCAAGGCGCGGGCCACCACCTTGGCGCCACGATCGTGGCCGTCCAAGCCCGGCTTGGCGACGACGACCCGAACACGAGAGCTCATCTGCGCATCCCTTTCACCGGCTCCGCGGCAATCACCTGAACGAACGGTAACCCGCGCGGACGAGCCCGGGAAACCGGGGCGAGCATCACAGTGGCCACGGCGGGCACTCGGCGACATCGGCGCACCCCGAATCGCCATGACCGATGCCGGACGAGTCAAGGAGGACGACTCAGCCGATCGGTCACGGTGCGCTACGAACGGACGATAACCGGGGCACCCTGTCGTGACCCAAAGGCCTGACAATCAGGGACGGAAAGGGACAGAATGGAGCAGCGAGTTCGGCGCTCCGGCTTGTGACTCGCCTGACGGTTGGCTACCGTGTCCACGGTTGTCATCAGGTCTACGGACGGGTGACGACGCGGAACCAGCCACACTCGGACCTCGGTCCGGGTGCGGGCCAGGCCGCATCGGAACCCCGACAACGGAGGGTATGCGTGCGCCAGCGCCTGTCGTCTGAGCCCGATAGATATCGCGGCCGCCGTCGCGTACCCACCCCCCCACGCAGCCGCTACGCCGCGGTCGTCACCACCGCCTTCGTCGGCGCCGGTGTGGTGGCCCTGGGCGCGGGAGCGCTGCCGGACGCCAAGAGCGTCAACCCGTCCGTGCTGGACGAGCTCAAGCAGGCGTCGATCAGCAGCCAGGGCGCGGCGGACCGGGCCGACGCCGCCGAGCGCGCATCCCGCGACGGCCGAGGCGCCTCGGAGATCGTCGCCGACTCCGGCGTCTGGCTGCTCCCCCTTCAGGGCTACGACTTCAATTCGCCGTACGGCATGCGCTGGGGCAAGCTGCACACCGGCATCGACCTGGTCGCGCCGGAGGGCACCCCGTACGTCGCCATCCACGAGGGCAAGGTCACCAAGGCGGGCTGGTTCGGCGGCTACGGCTACGCCGTCATCGTCCAGCACGCCGACGGCAGTGAGGCGATCTACGGCCACTCCTCGGCGCTGAGCGTCCGCGAGGGCCAGCAGGTCAAGGCCGGCGACCAGCTCGGTCTGGTCGGCAACACCGGCCACTCGTACGGCTCCCACCTGCACCTGGAGGTCCATGTCAAGGGCCAGCCGCTGGACCCGGTGCCGTGGCTCCAGGAGCGCGGAGTGGACATCAAGCTGCAGGTCGAGGCAATTTACAGCGAGGTAGCCGACTCCTGACCGCCAGTAAGGCCCGATGACCGCCCGGATCGCACGATCCGGGCGGTTTTGTCTGTGCGCCCCGGCAGCAAAGTGTCCCATCTCACAGCAGTGACTGTGGCGGATGCCACAGCACCTGCCGGCAGCGGATCCGGTCAGTCGACCGCAGCGCCGGACAGAACCGGACAGCCACCCGGCGGTGCCGCACCGGCCCGTCCACCCCCGGTACCCACCGCACCGCGGATCGACACCAGGATTTCGAGGTCACGTGCCACTTCGATCCCCGTGAGGTCCGCCCGTGCAGGACGACAGCTCCACCCCGTACCGGAAGATCCCCGACGCTCCGGCGCGACACCGACGTCAGGTCGGCTGGCGCGACCGCGGCCTGGTCATCGGCGCGGTCGCGCTGGTCGGCCTCGGCGGTGTCGCCGTGGCGACCCGCGACGGCCAACCCACACCGAGCCCGGTCTCGCTCGACGCGCAGGCCGAGGCCGAGGCCGCCCGCGTCGACGCCGCCGCCCGGGCCGACCGGTCGGCCCGCGACCTCGTCGCCCCCAGCGCGACGAACAGCCCGACGCCGACCCCGTCGGCGAGCGCCAGCCCGACGGCCAAGCCCAGCCCGAAGGCCACCAAGTCCGCCAAGGCCACGGCGAAGGCGACCAGGAGCGCGACACCGAAGGCCACCAAGAGCGCGGCCTCGGGCTGGGTGATTCCGATGGCGGGTGCCGCCATCACCTCGTGCTACGGCCCCCGCTGGGGCACCCTGCACGCCGGTATCGACTTCGCCCTGCCGGCCGGCACCCCCGTCCGTGCCGCGTTCGGCGGCACCGTCACCAAGGCCGGTGACGTCGGCGACGGCTACGGCATCTCCGTCGTCATCGACCACGGCAACGGCTACCTCACCCACTACGCCCACCTGAGCACCGCCCGGGTGAGCGTGGGCGAGAAGGTCAGCACCGGGCAGACCATCGGCCTGGAGGGCTCCACCGGCGACTCGACCGGTCCGCACCTGCACTTCGAGGTGCACCAGGGGCAGATGTGGAACCAGATCGACCCGGCGCCCTTCCTGCGCGCCCGCGGCATCAACGTGGCCTGCTGACCGGTCAAGGCGTCAGGGCACCTCCGGCGGGTCGGCGAGCGACAGGACGGGCCAGTCGGCGAGGTCGACGAGCATCTGCCGGTCATGGGTGGCGACGACCACGGCCGCCGAGGTCTCCCGCAGGGCGGCGGTCATCTCGTCGACAAGCGGTGCCGACAGGTGGTTGGTGGGCTCGTCGAGGATCAGCAGGTCCGGCCGTTCGGCGAGTCGCAGCGCGAGGTTCAACCGGCGTTGCTGCCCCTGGGACATCCGCCCCACCGGGGTCCGCAGGGCCTCCCGGTCGAGCAGGTTGGTCGCGGTCAGCGGCAGCCGGTCCCGGTCGCCGAGTCGCCCCGCGGACTGGAGTCGGCCGACGTACCGGTCGTACAACTCGTGCGCGAGGACGTCCGACGGCCAGTCCGGCACCTCCTGCCCGAGCAACGCGACCCGGGCCTGCGGCAGGTGACGGACCTCGCCGGTGGACGGTTCGAGCTGCCTGGCCAGCACCGCGAGCAGCGTCGACTTGCCCGCCCCGTTGGGGCCGGTCACCAGCAGCCGGTCCCCGCCGTCGATGGTGAGGGTGACGGCGCGCCGCAGCCGCCCGGTCACCGTGACGGCGGCGCAGCGCAGGATCGGTGACCCCGTCCGGGTGCCGAGTGCGGGCCAGCGCAGTCGCAGCGGCGGCTGCGGCACGGTCAGCTGGTGGGCCGCGAGGTCCTCCTGCCGGCGCCGCAGTGCCTGGACGACACCGGGGGCGCGGGACTGGCGCTGGTGTTTGCCGTGGCCTTTCTCCGGACGCCAACCCGTGCTCAGCCGTTGCTGCGCCTCGTTCACCGCCTCGGCCAGCCGCTGATGCTCGACCTGCTGCGCCTCGTACTCCCGTTCCCAGCGTTCGCGTTCCCGACGCCGCCCCTCCTGCCAACCGGCGTACCCGCCGGCGAACAGCCGCGGTCGGCCGTCCTCGCTGGGGTCGAGGTCCAGGAACTCCACGGCCACGTCGCGCAGCAGCGCCCGGTCGTGCGTCACGACCACGACCCCGCCCGGATGCTCGCGCAACCGTGCGGTGAGAAACGCCAGGCCATTGGCGTCGAGGTGGTTGGTCGGCTCGTCCAGCATCAGCAGGTCGTAGCGCGCCCCCAACAGGCAGGCCAGGCGGACCCGGTAACGCTGACCGACCGAGAGCGTGGCCAGCGGACGCTGCCGGTCGGTGCAGGCGTCCAGCCCGGCCAGCGCCACGTCGACGCGCCGCTCGGCGTCCCAGGCGTCGAGTCGGGTGGCCGCGTCGAGCGCGGTGGCGTAGGCGTCCGCCGCGCCGGCCAGCCCCTCGGTCAGCGCCGCCGTGGCGTCGTCGAGCGCCCGCAACGCGCGGCGGGACTCGCGGGTCGCGGCCGCGACGAGGGTGCCGACCGTCTCGCCGTCGCGTGCCTGGAGCGCCTGCTCGGCCAGGCCGATCGTGCCGGCCCGGTCCACCGTGCCCTGATCAGGTGCCGACAATCCGGCCAGTACGTGCAGCAGCGTCGTCTTGCCCCGGCCGTTCTCGCCGACGATGGCCAGGCGGGACCGGGCCGAAACGGTCACGCTGACGTCGGACAGCACGACCCGCCCACCGCGTACCACCCGGATGCCGTCCGCCCGTACGTGCGCCCGGTGGCCTGCCGGCAGCTGGCCGGCGGGATGCAACTTACTCATGCTCATGTGTCTGCTCTTCGGCTCGTCATGGAGCCGGGCAGCACGAAGACGCCGCCCGGCGGGAACACCAGGACGGCGGAACAGAGCTCGCTCAGGAAAAGCCGGTCAACCCTGCCGCCGTCAGCGGCGGAACCAGGGCTTCATCGAGAAGGCGCACGAGTGCATGCTCCGACGATAGCGCAGCCGGAGCGGCTCCGGTGCCCGGTGGTGATCAGCGACGGTCGGCGGGCTCAGAGCTTGTCGATGGGGGCGTGCCGCAGCACCAGCCAGAGCGTCTGGTCACCGAAGTCGATCTGCGCTCGGGCGCTCGGGCCGTGCCCCTCCACGGTGACCACCCGGCCCAGGCCGTACCGCTGGTGGTTGACCCGGTCCCCGGCGACGACCTTCGGCCCCTGCGGCAGTTCGCTCGCGGTGGCCAGGCGGCTGCCGTCCACGCCGAGCTTGCGCGCCAACTGCACCGCCCGGGGCGTACCCCCGGAGAAGGTGCCGCGCCCGCCGGGTGTGCGCTCCGCGCGACCACCCACGCCGCCGCCACCGCCACCCCACGAGGTGTACGACCCCTCGGTGCGCTCCCAGCGCACCAGCTCCGGCGGCAACTCCTCGACGAACCGCGACGGCGGGTTGTAGGACGGCTGCCCCCAGGCCGACCGGGTCACCGCCCGGGAGAGGTAGAGCCGCTGCCGGGCGCGGGTGATGCCGACGTACGCCAGCCGACGCTCCTCCTCCAGCTCCCGGGTGTCGCCGAGCGACCGCAGGTGTGGGAAGACGCCGTCCTCCAGCCCGGTCAGGAAGACCACCGGGAACTCCAGGCCCTTGGCGGTGTGCAGGGTCATCAAAGTGACCACGCCCTGGTGGTCCGGGTCGTCGGTCGGCACCTGGTCGGCGTCGGCGACCAGCGCGACCTGCTCCAGGAAACCGGCCAGGGTGGCCCGCTCCCCCTCCTCGCCGGTCGACTCGATCCGCTCGGTGTACTCGCGGGCGACGCTGACGAGTTCCTGGAGGTTGTCCACCCGCCCGGCGTCCTGCGGGTCGAGGCTCTCCTCCAGCTCGGTCAGGTATCCCGAGCGGGTCAGCACCGCCTCCAGCACCTCTTCCGGGGTGCCGTCGACAGCCAGCTCCCGGGCGGAGTCGAGCAGCGCCACGAAGTCGGCGATGCCGTTCGCCGCCCGGCTGGAGATGCCCGGCGCGTCCTTGGCCCGGCGCAACGCGGCACCGAACGAGATCCGGTCCCGGCTGGCCAACGCCTCCACGCACGCCTCGGCCCGCTCGCCGATGCCCCGGCGCGGGGTGTTGAGGATGCGGCGCAGGCTGACCGTGTCGTCGTCGTTGACCACCGCGCGCAGGTAGGCCAGCGCGTCCCGGACCTCCTTGCGCTCGTAGAAGCGCACCCCGCCGACGACCTTGTACGGCAGGCCGACCCGGATGAACACCTCCTCGAAGACCCGGGACTGGGCGTTGGTGCGGTAGAAGACCGCCACGTCGCCCGGTCGGGTCTCGCCGTCGTCGACCAGCCGGTCGATCTCCCGGGCCACCCAGTCGGCCTCGGCGTGCTCGGTGTCGGCGACGTACGCGACGATCGGCTCACCCGTGCCGGCGTCGCTCCACAGCCGCTTCGGCTTACGGGAGGTGTTGCGGTCGATCACCGCGTTCGCGGCGTTCAGGATGGTCTGGGTGGAGCGGTAGTTCTGCTCCAGCAGGATGGTGCGGGCGTCGGCGAAGTCGCGCTCGAACTCCAGGATGTTGCGGATCGTCGCGCCCCGGAAGGCGTAGATCGACTGGTCCGCGTCGCCGACCACGCACAGCTCGGCCGGTTCGAGCCCTTCGGTGCCGGAGACCAGCTCCTTGATCAGGACGTACTGCGCGTGGTTGGTGTCCTGGTACTCGTCGACCAGGACGTGCCGGAACCGGCGCCGGTAGGTCTCGGCGACGTGCGGATGCGACTGGAGCAGATGCACCGTCGTCATGATCAGATCGTCGAAGTCGAGGGCGTGTGCCTCGCGCAGCCGCCGCTGATAGAGCGTGTACGCCTCGGCCAGCGCCCGCTCGTTGGGCCCGGAGGCGCGGGCGGCGAAGGCCTCCGGATCGACGAGCTCGTTCTTCAGGTTGGAGACCTGGGCGGCCAGCCCCCGAGCCGGGTAGCGCTTGGGGTCGAGATCCAGCTCGCGGGCGACCATCTGCATCAGCCGGCGGGAGTCGTCGGCATCGTAGATCGAGAAGGTCGACTTCAGACCGGCGTGCTCGTGCTCGGCCCGCAGGATTCGGACACAGGCCGAGTGGAAGGTGGAAACCCACATCAGCCGGGCGCGCGGCCCGACCAGTTTGGCCACCCGCTCCTTCATCTCACCGGCGGCCTTGTTGGTGAAGGTGATCGCGATGATCTCGCCGGGATGCACGTCCCGGGCGGCGAGCAGGTAGGCGATCCGGTGGGTCAGCACCCGGGTCTTGCCCGAGCCCGCGCCGGCGACGATCAACAGCGGCGATCCCGCGTGCGTGACCGCGTCCCGTTGCGGACCGTTGAGGCCCTCCACCAGTTGCAACGGGTCGAGGCGGCCCGGCGCGGCGACCCGGCGCGGCGGCGGCTCGGGCGCGGGCGAGGACACGGGGATGTCGAAGAGAGGATGCATCGCAGAGCGAGTCTATGCCGCCGGCCCGACACCGCCCGCCTTGGCGGTGTCGCAGCGCTCCCCACTGCACCGGGCCGGGCCGCTGACAGCCGCGTTCTCGCAGCGTGTGACGGTCGTTCGCTTGCGCACCGCCCGACGCGGGCGGCATACTCGACGACATGTTCGATCAGCGCTTCTACTTTTACTACGGCACCGGGAGTCCGGCTGCCGTAGGTCGCGCCTGATCAATCAGACCTACGAAAGCCCCGGGCTCACGGAGCCCGGGGCTTTTTTCGTCCCGGGATCCGGGCAGCGGGCACCAGACTCTGAGAGGTACCCGAAGATGTCAGACGTGATGGAACAGAGTGGCGTCCCGGCCGGTTCCGGCATGGCCCCCGACCGCACCGGGGCGGCCGGCACACCCGACTCGGCGGAGCCGGGTACCGGAACCACGGAGCCGATGGCCGCGGCCCGGATCGTCGAGATCCGGACCCGGATCGACGAGATCGACCGAACGCTCATCGAGTTGTGGCAGGAACGGGCCGAACTGTCCCGTGAGGTGGGCGCGACCCGGATGGCCTCCGGCGGCACCCGGCTGGTGCTCTCCCGCGAGCAGGAGATCCTGGAGCGGTTCCGCAGCGCCCTCGGGGCCGACGGCACCCAGCTCGCCCTGCTGCTGCTGCGCGCCGGCCGTGGGCCGCTCTGACCGGCCGCGCCCGCGCCGACCGCGTAGTGCTCGGCGATACAGGAATCCGGGACGCCGGCCGCTGGTGACGGCCGACGCCCCGGATCACTGAGGAGGCACTTACCCTTACCGCCGATCCCGTACGGATGGTCGGGGCGGCGGCGTCTGTGCGGCTACTCCGTCGCGTGCACCACGTCGCGTACCTCGGCGAAGTGGCAGGCGCTCGGGTGGCCGGACTTGTCCCGAACCTCCAACAGCGGCTCCTGCTCGGCGCAGATGTCCTGAGCCTTCCAGCAGCGGGTGCGGAACCGGCAACCCGACGGCGGGTTGGCCGGCGAGGGCACGTCGCCGGTGAGCACGATCTGGTCGCGCTGCCCACGCAGCGTCGGGTCCGGCACCGGCACCGCCGACAGCAGCGCCTGGGTGTACGGATGCGTGGGCGTCTCGTAGATCTCGTCCTCGGTGCCGACCTCGACGATCTTGCCGAGGTACATCACCGCGACCCGGTCGGCGATGTGCCGGACCACGGACAGGTCGTGGGCGATGAAGATGTACGACAGACCCAGCTCGTTCTGGAGCTTCTCCAGCAGGTTGATCACCTGGGCCTGGATGGAGACGTCCAGCGCCGACACCGGCTCGTCACAGAGGATGATCTCCGGGTTGAGCGCCAGGGCCCGGGCGATGCCGATGCGCTGCCGCTGACCGCCGGAGAACTGGTGCGGGTACCGGTTGATGTGGTCGGGGTTGAGACCGACCAGCTCCAGCAGTTCCTGCACCTTGCCCCGCCGCTGCCCCTTGGGCACCACGTCCGGGTGCACCTCGAACGGCTCGCCGATGATGTCACCGACGGTCATCCGGGGGTTCAGCGAGGTGTACGGGTCCTGCATGACCAGCTGGATGTTGCGCCGGCCCCGTCGCCGTTCCTCGGCGCCGACCCTGGCCATGTTGCGGCCCTGCACGAACAGGTCACCGGAGGTCGGCGTCTCCAGCCCGACCAGCATCCGGGCCAGGGTCGACTTGCCGCAGCCGGACTCGCCGACGACACCGAGGGTCTCCCCTCGGCGCAGTTGCAGGTTGACGCCGTCGACGGCCCGCACCGCGCCGATCTGCTTCTTGAAGACGATCCCCTGGGTCAGCGGGAAGTGCTTCACCAGGTCGCGGGTCTCCAGCACGTAGTCACTCATCGCCCTTGACCTCCTTCCAGAAGTGGCAGGCCGACGTACGGCTCGGCGTCACCTGATACAGCGGCGGCCCCGGGTTCTGGCGGCAGACGTCCTGTGCGTACCGGCAGCGGGGGTTGAAGGCGCAGCCCGGCGGGATGTTGGTCAGCGCCGGGGGCAGGCCCTTGATGGCGCTGAGTTCCTGGCCCTTGAGGTCCAGGCGCGGGATCGACTCCAACAGACCCTTGGTGTACGGGTGGGCCGGGCTGGCGTAGATGTCGTTCACGCCGGCTTCCTCGATGACCCGACCGGCGTACATGACCGAGATCCGGTCCGCCACGTCGGCGACCACACCCATGTCGTGGGTGATCAGCACCAGGGCCATGTTCCGCTCCTGCTGGAGCTCGGCCAGCAGGGCCATGATCTGGGCCTGCACGGTCACGTCCAACGCGGTGGTCGGCTCGTCGGCGATCAGCACCTCGGGGTCGAGCGCCAGCGCCATCGCGATCATCACGCGCTGCCGCATGCCCCCGGAGAACTGGTGCGGGTAGTCGTTCACCCGCTGCTTCGCCGCCGGGATCTTGACCAGGTCGAGCAGCTCGACGGCGCGGGCCTTGGCGTCCTGGCGGGACATGCCCCGGTGCTTGCGGAACAGCTCGGCGAGCTGGAACCCGACGGTGAAGACCGGATTCAGCGCGGACAACGCGTCCTGGAAGATCATCGCGATCCGGTTGGCCCGGACCTTGCGGCGCTGCGCCTCGGGCAGCTTGAGCAGGTCGACACCCCGGTAGAGGATCTCTCCACCGGTGATGAACCCGGGCGGGCTGTCCAGGATGCCCATGATCGCCTGAGCGGTCACGCTCTTGCCGCAGCCCGACTCGCCGAGGATCGCCCGGGTCTCGCCGGCCCGCACGTCGAAGCTCACCCCGTTGACCGCGTGGGCGATGCCGTTACGGGTACGGAACTCCACCTGAAGGTTCTTGACCTCCAGTGGCAGCGCGTTCGGGTCCAGGCCCGGCAGCGCGTCCAACTTGACGTTCACATCAGTGCTCATGCCTCACCGGAACTTCGGGTCGAGGGCGTCACGCAGGGCGTCACCCATGAGGATGAAGGACAGCACCGTGCCGATCAGCAGGCCGCAGGGGAAGAGCAGCAGCCACGGATCCTCCAGGAAGTAGACCTGGTGGACCGAGATCATGATGCCCCACGACTGGGCCGGCGGCTGGAGCCCGACACCGAGGAAGGTGAGCGTGGCCTCCGCGGCGACGAACGAGCCGAGCACGATGGTGGCGTACACCAGCATCGGGGCGATCGCGTTCGGCAGGATGTGCCGGAACATCAGCCGCGAGTTGCGGGCACCGACCGCCTTCGCCGCGTGCACGTAGTCCAGATCCTTCGAGGAGATCACGCTGCCTCGGATGATCCGGGCGATGGTCGGCCAGGCCAGCAGGAACAACACCATCGTGATGGTCCAGATGTTCTGCCGCTTGATCACGGTCAGGAACACGATCGCGCCGAGCAGGAACGGCAGCGAGAAGAAGATGTCCATGATGCGCGAGATGATCGCGTCGACCCAGCCACCGTAGTAGCCGGCCAGCAGACCGAGCAGGCCGCCGACGATCACGATGGCGGAGGTCGCCATCACCGCGATCACCATCGAGGGCCGGGCGCCGTAGATGGCGTGCGAGTAGTAGTCGCAACCCAGGATGTCGTACCCGAAGGGGTGCTCCCAGCTCGGCGAGATCCGAGACCGGTCGGTGCTGCAGTTACGCGGGTCCTGGCTGGTCCAGAGCCACGGGAAGGCGGCCATCGAGCCGACCGCGAGGATGTAGAGGGAGGCGATCACGAAGACCGGGTCGCGGACCAGCTGCCGCCGGGCATCCGCCCACAGGCTGGCACTGCGCTCCTTGCCGCTGCCGCCGGTCGTGGCCTCCGTCGTCGGGCCGTCACCGCCGACCGGCGCGCCGCCGACGGCCGCACCCGCACTCGTCAGGTCGCTCATGCCGGCACCCCGCTTCGCTCCGCGCCGCCATGAGGCACCGCCACACTGAGCTTGATGATCCGCTCACTCATGTCCACACCTCGTTTCGCTCCAGCCGGCCACCGGAGGCGGTCGGATGCCCGTACGGTCCGCGTCGTCACCACGATTCGGTCACTCATAGCGGATCCTCGGGTCGAGCACGGCGTACAGGAGGTCGACCAGCAGGTTGGCGACCAGGACGACCAGCACGAGCATGGTCACCACACCGACCACGACTGACGATTCGCCGGTACGGGCGGAGAAGGTCACCAGTCGACCGATGCCGGGAACGTTGAAGATCGTTTCCGTGACCACCGCACCGGCCATCGCCGCACCGATGTCGACGCCGAGGAAGGTGATCACCGGAATCAGCGAGTTGCGCAGCGTGTGCACGCCGATGACCCGCTTGTTCGTCAGCCCCTTGGCCTTGGCGGTCCGGACGTAGTCGGCCCGGATGTTCTCCATGATGCTGGTCCGGGTCAGCCGAGCCGTGGTGGCCAGCGAGACCGCACCGAGGACCATGCCGGGAATGATCAAGCTGGCGAACGGATAGTCGGGCTTGAAGCCGGGGGTGAACACTCCGACGGAGATCAGGTCAGGGATCCAGTCCTGGCCTCGCAGGATGTTACCGAACTTGACGCCGACGAACTCCCGCACCACCACGCCGAGCACGAAGATCGGCACCGAGATGATGAAGACCGTGCTGATCTTGACCATGTAGTCGAGGAAGCTGCCGCCGCGCAGACCGGCCAGCACACCGGCGGCGATACCCACGACCGCCTCGAAGACGATCGCGATCACCAGCAGCTTGAGGGTGAACGGGATGGCGTCGGCCACCAACTCCGTCACCGGACGCTGACGCAGGTTGATGCCGAAATCGAAGTGGAAGAAGATGTTCTGGAGCCGGTCCAGGAAGAGCCCGAAACAGGGGTTGCCCTTCTGGTCGAGGCATGGGTCACCGTAGCCGAGTCGCTCGGTGATCGCCTGCAACAGCGCGGGCGGCGGGGTCCGGTCACCGAAGATCGCCCGGACCGGGTTCCCACTGAACTGGATCGCCAGCGAAGTCATGTAGTGGAGCAGGAACATGGTGCCCAGCACGGTGGGAATGAACTGGAGCAACCGTCGAATGACGTAGCGCCCCATCTCGGGGTCTCCTCTCGGCGCTGACGTGGCGGCAACGATCACCCTGGTGAGGTGACCGTTACCGCCACGTCGTATTACGGCTGGGTCAGGAGCCTGAAGCTCACTTCTACTTCAGAGAGGTCGCTGCGTAGTCCGCGTCGGAAACGGCGTTCCAGACGAACTGGTCGACGTTCTCGCTGTAGAGGGCACCAACCTTGTTGAACCACATCGGGATGACCGGCAGGTCCTCACCGACCAGGTCCTCCGCCTTCTGGTAGGACGGGATCGCGGCCTGGATCGAGTCGGCCGAGTCACCCTCCTTCATCGCGGCGTCGAACTCCGGGTTGCTGTAGGTCGAGTTGTTGCTGCCCGAGCCGGTGCCGTACAGCGGGTAGAGGAAGGTCTCCATGAACGGGTAGTCCGGGCCCCAGCCGAGCCGGAATCCACCGGTGAACTTCTTCTGGTCGGCAGTCTCGAGGTACTCGGCGAACTGCAGGTTGACCTTCAACTCGTAGTCGATACCCAGGGCTTCCTTGATCTGGTCACCGACGGCCTGCAGCCACTGGTCGTGACCGGCACCGGCGTTGGCCCACAGGATCAGCTTCTGACCGGCCGGCCAGCCGCCAGCCTCGGCGAGCAGCTGCTTGGCCTTCTCGACGTCCTTCTTGCAGTACTTGCAGACGTCGGCGCGGGCACCCTCGAAGGTCGGGGCGACGAAGCCGGTGGCCGGGGTGAACCGGCCGTCGAAGACGGCGTCGATGATCGACTGGCGGTCGATCGACAGCGAGAGCGCCTGACGGATCCGCTTGTCCTTGAAGTTGTCCTGGTACAGCGGCATGCCGACGTAGGTGAAGCTGTCACCCGGCTGCTCGTACATGCGGTCGCCGTAGGTGGCCTTGGCCTCCTTGTAGCGGGCCGGCGGCACGGTGTACATCACGTCCAGCTCGCCGGCCTGGAAGGCGGCGTAACCGGCGTCGACGTCGGCGAAGATGCGGTACTCGATGCGGTCCGGCTTGCCGGGCTCACCCTTCCAGGTGTCGCTGCGAACCACGTTGATCGCAACGTTGTGCTGCCAGCTGCCGTCCATCTTGTACGGGCCGTTACCGATCGGCTTCTCGTTGCAGGCCGCGATGTCGGCGACGCACGCCTCGGCCATCGGGAAGAAGCCCGGGTAGCCGATGGTGGTCGGGAAGCCGGAGAACGGAGCCTCCAGCTCGACGGTGAAGGTCAGGTCGTCGACCTTCTTGAGGCCGGAGAGCTCCTTGGCCTTCGGCTCCGGGGCCTTCTGCGGGCCGTCGCCGTCCGGGTCGGCGGACTGGACGTCCTTGATCCCGGCGATGCGCTTCATGAAGTAACCGTTGTTCTGGGCGTTCGGGCTGTAGGCCGCGAAGTTCCAGGAACGGATGAAGGCGTCGGCGTTGACGGGCTCGCCGTTGTCGAAGGTGTAGCCGCTCTTGATCTTGATGGTCCAGAGCTTCTGGTCGTCCGACTCGACCGACTCGGCCAGGTCCATCTCGACAGCGGAGGTCTGGGCGTTGTACTTCACCAGACCGCGGAAGAGCGAACGGATCACGTACAGCGACGGCTCGTCGTCACCACCGGAGGGCGTCAGGAACGCCGGCTCCGCGTTGTAGACGCGCAACGTGCCACCGGTGGAGGCGGCGTCGTCGTTGTCGTTGTCGCTACCGCCGCCGCAGGCGGTGGCCAACATGGCGGTGGCGGTCGCCGCGACCGCCACCTTCAGGAATTTCCCGCGCATGGGAGTGCCTCCTCAGGGCGCTCGGCTCACGAGGGGGTTGTGAGGTGCCTGCCACTGTGACACTCGATGCGCCCAGGCCGGAAGGCGTGTTATCAAGCCGATACCCGCCCGGGACGGTGCCGACATCCACCTGGAGGCGAATTCATGTCACCCCAGACGCATGGTATGACCTGCCCGTCAACAGCTTTTCGCGCCCGAACGGGGGATTGGCAGCGGGGCGTTGTTGATCTCTGTGATGGCGGGAAATCAGAACGTGAGTCCGGCCACTTGTAGCCGCAGCCTACCCGAAAGTAGGAGGTGGCAGCCAGACGTGACGGCACACAGACCACCCGGGTGATCGATCCCCCGGCCCCGCCGATCAGTCAGACGAGTCGCCGGTCCGCCGCCCACCGGGACAGCTCGTACCGGTTGGACATCTGGAGCTTGCGCAACACGTTCGAGACGTGCGTCTCCACCGTCTTGATCGAGATGTAGAGCTCCCGGGCGATCTCCTTGTACGCGTACCCACGGGCCAGCAGCCGCAGCACCTCGCGTTCCCGGTTGGTCAGCTGGTCCAGCTCGGGATCCGCGACCGGGGCGTCCGGGCGGGCGGCGAAGGCGTCCAGCACGAAGCCGGCCAGCCGCGGGCTGAACACCGCGTCCCCGTCGGCCACCCGGCGGATCGCCGCGGCCAGCTCGTCCGGGGAGATGGTCTTGGTCACGTAGCCGCGGGCACCGGCCCGGATCAGCCCGATCACGTCCTCCGCGGCGTCGGAGACGCTGAGCGCCAGGAAACGCACCTGTGGGTGGCTGCGCCGCATCGCCTCCAGCACCGCCCGACCGCCGCCGTCCGGCATGTGTACGTCGAGCAGGACGACGTCGGGTTCGGCGGCGGCGATCCGGCTGACCGCCTCGGCCACCGTGCTCGCCTCGCCGACCACCTCGACGTGTGCCCCCAGCTCAGCGCGGACGCCGGCCCGGAACATGGCGTGGTCGTCGACCAGAAACACCCGCAACCGCTGCGCTCCGGCGTCGTTCGGCTCCACCGGTGGCGTCGACTGCTCAGCCATCATCTGTCCCTCTCCGCAGTGGCCGAGTCCCGGGCGATCGGCAAGATCAACCGGACCTCGGTCCCCTCCCCCGGCCGGGAGCGGATCTCCGCCCGGCCGCCGTGCCGCTTCATCCGTCCGATGATCGAGCCTCGGACCCCGTGCCGGTGATCCTCCACGGTATCCGGGTCGAACCCGGCACCCCGGTCCCGTACGAAGACACTGACCTGGTCGGGTTCGACCTCGGCGTACAGCGAGACGGTCTGCACCCCGGCGTGCCGGGCGGCGTTCACCAGCGCCTCGCGGGCGGCGGCGACCAACGCGCCCACCCGCTCGTCGGTCTCCCGGTCGCCGACCACCACCGCCTCGACCGTGATCGCGAAGGTGTCCTCGACCTCGGCCGCCGCCTGCTCCAGTGCGGCCGCGAAGCGTTCCGTCGGCGACGCGGTGGGCTTGTAGAGCCAGTTGCGCAACGAGCGCTCCTGGCCCCGGGCGAGCCGCTGCACCATCTTGACGTCACTGGCGTTGCGCTGGATCAACGCCAGGGTGTGCAGCACCTGGTCGTGTACCATGGCCGCCAGCTCGGCCCGCTCCTGCTCGCGGATGCGGCCCTCCCGCTCCGACCGGAGCTGGTTCCAGGTCCGCCAGAGCACCGGCGCGGCCACCACTCCCACCCCGGCCAACCCGACCAGGGCGAAGATGACCCCGTTGACCACGGCATCGAGGTTCTGGGCCGGGGAGTACACGGCAGCGACCCCGATGATGCCGACCGCGACCAGCACCCCACCACCGACGAAGCGGAGCACGAAGGCCCGCCGGTCGCTCTCCTCGACCACCGCGCTGAGCCACGGCACCGGCATCGACTCGTTCCACTGACGCCGCCGCTCCGGCCCGGACTGGTGCCATATCACTCCGGCGCCGACCGCGATGATCGCGACCAGCCAGCCGGCCGTGCCGGCCACCCCGACCGAGTCGAAGACCAACACCTGGATCAGCAGTACGCCCAGCCCGATCGCCACGAACGGCAGCAGTTGGGTGACGTCCCGACGCGGTGGCGCCGCGGTGTCACCGGGACGCAGCGGAACGACGGCCCAGAAGGCGGCGTACAGCAGCAGACCGAGGCCGCTCAGGCCGAGCAGCACCATGAAGGCGACCCGGACCCGGACCACCGGGACGCCGAGGTGCTCGGCGATGCCGGCGGCCACCCCGGCGGCCATGCGGTCCTTCGGGTCTCGGTAGAGACGGGGTGGCTGACTCACGGTACTGATCACGGACTCCCTGGGCAGGACCTGCGCCGGATGCGGTGGGGTTCCGGCCCAGGTTGATCGTCACATGCAGGGGGAACAGCCGACCACGGGGACGCCCCGGAGATTGCGGGGCGCAGGATCTCAGGGTGGGGTCAGGGTCGCATCCGGAGGTCGTTCAGGCATCGAGCCGCGCAGGATCGAAGGCATGACCGACGACGCTGTGCAGCCGAACCGACCGGAGCCGACGGACGCGGGCACGACACCGCCGACCGCATCGCCCGGCCCGGCCGCCGCATCGGGCACGACCGGGGACGACACGGCAGCACCGGGCACCCCACCACGGATGCCCACCGCGCAGACCCCCTCCAGCGCCCCCACAGCGCCCGTCGGGCCCGGTCCGGCAAGCCCGCCCAGGTACGACCAGACCGCCTCACCACCCCCCAGCGGCGGCTCGCCCGGCGCCCCGCCGCCTCCCGGCGGTGCTGGCGGACCCTACGGAGATGCTGGGGGACCTTACGGCGGTGCCGGCGGACCGTACGGAGGTGCCGGGTTCACCTCGCGGTACGGGCTCGTCCGCCCGCGCGACGGTCGCTACCTGGCCGGCGTCTGCGCCGCCATCGGTCGGGCCACCAACACCGATCCGGTGCTCTGGCGGGTGCTGCTCGCGGTGCTCGGCTTCTTCGGTGGCGTCGGCATCCTGATCTACGTCATCGGCTGGTTGATCATCCCGGGTGAGGGCGACACGGCCTCGCCGGTCGAGTCGATGCTGGGCCGGGGCAGATCCAGCATGTCCCCGGTCACCGTGATCGTGCTCAGCATCCTGGTCGCGGTGGCCTTCGGCTACATCGTCACCGACGCGTTCCGCGCGGTGCTGCTCGGCGCGGCCATCCTGGTCGGCGGGGCGTTGCTGCTCAACCGGCAGCAACACCAGACGCAGCCCGAGCCGGCCCCGATGACCACACCGCCGAGCGCACCGGTCCCGCCGGTCAGCTACCCCGCCCCCAGCGTGTACTCACCGGCGTACGCCGCCAGCACCCAGACCAGGACCAACATCCCGCCGTACGGCCCGGTCCCCCCGCCCGGTACGCCCTCCACTGCCGCACCGAGAGAACCGAACATGCCTCCCTCCCCCACGCCGCCCTGGCCGACGACGAGCACGCAGAGCGCACCGCTCGGCCCGCCGCCCCCCGCGCCGCTACCGCCGACGTACCGCCCCCCGTTCGCCCCGCACGGCCCGTACGCCAGCCGGACCATGCCACCACCACCTCCGCAGGCACCGCCCAAACCGCCGAAGAAGCCCCGCGAGCGGTCCGCCCTCGGCGCGGTGACGTTCTCGCTGATCTTCGTCGCGCTCGGTCTGGTGGTCGTGCTCGACCTGCTGAACGTCTTCGGGATCGGCGCCTCGGCCTACTTCGCGGCGGCGCTCGCCGTGATCGGTCTCGGCCTGCTGGTGGGTACCTGGTTCGGTCGGGCTCGCTGGCTGATCGCGCTCGGCCTGGTCACCGCCGCCGCGCTCGCGGTGGCGACCGTCGCCGAGTCGTACAACCGGCTCGGTGGCATCGACGGCGCGGTTGTCTGGGCCCCGACCAACCAGCGCGAACTGGCGCTGCGGTACGAGCAGAGCTTCGACGACGCGGTGCTCGACCTGCGCGCGATCGACTTCAGCCAGCTGGACACCGAGGTCACCGTCGTCATCAACTTCGGTGAAGCCACCGTGTTGGTGCCACCGAACGTGGACGTGACGACAGTTACCCAGGTCACCGCCGGCGACGCGGACATCTTCGGTGAGCAGCGCGGCTGGGGCCGGGACAACCACCGCAGGGAGATCGTCGATCTCGGTCCGGACGGGCCGGGCGGCGGGAAGCTCCGCCTGAACCTGCACGTCAACGCCGGAAAGATGGAGGTGACCCGATGAGGGCACACCGCACCGACCTGGTGTCGTTCGCCTTCGGGCTGCTCTTCCTCGCGTTCGCCGCCTGGTGGCTGCTCGCCCAGGTGGTCGGCCTCGTCCTGCCACCGGTGGGCTGGTTCCTCGCCGGCGGGCTGATCCTGATCGGTCTCCTCGGTCTCGTCGGCGCGCTGCGTTCCAGCAAACAGGCCAACCAACCGGAGCAGGCTCCGAGCCCCGCAGGCTCGGACACGGCCGGTACCGGCGGGCGCGAGGCGACCGGGTCGCCGGACGCCCGGCGGGACGAGGACGCGGGTACGGGCACCGATGCGGACCGGAGCACCGACGACGACCGTACGCTCGATCTGGCCGACGACGCGGACCTGCCGCGACGGCGAGGCCCGGCTGCCTGACCATGCGACAGCGGCGGTGGGCCGCCTATGCTGGCCGGTGTGCTCCCGCCATCGCCGGCCGGCCCACGCGCGGGCATCCCGCGCGGGTCAGCCGGTTCGCGCGGGCCGCTCGCGGCCGGGCCGACCTCGCCGCCGGGCGGTGATCTCGCGTCAGTCGCCTCTATCCCGTCAGGAGCCCGTTCGAGATGACCCAGTTCCCCGGCGTGCGTGCCGCCGGCCGGTCCGGCCCGGTCCGCCTCGGCGAGCGTGCCGCCCGCACCCTCGTCGCCGAGCTCGCCCGGATCAACGACCCCAAGGCCGCGCTGCTGGTCGGCGCGGCACCGGAGTCCGCGGTGCTGGCCGCGGCCATCGAAGCGCTGCTGCCCGGTGACACCCTCACCGTGGTGCCGGCCGAGTCGGTCAGCCCCACGGCCCTGCGTGAGCACGTCAGCGCCCAGGGACGCTGGGTCGCCGATCGGGTCCGCGTGGTGGACAGCCTCGCCGAAGCCGAGCCGGCCGCGGTGGTCGTGGCCGGTGAGGCGCTGGCCGGCACCGCCGAGGAGGCGCGCGCGACCGTCGAGACGCTGACCAAGTACCTGGCCGACGGCGCGGTGTTGAGTGTGGCCAGCGCCGTCGGCCGGACCGCCGGTGCCGCCGCCGAGTTGGAGCGCCAGGGCGCGCTGCACGGTGTCGGTGTCGACCTGGTGCTGCGGAACCCCGAGCCGGTACGCGTGTTCCGGCTCCGTTTCACCCCGACGGACGCGGCGGCGGCGGAGCGCCTCGCCCCCGCCTACCGTCCGTCGAGCGTGCCGGTGACCCGCGACATGCACATCGACTCCAACGGGGTGGCCGCCGCCGGCATCGCCCTCGGGTTGGCCGCGCTGACCCGGCTGGCCCGGCCGAAGTCCAAGCTGTGGCTGGTGCCCGCGCTGGCCGCCGCACCGGTGGCCGCCTTCTTCCGGGACCCCGAGCGCGATGTGCCGGAGGACCCGTCGGCGGTGGTGGCCGCTGCCGACGGCAAGGTCCTGTCGGTCCAGCGGCTGCACGACGAGCGCTTCGGCGACGGCGAGTTCCTGCGGATCGCGGTCTTCCTGTCGGTGCTCGACGTGCACGTCAACCGTTCCCCGGTGGCCGGCAAGGTGGTCGACTACTTCGTCGCCGACGGCGGCTTCGTCAACGCGATGAAGCCGGACGCCGAGCACAACGTGGCCGCGTACACGGTGCTGGACACCACGCACGGCACGGTGGTGGTGGCGCAGCGGACCGGCCTGATCGCCCGGCGGATCGTGCAGCGGGCGCCGATCGGCACCCTGCTGGCGCGCGGCGAGCGGTTCGGGCTGATCCGGTTCGGCTCGCGTACCGACGTCTACCTGCCCGTCGAGGCCGCGGACCCGCTGGTCGGGCCGGGCGACAAGGTGGTCGGCGGGTCGACCGTCATCGCCCGCTGGCGCTGATCGGAACCGAACGACAAAGGGCGCCGCGGTCGACCGCGGCGCCCTTTCGTCGGTACGGAGATCAGATGGTGCGGCGCTGGTGCAGCCAGAGCAGCGGCCCGCTGATCAGGTAGCCCACCACGATCAGGCCGAAGGTGAGCCGCACGTCGATCAGCGCGCCGATCACCGGAGCGAGCCAGAGCCACGGCGGCAGCTTGACCAGCCGGGCGAGCTTGGCGTACGGGAAGCTGCTGACCATGGTGAAGGCGAGCAGCGCCACCCCGGCGATCTGCACCGCTCCCGGCACCGGCAGTCCGATGACCACCATCAGGGCGAGCACGGCCGCCGCCATGGTGGTGGGTACGCCGCTGAAGAAGCGGCCGTCCTGGGGCGAGACGTTGAACCGGGCGAGCCGGATCGCGGCGCAGGCGGCGACGAGCGCGGCGGCCACTCCGGCGGCAGCCGTCGGCACCTCACCGGCGAGCGAGGCGTAGACCACCACGGGCGCGGCGAGGCCGAAGGAGCACATGTCGGCCAGCGAGTCCATCTGGGCGCCGAACGGGCTGGAGACGCCGAGCTTGCGGGCCAGCGCGCCGTCGAGTCCGTCGAAGGCGACACAGGCGATGAGGAGCAGAGCGGCGACCCGTACGTCGCCGTTCATGGCGATGAAGATCGCGTTGATGCCGAGCACCAGGCTGGCCAGGGTGCAGGCGTTGACCAGCGCGAACTTCACCCGACGCGCCATTGTCCGCTCACCGGGCAGCAGCGGTACGGCGCTGACCGTGGCATCGTCCGTCACCGGGGATTCGACACGGGGAGCCGGGCCGATCGCCGCAGGGGCGATCGTCTCGATCCGGGTCCGGTGGAACCGCTGCAGGCCGTAGCGACGGCGGGGACGATCCGAATACCGGGGCTCGGGCAGGGCATCGGTCGCGCCGTGCAGCTCGCCATCGCGGCGGCCGACGCGGACCAGCAGGACCTGACGGGCCAGGCTGCCGCTGCGGCGCAGCGGGCCCGTCCAGCTTCGCCCTGCGGGACGCGGGCTGTCAGTCGTACGACGCCGGCGCCAGGGGGCTCTCGGCACGCTTCCTCCATCACCGGATCAGCTGGCCGCCCGTGCGGGGCGGGTGTCCGGCTGTCTCGTTGCCGGACCGTTCGGGCCCGGCAGCCCATTTTGCGGTGTACACCATCGCATAGGCGAGTGGGGATTGGCGATAGCTGCCGGCGGTACTTATATCTCCCCTAACCACGCGAACCGCACGGTTGTTCCCATCTGGGGCATCATCGCCCGTTTTCCTCCCTCGGCCCTTCTCCCGACTGTACCGGAGATCGCCTTCCCGGGCCGCCGGGCGACCGGCGGGGTCCGGTCGCCCGTCCGGCTCACCCGCCGGTCGCCACAGCCTCGGCGGCGATCTCCGTCAACGGAAGTTCGCGCAGCTCGGCCGGGTTGAACCAGGCGGCGCGGGCGGTGGAGCCGCCGGCCAGCTCGGTGACCGCCGGCTCGGTCGGGCGGTCGACCAGCACCCGGTAGACGACGCGGATGCCATGCCAGTCGATGGGATAGCCCTCCGGCCCGAGCGCGGCCGGGTTGTGCAGGTTGTCCACTCCGATGAGTTCGGTCACCCGACCCAATTGGCCGGATTCTTCGACCAGTTCGCGTAGCAGCGCGGTAACCGGCTGCTCACCATGGTCCGTACCGCCGCCGGGCAGATGCCACTGACCGGCGCCCGGATAGCCGTCCGCGATCAACGCCAGCAACACCCGTCCGGCCGGATCGGAAACCAACCCGTACGCCCCGAAGCGCTGCCGCCGAGTGGCGTCCGGCGCGGCGAACGGCTCCCGCCGACGCAGCGCCCCGGAGGGCAGCGGCACGACCGGCAGGCCCAGCGCCTCGGCGGTGAACGGCAGCAGCGGCAACCCGGTCGCCTCGTCCGGCGGCAGCCAGCGCGCCAGATCGGTGGTGCCGTCCCGCTCGCCGCGCAACGTGCCGCCCACGGCCGTCACGTCGAACAGCACCCGATCCGTGTGCAGGGCGACCCCCAGGTCGGGGTAGGGCGTCACGTCGGCGACCACCGCGCGCAGCCCGGTCACCTCGACGGCGAGCCCGGTCTCCTCGGCGACCTCACGGAGCACCGCCCGCGCCGGATGCTCGGCGTGCTCCAGGCCGCCGCCCGGCAGCGACCAGACGCCGGGGAAGTCGGCCCGGTCGGACCCCCGCACGAGCAGCACCCGCCCGTCGGGGTCCCGCAGCACGCCGTACGCCCCCACCCGCCGTACCTGCTCCACACCGACTCCCGCCCGCACGACCGTCTCCGGCCGCCCGGCCGCTGTCGATCACGAAGTTGTCGCCACCTGTCGGAGGCGTGCCCCGACAATAACTTCATGATCGTGCGGCCGGGCGCGGAGTGTGCGGTGGTCAGGTGAGGCGGGCGGCCTGGACGGCCTCGGCGGTCACCTCGGTGAGGCGGTCGGTCGGCAGGGCACCGAGTTCCTCGCGGGCGAACCAGCGGGCCTCACAGGTGGAGCCGCCGACGTCGGCGACCGTGGGCGGGGCCGGCTTGTCGACCACCACCCGGTAGAAGGCGCGTACGCCGTGCCAGTCGATCGGGTAGCCCTCCGGGCCCAGCGAGGCCGCGTCCCGGTGGCTGGCGACACCGAGCAGCCCGATCAGGCGCCCGGTCTGCCCGGTCTCCTCGACCAGTTCCCGGATCAACGCGGCACCCGGCTGCTCGCCGTAGTCGGTGCCGCCGCCCGGCAGGTGCCAGCAGCCGGCACCCGGGTAACCGTCCGAGACCCGGGTCAGCAGCACCCGGCCGTCCGGATCGGTGACCACCGCGTACGCGGCGAAACGCTGCGCCCGGTGCAGGCCGTCCGGACCGGGCACCGCGTAGAAGGAGGGAAACTCCGGCGGCTCGTCGGGCACGATGTCGGCCGAGGAGGTGGGCAGCCCGAGGGCGCGCGCGGTGAACGAGCGCAGGGGCAGTTGCCGGGCCTCCTCGCGGGTGAACCAGCGGGCCAGGTCGGTCGGCCGGTCGACCCGGTCGGTCAGCGAACCACCCCGGACCGAGACCTGGTAGACCAGCCGGTCGGTGTGGATGGTGATGCCGCGCTCGGGCAGCGCCCGCATGTCGGCCAGGACGTCCTGAAGGCTCGCGACGGAGACCGACAGCCCGGTCTCGGCGGCGGTCTCCCGGACGACGGTGTGCTGAGGGTCCTCACCGTGGTCGACCGCCCCACCGGGCAGAGACCACGTACCGGGGGTGCCGGAGCGCTCCGATGCGCGAACCAGCAACACTCGGTCTACCGAATCAGTACAGACTGCGTATGCCGCGATCCTGCGGAGCGGCTCCAGCATGGTGGTCACGGAGCCAAATTCTCCCCGTGACCCGTTAACGGCGCGGAAAAGAGTCGGATTCCTGACTTCTTACTTACCCCTGAGCCGCAAGTCAGGGTATTGATCCGGGCGGTCACCGAGGTCGATGCGCCCCGAGACGCGGACCGTGGAGGCATGACTTCCACACCCCACGCCCCGTACAAGCAACTGCGCCGCCCGACCACTGACCGGATGGTCGCCGGAGTGGCCAGCGGCGTCGGCCGCTACCTCAACGTCGACCCGACCCTGGTCCGGGTCGTCTTCGCGGTCGGCACCCTGCTCACCGGCGGGATCGCCGCACTGGCGTACCCGATCATGTGGTTCCTGATGCCCGCGGAACCGGCCAGCGCGCCGGCCTGGCCGCACCCGACGGGCGTCCCGCCGCAGGGCCCGGCCAGCGGTCCACCGCACGCCGGACCGGCGGGCCCCGCCCCGCATCCGGCATGGCCCTACCCCGCGCCCGGCGCACCGACACCGCACCACGGCCCGGTCCCGCCCACCGCGCAGTACGGCCCCGCGGTGCAGGAGAGCAGCGCGCCGACGGTACGGATCGCCACCGCCGACGGCACCGCGCCGACCAGGCCCGAGGCGGCTGCTCAGCCGCCGGCCTGAGTCGGCGTCACTCCCACTCGATGGTGCCCGGCGGCTTGCTGGTCACGTCCAGGACCACCCGGTTCACCTCGGCGACCTCGTTGGTGATCCGGGTGGAGATCCGGGCGATCACGTCGTAGGGCAGGCGCGACCAGTCGGCGGTCATCGCGTCCTCGCTGGAGACCGGGCGCAGCACCACGGGGTGACCGTAGCTGCGCCCGTCGCCCTGCACGCCGACGCTGCGCACGTCGGCCAGCAGCACCACCGGGAACTGCCAGACGTCGCGGTCCAGGCCGGCGGCGCTCAACTCCTGCCGGGCGATGAAGTCGGCCCGGCGCAACACGTCCAGGCGCTCCTGGTCGACCGCGCCGATGATCCGGATGGCCAGGCCCGGGCCGGGGAACGGGTGCCGCCAGACCATCGCCTCGGGCAGGCCGAGTTGCAGACCGAGGGTACGGACCTCGTCCTTGAACAGCGTGCGCAGCGGCTCGACCAGGGCGAACTTGAGGTCCTCGGGCAGCCCGCCGACGTTGTGGTGGCTCTTGATGTTGGCGGTGCCGGTGCCGCCACCGGACTCGACCACGTCCGGGTAGAGGGTGCCCTGCACCAGGAACTCCACGTCACCGTGCGAGGCGATCTCCCGGGCGGCGGCCTCGAAGACCCGGATGAACTCCCGGCCGATGATCTTCCGCTTCTGCTCCGGGTCGGTCACCCCGGCCAGCGCACCGAGGAACCGGTCGGCCGCGTCGACCACCTTGAGCTTGATGCCGGTGGCCGCGACGTAGTCCTTCTCCACCTGCTCGGCCTCGCCGGCCCGCAGCAGACCGTGGTCGACGAAGACGCAGGTGAGCTGGTCGCCGACGGCCTTGTGCACCAGCGCGGCGGCGACCGCAGAGTCCACCCCGCCGCTGAGGCCGCAGATGACCTCCTTGTCGCCGACCTGCGCGCGGATCCGGGCCACCTGCTCGTCGATGATGTTCTCGGGCGTCCAGGTGGGCTCGATCCCGGCGATCTCGTACAGGAAGCGGGTCAGCATCTCCTGCCCGTGCGCGGTGTGCCCCACCTCGGGGTGGAACTGCACGCCGGCCCGCCGACCGGCCAGGTCCTCGAAGGCGGCGACCGGTGCACCGGCGGACTCGGCGGTCACCGTGAAGCCCTCCGGCGCCTCGGTGACACAGTCGCCGTGGCTCATCCAGACCGGCAGGTCGGCCGGCAGGTCACGGAGCAGTACGCCTGGTTCGAGCAGACGGGGGCGCAGCGGAGTGCCGCCGTACTCCCGGTTGCCGGTGCGCGCCACCGTGCCGCCCAGGGCCTGCGCCATCGCCTGGAAGCCGTAGCAGATGCCGAAGACCGGCACCCCCGCCGTGAACAGCCCGCCGTCGACCTGCGGGGCCTCGGGCGCGTAGACGCTGGCCGGACCGCCGGACAGGATGATCGCGGCCGGGTTCTTGGCCAGCATCTCGGCCACGGGCATGGAGTGCGGGACGATCTCGGAGTAGACCTTGGCCTCACGCACCCGGCGCGCGATCAGCTGGGCGTACTGGGCACCGAAGTCGACCACGAGGACAGGACGCGGCAGGCTCATGTGCAGCAAGCCTACCCACAGTCACCCCCTCCCCCACCCCCACCCCACCCACCCCGCACTCCGCCCCACCCCACACCCCCTCCCCCGCCGATCTTGCACTTTCGGTCGCGGATACGCGGCTTATGCACCCTTCACCCCGACACAAAGTGCAAGATCGCCGGGGGCTGGGGGCGGGGGCGGGGCGGGGGCGGGGGCTTAGGGGAGGGCGGGGTGGGTTGGGGGGATGGGTGGGAGGGGGTGGTAGGGGGAGGGGTGTGGGGGGCGGGGGTCGGGGGTGTTCTTGTTGGGCCAGAGGGCCAGGGCGCGTTCGGCTTGGGCGGTGATGGTGAGGGAGGGGTTGACGCCGAGGTTGGCCGAGATGGCGGCGCCGTCGACGACGTGCAGGCCGGGGTGGCCGTAGACGCGGTGGTACGGGTCGATGACCCCGGTCTCGGGGGTGGCGCCGATCACCGCACCGCCGAGGATGTGGGCGGTCATCGGGATGTCGAACGGTTCGGTCAGCGCGCCGCCGGGCGTACCGTCGATCTCTTCGGCGAGCAGTCGGGCGGCCCGGTTGCCGGCGGGGATCCAGGTCGGGTTTCCGGGGCCGTGGCCGGGGGCGGCGACCAGTCGGCGACCCAGCGGCCCGCGCCGCAGCCGGGTGGTGAGCGAGTTGTCCGCCGACTGCATCACCAGGGCGATCACCGTACGTTCCGACCAGTTGCGCACCCACAGCAGCCGGGCGGCCTGCCAGGGATGCCGGACGAGTTGGCCGAGCCAGCGGCGTACCCGGTGCGGGCCGCCGTCGACCAGCAGGGATTGCAGCAGACCCATCGCGTTCGAGCCGCGCCCGTAGCGGACCGGCTCGATGTGGGTCTGCGGGTCGGGGTGGAACGAACTGGTGATCGCCACTCCCTCGGAGTAGTCCACTCCGGCGGCCTTGGCCCGCCGACGCGGTACCGAGGCGCCGAGGATGGCCTCCGAGTTGGTCCGGGTCAGCCGACCCAGCGTCGGCGAGATGTTGGGCAGGGCGCCACGCTCACGCATCTCGTGCAGCAGTCGTTGGGTGCCCAGCGCCCCGGCGGCGAAGACCACCTGGTCGGCGTGGATCACCTGGGGGCGCTTGCGCAGCCAGGCGCCGGTGCGTTCGGTGTGTACGGCGTACCCGTCGCCGGAGGGCCGTACGGCGGTGACGGTGGTCAGCGGATGCACCTGGGCACCGAGCCGCTCGGCCAGCCACAGGTAGTTCTTGACCAGGGTGTTCTTCGCGCCGTACCGGCATCCGGTCATGCAGGCGCCACAGTTGGTGCAGCCGGTACGCTCCGGCCCGGCACCGCCGAAGTACGGGTCGGCCACCCGCTCACCCGGCCGCCCGATGTACACCCCGACCGGGGTGGCGTGGAAGGTGTGCCCCACCCCCATCCGGTCGGCCACCCGCCGCATCGCCCGGTCCGCGGGGGTGTGCAGCGGGTACGTGGTCACCCCGAGCATCCGCTTCGCCTGGGCGAAGTGCGGGGCGAGTTCGGCCCGCCAGTCGGTGATGTCCCGCCACTGGGGGTCGGTGTAGAAGGCGTCCAGCGGCTCGTACAGCGTGTTGGCGTAGACCAGCGAGCCTCCGCCGACCCCCGAACCGGACAGCACCAGCACCCCGCCGCCGGCCCGCCGGTCGGCCGCCCGCAGTAGGGTGATCCGTTGCAGGCCGAAGCAGCCCAGCTTCGGCGCCCAGAGGAACCGCCGCAGCCGCCACGAGGTCTTCGGGAACTCGTCGTCGGCGAACCGTCGGCCCGCCTCCAGGACGCCGACCGAGTAACCCTTCTCGGCCAGCCGCAGGGCGGCCACGCTACCGCCGAAGCCCGACCCGATGACGACCACGTCGTACCGCATGCCTCGAATCATTACTCCCGAGTAGCTCTCGCGCCAGAAGCAGTGTGCGCGCAATCATGCTGCGCAGCCCGCCGGGAGAAGCCCACGCGGGTGATCGAAGCGACAGAGCGGTCGACGCAACCCTGAGCCCACCTCACGGCGTTGTGTCGGCAGGTGCGCGAAGAAGGCGGGGGAATGATGCTCGGAGAACCTCGGAGACGGCTGACGCTGGTGCTTGCCGCCCTGGTCGCGGTGGCGGTGGTGGCCGTCGGCGCGGTGGTGATCACCCGGCTGGTCGGCACCGACCGGAGCACACCGACCGCCGGCCCGACCGGCCCGAGCGCGTCGGCTGACGCGCAACCGAGCCCGAGCCCGAGCACCCCGCCGCCGGGCGCCGACATCACCGGCCCGCTCAACCTGCTGCTGGTCGGCATCGACACCCGGGTCAGCGTGCCCGGTTGGGAGCCGCACGCCGACGCGGTGCTCATCCTGCACGTACCGGCGGGGTTGTCCCGGGCGTACCTCTTCTCGCTCCCCCGCGACCTGGTGGTGGACGTCCCGGCGTTCAAGCCGGCCGGTTACCGGGGCGGGCGGACCAAGCTCACCAACGCGATGAGCTACGGCAGCCGGGTGCCGGACCGCCCGAAGCAGCCGGACCCGGCCCAGGGGTACGAGCTGCTGAGCCAGGTGGTCAGTGACTACACCGGGCTGCGCATCGACGCCGGCGCGGTGCTCACCTTCGGCGGCTTCGACACGTTGGTGGACAGCCTCGGCGGCGTCGACATCCACGTCGACCAGCGGGTGGTCTCGCGGCATCGCCAGCCCGACGGCAAGCACCGCGCACCCGGGCCGGGCGTCGGCGGGTACGTCGGACCGCAGATGGTCTACGAGCCCGGCGATCGGCACCTCAACGGCTGGCAGGCGCTGGACTACGCCCGACAGCGCTACCTGCCCGGTGGCGACTACACCCGGCAACGCCACCAGCAGCAGCTGATCCGGTCGCTGGTCGGCAAGATCCTCGACACCGACCTGGCTCGCCAGCCGGAGCGAGTCGAGCAGGTGGTGGCGGCCCTCGGCGACATGCTGGTCTACGTCGGCGGGCGGCGGATCGTGGAGTTCGCGTACGCCCTCGGCGGGCTCTCCCCCGACGCGCTGACGCTCGTCACCCTGCCCGGCGCGGCGGTGGGTCGGGGCAACGCCTACCGGGGCGAGGAACTGACCCAGACCGGCCGCCGCTTCATCACCGAGTTGCGGGCCGGCAAGGTCGACGAGTTCCTCGCCGAGCACCCGAAACTGGTGGTGCCCCGATAGGGCGAAACTGTCAAGATCGTGGATCTCGTCCCGGACCGCCGGGCGACCAGCGGCCGGGCGGTGGGTCAGGGCAACGCGGGGGCGGTGGTCCCGGTCAACCAGGAGTCGAAGAACGAGCCCAGCTGACGCCCGGAGATCCGCTCGGCCAGGGCGACGAAGTCCGCCGTGGTCGCGGTGCCGTCCCGTCGCTCGGTGGTCCAGGTGCGCAGGATCCGGAAGAAGTCGTCGTCGCCGACGGTACGCCGCAACGCGTGCACGACGAGTGCACCTCGCTTGTAGACGGCGGGGCTGAACATCGCGCCGGGGCCGGGATTCAGGGTGGGCCGGGACCAGTCCGTCACCGCGTACTGCTGCTCGAAGTTGCGTTGGGCGCTCGGGCCGCCGTCGTGTTCCTCCCAGAGCCACTCGGCGTAGCTGGCGAAGCCCTCGTTGAGCCAGATGTCGCTCCACCGGGCCAGTGCCACACTGTTGCCGAACCACTGGTGGGCCACCTCGTGGACGACCACGCCGTAGTTCGGCTCGCCGGAGCGGAAGAACCCGGGGCCGTAGACCGGTCGGGACTGTGTCTCCAACGCGTACCCGATTCGCGGGTCGGCCACCGCCACCCCGCCGTACGCCTCGAACGGGTACGTCCCGAAGAGACCGGCCAGGTAGTCGGCGATCTCACCGGTGCGCGACAGCGACCGTGCCTGCGGCCCGGTGGCCGGCATGCCGGTCGGTACCGCCGTGATCATCGGCTTGCCGCTGTGCGTGCCGACGTCCACCCGGTAGTCACCGATCACCAGCGTGGTCAGGTAACTCGCCATCGGTGACCGCTCGGCCCAACGCCAGGTCGTCCACCCGTCGGCCGTGGTCCGCTCCCCCGGTACGCCGTTGCTCAGCGCGGCGAGCCCTTCGGGGACGGTCACCTCGATGTCGTAGGTCGCCTTGTCGGAGGGGTGGTCGTTGACCGGGAACCAGGTCGCCGCCGAGTGCGGTTGGCCCAGGGCGATCGCCCCGTCGTCGGTGTGCTGGAAGCCACCGCTGCCCAGCACACCGTCGGTGACCGCCGTGGGCACCCCGGCGTAGCTCACCTCGACGGTGAACCGGCTGAGGTTCGCCAGCCTCCGGCTCGGCGTGACGACAAGTTCACCGTCGGCCTGCCGGTGCTCGGCGGAGGCACCGTCCACGGTGACCGAGTCGACCGTGAGGCCGCTCAGGTCGAGGTTGAACCGGGAGAGATTCTGCGTGGCGGTCGCGGTCACCACGGCCCGCCCGACGAGCCGGTCGTCGGCCGGGTCGTACCGCACCGCGAGCCGGTAATGGTCGACGTCGTAGCCACCGTTGCCACTGCCCGGCACGTACGGATCGGCAACGTCCACACTGCCCGGCCGGAACCCGTCCTCACGCTCCCCCGTGCAACTCACCAACGCGACCGCAGCCACCACCGCAACCGCAACCCCACTCCACCGCAACCCCACCACCCTGCTCACCCCGCCGAGCCTACCGCCGCCCACCCCGTCGATTTTGCACTTGCGGTCGCGGCGAAACACCCGAAACCAGCATGAACCGGCGACCACAAGTGCATGATCGACGCTGCGGAGGGCGGGGGGGGGGCGGGGCGGGGCGCGTGGGGAGAGCGTGGGCGTGGGGGGGCTTGGGTCAGCGGTCGAGGACGAGGCCTACTTTTTGGAATTCCTTGAGGTCGCGGTAGCCGCACTTGGCCATGGCGCGGCGGAGGCCGCCGAAGAGGTTGAGTTGGCCGTCGGGCTCGTCGGCGGGGCCGAAGAGGAGGCGTTCCATGGAGCCGAGCGGTTCGCCGGCCACCTCGAAGGCGCCTCGGGGCAACGACGGGTGGCTGGCGGCCGAGTGCCACCAGGCACCGCCGGCCGGGGCCTCCGCGCAGAGCGACAGCGGCTCGCCGAGCATGACCGCGTCCGCGCCGCAGCCGAGCGCCTTGGCGATGTCCCCGGAGGTACGGATGTCGCCGTCGGCGATCAGGTGCACGTACCGGCCGCCGGTCTCGTCCAGGTAGTCCCGCCGGGCGGCGGCGGCGTCGGCGATGGCGGTGGCCATCGGCACCCGGATGCCGAGCACCGATTCGGTGGTGGACCACTCGTCGCCACCGATGCCGATGATCACACCGGCCGCGCCGGTACGCATCAGGTGCAGCGCGGTCTTGTAGTCGGTGCAGCCGCCGACGATGACCGGCAGGTCGAGGTCGGCGATGAACTCCTTGAGGTTGAGCGGCTCGTCGGTGGTCGAGACGTGCTCGGCCGAGACGATGGTGCCCTGGATGACCAGGAGGTCGACGCCCGCGTCGAGGATCACCGGGGCCAGCGCCAGGGTGTGCTGCGGGGAGACCCGCACCGCCACGGTGCCGCCGCCCTCGCGCAGCTCACGGACCCGCTCGGTGATCAGATCCGGGCGGATCGGCTCGGCGTACACCTCCTGGAGCCGCTTGGTGGCGCGGGCGTCCTCGCCCAGGCCGGCCAACTCCTCCAGCACCTTTGTCGGGTTCTCGTAGCGGGTCCAGAGCCCTTCGACGTTGAGCACGCCGAGGCCGCCGAGCTGGCCCAGGCGTACCGCCGAGGCCGGGCTCATCGTCGCGTCGGAGGGGTGCCCCACGCAGGGGATGCCGAACTGGTACGCGTCCAACTGCCAGCCGGTGGAGACGTCGTCCACGTCCCGGGTACGACGGCTCGGCACGATGGCGATGTCGTCCAGGTGGTAGCCGCGCTGCGCGGTCTTGCCCAGCCCGATCTCGACCACGTCACGCATGGGGGGCTCCAGTTTCCACGAAAGGGGTCAGCGGGTGTGGTAGTTCGGTGCCTCGACGGTCATCTGGATGTCGTGCGGGTGGCTCTCCTTGAGCCCGGCCGCGGTGATCCGGATCAGCTGGCCACGCTGGTGCAGCTCGGCGATGCTCTCCGCGCCCGCGTACCCCATCGCCAGCCGCAGACCGCCGACCAGCTGGTGGGCCATCCGCGACAGCGGCCCACGGTAGGGCACCTGGCCCTCGACACCCTCCGGGACCAGCTTCTCGTCGCTCGTCACGTCCTGCTGGAAGTAGCGGTCCTTGGAGTACGACTTCGCCTGCCCCCGCGACTGCATCGCGCCGAGCGAACCCATCCCCCGGTACGCCTTGAACTGCTTGCCGTTGACGAAGATCAGCTCGCCGGGGCTCTCCTCGCAGCCGGCCAGCAGGCTGCCGAGCATCACCGTGTCGGCCCCGGCGACCAGCGCCTTGGCGATGTCGCCCGAATACTGGATGCCACCGTCGCCGATCACCGGCACGCCGGCCGGTCGGGCCGCCCGGGCGGCCTCCATGATCGCCGTGATCTGCGGCACGCCGACACCGGCCACGATCCGGGTGGTGCAGATGGCACCCGGGCCGACGCCCACCTTCACCCCGTCGGCACCGGCGTCGACGAGCGCCTTCGCCCCGGCGTAGGTGGCCACGTTGCCGCCGACGATGTCGATGGCGACGTCCTTCTTCAGCCGGGCGACCATCTCCAGCACGGCCCGCTGGTGGCCGTGCGCGGTGTCCACGATCAGCACGTCGACCCCGGCGTCGACGAGCGCCCGGGCCCGCTTGTAGGCGTCCTCGCCGACCCCGATCGCCGCGGCCACCCGCAGGCGACCGGCGTCGTCCTTGGTGGCGTTCGGGTACTGCTCGCTCTTGGTGAAGTCCTTCACGGTGATCAGCCCGCGCAGCTTGCCGGAGCCGTCGACGATCGGCAGCTTCTCGACCTTGTGCTGGCGCAGCAGGCCCAGCGCCTCGTCCTTGCTCACCCCGACCGGGGCGGTGACCAGCGGCGGCTGGGTCATGATGTCGCGAACCGGCGTGGCCGGGTCGGAGACGAACCGCATGTCCCGGTTGGTGACGATGCCGACCAGCTGCCCCTCGGCGTCCACCACCGGCACGCCGGAGATCCGGTAGCGCCCACAGAGCTGGTCGACCTCACGCAGGGTGTCGTCCGGGCTGGCGGTGACCGGGTTGGTGATCATGCCGGACTCGGAGCGCTTCACCAGGTCGACCTGGAGCGCCTGGTCCTCCACGGAGAGGTTGCGGTGCAGCACGCCGATGCCACCCTGGCGGGCCATGGCGATCGCCATCCGCGCCTCGGTCACCGTGTCCATCGCGCTGGACAGCAGCGGGATGGAGAGGGTGACGTTGCGGGTGAGCCGAGTGACGGTGTTCACCCGGCTGGGCACCACGTCCGACTCGCCCGGTTGCAGCAGCACGTCGTCGAAGGTCAGCCCCAGCGGCACCACCCGGGCCGAGCCCGCCGGCAGCTCGGGCAGGTGGCCGCCCAGCTCGCCAGCATCGGCGCCGGCGGAAAGGTCGGTCTGGGGCGAATTCTCCACGATTTGCTCTCCTGAGCTGCTCGAACGGGCTTCAGTGAGGGTGGTCTGGGCACCGGCGAACGGCCGGGCAGGAAGGCGTCAGCCCCATCGTACCCAGTGGCTCCGGTGGCACCCGCGAGCGGCGGTAGGCGCGGCGACGGGATGTCCCGAGCTGGATTGCTCGACGGGGGACGGGCATCGGCGGGTGCTTGGGTCTACGGTGAGGGGGTGCAAGACGAGCCCATCGACCCGTTCACCGGTGACCCCGCCGACCCGGCAGCCGGCCTGGACGACCCTGACCGCGACTCCTCGCTCGACCCACTGACCGACGTCGAACGCCAGGACGTGCTGGAGGATCTCGCCGACCTGGAGATCTACCAGGCGCTGCTCGCGCCGATCGGCGTACGCGGGCTCGTCATCGAGTGCGAGGACTGCCGGGAGCCGCACTACTTCGACTGGGACCTGCTCCGGGGCAACCTGCGGCACCTGCTCAGCTCCGGGCGCCCCCGGGTGCACGAGCCGGCCTTCGATCCGGACCCGGACCACTACGTCACCTGGGACTACGCGCGCGGCTACGCCGACGGCGTGCACGACACCCTCAGCGAGGGCACCGAGGACAGCGAGGACGAGGCCGCCTCCCGGGACTGACCCGTACGCCCGGGTGACGGCATCAGCAGAGCACGACCGATCACCCACAGCGGACTCGCCCCGGTGGGGTCGGTCTACGGCCGTCAGGCGACCAGGCCGGCACGGAATCCGGCGGCCACCGCGTGCGCCCGGTCCCGGGCGCCCAGCTTGCGGAACAGCCGTCGGGCGTGGGTCTTCACGGTGTCCTCGGAGACGAACAACTCACGGCCGATCTCGGCGTTGCTCTTGCCCTCGGCCATGCCGAGCAGCACCTGCAACTCGCGTTCGGTGAGCCCGATCGTGGACCGGTCGGCGCGGGGCGGCCTGGCGGCGGCGCCCTTCTCCTCCTCGGCGTCCGGCTCGGCCGGATCCTCGCCGCGCTGCACCGGCACCATCGCGGGGCTGCCCGCCGCGTCCGTTGCCGTCCAGGTCGGGGAGCTGTCGCCGGTGGGCCGACCGTTGGGTGCCGGCCGCTGGCCGCCCACCGCCGCGGTGTCCCGCGCCGGGTCGGCGATCCGGTGTCGGTTGGCCCGGCCCGGTGCGGCCAGCAGCAGCAGCGCCTTGGCGACCGCGCTGGTCAGGTCATGGTCGATGCCCTGGATCAGCCCACGCGCCCCGGCATGGATCGTCGCCGCCGCCGCCTCGGACTCCTCCATGCCGAGCAGCAGCACCGCGGCCTGCGGCGCGCGTGCCAGTACCCGCCGGACGAACCCGGCACTGTCGGGGCGGGTGAGGGCGGTGTCGGCGAGCACCACGTCGGCGGGACGCTCGGCCAGTCGCAGCATCACCTCGGGGTCGGAGACGGCCGTCCGGACAGCACCGGACAATCCCAGCCGCGCCGCTGCGGAAGTCAAATGCTGTGCAGCGAGCGGCGTCCGAACGCACACAAGAACGGTACGCACAACGATCTCCTCTCCGCAGACGAGCAGACCATGACCGGGCAGCCTCGGGAGGAACTTCCGGGCAATCCTCCCAAGTTTTCCGACAGATAGGTCATTTGCCCCAAGTCGCCCACAGCTTTTGGATCACAAGACGTGTGAGCCGAGAGCGGTCGGGGTACCGGGGGCTCAAGGCCGGGAACGGTGCCCTGCGCGGCCCGCCGCCCGGACAGCCGGCCAACAAGCATCTCGCGGTGCCGCGCGAGAGGAGGGGTGCTGATGTCGAACGTACGTAGACTGCCCGGACCCATCGTCGACCTCTGGGACTGGCAGCGCCTCGGTGCCTGCCGGGGCCGCGACAGCGCACAGTTCTTCCACCCGGACGGCGAGCGGGGCTCGTCGCGGCTGCGCCGCGAATCGGGTGCCAAGGCCGTCTGCCGCGCCTGCCCGGTACGGGCCGAGTGCGCCGCGCACGCCCTGACCGTGCGGGAGCCGTACGGGGTCTGGGGCGGCTTCAGCGAATCCGAGCGGCTGCGGCTGCTCGCGGTCGGCTGGGAGGATCTCGCCGACCGCCGACAGACCCGGGTGGACGTCGCCCGCCTGGAGGCCCGGCTGGGCAGCAGCCACCGGTCGACCGTCCCCACCCAACGCAACGTCGCCTGACCCACCCATAAACCACCGCTGCCGCGCCCTGCACAAAGGGCGCGGCAGCGTGCTGTCCGGCTCGACCCCGAGGTCGCCTGGCGGGAGGTACCGGCAGCTGACAGCCGTCACGCGGTACGGCGGGTGCTCCGGGGGAGCGGCGCACCCGCCGTACCGTGTCGCGGACGACTCAGAAGCCCGGGCCGTGCTGGTGGCTGTGACCGTGGCCGTGGCCGTGACCAGCTGCGGCGGCCTCCGGCTCCTTGGGCTTCTCCACCACGAGGCTCTCGGTGGTGAGCAGCAGGCCGGCGATGGACGCGGCGTTGGTGACCGCGTTACGGGTCACCTTCACCGGGTCGATGATGCCGGACGCGGCCAGGTCCACGTAGTCGCCGATGGCGGCGTCGAGGCCGTGGCCCCACTTGCCCTCGGTGACCTTCTGCACCACGACGTACCCGTCGTGCCCGGCGTTCTGGGCGATCCAGCGCAGCGGCTCGACCAGCGCCTTGCGCACGATCGACACGCCGACCTTCTCGTCACCGGTGAAGCCGAGGTCGTCGTCGAGCACCGACAGGATCTGGGCCAGGGCGGCGCCACCGCCGGGCACCGTACCCTCCTCGACCGCGGCCTTGGTCGCGGCGATGGCGTCCTCGATGCGGTGCTTGCGCTCCTTCATCTCGACCTCGGTGGCCGCGCCGACCTTGACCACGGCGATGCCACCGGAGAGCTTGGCCAGCCGCTCGGCCAGCTTCTCCCGGTCCCAGTCGGAGTCCGAAGCCTCGATCTCCTTGCGGATCTGAGCGACCCGGTCGGCGACCTCGCTGGCCTGGCCACCACCGTCGACGATGGTGGTGTTCTCCTTGTCGACCACGATGCGCCGGGCGGTGCCGAGCACCTCCAGGCCGACCTGGTCAAGCTTGTAGCCCAGCTCGGGCGCGACCAGCTCGGCACCGGTCAGGATCGCCATGTCCTGGAGCATCGCCTTGCGGCGGTCACCGAAGCCGGGCGCCTTGACCGCGCAGACCTTGAGGGTCTTGCGGATCGAGTTGACCACCAGGGTGGACAGCGCCTGACCCTCGACGTCCTCGGCGATGATCAGCAGCGGCTTGTTGTCCTGGAGGACCTTCTCCAGCAGCGGCAGCAGCTCCTCGATCGCCGAGATCTTCTGCGTGGTGATCAGGATGTACGCGTCCTCCAGGACCGACTCCTGCGCCTCCACGTCGGTGACGAAGTTCGGCGAGATGAAGCCCTTGTCGAACTGGAGGCCCTCGGTGACGTCCAGTTCGGTCTGCAGCGCAGAGCCCTCCTCGACGGTGATCACACCGTCGCGGCCGACCCGCTCCATCGCCTCGGCGATCAGCTCACCGATGGTGGAGTCCTGCGCCGAGATCGTCGCCACGTGCGCGACGGACTTCTTGTCGGAGACCTCGACGGCCTTGCCGAGCAGCGCCTCGGAGACCTTGGCCGCGGCGGCGTCGATGCCCCGCTTGAGACCCGCCGGGTTGGCGCCCGCGGTCACGTTGCGCAGGCCCTCGCGGACCATCGCCTGGGCCAGCACGGTCGCGGTGGTGGTCCCGTCGCCGGCGACGTCGTTGGTCTTGGTCGCCACCTCCTTGACCAGCTGCGCGCCGAGGTTCTCGTACGGGTTGGTGAGCTCGATCTCCTTGGCGATGGTCACACCATCGTTGGTGATCGTCGGCGCACCGAATTTCTTGTCCAGGACGACGTTGCGCCCGCGCGGCCCGAGCGTGACCTTGACCGCGTTCGCGAGCGCGTTGACACCGTGCTCCAGCTGGTGCCGGGCGTCATCCGAGAAGCTCAGGATCTTCGCCATGTATGTCCCTTCGAAGCGACGTTGCCCCGGCCCGGCGAGCCGGACCGGGGCAACGACACTGATCGGTTGCTTACTTCTCGATGATCGCGAGGACGTCGCGGGCGGAGAGCACCAGGTACTCCTCGCCGGCGTACTTGACCTCGGTGCCGCCGTACTTCGAGTAGAGGACGGTGTCCCCGACCTTGACGTCCATCGGGATCCGGTCACCGTCGTCGTCGAAACGACCCGGGCCGACAGCGAGGACGGTGCCCTCCTGCGGCTTCTCCTTGGCGGTGTCGGGAATCACGATGCCCGACGCAGTGGTGGTCTCAGCCTCGTTCGCCTGGACCAGGATCCGGTCCTCGAGCGGCTTGATCGCAACCTTGGTCGCGGTAGTCACGGGCATACCCTCCTGGGGTACTGGTTTCGTTGCTGGCCGGCGTGCCGACCAACGTCAATTTGCCACATGCCACCGGGCGGGGCCGTCGTCGCGGGTGCCGGTCCGCCTGGCGTTCAACTCCCGGGCACGAGGGCCCGAGCGTTGGCACCCTCAGGGTGAGAGTGCTAATCGCAGGTTATTCCTCGGCTAGCACTCCGTCAAGGAGAGTGCCAACGCTCCCCCTTCGTGTCGCCACCTTTCCGACACCCGCGCCAGCCCTTCTCCACTCCCGCGCCAGGGGTTACCGCAACATGCCGGCCCTGTCTTCCGCCCGGCCGCCCGATTCCCTACGTTGCGGCACGAAGACATCACGGAGGGAGACGGCATGGTCGACGTACCAACCCTGGGGTTTCTCCGCGATCAGCTGCGCCGGGCCCGCAAGACCCGCGGGCTCAGCCAGGAGGACCTGAGCAGGATGATCAACTACGCGCCGTCGTCGATCAGCGCGATCGAGACCGGGCAGAACCAGCTCAGCGCCGACTACCTGGCCCGGTTCGACAAGGTGTTGGAGACCGGTGGCCTCTTCGTCGGGATGCTGGAGCTGATCCGCCTGCACGCCGAGCCGGACTGGTTCCGACCATGGGGCGAGATCGAGCGGGAGGCCGTCTCGCTGCGCTGGTACGACCCGGCGGTGGTGCCGGGTCTGCTCCAGACCGAGGCGTACGCGCGAGCGATGCTGCGTGCCGGGCCGCCGCTGACCAACGAGCAGGTCGAGAAGCGGGTGCTGGCCCGGATGGCCCGGCAGCAGGTCCTCAGTCGCGACGAGCCGCCGCAGCTCATCGCGATCCTGGACGAGCTGGCGCTGCGTCGGCAGGTCGGCGACCGGGCGACCATGGTCGAGCAATGTGAGCACCTGCGTGCCCTTGCCGACCGGCCATTCGTCCAGGTGCGGATCATTCCGGCCGCGACTCCCTGGTACATCGGGCTTCATGGTCCCTTCGTGCTGGCCCGGCTCGCTGACGGCACCAAGGTGGCCCACCTGGACAACCAACTGCGCGGGCACACCGTGGACAGCCCGAACGACCTTGCCGCCCTGGGGCGGCGCTGGGAGACTGTGGCTGGTGAGGCGCTGCCGCGCCGGCAGACCGCCCGCCTGATCGAGGAAGTGGCGAAGTCATGGACCTGACCCGTGCCACCTGGCGCAAGTCCTCCCGCAGCAACGCCAACGGCGGTGCCTGTGTCGAGGTCGCCGACAACCTGCCCGACCTGGTCGCCGTACGCGACAGCAAGGACCCGACCGGCCCGGCGCTCGCCTTCACCCCCGCCAGTTGGCGCGCCTTCATCACCTCCCACCATCCCGCCCGATCCCGGGCGTCAGGCGCATGATCGACACCGTTACGCCGAAGTAGCGGTAATCCACGCGCAGGAACACCGCCATTCCGGCGTAACCGTGTCGATCACACCTGGCCGGGCGGATGGGGTGGTCGGTGGGTCGGGACAATGGGTGGGTGGATCTGGAGCAGCTTGCGGCGTTGCGTACGCCCGAGGGGTCGGGCGCGCTCGCGGCGGCGGCCCGGGTGGCGGGCGGTGACCCGCTGGCCGCGGCGGCGGCGCTGCGCTCGGCCGGGATCCCCGCCGGGTTGGCGGCGGCGGCGCTGACTCAGGCGGAGTTGCGCCGCCGGGCGGCGGGCAAGTTCGGGCCGGCGGCGAGCGGCATGTTCTTCACCCGGCCCGGCCTGGAACAGGCGACCCGAGGGGTGGTCGCGCGACGCCGTGCGCACCGGCTGCGCAAGGCCGGGGTGACCAGCCTGGCCGACCTGGGGTGCGGGTTGGGGGCCGACGCGCTCGCCGCCGCCCAGGCCGGCATCCGGGTGTACGGCGTGGAGGCCGACCCGTTCACCGCCGCGTTGGCCGAGGCGAACGCGCAGGCAGCCGGGCTGGCCGAGCTTTTCACCGTCGAGTGCGGGGACGCGACGGCGTTCGACGTGACCCGGGTCGAGGCGGTCTTCTGCGACCCGGCCCGCCGCCGGGCCGGGACCGGACGCCGCATCTTCGACCCGAACTCGTACTCGCCGCCGTGGGACTTCGTCACCGGGCTCGCGCAACGGGTGCCCCGGACGGTGGTGAAGGTCGCCCCCGGTCTCGACCACGCTCTCATTCCCGCTGGCGCCGAGGCCGAGTGGGTAAGCGTCGACGGCAACCTGGTCGAGGCGGCGCTCTGGTGCGGCCCGCTCGCCGAAACCCCCCGCCGCGCAACCGTACTGAAGGACGGGCCGGTCGACGCCGCCGACGGGCACCCTGCTCACCCCGTCGAGAACCAACTCGTCGGCTCGGGGCGGCAGGAGGCACCGGTCGGGCCGGTACGCCGCTTCGTGTACGACCCGGACCCGGCGGTGGTCCGCGCCCACCTGATCGCCGAACTCGCCGCCGACCTGGATGCCTCGCTGGCCGACCCGAGCATCGCCTACCTCTACGCCGACGCGCCGACGCCGACGCCGTACGCCCGCTGCCTGGAGGTGACCGACGTGCTGCCGTTCTCGCTGAAGCGACTGCGGGCGTTGCTGCGGGAGCGCCGGGTCGGCCGGGTGGAGATCCTCAAGCGTGGCTCGGCGCTGGAACCCGAACGGCTCCGGCACGACCTGCGCCTGACCGGCGACCAGCCGGCGAGCCTGGTGCTGACCCGGGTCGCCGCCGCCCCGACGGTGCTGGTCTGCCAGCCGGTCACCTGAACCCCACCACCCGCCTGCCGAAGCAGGACCAAAGCCCACCCGCCGAGCAGGACCAAAGCAGGGTCAAAGCTGGGCCGGAGCAGGGCCGACGCAGGAAGCCGCTGGCCTCCAGACCGGGAGCGCAGCTAGGTTGGCGCACATGACGGGACGGGGTACGCCGGCGATGGTGCTGCTGACGAAGCACCGCATCACCCATCGCACCCATCCCTACGATGTCGCGGCGGACTCGCCGAACTACGGCGCGTTGGTCGCCGCCGCGATCGGCGTACCGCCCGGACGGGTCTTCAAGACCCTGATCGCCGAGGTGGACGGCGCCCTCACCGTGGCGATCGTGCCGGTGACCGGCGAGCTGGACCTCAAGGCGCTGGCCGCGGCGGTCGGTGGCAAGCGGGCCACGCTTGCCGAACGTGGTGCGGCCGAACGCGCCACCGGCTACGTACGCGGCGGCATCAGCCCGTTGGGGCAGCGTAAGCGGCTGCCCACGGTGCTCGACGACTCCGCCCTGGAGCACGACACGGTGTACGTGTCGGCGGGCCGGCGCGGTCTTCAGGTCGAACTGGCCCCGGCCGATCTGGTCGCCCTCACCGACGCCCGGACCGCACCCCTCGCCACCGGCTGACCTCGGTCATCACCGTTGCGCCGCAACGGTGGGATCCCGGCGTGCGGGTCAGCCACGAAACCCGTGCCCGTTGGGGCCAAGGTTCGCCGGGGGCGTGAACCCTCTGCCGTCTGCCACGTCCGCCGATGTGGGCGTCTGACCAGGCATTTCAGCTGGCCGATGCCACCGCGGTGACACGAGCGCTTCATGGGCGTTGCCGAATTGTTACTGCCGACAACAAATTAGCGACCACCGCGCCCTTGTGTCGGCGCCCGGCAGCGGAATACGTTGCCGGGCACAACAAAAGAACACCATCGACACACCGACACCTTCCCACTCTCGAAAGGACCCTGCACATGCGCAAGGGCTTCCTCGCCATCGGCGCTGTGGGCGTGCTCGCCCTCGGCAGCCTGACGGCCTGCGGCGACGATTCCGGCGACCAGGCCGGCGGCGGCTCCGGCAAGACCCCGAAGATCGGCGTGATCCTGCCGGACAGCAGCTCCTCGGTCCGCTGGGAGAGCGCGGACCGCAGGTTCCTCAAGGAGGCGTTCGACGCGGCCGGTGTCCTGTCGGACATCCAGAACGCGCAGGGCGACAAGAACGCCTTCCAGACCATCGCCGACCAGATGATCACCAACGGCGTCACCGTGCTGATGATCGTCAACCTGGACTCCGGCACCGGCAAGGCCGTCCTGGACAAGGCCAAGTCGCAGGGTGTCGCCACCATCGACTACGACCGCCTGACCCTCGGCGGCTCGGCGCAGTACTACGTCAGCTTCGACAACGTGGCCGTCGGCAAGCTGCAGGGCGAGGGCCTGGTCAAGTGCCTCACCGACGCGAAGGTGGAGAAGCCGGCGATCGCCTACCTCAACGGCTCGCCGACCGACAACAACGCCACCCTGTTCAAGGAGGGCTACGACTCGGTCCTCAAGCCGAAGTTCGACTCCGGCGAGTACACCAAGGCCGCCGACGACTCCGTGCCGGACTGGGACAACACCCAGGCCGCGACCATCTTCGAGCAGCAGCTCACCAAGACCGGCGGCAAGATCGACGGCGTGCTCTCCGCGAACGACGGCCTCGGCAACGCCGCCATCTCGGTGCTGAAGAAGAACAACCTCAACGGCAAGGTCCCGGTGACCGGGCAGGACGCCGACCCGCAGGCGCTGCAGAACATCCTCGCCGGTGACCAGTGCATGACCGTTTACAAGGCGGTCAAGAAGGAGGCGGACGCCGCCGCCGAGTTGGCCATCGCGCTGGCCAAGGGCGAGCGCAAGGAGACCGGTCAGACGGTCCGGGACCCGGAGGGCAACCGTGACGTGCCCGCCGTCCTGCTCACCCCCGCGGCGATCTACAAGGAGAACGTCAAGGACGTCATCGCCGACGGCTACGTGACCAAGGAGCAGGTCTGCACCGGCGACTACGCCAAGCTCTGCACCGACGCGGGCATCAGCTGACCTGTCCCCCGCCAGAGTGACGCCGCCCGGTACGGCAACCCCGTACCGGGCGGCGTCGCTGGACGGGCCCCGATCTCCCTCCGTGGAATAAGGAGAACCCCGTGTCCGCGAACCCACTGCTGGAGCTACGCGGGATCGACAAGAGTTTCGGTCCCGTCCAGGTGCTGCGCGACGTCGCCTTCGCCGCCTACCCGGGCGAGGTCACCGCCCTCGTCGGTGACAACGGCGCCGGCAAGTCGACCCTGGTCAAGTGCATCAGCGGCATCTACCCCGTCGACGCCGGCGAGTTCGTCTTCGACGGCCGACCGGTGACCATCAACAGTCCGCGCGACGCCGCCTCGCTCGGCATCGAGGTCGTCTACCAGGATCTCGCGCTCTGCGACAACCTCGACATCGTGCAGAACATGTTCCTCGGGCGGGAGAAGCGCAACGGCCTCGTCCTGGACGAGCCGACGATGGAACAGATGGCCGCGGAGACCCTGGCCGGGCTCTCCGTACGCACCGTCAAGTCCCTGCGCCAGCACGTCTCCAGCCTCTCCGGTGGGCAGCGCCAGACCGTGGCGATCGCCAAGGCGGTGCTCTGGAACAGCAAGCTGGTGATCCTGGACGAGCCGACCGCCGCGCTCGGCGTCGCGCAGACCGCCCAGGTCCTCGAACTCGTTCGACGGTTGGCCGACAACGGCCTGGCCGTCGTCCTCATCTCGCACAACATGAACGACGTCTTCGCCGTCTCCGACCGCATCGCCGCGCTCTACCTCGGCCAGATGGTCGCCCAGGTGAAGACGACAGAGATCACCCACGCCCAGGTGGTCGAGCTGATCACCGCCGGCCGCTCCGGCGAGCTCGGACTCGCCGTCGACCCGGGCGTCAACGGCAACGGCGCGGCGCCGGCCGACAGCACCGCAGGAGGCGTCTCATGAGCATCACCGCCGTCACGAAGGAGGGCCCCGCCGCCGTCGCACCGGCACCCACCGTCGGCAGCCACGTCCGCGACTACTGGCAGCGGGTACGCGGCGGAGACATCGGTGCCCTGCCCGCCGTCGCCGGTCTGCTCGTCCTCTGCACCATCTTCTCGATCATGCGGCCGTCGTTCCTCACCGCCGGCAACTTCGCCAACCTGTTCACCCAGGGCGCGGCGGTGACCCTGATCGCGATGGGTCTGGTCTTCGTCCTGCTGCTCGGCGAGATCGACCTGTCGGCCGGTTTCGCCAGCGGCGTCTGCGCGGCGGTGCTGGCCAACCTGGTCACCGTCCTGGGCTACCCCTGGTACGTCGCGGTGCTCGCCGCCCTGCTCACCGGCATGGTCATCGGCACCACGCTCGGCTTCCTGGTCGCCAAGGTGGGCATCCCCTCGTTCGTGGTCACCCTCGCCGGCTTCCTCGCCTTCCAGGGCGTGGTGCTGCTGCTGATGAAGGAGGGCCGCAACATCTCGGTCCGCGAGCCGGTGGTGGTGGCGATCGTCAACCGCAACATGCCGGTCGCGCTCGGCTGGACGCTCGCCGCGATCGCGGTCGCGGGATTCGCCGTGGTGCAACTGCTCCGCTACCGCAGCCGTGCCGCGCGAAACCTGATCAACGATCCGTTCGCGGTGGTGCTGGGTCGCATCGCCGCCCTGGCGCTCGTCCTGGGCCTCGCCGTCTACGTGCTCAACCTGGAGCGCAGCCTCAACACACTGATCACCTCGCTCAAGGGTGTGCCGATCGTGGTGCCGATCGTCGCCGTACTGCTGGTGGTCCTGACTTTCGTGCTCCAGCGCACCAGCTACGGCCGGCACATCTACGCGGTCGGCGGCAACCGGGAGGCCGCCCGCCGGGCCGGCATCAACGTCGACCGCATCCGCATCTCGGCTTTCATGATCTGCTCGACGATGGCCGCGGTCGGCGGGATCGTGGCGGCCAGCCGGGCCAACTCCGTGGACCCGAACACCGGCGGCAGCAACGTGCTGCTGTACGCCGTGGGCGCGGCGGTGATCGGTGGCACCAGCCTCTTCGGCGGCAAGGGACGCATCCTGGACGCGGTCCTCGGTGGCGCCGTCGTGGCCGTGATCGACAATGGGATGGGTCTGATGGGCTACAGCTCCGGCGTCAAGTACGTGGTCACCGGCGTCGTGCTGTTGCTCGCGGCCAGTGTCGACGCGCTGTCCCGACGACGAGCTTCGGCCACCGGAAACCGCTGAACGCACCACCGAAAGTAGTAACCACCCGATGCGCGTAGGACCCAGCCAGGACGAGATCCGCCGGCAGAATCTCGGCGCGCTGCTGCGTTACGTGCACCTGCACGGGGCGACGACCCGCGCCGAGTTGACGAACGCGCTCGGGTTGAACCGGAGCACCATCGGCGCGCTCACCGCCGACCTCGCCGCGGCCGGCCTGGTGACCGAGGGGGCGCCGAAGGAAACCGGCCGGGCCGGACGACCGTCGCTTGTCGTCCGGCCCGAGTCGGACCGGATCTTCGCGTACGCGTACAGCATCGAGGTGGATCGGCTGCGGGCCGCGCGGGTCGGTCTCGGCGGCGCGGTGCTCGACCGCCGGGAGCTGGACCGGCCGCGCGGCCTCTCCGCCGCGGAGGCCGCGCCGCTGCTGGCCGGGGCGGTCAAGGAGATGCGGCAGGCGCTGCCGAAGGATGCCGTCTGCGTCGGTGCCGGCATCGCGGTCTGCGGCATGGTGCGCCGCGACGACGGCCTGGTCCGGCTCGGGCCAGCCACCGGCTGGGTGGACGAGCCGATCGGGGCGGCGGTCAGCGCCGAACTCGGCGTCGAGGTACCCGTCACCGTCGGGAACGTGGCGGACGTGGCAGCCTTCGCCGAGCACGCCCGGGGCACCGCCGCCGGCTGCGACAACGTCATCTACCTCTACGGGGACGTGGGTGTCGGCGCCGGGATCATCGCCGGGGGTCGGCGGCTGACCGGGCACGGCGGCTACAGCGGCGAGGTCGGTCACATGGTGGTGTCCCGCGACGGGGCCCGCTGCGAGTGCGGCAACCGGGGCTGCTGGGAGACCGAGATCGGCGAGCACGGCCTGCTGCGCGCCGCCGGGCGCTCCGACGCCCGGGGCCGCGACGCGCTGCTGGCGGTCTTCGACGCCGCCGACCGGGGCGACGCCCGGGCCCAGACGGCGGTACGCCAGGCCGGCGACTGGCTGGGCTTCGGCGTGGCCAACCTGGTCAACATCTTCAACCCGGAGATGGTCATCTTCGGTGGCACGATGCGTGATCTGTACCTGGCCGCCGCCGCCCAGGTACGCAGCCGGCTCAACTCCAACGGGCTGCCCGCCTGCCTGGAGCACGTACGCCTGCGCACCCCCATGCTCGGCGCGGACGCCCCGCTGATCGGCGCCGCCGAACTGGCCTTCGACCGGCTCCTCGCGGACCCTCTCGACGTCGGTTGAGCTGTCCGCACGCACCGCCGTGAGGTGGATTCGCGAGCGATGAACTGATCGGCCGGTCGATCCGTACCAGTGTGCGGACGGGCGGCCAACGGCGTGCGGACGCCCGTCGGGCAGATGATCGGTTCTCGACCGAGGAGGCACCGCAGACATGGCATCGCTGGATTCCGCTCGTCGCCGGCAGGGCAATCGGTCCCCTCGGTTGGCGGTGCTGCTCACCACGATCGCCGCGGCCCTCGTCGTGCTGCCCGGGATGGCGTTGGCCGCGCCCGCAGGTCAGCAACTCGCCGCCGCCGATCAGGCCCTGCTCGACGGCGTACGGCTGGCCGGGCTCTGGGAGATGCCGGCCGGGCAGATGGCCGCCGAGAAGGGCCAGTCCCGGGTGGTCCGGGAGATCGGCGCCGAAATCGCCCGTCAGCACGAGGAACTGGACCGGCTGACCGTGGAGGCCGCCAACAAGCTCGGCGCGACCATCCCCAACCAGCCGACCGCCGAACAGCAGCAGTGGCTGACCGAGATGAAGGACGCCACCGGGGCCCGCTTCGACCAGATCTTCGTCACCCGCCTCCGGGTCGCCCACGGCAAGATCTTCCCGGTGGTCAGCGCGGTGCGGGCCAGCACCCGCAACGACGTCATCCGGGACCTGGCCAACGCCACGAACAAGTTCGTCGGCGACCACATGCTGATGCTGGAGAGCACCGGTCTGGTCCGGTACGCCGAACTGCCGCCGGCCGCCCTGCCCGCGCCGGGCAACGACGGTCTGATCGCCGCCGCGTCAGCCAACACCGGCCCGCAGATCGGCATCAGCAACACGGTGATCTGGGTGGTCTTCCTCGGTGCCATCGGCACCGGCGGCTTCCTCAGCTACCGCCTGCTGCGCCGCAACTGATCCCGCGCGATGCCCACCCGTACCCGGGCCGGGGTCCTGCTCGGGCTGGTCCTGGCCACCTTCTGCGCCACCCTGGGCGCGGTCCTGGGGGCGCCCGGCCCGGCGGCGGCGCACGCCGTGGTGGTCGCCACCACGCCGCAGCGTGACGAGGTGCTGGGCTACGCCCCGCGCGAGGTGCTGGTGACCTTCAGCGAGCCGGTCGCCGTCGTGCCCGGCCGGGTGCAGGTGCTCTCCCCCGACGGCAAGCGGATCAACGTCGGTGACCCGGAGGTCCGCGACCGGACCATGCGCATCGCGCTGCGGGCGGCGGACCGGCCACTCGGCACCTACCTGGTCAGCTACCGGGTCGTCTCGGCGGACAGCCACCCGATCTCCGGCAGCTTTACCTTCGCCGCCGGAGCCCCGTCGGCCACCCCACCGCTGCCGGCCGACGCCGGAGCCGAGTCACCGGCCGGAATCCTGGTGCCGGTGGCCAAGTACGTCGGCTACCTGGGCCTGCTGCTGGCCGTCGGCCCGCCGCTGCTCACCGCGTCGATGTGGCCCCACCGACGGTCCCGGCGAGGTGCCACGGTGATGGCGCTGGTCGGGCTCGGTCTGGTCACCGCCGCCACCGTGGGCACCTGGATCGGGCAGGCCGCGCAGGTGGTCGGCGCACCGGTCGGGCGGCTGTCCCTGGCCGACCTGCGCACGGTCGCGGACAGCGACATCGGGCTGGTGCTGGCCGTACGCCTGGCGCTTGTCGGCCTCGCCGCGGCGCTGCTGCCGGCGGTCACCCGGGGCACCGCCGGACGCGGTCGCACCGGGGCGCTCGCGGTGGTCGGGGTGGCCGGGCTGGCCACCTGGCCGCTGGCCGGGCATCCGGTCGCCGCACCGGTCCCTGCGGTGAGCATCGTGCTCACCACCGTGCACGTCGCCGGGATCACCGTGTGGCTGGGCGGCCTGCTCGCGCTGACCGTGTTCCTGCTGCGGGGCACCCACGAGCGGGTCCTCGCCCGGATCCTGCCGGCCTGGTCGCGGTGGGCCACGGTGGCCGTGGCCTGGCTGGTGACCGCCGGGCTGATCCAGGCCGCCATCGAACTCGGCCGACCGTCGGCGCTGCTGGAAACCGCGTACGGGCGGCTGCTCGGTGCCAAGGCCGCGCTGCTGGCCGTGGTGCTGGCGGTGGCCGCCGGACAGCGGCGACTGATCCGCCGACGGGCCGCCGCAGCCCAGCCCCGACGGGTCGCCCGGGCGGCCGGCGTCGAACTCGCGGTGACCGCGGTGGTCCTGGCGCTGACCGCGTTACTGGTGCAGACCCCGCCGGGCCGTACGGCCGGCACGGCAGCGGCCGGGGTCACCCGCGAGGGCGTCGCGCAGTCGCTGACCACCGACCTGTTCACGCTCCAGTTCGACATCTACCCGGCCGCCGCCGGCACCACGAACAGCCTGCACGCCTACGTCTACACGCCGCAGGCGCGGGAGTTGCCGGTCGCCGAGTGGACCATCACCGCGGCCCTGCCGGAGGCCGGCATCGAACCGATCACCGTCGAGGTCTTCGCGCTGGAACCGCACCACGGCAGCGCTGAGATCCACTTCCCGGTGGCCGGTGACTGGACGCTGCGCATCGCCGCCCGGACCAGCGAGATCGACCGGTCCACCGCCACCACCACGGTGACCATCCGCTGAGCCCGCACCGGGCCGGGGTTGAACCCAGCCCACCGCCTGTCGGCGTCAGCGGTCGACCTGGGTGAAGTCCCAGGAGTGTGGTGGCCGGGCGAGCAGCATCACCGGTGGTTCGGGCAGCGGGCGCGGGTTGCTGCGCCACTTGGAGATCACCACGACCCGGTGATCCGTGGAGGAGAAGACCTCGCTGGACACGTGCAGCGGATCGTGCTCGAACTCGGGTAGGGCCGTGTCGCAGACCCAGGTGATCAGCTCGGCGAGCCCGTACGGCTCGGCCCGCGCCTCCCACATCCGTACGATCACGTCGCCGTCCTCCCTCAGCCGCTGACCCTGGTCATCGGCATGGCCGTCAGCCATGGCGGTCTCAGTCCTCGATGCGCCGCATCACCAGCGCGTCGGTGTTGCTCGGTTGGTAGTAGCCACGACGTACGCCGATCGGTTCGAACCCGTATCCGGCGTAGAGCCGCTGGGCCGGGGCGTTGTCCGCCGCGACCTCCAGCAGCACGGCACGCAGGTCGCGCCGCGCCGCCTCGGCGAGCAGCTCCTCCAGCAGCAGCCGCCCGATCCCCCGTCGCTGCGCGTCCCGGCGTACCGCGATGTTCTGCACCCACGCCTCGTCGGGGGGTGCGACGGCCAGTCCGGCGTAGCCGAGCACCGTACCGTCGTCGTCGGTCGCGATCCGGTAGTGGTGCCCGTTGGCCAGTTCGTTCCAGAACATCGCGGCGGACCACTGCTCGGCGCCGAAGAGGTCCGCCTCGATGGTCAGCACCTCGTCTATGTGCCACCAGCGGAACCGGTCGAGCCGCACCGCGCTCACGGCCGGGCCGGCCTGGCTGCGGCGACCGCCCGGGGCGTACCGCCTCTCACGGTGGCCTCGACGAGCGCCGCCGTCACCGCCGGGGTCGGGCTGTCCACCACCAGTACGAGCACAATGGCCCAGCCTAGCCGCATCGCCTCCGGCCCTTGGACGCCCGCCCGCCATCGCCGTAGCGCTCGCGCGCACCGCACCCATGACGGTGGGCGGTCAGGACATTGAACGGCGTCAGTCGCACCAGGTACCGGCGCTGTGATTGCACAGAGCAATCAATATTCAATATTGCTGTGGTTCTCAAAGAGGAACGGGGCCAGGCACGTCAGCGCCTGGCCCCGTAGTGATGGATCGGTTGCGACGGATCAGTTGCGGCGGCTCCACTGCTGGTTTGCTCCACCCCAGCAGCTGTACAGCTGGATAAGCGCCCCGTTACCGCTGCCACCGGCGTCGAGGCACAACCCTGACTGCACTCCGGTGATCGTGCCGTTGGAGTTGATGTTCCACTGCTGGTTCGCGCCGCCGTGGCAGTCGTAGATGGTCACCCGCGTACCGTTGCTGGTGCCCTGATTCGCGGCATCCAGGCACTTGCCGTTCACCGTCAGCTGCCGGCTCGAGGTGTGGGTGAACCGCTGGTTCGAGCCACCCCAGCAGTCATACAACTGGATCTGGGTGCCGTTGCTGGTGCTCGAGTTCGGCACGTCCAGACACCGGCCGGACTGCTGACCGACGATCATCTGGCCGCTACCGCCACTGGGCGGCGGGGTGGTCGGGTTGGTCGGGCCGGGGCCGGGGGTGCCGCCTTCCGAGACGGTGATGTCCGAGCTTCCCTGGCTCTGGTAACCCTCGGTGGCCATGATCTGGTAGTAGTGGTTGCCCAGGTTCAGGCCAACGCGGGCCCAGGCATCGAAGTGGTTGGCGGTGGTGATGGTGCCGCTGCTGCGCTTCTGCTGCCGGACGCTCCAGTACTGGTAGAACGTCGCGGTGCCGTCGATCGAGGGCTGGTTGACCCGCTGGCTGCGCAGGATGTCGTAGGTGCCGCCGTCGGTGGTGATGCTGCCGAGCCGGGTGGCGCCGCTGCTCGGGTTGTAGCTGCCGAAGTTCTCGACGATGTAGTACTCGACCAGCGGGTTACGGGTCCAGCCGTACAGGGCGAGATAGCTGTTGTTGTTGCCCGGGTTGTAGCTGCCCGAGTAGGTGATCGTGCGGCGGGTTCCGGGGTTCCAGCCCTTGCCGCCGACCCAGTTGTTGGTGCTCCTGCTCCACGAGCTGGAGTAGCGGCCGTTCTCGCGCAACACCATGCAGGCGTCGCCGCTGTCCTTCCAGAACGAGAAGAAGAACCCGTTGTGGGTGCCTTCCGTGTTCGAGCAGACCTGCCGGTCGGCCTCGGCGTGGGCGGGGCTGGCCGAGATCGCGATGGTGCCGGTGGTGGCCAACACTGCGGCGAAGGCGGCGGCAGCCAGCATCCTGATGCGGCCGCGTCGGCGACTCTTGCGGTGGGTGGGGACTTCGTTCATGGTGGCGTGCTTCTCCTTGAGAGAGGCGGCGTGGCGTAATCGACGGGGTGTGTGTGGTCGAGGGACGGTCACCGCGCGTCGATGCTGCGCCTTGGTTGTACGAAATTTCCGGACTGTCGGTTGTGTGGGTACTCCGCTGCTACTTTGCGTCGCCACTGACCTCCAGGCTGAAGGGCGTTAGCCAGCATCTATATCTTCGATATCGTTATCCAAATATCGACGCCAGTCAAGGAATGTCGTCCGACCGGCTCCACCGACCAACCAGGCGGACGCCACCACCTGGTACGTGCCGGCAGCATGGAGGGACGAGCACACGGCTCAGCCGGCCGACCGCTCCCAGTCGATTGTGGGCAGGCCGGCGTCGGCGAGCGCTTTGTTGTCAAGGTGCAGGTGGCGAGCACCGGTGAACTCTCCGCCGCGGAGATGACCAGGATCGCGGAGTCGATCGAGGTGCTCGACGAGAGCACCTGGCTCCCGGCGACCGAGGCGCTGGCCGGCCGGTAGGTAGGTCCGTCACGACCGACGGCGCCGTGTTCGTCATCGAACACGGCGCCGTCGGTCGTGGGCGCGCCGAGGTCAGACGACCTTGAAGCTGCTCAGCGGGGCCTGCACGTTGTGCAGGTCACCGCTCGGCACGTAGTAGCTGATTCCGGTGCAGTTGACGCCCTCGTAGACCCGCAGCGAGTAGTCGGTGAGGTTCAGCCAGCCCAGGAAGCCCATCGAGCTGTTCACGCAGTCAGTGCCGAAGGGTGCCGGGTACTCGACCGTGGCGCCGTTGAACCACTTGGACTCGTGCAGGCACAGGGTGCCGTCGACGTAGGTGCAGCTGCGGGATTCGGCCGCAGCCGCAGGGGCTCCGGTCACCGCGATCGCGGCGGCGCTGATGGTGGCGAGCAGGGCGGTCCGGACAGACTTCGACGGGCGCATGCAGTCCTCCTTGATGCGGGTGGTGGCAGGTCGGCGACGAGTCGCAGGGATCGACAGTCACCAACTAGTTGCATGGTCGACTGTCCGGATAAGGACTGTCAACGCATCAACCACTCCGCCGGCATCGGCAGGAACGAACGTGCAACCGCTCTGCACGCTCAGCCCGCCGTACGCTCCCAGTCGATGGTGGGCAGGCCGGCGTCGGCGAGCGCCTTGTTCGCCGCGCTGAACGGCCGGCTGCCGAGGAAGCCGCGCGGGTTCATCGGGCTCGGGTGCCCCGCCTCCAGCACCACGTGCTGCGGGTTGCCGACCAGCGCCGCCTTCTTGCGCGCGTAGCCGCCCCAGAGCAGGAAGACCACCCGGGACTCCATCGCGTCGAGCGCCCGGATGGTGGCGTCGGTGAACTCCTCCCAGCCCTGGTTGGCGTGCGAGCCCGGTGCGCCCTGGCGCACGGTCAGCACCGAGTTGAGCAGCAGCACACCCTGCGCCGCCCAGCCGTCGAGGTTGCCGCTGGGCGGCTTGGGCACGCCCAGGTCCTCGCCCAACTCCTTGAAGACGTTGCGCAGCGACGGCGGCACGGACACGCCCTCGCGCACGCTGAAGCTGAGCCCGTGCGCCTGACCGACACGGTGGTAGGGGTCCTGGCCGAGGATGAGCACCCGGCAGGCCGACGGAGCGCAGAGCCGGTAGGCCGAGAAGAGGTCCTCGACCGGCGGGAAGACCGTGCCGGTGGCGTACTCCCGGGCGACGAACTCGCCCAACGCGGCCGTGCGGGCCGGGTCGAGGTGCGGGGCGAGCACCTCCCGCCACTCGCTCGGTAGCAGTGCCGGCAGGTCCAGGGTGACAACGTCGTCGGGCATCAGCGGCCTTTCAGTGGCGAGGTCGGTCCCCGGCACTGTAGGCAGAGGGTACGACGACCCTCGGCCCAGGGCCCTCAGCCGCTCCGCACCCCGGTCACTACCGCCCGCAGGTGCCGAGGAACGCCAGCAGGGCCTCGTTCACCTCGTCGGCGTGCTCCAGCATCACCACGTGCCCACTGTCGTTGATCTTGACGAACTCGGCGTGCGGCAACCGCCGGACGATCTCCTCGGAATGGGTCACCGGAGTGATCATGTCCTTGTCCCCGACGATCACCAGCACCGGCGTGCCCTCCAACGCCACAAGCGCCGGGAACCGCGAGTGGGTGGCGATGGTCCGCAGGTAACGGGTCACCGTGTCGGCCGAGGTACGCGAGTTCATCTGCTCGACGTACGACACCAGCGCCGGGCTCGGGTTGCGGGTGCCGAAGCCGTACTTGCGGGTGAGCAGCCAGGCCACGTTGGTGGTCGACTTGCGGGCCCGGTCGATCACCGGCCCGGTGTAGCGGGTGACGTTGCCGGCCATGTAGAGCACCGGGCTGCCCACCCGCCCGAGCAGGGCCGGGGCGACCAGCTTCGTCTCCGCCAGCAACCCGCCCGAGGTGGCCATCAGCACGGTGCCCACCACCCGGTCGTCGAACATCTCCGGATACAACTCGGCGAGCGCCATGATGGTCATGCCGCCCATCGAGTGGCCGACCAGCACCAACGGCCCCTCGGCCGCCACCTCGTCGATGACCCGGCGCAGCGTGTGGCCGAGCGCGTCGAGGTCGTACTCGCCGGTCTCCAGCCGACCGGAACGGCCGTGACCGGGCTGGTCGTACGCGACAACCCGGTGCTCGCCCCGCTCGGCGAGCAGTTTGCGCTGGAAGTGGAAGGTGCCCATGTCCAGGCAGAAACCGTGCACCAGCACCACCGTCGGGTTGCCCTCGACGGGACGGGTCGGCTCGACCACCTCGACGTGGATGTCGGTGCCGTCCGGCATCTCCAGCCGGTACGCCTCGTCGTACCGCTGCTGACCGAAGACCTCACCGGCGTACGGATCGGTCGGGTCCGCCTTCAACCGGCGGACCAGGGCCCGTTCGGTGGCGACCCCGGCGGCGGTCACCGCGGCGGCCACCCCGAGCGCCGCACCCACCAGACCGGCGGCCCGCCCCGCCGCCGTACGCGGCCGAGGAATCAGGTGCCGACTCATGAATCGGTGCCGTCGTACACGCGAGGGACGCGGGTGCTGCCGAAGCGGGTGACGATCTCGTAGTTGATCGTGCCGACCGCCTCGGCCCAGTCGTCGGCGGTGGGCTCACCGTCGGCACCGCTGCCGAACAGGGTCGCCACGTCACCGGCGGCCACCGGGTCGTCGCCGCAGTCGAGGACGAACTGGTCCATGCAGACCCGCCCGGAGATGGTCCGGCGGCGTCCGCCGAGCTGCACCGGGCCGGTGTTCGAGGCGTGCCGGGGCACCCCGTCGGCGTACCCGAGCGGCACCACGGCCAGGTTCGCGTCGCGCTCGGTGGTGTACGTGTGGCCGTACGAGACGCCGGTGCCGGCCGGGACCCGCTTGGTCAACATCACCCGGGCGCGGGCGGTCATCGCCGGCCGCAGCCCGTGGGTCTCGCCGGCCACCGGGGAGAGGCCGTAGACGGCCAGCCCCGGGCGGACCAGGTCGAAGTGGGTGTCGGGTCGGGTCAGGGTGGCGGCGGAGTTGGCCAGGTGCCGGTAACGGGGGCGCAGCCCGGCCCGCTCGACCATGGCCAGACCCTCGTGGAAGACGGCCAACTGCCGGTCCGTGGTCGGATGACCGGGCATGTCCGCGTACACGAAATGGCTCCACACCCCGACCACCTCGACCAGGCCGTCGGCCTGCGCCTTGGCCGCGGCGTCGAGCAGGGCCGGCCAGTCGGCGACCGTCGCCCCGTTCCGGGACAACCCGGTGTCGATCTTGAGGTGGATGCGGGCGGGCCGTTGCGCCCGGCGGCTCGCCTCGCCCGCCTCGTCCAGCTGCGGCAGGCTCGCCACGCCCAGGTCCACGTCGGCCGCGACACCGGTGTGCAGCGGCAGTCCCGGCGCGAGCAGCCAGGCGAGCACCGGGGCGTCGATGCCGGCCGCGCGCAGCGCCAACGCCTCGTCCAGGGTGCAGACACCGAGCCAGGTCGCCCCGGCGTCGAGCGCGGCGCGGGCGGCCGGGACCATGCCGTGGCCGTAGCCGTCGGCCTTCACCACCGCCATCAGCTCGGCGCTGGTGCCGGCGCGCATCCGGTCGACGTTCTCCCGGATCGCGTCGAGATCCACGCGCACCTCAGCCTGCCACATGCCTCCACCCTACTTTCCGCGCTGATCACCGCAGGGCGACCCGGCCAGGTCCGGCCGGTCGACTGCCCCGGTGGGCGGGGTCGGAGGGCCGTCAGGGCAGCCGGGCGAGCACCGGCCGCAGCGCCGCGGCCACGTCGGGCGCGGTGACCGGACCGGACCGGGCCGCCTCCCGACCGGCCAGGCCATGCAGGTACGCCGCCGCGGCGGCGGCCCGCTCCGCCGGCAGCCCGGCCGCGAGCAGCGAGCCGAGCAGCCCGGCCAGCACGTCCCCGGTCCCGCCGGTGGCCAGCGCGGGGGTGCCGGTCGGGTTGACGTACGCCCGGCCGTCCGGCGTGCCGATCACCGTACGGTCGCCCTTGAGCAGCACCACGGCGTTCATCCAGGCGGCCAGCCGGAGCGTGGCGGCCACCCGGTCGGTGCCAGGCGTCTCGCCGCAGAGTCGGGTGAACTCCCGGTCGTGCGGCGTGACCACGATCGGGGCGTCACGTCGGCGCAACTGGTCGGCGAGGGACCCGTCGACGAGCAGGGTCAGCGCGTCCGCGTCCAGCACCGCGGGCACCGGGGCGGCCAGCACCGTACGCAGTTCAGTCGTCGCCCGCTCGTCGGTGCCCAACCCCGACCCGCACACCCAGGCCTGCACTCGTCCGGCGTCGGCCACCCGGCCGGTCGCGATCACCGACGGGTGCTCGCGTACCACGTCGTCGCGGGCGCCACCGGCGTAGCGGACCAGGCCGGTCGGCCCGGCCAGCGCCCCACCGACGGAGAGCATCGCGGCGCCCGGGTACGTCGCCGAACCGGTGGCCACCCCGACCACGCCCCGGGTGTACTTCTCCGACGCGGCACCGAGGCGGGGCCACCACTGCGCCACGTCCGACCACTCCACCACGTGCAGCGCCGGGGTGCCGCGCAGCCACGGGGTGAGCCCGATGTCGACCAGCTCCACCTGCCCGGCCAGCGCGGCGGCCGGGCCGACCACCAGGGCCGGCTTCAGCGCGCCGAAGGCGACCGTGACGTCGGCGCGTACCGCGTTGGGTCGGCCGGAGGCGGTCAGCGGGACGTCGCCGGTGTCCACCGCCACCCCGCTGGGCACGTCCACCGCCACCACCGTCGCCCGGGCACCGTCGCGCCCGGCGTGGTCCAGCAGGCTCGCCGCCAACTGCTCGGCGGTCTCCCGCAGCCCGCCGTGCCCGCCGATGCCCACGATGCCGTCGAGCACCAGGTCGACCACGGCCGGGGGATGCGCCACGACCCGTCCACCGGCGGCGCGCAGGGCGGCCAGCCCGTCGGCGTGCGCGCGTTCCGGGGTGAGCAGCAACGCCGACACCGCCGCACCCCGCTGGGCCAGGCGTGCCCCGGCGTAGAGGGTGTCGCCGCCGTTGTCGCCGGAGCCGACGAGCAGCAGCACCGGTGCGGCGTACACCCCGCCCCGCTCGGCGAGCAGCAGCGCGCAGCGGCGCGCCAGCCCGGCGGCGGCGCGCTGCATCAGCGTGCCCGGCGGAAGTTCGGCCATCAGTGCCGCCTCCGCCGCCCGTACGTCCGCGACCCGCCAGACTGATCTCACCCGGCCCACCCTACCGGCGCGAGGGTCGCAAGATAGCCCTCCGTCGCCGACCGGGCAACGCCTGTGGACAACCCGACGGTACGCCCCACAGTGGTTGTCCACAGGGCACCGTCGTGCCGCCCGGCACCGCCTAGCGTCCTGCCCGTCGGCGCTACGGGGGTGGGAGAGGCGATGAGCGAGCAGGACTTGACCGTGCAGCCGGAACGGCTGGACCGGACCGGGCGATCGCTGGGTGAGCAGGGCCATCGGCTGGCGAGTGGGCTGGCCGGGATACCGGGGTTGACGGCACCGACCCCCGGCTGGTCGGCCGGGGTTGCGCTGGGCACCCTGGAGGCGGCCGTGCACTCCTGGTCGGCTCGGCTCGGCGCCCGGGTCACCCAGACCGGTGACGCGGTACGCGCCGCCGCTCGGTCCTACGAGTCGGTGGACGGTCGGGCGGCGGCCCGGCTGGCCACCCTGCCCCGGTGACCCGGCCGGGAGTGGTCCGGCCGGACCAGGTCGGCTACGCCCAGCTCTCGACGGCCGACCCGACGCGCTGGCGGGCCACCGGGACGGCCTGGGCGGGACTGGTCGGCCCGACCCGACGACGGGCCACCGAGTTGGCGAACGACGCCGCGGCGTTGCGGTCGCAGTGGTCGGGTCTGGCCGCGACCGCAGCCGAGAAGCAGGTGTCCGACCTGCGGGTCGAGTTGCTCGCCCTGGCCCCGGTGGCGATCGAGATCGACCAGGTGCTGGCCGAGTTCGCCGCCCGGCTGACCGTGGCCCGGGCACGGCTGGCGGCAGCGGTGACCCTGGCCGCCAGCGCCGGAGTGCTGATCGACCGTTGGGGTCGGACCAGTCCCGATCCGAGCCGGGTGCCGGCCCACCGGGCCGTCCAGACGGTGGCGCCGGTGACGACGGCGCTGCGCGACGCCCTCGACCTGGCCACGGCGGCGGATCGGGAGGCCGCCGACCGTCTCGACCAACTGACCGCGGACGCCGAGTCGGGTTGGCTGAGCCGACCGCCGGCGGGCCGACCCGCACCGCACTCCGATCCCGCCGAGGTCAACCGCTGGTGGAACGGGCTCAGCCCCGCGCAGCGCCGTTGGCTGGTCGGGCACGAGCCGGAGCTGATCGGCGGGTTGGACGGGATTCCGGCCGCCGCCCGCGACCAGGCCAACCGACTGCTGCTGGAGGTACGCCGAGCCGCGCTGGTGCGACGCTGGGAGGAGTTGCTGGCCCGGATGCCCCGCGGCCCCGCCGAGATGGTCGGGCTACGTGCCGTCGAAGCCGCGCTGAGCGGGCTGGACGCGTTGACGTCCCGGCTGGCGTCGCCGGACGCACCGCGCGCGTACCTGCTCGGACTGGACGTCGGCGGTGAGGGGCGGACGGTGGTGGCGTTGGGCAACCCGGATCGGGCCGCCAACATCCTGACCCACGTGCCGGGCACGACCTCCGGGCTGCACGACGCCACCGATGATCTGGGGCGCGCCGCCCGGGTGCTGTCCCGCTGTGCCGACCTGGCGCCGGGGCAGGAGACCTCGGCGGTGCTCTGGCTGGACTACGACGCCCCGGATTTCCTGCACGAGGCGGCCTGGGACAGGCAGGCCCACGCGGCCGGTGACGCGCTGCACCGGTTCCAGGAGGGGTTGCGGGCCACCCACGACGACGGGCCGGCCGCCCGGCAGACAGTGCTCGGGCACAGCTACGGGTCGCTGGTGGTGGGCGGCGCCGCCCGGGATCACGGGCTCGCCGCCGACGCGTTGGTCTTCGTCGGCTCGCCCGGAGTCGGCGTGCAGCACGCCACCGACCTGGGCGTACCGGCCGGACAGGTGTGGGCCAGCCGCGCGCCCGACGACGTGATCCGGCTGACCCGCTCGCCGGGCGAGCTGGCCCGGCACGCGGTGCTCAGCCTCTCCCCCGCCGCCGGGATCGTCGGGCTGCTGACCGGCGACGACGACCAACGCTGGTTCGGGCGGGACCCGGCCGAACCCTCCTTCGGCGGCCGGAGCTTCCCCAGCGGCCGGTACGGCCACAGCGGCTACTGGCATCCGGACAATCCAGCGCTGGACGGCATGGCCCGGATCGTCCTCGGCCAGTGACGGCGCTCCCAACGGCAGAAGCGGCGGCCAGGCGGTGACGATGCTCCGGCAGAAGCGCGGCGGCCAAGCAATGACGGCGCTTCGGCAGAACCGGTGGCCGGGCGGTCAGGGGTGACCGCCCGGCGCGACCGGCTACTCGACGGTGACGGACTTGGCGAGGTTGCGCGGTTGGTCCACGTCGTGCCCCCGGGCGGCGGCGATCTCGGCGGCGAAGATCTGCAACGGCACGGTCGTCAGCAGCGGCGCGAGCAGCGTCGGCGTACGCGGCACGTAGATCAGATGGTCGGCGTAACGCACCACCGACTCGTCGCCCTCCTCGGCGATCACGATGGTGCGGGCGCCTCGGGCGCGTACCTCCTGGATGTTGGAGACGATCTTGTCGTGCAGCAGGCCGCGGCCCACCGGCGAGGGCACCACGCAGATCACCGGGGTGCCCTGGTCGATCAGGGCGATCGGGCCGTGCTTGAGCTCGCCCGCGGCGAAGCCCTCGGCGTGCATGTACGCCAACTCCTTGAGCTTGAGCGCACCCTCCAGCGCCACCGGGTAGCCCACGTGCCGGCCGATGAACAGCACCGTCGGTTGGTCGGCCAGCTCGCGGGCCAGCTCCCGGACCGGCTCGATGCGCCCGAGCAGCTCGCGCAGCTTGTCCGGCACCTGGTGCAGCTGCTCCACCACGGCCGCCACCTCGTCGGCGAACTTGATGCCGCGCACCTGGGCCAGGTGCAGGCCGATCAGGTAGCAGGCGACCAACTGGGTGAGGAACGCCTTGGTGGAGGCGACGGCGATCTCCGGCCCGCCGTGGGTGTAGAGCACCGCGTCGGACTCGCGGGGAATGGTGGAGCCGTTGGTGTTGCAGATGGCCAGCACCCGGGCCTTCTGGTCCTTGGCGTGCCGCAGCGCCATCAGGGTGTCCATCGTCTCGCCGGACTGCGAGATCACCACGATCAGCGTGGACCGGTCGAGCACCGGGTCGCGGTAGCGGAACTCGCTGGCCAGCTCCACCTCGCAGGGGATCCGGGTCCAGTGCTCGATGGCGTACTTGGCGACCAGTCCGGAGTGGTACGCGGTGCCGCAGGCCACGATGAAGATCTTGTCGACATCGCGTAGATCCTGGTCGCTGAGGCGCACCTCGTCGAGCATGATCTCGCCGCTCTCGGTCAGTCGGCCGAGCAGCGTGTCGGCGACGGCCTGCGGCTGCTCCTCGATTTCCTTGAGCATGAACCAGTCGTAGCCGCCCTTCTCCGCGGCCGAGGAGTCCCAGTCGATGTGGAAGTCCTTGCCGCTGGCGGGCTGACCGGCGAAGTCAGTGATCTCGATGGTGTCGGCGGTGATCAGGACGATCTGGTCCTGGCCCAGCTCGACCGCGTCGCGGGTGTGTTCGATGAACGCGGCGACATCGCTGGCCAGGTAGTTCTCCCCGTCGCCCCGGCCGACCACCAGGGGTGAGTTGCGGCGGGCGCCGACCACCGCACCGGGGATCGCGGCGTCCACGGCGAGCAGCGTGAAGGCACCCTCCAGCCGCTGGCAGACCACCTGCATGGCGGCGGAGAGCAGGTGCGGCCCGTCCGGCTGACCGGCCGCGCGCAGCTCGGCCAGTGCCTTGGCGAGCAGGTGCGCCGCGCACTCGGTGTCGGTGTCGCTGGCGAAGGTGACGCCGTCGTCCTCCAACTCGGTGCGGAGCTTGGCGAAGTTCTCGATGATGCCGTTGTGGATGACCGCGACCCGGCCGTCCGGCGACAGGTGCGGGTGGGCGTTGCGGTCGGTGGGGCCGCCGTGGGTGGCCCAGCGCGTGTGGCCGATGCCGGTGGTGCCGTCGCCGATGCCGAGCGGGCTGGCACCGCAACCGTCCGGGTCCTCGGCGGCGCGTTCGGAGAGCACCTTCTCCAGGTTGGCCAGCTTGCCGGCCTTCTTCTCGGTCAACAGCTGTCCGTCGCAGGCGACGGCGACGCCGGCCGAGTCGTAGCCGCGGTACTCCAGTCGCCGCAGACCGTCGAGCACGATGCCGAGCGCCGGTCGGGCACCGGCGTAACCCACGATTCCACACATGGGTGGCAGCCTAACTAGTTTCGCTCACGTTGTCTGCGCGAAAGCCGGGTAAACAATCACTGAATTTGAGCGATTAGGCAGGATTGGGTGATCGGGCTCACAAAGCACTCACGTTGGGCCGGGCGACGCGATGGCCCGCACCCGTACCCTGACGGGCGTGACGAGCACTGATGTCGACCCCCTGGTGAACCGGATGCGCCCGTTCGGGACGACGATCTTCGCCGAGATGTCCGCCCTCGCCGTCCGGACCGGCGCGGTGAACCTCGGGCAGGGCTTCCCGGACACCGACGGCCCGCCGGAGATGCTCGCCGCCGCGGCCGAGGCGCTGCGCTCCGGCCGCAACCAGTACCCGCCGGGCCCCGGCATCCCCGAGCTGCGCGCGGCGGTGGCGGCCCACCAACACCGCTTCTGGGGCCTGGAGTACGACCCGGACGGCGAAGTGGTGATCACCGCCGGTGCCACCGAGGCGATCGCCGCGGCGATCCTCGCCCTCTGCGAGCCCGGTGACGAGGTGGTCTGCTTCGAGCCGTACTACGACTCGTACGCCGCCTCGATCGCGCTGGCCGGTGCGGTGCGGCGACCGGTCACCCTGCGCCCCGGCCCCGACGGCCGGTACGCCTTCGACCCGGCGGCGCTGCGCGCCGCGTTCGGCCCGCGTACCCGGCTGGTGCTGCTGAACTCGCCGCACAACCCGACCGGCAAGGTCTTCACCCCGGCCGAACTGGCCCTGGTCGCCGAACTCTGCCAGGAGCACGGCGCGTACGCGGTCACCGACGAGGTGTACGAGCACCTGGTCTTCACCGACGCGGCGAGCGAACACATCCCGCTGGCGAGCCTGCCCGGCATGCGCGAGCGCACCCTGCGCATCTCCTCGGCTGGCAAGACCTTCTCCTGCACCGGTTGGAAGGTGGGCTGGGCGAGCGGGCCGGCCGCGCTGGTCTCCGCGATGCTGCGGGTCAAGCAGTTCCTCACCTTCGTCAACGCCGCACCCCTGCAACCCGCCGTGGCGGTCGCGCTCGGCCTGCCCGACGCCTACTTCACCGAGTTCCGCGCCGGCATGCAGGCCCGCCGGGACCAGCTGATCGGCGGGCTCACCGAGGCCGGATTCGAGGTGCTCACCCCGGAGGGAACGTACTTCGTCACCGCGGACATCGGCCCGCTCGGCGGCGACGACGGCATCGAGTTCTGCCGTTCGCTGCCGCAGCGTTGCGGGGTGGTGGCCGTGCCCACCCAGGTCTTCTACGACGACCCTGTGGCCGGCCGTCGGCTGATTCGCTTCGCCTTCTGCAAACGCCCAGAGCTGCTCGCCGAGGCGGTGTCCCGCCTGGGCGCTGCGCTTCGTTAAGAGGGGGCCCTTCCTCTACCCGAGGCGTTAATAAGGTGCCCTTCCTTACACTGCAGGGCTGGCGGTGCGGACCTGGGTGGCGATGCGTTCGGCGACCTCCTGAGCGACCGCCTCGGTGGCCGCCTCGACCATCACCCGCACCAGCGGCTCGGTGCCCGACGGGCGCAGCAGCACCCGGCCGGTCTCGCCCAGCTCGGCCTCGGCCCGCTGCACCTCGGCGCGGACCGCCGGCGCGGCGGCACCCACGGTGCGGTCCCCGACCGGCACGTTGATCAGCACCTGCGGCAGCTTGGTCACCACCGCCGCGAGGTCGGCCAGGGTACGGCCGGTGGCCGCCATCCGGGCCATCAGGTGCAACCCGGTCAGCACCCCGTCGCCGGTGGTCGCGTACGCGGGCATCACGATGTGTCCGCTCTGCTCGCCACCGAGCGCCAACCCGGAGGCGCGCAACTCCTCCAGCACGTACCGGTCGCCGACCTTGGTCTCGATCAGTCGGATGCCTTCGGCGGACATGGCCAGGCGCAGGCCGAGGTTGCTCATCACGGTGGCGACCAGGGTGTCCCCGGTCAGCGTGCCGGCCTCCCGCATGGCCAGGGCCAGGATCGCCATCACCTGGTCGCCGTCGACCTCGTCGCCGTCGGCGGTCACCGCGACGCACCGGTCGGCGTCACCGTCGTGCGCGATGCCCAGGTGCGCGCCGTGCTCGACCACTGCCTGACGCAGGGTCGCGATGTGGTTCGACCCGCACTCGTCGTTGATGTTCAGCCCGTCCGGCTCGGCGTGGATCGCGATGACCTCGGCACCGGCCTCCCGGTACGCCGCCGGCGCCACCTCGGCGGCGGCGCCGTTGGCGCAGTCCACCACGACCTTGATCCCGTCGAGGCGGTGCGGCACGGTGCCGACGAGGTGCTGCACGTAGTGGTCGGCACCATCGAGCAGGTCGTGCACCCGACCGACTCCCGCGCCGACCGGGCGCTTCCAGGCGGTGCTGCCGTTGGCCTCGACGGTCGCCTCTATCCGCATCTCGATCTCGTCGGGCAGCTTGTGCCCGCCGGCCGCGAAGAGCTTGATCCCGTTGTCCGGCATCGGGTTGTGCGAGGCGGACAGCATCACCCCGAGGTCCGCCTTGGCCTCCGCGGTGAGGAACGCCACGGCCGGGGTGGGCAGCACACCGACCCGGACGACAGTCGCGCCCGCGCTGGTCAGCCCGGCGACCACGGCCGCCTCCAGCATCTCGCCGCTGGCCCGGGTGTCCCGTCCGACCACGGCCAGCGGGGCATGACTTCGATCCGACTCGGCAAGGGTGTGGGCAGCCGCGACCGCCACCGAGAGTGCCAACTCCGGGGTGAGATCGGCGTTCGCGCGCCCGCGTACGCCGTCCGTGCCGAACAACCGGCCCATACCCGCCAACCTCCGATGAAACTTGCCGTCGTGGGAGAAATTGCCCTGGGAAAGGAGGACGGAAACTGCCCTGTGAGAAGGGGCGGAACCTGCCCTGTCACGAAGAGGCGGAAACGGCCGGCCCACCTCCCGAGTCGAGGGGAGGCGGACCGGCCGTCCGTCAGAAGTACAAGGTGCGGCTGAAGATCAGCGCTTCGAGTACTGAGGAGCCTTACGGGCCTTCTTGAGGCCGTACTTCTTGCTTTCCTTGACCCGGGCGTCCCGGGTCAGGAAGCCGGCCTTCTTCAGGGCCGGGCGGTCGTCCGGCTCGTTGACGATCAGCGCCCGGGCGATGGCCAGCCGCAGCGCACCGGCCTGGCCGGTGGTGCCGCCGCCACGCAGGTTGGCGATGACGTCGAAGGCCTCGGGCTTCTCGGCGGTGACCAGCGGGTCCTTGATCAGCTGCTGGTGCACCTTGCTCGGGAAGTAGGCCTCAAGGTCCCGACCGTTGCAGGTGATCTTGCCGGTGCCCGGCACGATCCGCACCCGGACGATGGCCTCCTTGCGGCGGCCCACGGTCTGGATCGGGCGGTCACCACGAGGCGCGCGGGCGACGGGCGCCGGCGCCTCGGTGGCCTCGGGGGCAACCTCGGTGGCGGTGATGTCGGTCATGCTGCTTCCTTCGCCCGCGCTCACTGCGCGATCTGCTTGATCTCGAACGGCATCGGCTGCTGCGCGCCGTGCGGGTGCTCTGCACCGGCGTAGACCTTCAGCTTCTTGATCAGCTGACGGCCGAGCTTGTTGTGCGGGAGCATCCCCTTGACAGCCAGCTCGATGGCCCGCTCGGGGCGCTTGGACAGCAGCTCCTCGTAGCCGACCTGCTTGAGGCCACCCGGGTAACCGGAGTGCCGGTAAGCGATCTTCTGCTGGCGCTTGTTGCCGGTCAGCGCAACCTTGCCCGCGTTCACGACGACGACGAAGTCGCCCGTGTCGACGTGCGGCGCGAAAGTCGGCTTGTGCTTGCCCCGCAGCAGCGTGGCGGCGTGGGTGGCCAGGCGGCCCAGCACGACATCAGAGGCGTCGATGACGTGCCACTGACGCTCGATCTCACCCGGCTTCGGGCTGTACGTACGCACAGGTCTACCTTGTCTCGTCGTCGGTCTGGGGTCGCGCGCCGAGGTGACCAGGACATCCCAGCCGGACCAGCGCGCACGAACGACCAAGCGTACCTCAGGCGGCACGCCCACAGATGTCGTACAACAGCAGGCAACGATACCCGCAGCCCGACCGGCCGGTCAAAACGGGGTCCGGCAGGCGCGCCGACGGCACCGGAAATGGCCTTGATCACACCCCGGCCCGGGCCAGCCGGGCCCCGGGACGCAGGTACGCGGCCCAGGTGAGCACGAGCAGCACCAGGAAGAAGCCCACGTAGAAGCGCAGCGCCGGCTGGATCCCACCGTAGGTCGACCGGGCCCAGGCGTAACAGATCGGCACCAGAAAACCACCGAGGGCACCGACCGCCGAGATGATGCCCAACGCGCCGGCGGCCTGCCGGCGCATCGCCAGCATCACCTCCGGCGAGCCCCCCAGCTCCTCCCCCTTGACCTGGAAGATCCGACTGATCATCCGGTAGGTCGAGCCGTTGCCGACGCCGGTGGCCACGAACAGCAGCAGGAAGGCCACGAAGAAGACGCCCAGGCTGCGCTGCTCGACCGACCAGAGCGCGGCCAGCGCGCCGACGGCCATCAGCACGAAGCTGACCATCGTCACCCGGGCGCCGCCCACCACGTCGGAGAGCCGGCCGCCGAAGGGGCGGCAGAACGAGCCGACCGCCGCGCCGAGGAAGGCCCAGGTCAGTGCGACGTCCGGCCGACCGAACACCGAGGTGAGCAGGGTCGGGAAGGCCGCCGAGTAGCCGATGAACGAGCCGAAGGTGCCGATGTACAGCAGGGACATGATCCAGGTGTCCCGATGCCGCAGCGACGACCAGACCGGCCGTACGTCGGCCTTCGCCTCCACCAGGTTGTCCATGAACAGGTACGCGCAGACCGCGGCGATCACCGCCAGCGGGATGTACATCAGCCCGGCCCGGGCCAGCGCGAGCCCGCCACCGAGCACGATCATCTGCGGCACCAGGAACTGCACCACCGCCACACCGATGTTGCCGCCGGCGGCGTTGAGCCCCAGCGCCCAGCCCTTCTCCCGTTCCGGATAGAAGAAGGAGATGTTGGCCATGCTGGAGGCGAAGTTGCCGCCGCCGAACCCGGCGGTGGCGGCGATCAGCAGCAACACCGGGAAGCCGACCTCCGGCCGCTCGACCGCCCAGGCCAGGCCCGCGCAGGGCACGATCAGCAGCAGGGCGGAGACGATCGTCCAGTTCCGGCCGCCGAACACCGGCACCGCGAAGGTGTACGGCAACCGCAGCAACGCGCCGACCCCGCTCGGTACGGCGGTCAGCCAGAGCGCCTGGCTGGTGGTCAACTGCCAACCGGCGTCACCGAGCCGGACGACGACGATGCTCCACAGCAGCCACACCGAGAAGCCGATGTGTTCGGCGAAGATCGACCAGATCAGGTTGCGGCGGGCGATCCGGCTGCCGGTCGTACGCCAGAAGGTGTGGTCCTCCGGTGCCCAGTGCCCGATCCAGCGGCCGGGACGGCGGTCCAGGGTCTCCTCCTGGACGGCCTCGGGTTGCGCGCTCGTGGTGGTCATGGCGCCGAAGCTAGGAATCGACAGTTACCGTGGCGTTCGTCCTTCGGGTCGACCCGGCAACGGGACGCGCACCACCGGCCGGGGTGCGCGGTGAGACGCGCCGGTTCAGAGTTGCTGGAGGATGCGCAGTGCCCGGTCGACGTGGCGCATCGTCTCGGCGTCGGCCACGTCCACGCACTCGGTGAACCACTTCTTCATCGGCGAGGAGATCCGGTCGGGCATCACCACCCAGCCACCCATCGGCACCGCCAGCGGCGAGTCACGCAGCAACGCCGCCTCGACCACCTCGGCGACGATCACGATGGGCACGGCGGTGGAGTTGTAGACGTCGGAACTGATCACCAGCCCGAGCCGCTCGCGGGCCCCCTCGATCCGCCAGACCTCGCCCCTACGCAGCACGTGGGCGACCACCGAAGAGCAGGTCGTCGACCATGCCCACCTCCTGCGCGTCGGCCAGCGAGGCGGACTCCAGATCCAGCCCGGCCCGACCCACCGCGGCGGCGTGGGCCGCGAAGACCTCGCGCAGCGCCTTCTCCCGCGCGGCCTGGTCCATCCAGGCGGAGAGGGAGAGCCCTTCCCGTTTGGCGAACCGTCGGGCGTCCGCGATCGTCTCGTCGGAGAACGACAGAGTCACCTTGGCTGTCATGCCAGTCAGACTACCGCTGGTATGACCGCCAGTCATCCGATCCGCACACTGTCGGGCAACTCCGGGGCGTGGCCGCCGAAGACGGCGAAGCGCCAGGCCTTGAAGAAGCAGTCCACGTCCACCAGGCCGACCTCGGTCAGCCACCGGCACTGCTCGCCCACCGGCGCGGGCCGGTCGTACGCCATCCGCTGCTCGGCGGCGGCGATCTCGTCGGCGTCGGAGCCGCGCTCGACGATCTGCGACAGCCAGACCTGGTGGTAGCGCCGGTCCAGTGCGGCCGTCGGGCCGGCTACCTGTTCGGCGTTGACGAAGGCGCCGCCGGGCGTGAGCGCCTCGGCCGCCCGCCGGTACAGGTCCCGCTTGCCCGCGTCGTCGAGGTGGTGGATCGCCAGCGCGCTGACCACGGCGTCGTACCGGCCCTCGGGCAGCGGGTCGGCCAGGTCGGCAAGCACCACCCGGTGGGGTACGCCCCGGCCGGTCAGGTGCTCGGTGGCGACGGCGAGCATCTTCGGCGCGGCGTCGACCAGGGTCAGCCGGGCCTCGGGCACGACGGCGGCGATCAGCGACGAACAGCAGGCCGGTGCCGGCGCCGAGGTCCAGCACCTGAGGCGTACGTCCGGCGGCGAGGGCGGCCCGCAACGGCGGTGCGACCACCTCGACGGCGGTGCCGTAGAAGTCGTCGAAGCAGGGCACCAGCCGTCGCCGGGCCGCATCGTAGCTGCCGGCTGCGGCGTCGAACGCCTGAGACACGTCCATGGCGACCACTCCAGTCTTCCCAATATGCGGGAGCCTCGTTCCACATTCTAGGCCATGCGATCCGGTGCGCCGCCGCCGTGCGGTGTGAGCGGCACTTGACAGGACCGAAACAAACGGGACGCGGGCCGGAAACTGGGCGGCGGCACGCTTTGCCGACATGACAGACGGTGCACGGTCGGCGACTGCATCGGGGCACCCGCCCCGGGAGGTGGCGACGCACTGCCCGTACTGCGCCCTCCAGTGCGGGATGACGCTGCGTGATCAGGACGGCCGGGTGTCCGTACTCCCCCGGCAGTTCCCCACCAACCGCGGCGGCCTGTGCCAGAAGGGCTGGACCTCGGCCGAGCTGCTGACCCACCCGGACCGGCTGACCACCCCGCTGCTGCGCGACCCGGCCAGCGGCGAACTCCGCCCGGCCGGCTGGGAGGCCGCGCTGGACCGCATCGCCACCGGCATCGGCGAGGTGCAGCGACGACACGGCCGCGACGCGGTCGCCGTCTTCGGTGGCGGCGGGCTCACCAACGAGAAGGCGTACGCGCTGGGCAAGTTCGCCCGCGTCACGCTGGGCACCCGCAACATCGACTACAACGGACGGTTCTGCATGTCGTCGGCGGCCGCGGCCGGGATGCGCGCCTTCGGTGTCGACCGTGGACTGCCGTTCCCGCTGTCCGACCTCGGGCACGCCGACACCCTGGTGCTGGTCGGCGCGAACCCGGCGGAGACCATGCCCCCGCTGGTGCGCTGGCTCACCGAGCTGCGGCAGCGCGGCGGCAGGCTGATCGTGGTCGACCCCCGGGTCACCGCCACCGCGCGGCAGGCCGACCTGCACCTGCAACCGCTGCCCGGCACCGACCTGGCGGTGGCCAACGCGCTGCTGCACATCGCCCTGACCGAGGGCTACGTCGACGACGACTACGTGGCCACCCGTACCACCGGCTTCACCGACGTCCGGCGCACGGTGGCGGGTTGGTGGCCGGCGCGGGCCGAGGCGCTCTCCGGCGTACCGGTGGCCGACCTGGAGGCGACGGCCCGCGCCCTCGGCACCGCGAAACGGGCGATCATCCTCACCGCGCGGGGCGCGGAACAGCACGCCAAGGGCGTCGACACGGTCACCGCCTTCGTCAACCTCGCCCTGGCGCTCGGCCTGCCCGGCCGCCCCGGCTCCGGGTACGGCTGCCTCACCGGGCAGGGCAACGGGCAGGGTGGCCGCGAGCACGGGCAGAAGGCCGACCAGCTGCCCGGTTACCGCAGGATCGACGACCCGGCGGCCCGTGCCCACGTCGCGCAGGTGTGGGGAGTGTCCGCCGACGACCTGCCCGGCCCCGGCGTGCCCGCGTACCAGTTGCTGGATTCGCTCGGCACGTCGGACGGTCCCCGCGCGCTGCTGGTCTTCGGCTCCAACCCGGTGGTCTCCGCCCCTCGGGCGGCACGGATCGAGAGCCGACTGCGCGAGCTGGACCTGCTCGTCGTCACCGATCTCCTGCTCTCCGAGACGGCGGCGCTGGCCGACGTGGTGCTGCCCACCGCCCAGTGGGCCGAGGAGGACGGCACGATGACCAATCTGGAGGGACGGGTGCTGCGTCGCCGCGCCCTGCGCCCACCCCCGCCCGGCGTCCGCACCGACCTCGCCATCCTCGCCACCCTCACCACCCGGTTGAAAGGAAGGGCCCCTTCTTATCGCCTCGCGCAGAGCAGGGGCCCCCTGTTAACAGCCGACAGCGACGCCGAAGCAGCCGCCGACAGCGAACGCGAGGCGCGAGCCGCCGACCCGCGTACCGTCTTCGCCGAACTGCGGCGGGCCTCGGCCGGCGGGATCGCCGACTACGCCGGGATCGGCTGGGACCGGATCGACGCCGCCGACGGCGTGTTCTGGCCGTGCCCCCGCGAGGACGGGCCGGACTCGCCGCGACTGTTCGCCGACGGCTTCCCCACCCCCGACGGACGCGCCCGGTTCCATCCGGTGGAGCACCGGCCGGCGGCCGAGGAGGTCTGCGCGGAGTACCCGCTGCACTTCACCACCGGCCGGGTGCTCGCCCAGTACCAGTCCGGCACCCAGACCCGCCGGGTGGCCGCGCTGCGCCAGGCCGCTCCCGACGCCTTCGTGGAGCTGCATCCCGACCTCGCCGGGCGGCTCGGGGTGGCCGACGGCGAACCGGTGCGGGTGCTCTCCCGGCGGGGCGAGTTCCGGGCACCGGCCCGGCTCAGCCCGGCGATCCGGCCGGACACCGTCTTCGCACCGTTCCACTGGGGTGGCGCCGCCCGGGCCAACTCCGTCACCAACGACGCCGTCGACCCGATCTCCGGCATGCCCGAATTCAAGATCTGCGCGGTCCGGGTGGAACGGGTGGCGTCATGAGTGAGCGCCAGCGAGCGGACGGCCGGCCCGACGCGATGAGCGGCGAGCGGGTGGTGGTGGTCGGCAACGGGATGGCCGGCGCCCGTCTCGCCGCCGAGTTGCACGCCCGGGGTCAGGACAAGGTCACCGTGGTCGGTGCGGAGCCGCACCGGGCGTACAACCGGATCATGCTGTCCACGCTGCTCGCCGGCAAGATCGGCGAGCCGGACGTGGAGTTGACGGAGGCCACCGGTCGCGGCGTCGACCTGCGCACCGGAGTCGCGGTACGGGCCATCGACCGTGCCACCCGGGAGGTACGCACCGACGACGGCGACCGGATCGGCTACGACCACCTGGTGCTCGCCACCGGTGCGCAGGCGGTGGTGCCGGCGTTGCCCGGCCTCGACCCGACCTCGCCGCCGCAACGGGTGGTCGCCTTCCGGACCCTGGCCGACTGCCGGCGCATCCTCGCCCTGGCCGAGGGCGCCCGCCGCGCCCTGGTGCTCGGCGGTGGGCTGCTCGGCCTGGAGGCCGCCCGTGGGCTGGCCGCACGAGGGCTGGACGTCGCGGTGGTGCACCGGGTGCCGTACCTGATGGAACGCCAACTCGACGCCATGGCCGGCGAGATCCTGGCCGGCACCCTCGCCGAACTCGGCGTGACCACCCACCTGGCCGTCACCCCGACCGGCCTGACGGCCGACGCCTGCGGGGTCCGGCTGAGCCTGTCCGACGGCCGTACGCTCGACGCCGACCTGCTGGTCCTCGCCTGCGGGGTACGCCCCGACACCGCGCTCGCCGAGGCGGCCGGCCTGCCGGTGGACCGGGGTGTGCTGGTCGACGACCGGCTGCGCACCAGCGACCCCCGGATCTCCGCGATCGGCGACTGCGCGCAGCACGGCACCGCCCCGACCGGCCTGGTCGCCCCGGCCTGGTCGCAGGCCCGGGTGGTGGCCCAACTGCTGACCGGGCAGGACCCGCAGGCCCGCTACCACCCCCGGCCGGTGGTCACCCGGCTCAAGGCGGCCGGCATCGACCTCGCGGCGATGGGTGACCCGACGAACGGTCCCGGCGAACAGTTGACCTTCGCCGACCCGGCCCGGGGCACGTACGCCCGGCTGCGCATCCACGACGAGCGGTTGGCCGCCGCGATCCTGCTCGGCGACAACCCGTCGGTGGGCACGGTCATCCAGTTGTTCGACCGGGGTCATCCGGTACCCGCCGACCGGCGGGCACTGCTGCTCGGCCGGGCCGTGGGCGGGGCCGTCGCGGCACCTGCCGCCTCCCCGGCGTTGATGCCCGACACGGCCACCGTGTGCCAGTGCAACACGGTCAGCAAGGGCGCGCTGGTGACCTGCTGGCGGAGCGGGGCGCGCACGTTCGACGAGGTCGTCGCCGGGACCAGGGCCGGTACCGGCTGCGGCAGCTGCCGGGACGCGGTCGCCGGCATCGTCGACTGGTTGTCCAGAGCGGATCCGGTGGAGGTGGGACGATGACCGGCGGCAACGTGGTCGTGATCGGCAACGGCATGGTCGGGCAGCGGTTCGTGGACGCACTGCGTTCGCGGGACCCGCAGGGCCGCTGGCGGGTCACCGTGCTCGCCGAGGAGCCCCGACCGGCGTACGACCGGGTGCGGCTCTCGGCGTACTTCGACGGCGTCTCGGCCGACGACCTGAACCTGCACACCGCGTACGACGGGGTGCGGCTACGCCTCGGTGAGGCGGCCCTCGGGGTGGACCGGGCATGTCGGGTGGTGACCACGGCCGACGGCGAGTACCCGTACGACGTGCTGGTCTTCGCCACCGGTTCGTCGGCGTTCGTGCCCCCGGTCGACGGCGTCGGCCTGCCCGGGGTGTTCGTCTACCGGACGCTGGACGACCTGGCGGCGATCGAGGGGCACGCGCAGGGCCGGCGGACCGGTGCGGTGATCGGGGGCGGTCTGCTCGGCCTGGAGGCGGCGAATGCGCTACGCCTGCTCGGCCTGTCCACGAGCGTGGTGGAGTTCGCGCCCCGGCTGATGCCGGCCCAGGTCGACACCGCCGGTGGTGCGCTGCTGCGCCGGTACGTGGAGGAACTGGGGGTGGCGTGCCACCTCGGAGTGGCCACCACCGCGTTGCGGCCCGGACCGGACGGTGCGGTCGCCGTCCTGGAACTGGCCGACGGCACGCTGCTCGACGCCGACCTGGTGGTGGTGGCCGCCGGCATCCGCCCCCGTGACGAGTTGGCCCGTCGCGCCGGACTCGACGTCGGCCCGCGCGGCGGGCTGCTGGTGGACGATTCCTGCCGCACCAGCGACGAGCGGATCTACGCGGTCGGCGAGTGCGCGGCGGTCGAGGGCACCTGCTACGGCCTGGTGGCACCCGGGTACGCGATGGCCGAGGTGGTGGCCGACCGGCTGGTCGGTGGGGCGGCCACCTTCCCCGGCGCGGACACCGCCACCAAGCTCAAGCTGCTCGGCGTCGACGTGGCCTCGTTCGGTGACGCGCACGGCGCCACGCCGGGCTGCCTGGACGTGACGTACACCGATCCGGCCACCCGGGTCTACGCCAAGCTGGTCCTCTCCGACGACGCGACGACGCTGCTCGGTGGGGTGCTGGTGGGTGACGCCAGCGCGTACCCGACCCTACGGGCGAGTGTGGGCGGGCCGCTGCCGGCGCCCCCGTTGGCGTTGCTCGCCCCGGCCGGTGCCGAGGGCGCGACGGTGGGGGCGCTGCCGGCGTCCGCGCAGGTCTGTTCCTGCAACGCGGTGACCCGCGCGGACATCGACGCGGCCATCGCCGACGGTTGCGCGGACGTGGCCGCCCTGAAGGCGTGCACCCGGGCCGGCACCAGTTGCGGTTCCTGCGTGCCGATGCTCAAGCAACTGCTCGACGCGGCCGGGGTCACCCAGTCCCGGGCGCTGTGCGAGCACTTCGACCTCAGCCGGCAGGAGCTGTTCGACATCGTCCGGGTACGCGGCATCCGGACCTTCTCCCGGCTGATCACCGAACACGGGCGGGGCCGGGGTTGCGACATCTGCAAGCCGGTCGTCGCCTCGATCCTCGCCTCGCTCGGCAACGGGCACATCCTCGACGGCGAGCAGGCCGCGTTGCAGGACACCAACGACCACTTCCTGGCGAACCTGCAACGCGACGGCAGCTACTCGGTGGTGCCCCGGATCCCCGGCGGTGAGATCACCCCGGAGAAGCTCATCGTCATCGGCGAGGTGGCCCGGGACTTCCAGCTCTACACGAAGATCACCGGTGGTCAGCGGATCGACCTGTTCGGGGCCCGGGTGGAGCAACTGCCGCAGATCTGGCGTCGGCTGGTCGACGCCGGGTTCGAGTCCGGTCACGCGTACGGCAAGGCGCTGCGGACGGTGAAGTCCTGTGTCGGCTCGACCTGGTGCCGGTACGGCGTGCAGGACTCGGTCGGCCTCGCCGTCGCGCTCGAACTGCGCTACCGGGGACTGCGCGCCCCACACAAAATCAAGTCGGCGGTCTCCGGTTGTGCTCGGGAGTGCGCCGAGGCGCGCAGCAAGGATTTCGGCATCATCGCCACCGAGACCGGCTGGAACCTCTACCTCGGCGGCAACGGTGGCTTCCGGCCCCGGCACGCCGACCTGTTCGCCACTGATCTGTCCACGGAAGCACTGATCCAGCTCATGGACAGATTCCTCATGTACTACATCCGCACCGCCGACCGGTTGCAACGCACCGCCGCCTGGATCGAAGCCATGGACGGCGGCCTCGACCACCTGCGAGCAGTCATCGTGGACGACTCGCTCGGCCTCTGCGCCGACCTCGACGCCGCGATGGCCCGGCACGTCACGTCCTACTCGGACGAATGGCGTGACGTGCTCGACGACCCGGACCGGTTACGCCGGTTCACCTCCTTCGTCAACGCGCCGGACGTACCCGACCCGTCGATCACCTTCGTCACCGAACGCGGGCAACCCGTACCCGCCGGCGGCCGACCATCCACATCCGACGGCCGGCAATCGGTCACCCTCGGGCTGCCGGAGGTGCGGCGATGAGCACCGTGACGACCGTGCGCTGGCACACCGTCTGCCCGCTGAGCCGACTGGACCTGGACCGGGGCGTCGCCGCCCTGATCGACGGCGTCCAGGTCGCGCTCTTCCGGACCGCCGACGGGTTGTACGCAATCGAGAACCGAGACCCGGTCACCGGCGCGTACGTGCTGTCCCGGGGCATCGTGGGCAGCCGCCGCGGCGTGCCCACGGTCGCCTCGCCGCTGCACAAGCAGGTGTACGACCTGCGTACGGGGGACTGTCTCGACCTGCCAGGTGTCTGTGTTGCCCGGCACGAGATCCGTTGCCGGGACGGCATGGTCGAGGTGCGGCTGCGACAGGAGGAGTGAATGCGCGAGGAACTGGCCGGCTTCACCATCGGGGTGACCGCCGACCGGCGGCGAGACGAACTCGCCGCGCTGCTCCAGCGGCGCGGCGCGCGGGTGGTGCTCGCGCCCGCGCTGCGGATCGTGCCGCTCGCGGACGACAGCGCGCTGCGCGAGGCCACCCGGGCCTGCCTGGACCGGCCACCGGACGTGCTGATGGCCAACACCGGGATCGGCATGCGCGGGTGGCTGGAGGCCGCCGAAGGCTGGGGGGTCGCCGAGCCGCTGCGCTCGGTGCTCAGCGACGCGTACGTGGTGGCCCGGGGCCCGAAGGCACGTGGCGCGATCCGCGCGGCCGGCCTGTACGACCAGTGGTCCCCGGAATCGGAGAGCTGTGACGAGGTCGTCGAGCACCTGCGCCAGCGGGGGGTGGCCGGGCAGGTGATCGCCATGCAGTTGCACGGCGATCGGCAGCCCGAGTGCACCCGCGCCCTGGAGGAGGCCGGGGCGACCGTCATCGAGATTCCGGTCTACCGCTGGGCGCCACCGACCGATCCGGCGCCTCTGCACCGGCTGGTCGACCTGGTGGCCGGGCGGCTGGTGGACGCGGTCACCTTCACCTCGGCACCGGCGGCGGAGGCGCTGCTGCGCGCCGCGGGTGACCGGACGGAGGCGGTCCTGGCCGCGTTGCGCAGCGACGTGCTGGCCAGTTGTGTCGGCCCGGTGACCGCCGAGCCGTTGGTCCGCCGGGGCGTGCCGGTGAGCGCGCCGAGCCGGGCCCGGTTGGGTGCGCTGGTGCGCACCATCGTCGACGAACTGCCCCGCCGTACGGTCACCATCAAGGTCGCCGGGCATCTGCTCACGCTGCGCGGGCACGCCGCCGTGGTGGACGGGGAGCTGCGTCCGTTGGCGCCGGCGCCGATGGCGGTGCTGCGGGCACTGGCCCAGTCTCCGGGTCGGGTGCTGTCGCGTACCGCCCTGCTGCGGACGCTGCCGCGCGGTGCCGACGAGCACGCCGTGGAGATGGCGGTGGCCCGGCTACGCGCCGGTCTGAAGGCTCCCCGGGTGGTGCAGACCGTTGTCAAGCGCGGCTACCGCCTCCGCGTCGACTGACGTGAAAGGAAGGGCCCCTTGTTAACGCCTGGGGTAGTACAGGGGGCCCCGCTTAACAGGCGACGGGCACCTGTCCTACCGACACCGGGCGGTGTCGGTAGGACAGGTGCCGTCAGAGGTCAGCCGACCGGGGTCGGGAAACCCCTGTCGTGTTCGGCCTGCAGCCGCGCCATGGCGTGCTCGACGACTGTCACCATCACCTGCTTGACCGACTCACGCCGCCGGGCGTCGGTCATCACCAGCGGTACGTCCGGCGAGATGGCCAGCGCCTCGCGTACCTCGTCCAGTTCGTACTGCGGCGCGCCGTCGAACCGGTTCAGCGCGACCACGTACGGCAGCCTGCGGTTCTCGAAGTAGTCCAGAGGCGCGAAGGCGTCGGTGATCCGGCGGGTGTCCACCAGCACGGCGGCGCCCACCGCACCACGGATGATCTCGTCCCACATGAACCAGAACCGGGTCTGCCCAGGTGTGCCGAAGAGGTACAGGATCAGATCCTGCGCCATGGTGATCCGGCCGAAGTCCATGGCGACCGTGGTGGTCTCCTTGCCCGGCACCTTTGACGAGTCGTCGATCCCGACGCCCGCCGCGGTCATCACCGCCTCGGTGGTCAGCGGTGTGATCTCCGAGATCGCACCGACCAACGTGGTCTTGCCGACACCGAAGCCACCCGCGACGACGATCTTCGCGGAGATGATTCCCCGGCTCTGGCGGGCCCCGGCGGGGTCATAGCTCGCGAAGTCCACTCAGCACCCTTCCCAGCATTTCCATCCGCTCCTCGTAACCTGTGGCGGGAGCGGCCGTCTGTAGCGTCAACAGGCCGTCGGCCACCATGTCGGCGACCAGCACCCGGGCGACACCCAGCGGTAGCCGGGTGTACGCGGCGATCTCCGCCAGGGACTCAGGGCGGCCCTCGCAGACCATGGCGATGCGATGCTTGTCGTGCCCGGCAAACCGCGACTCGGCGATCTGGGTGGGGCTGGCGATCAGCACCGCCTCCAGGGCGATGTCCTGGAGCGGTTCGGTGCGGCCCCTGGTGACCGCGTACGGTCGCACCAGAGCGCCCCGCGGGTCACGTCGCGGATCCATCCGCAATCACCTCCTCTCCCGTCCGCCGTCGCACCGTGCGCGCTATGACCGCACCGCGTCCCGGGGCAACGGCACCAGCGCCGCACCGACGCGCTCGACCAACAACGCCATCTCGTAACCCACCTGACCGACGTCGCAGCTGCGAGCCGCGAGCACCGCCATCGACGAACCGTCGCTGATCGACATCAGGAACAGGTAGCCGCTGTCCATCTCGATGACGGTCTGCAACACCCCGCCGGCGCTGAACATCCGCGCGGCGCCCTCGGTCAGGCTGACCACACCGGAGGTGATGGCGGCGAGCTGATCAGCCCGGTCACCCGGCAGGTCGCGGGAGGAGGCGAGCAGCAGCCCGTCCGCGGACACCGCCACCACGTGGGCGATGCCCGCCACGCTGTCGGCGAAGTTGGTGAGTAGCCAACCCATGTCCTGCATGGCCGCGGGCCTGTTCATCGGCTCGTCTCCTTGGTCGAGGTGCTGTTCTGAGTCGCGCCGGCCGTTCGGCCGCGCTGGACGCCGCGGTGGTAGGCCGACAGCAGACCGCGTACTTCGTCCGGCGTACGCCGACTGTGTTCCCGTCCGGTCCGGGGCTCGATCCCGCCGGGAACGAGCTGCGCCTGCGGCACCCGCTTCGGCAGGCCGGACCGGGTGGTACCGGCCGGGGTGGGCTCGGCGGCCTGGCTGGCGCGCGTCCAGCCCTCGTCGGCCGCGGTCCGCCAGGCGTCGTCGCCGGCAGCGGCGGACGGGGCGGCAGCCGGCGTCGGTGGCGCGGCCGGCGGGGGCGCCGCAGGCGGGGTACCGGTCGACGCAGCGGCCGAGATCGGGTACGACGGTGGCGACAGGGAGGCGTCGCCGGCAGCCGCACCCGGCGTACGGGTGGGCAGCGGAGTGCGCCCCTTGGTCGGCTCGACGGCCGGTGCCGACGGGCTGGCGGCCGGCGGGCCGGCGGTCGCGGTCGCGGGTGGCTCGTCGAACTGCGGCCGGCTGAAGATGGCCGTCACGTCGTTGCCGTGCGACCGGAACCAGACCGCCTCCATCTCGCGGAAGATCGGCGCCTCGGCCTGCGGCTCCGGCGGCGCGGTGATCGGTGCGCTGGCGACCGGAGCGGTCGCGGCCAGGCTGGCGCCCAGCCCACCGAACATCGGGGTGTCCTGGCCGCCGCCCGACCCCTGGCCCGCCGTCGGCGCGAACCCGCTCGGCGCCGCCGCCGGCGTGAAGCCGTTCGGAGCGGCGGGCGGCGTGAAGCCGTTCGGAGCGGCGGGCGCGAACCCGTTCGCGGTGCTGACCGGAGCACCGGCGACCGGGCCGGCCGGCAGCACGGGTGCGGCCGGCTGCGGATCGCCGGGGGCGTTCGCCGTCCGGTAGGACAGCGGGTCGATGGTCGGCGAGGCGACGGTGGGCGTACCGGCGTTGAACCCGCCGGCGTACGCCGGTGGGGACGTGTGCGCCGGTGGTGTGTGCTGCGGTGTCGGGTCGGCGCCGGGCCACGGCGTGGCGGCCGGTGCGCTGCGCCACCGGTCGCTGAGGGTGGCGGTGGTGCTGCGTCCCGCTCCGGCGAGCGGTTCACCGGCACCGGCCGGCGACTGCTCGACCGCGAGCGGCTGACGCGGGCGGTTGATCGCCTGGTCGCGGCCCCGAAGGCTCGGCAGGATCACCGTGGCGGCCGGCAGCGTGATCTGGGCGACGGTGCCACCCTCGACGTTGCGGCGCAGCTCGACCCGGATGCCGTAGCGGGCCGCGAGCCGGCTGACCACGGCCAGACCCATCAGCCGGAACGCCGCGACGTCCACGGCGGAAGGGGCGGCGAGTCGCTTGTTCAGCGAGTCCAGTTGCTCGTCGGTCAGGCCGAGACCACGGTCCTCGATCTGGATGAGCACGTAGTCGCGGATCCGCCGGCCGTCGGCCACCACCGTGGTGTTCGGCGGCGAGAAGCGGGTGGCGTTGTCGAGCAGTTCGGCCACCAACCGGACGACGTCGTTGACCGCGTGCGCGGCCACCGACACGTCGGTGTCGACAGTGCCGAACTCGATCCGGTTGTAGAGCTCCACCTCGGACTGCGCGGCCCGCAGCACGTCGACGAGCAACGCGTCGTCGCGACGCGGCACGGCGGAGTCGGCCCCGGCCAGCACCAGCAGGTTCTCGTCGTTGCGGCGCATTCGAGTGGCGAGGTGGTCGAGCTCGAAGAGCTGGGCGAGCCGCTTCGGGTCCTCCTCGCCGCGCTCGATCGCGTCGAGTTCGCCGATCATCCGGTCGACCAGCGTCTGACTGCGGCGGGCCAGGTTGAGGAACATCGCCGAGACGCTGCTCCGCAGGGCCGCCTGCTCGGCCGCGACCCGGACGGCCTCCCGGTGCACGACGTTGAACGCCGAGGCGACCTGGCCGACCTCGTCACGGTTGTTGAGCTGGATCGGGTCTCGTACCTCGCGGACGATCTCCTCGACGCTGCCGTCGCTGACGTTGCCCATCCCTTGCAGGCGGCGCACCGCCTCGGGCAGGTCGTGGTTGGCCACCGAGAGCGCACCCTCGCGGAGCCGACGCAGCGAGTGGTTGAGCGAGCGGGCCAGCACCACGGCCAGGGTCACCGCGATGACCAGGGTGAGCAGCACCAGCGTGGTCTCGACGATCGCCTGCCGGATGACGGCCGAGCGGGCCTGCTCGGTCTGGGCGAGGAGCCGGTTCTCCAGCTCGCCCTCGGCCCACCGCATCAGCTCGTGCACCGCGCCGATCGCCGCGGTGGCGTCCTGGGCGGAGACCGGCGAGCCGCGACCGACCGAGCGGGTGATGTCGGTGGCGATCCGGTCGGCCAGCACCACGGCGTCACCGGAGACGGTGCTCTCGACCAGCGCCCGCTGGGTCGGGTCGGCGGCCAACGAGAAGGCCAGCAGCGCTTCCTGTTGGCCGGTCAGGGTGGCCACGAACGCGGAGAACTGCTCGTTGTCGAGCCGGCCGTTGGTCAGTGCGGTGAACGCGACGGCCTCTTCCTCGGCCACGGCCGCCTTGGCGCGGGCGAAGGCGGCCACCGCGCGCCGGTTGTCGGCCAGGCTCTCCTCGCCCGGCAGCTGGGCCAGGCCGTCGCCGTAGCCGACCAGGTCGGCCAGGACGACGCCGTACCGCAAGGCGGCCTCGGCGACCTGCATCTGCTGGCGGTCGAGCACTTCCTGCCGGGTGCCGTCGAGGGTGTCCAGGTGCCGGTCGATGGCCGTCAGCCGGTCACGGACCGCGGCGGGGACGTCGCCGATCCGGGCTCGCTCCGCCCGGTACGCGTCGACCCGTTCCTGGGTCCGACGCACCCGCAGGTTGTACGCGTCGACCTGCTGCTGCGTCGAGGCCAGGTAGGCGGCAGCCGCCATCCGCTCGGCGTGCAGGTCGTTGGTCAAGGCGGAGATCTTCGTCGACAGGACGGTGAGCGAGCGAGCCTGGGACGCCTCGTACGCGCCTTCACCGACGGCGACCAGACGGACCGTGGCCAACGCGATGACCGCAGCCACCGGAACGACCAGGATCAACGCCAGCTTGGACCGGATCCGGGCATCGCGCAGCCGGGGCAGCCTGCGCCGTCGATCGTGCTCGGCATCGCCGCTGGCGGGCAGGGTCGTCGGTCCGGTGCTCACGACATCGCCTCCGTCGTTTTCTCCGCGCCTGACCCGTCGACCCGTAGTTGGAACGACGGCCGGCGCCACGCGCGGCACGGCCGCGATTTCATCAGACGAGATCGGGTTTGGGAAGCCGCAGTGAGGCAGGAAACGGTTGGTGGACACGCATCCTGTTGTCCGCTCAACTAATACCTACATTTCCACAGTGCCCTTGATCAGGGCATGTCACTCCAGAGTGGTCATTCATGTCGCCAGCGTGAGCATACGAAAACATCTGGTTACCCCAACATGTGGGATTGGTGTCCCGAAACGCTCCCCGGTGGCTCCGCTTGACCCCAGCGCCCGGCATTGGCAAGGTTTTGCAGGCTTCGCGCACACGGTACGGCAGACCTACCCAGAATATCCACTGAGGAGTGTGCTGCCGCCGGTGACCGGGCCCCGCCCGCGCCGCATCAGGAGGACCGAGTTGACCCCCTTCCGCTCCGCGACCGCCTTGGCGGCCGCATCAGCCATGCTGGCCACCACTCTCACCGGCTGCCAGTTCGGCGGACAGGAGCAGGACACCTCGCCGATCGTCATCGCCGCCGACCTGGAACTGTCCGGGGCGGCCGCCGGCGTCGGCAAGGCGTACCGGCAGGCACTGGAGTTGAAAGTCCAACAGCTGAATGACTCCGGCGCCCTGAACGGCAGGACTGTCGAACTGTTGTTGAAGGACAACCGCTCCGACGCCAGTGAGTCACTGCGCAACATCGCCGACTTCGGCAACGATAAACGCGTCAGCGCCATCATCATGGGCGGCTGCAACGAATGCGCGATCGGCGCGGCACGCACCATCAATGAGAAGCAGATCCCCACCGTCGCACTAGCGTCGGCCGGCGCAGTGGCCAATCCGGTCGCAGATCGACGCTACGTGTTCAAGTTGGCACCGAATGCTGCCGACAACGCCAGTGCTCTCACCGTCGAACTCGCCCGCCGGAAGGTCACCTCCGTCGGCTTGCTGCGCAGTGACGACGCCTACGGCCGGGAGGGCGCCGAAGCCCTGCGGGGCGAGTTCCGCAAGGCCGGCATCCAACTGACCGCCGAGGCGTCGCTGCGTACCACCGACACCGAGGTGGACCGGCAGGCCGGCACGCTCGCCGCAGCCGCCCCCGAGGCGTTGGTCATCTGGACCCCGCCGGAGCAGGCCATGCTCGCCGCCGGCGCGGTCAAGCAGGCCGGCTTCACCGGTCCGCTGTACTTCGACGCGTCCGCCGCGGGTGACCTCTTCCTCGGCGCGTCGGGCCGGGCCGCCGAGCGGGCGACGCTGGTCTTCACGCAGACGATGGTGATCGACGACGTCATCGCCACCACCCCCGCGAAGGCCGCGCGTCGCCAGTGGTTCCAGGACTACACCGCCCGCTTCGGCGGGTACCACGGTTCGTCGTCGTTCGCAGCGGACGCCGTGCAGCTCATCGTCGACGCCGAACTGCGCGCGGGTGGTCCCCCGGCGACCGTCGACCGGGAGGGGTTGCGCGACGTGCTGGAGACCTCGCAGATGGACGGGCTGTCCGGGCCGATCCGGATGACGCCGGACAACCACTCCGGGCTGATGCCGCAGGCGCTGACCACCCTGGTCGCCCGGAACGGCCGCTGGCGGTTGGCCAGCTGAGTCCTCCGTCTTTGTTGTGAACTCGGTGGGGTGTGGCCCCAGCACAACCGGCTTCGGGCGGTCAGGCTTGATCCCTGCGCCGGTTGTGCTGGGGCCACACCTGCGTCCGTCGAAGGGTGACGGACGCGGTCAGCTTGGTGGGGGTCTCTGTCCTGGGTTGCGGTCCGTGAGGGAGTGCCTGGTCCCTGGCTGGGCTGTCGCCGGTCAGCTGAGGACTGGGTGGGTCAGCGGCTGGAGGTGGTTTCGCGGAGCCAGGGCAGGCTGAAGCGCTCGATGAGCACCAGCGCGGCGTAGAGCAGAATGCTGACCAGGGCGATCAGGATGATCGCGGCCCACGCCGTGGCGGTGTCGCCGACGCCGGCGTACTGCTGGATCACGTAGCCCAGGCCGCCTTCGCCGGCCTGGAACTCGCCGATCACCGCGCCGATCGCGGCCAGCGGCATGGCCACCTTGAGCCCGACGAAGATCTGCGGCAGAGCGGCCGGGAAGCGGATCTTCCGGAACGACTGCCAGCGGGAAGCGTTGTACGACCGGACCAGCTCGGCCAGTTCGGCCGGCGTGGTGGTCAGACCGGTCGCGGTGGACAGCACGATCGGGAAGAAGCAGAGCAGGAACACCATGGTCAGGATCGGCTTCTGACCCCAACCGAGCGCCACCACCAGCAGCGGGCCCAACGTGATCTTCGGCACTGCGTTGACGGCCACCAGCAGTGGGGTGAACATCCGCTCGACCGTCCGCGAGGCGGCCAAAGCCAGGCCGATCAGCACTCCCGCCGCCGCGGAGAGCGCGAAGCCGACCAGGATCGCGCGGGTGGTGACGGCGGTGTGCTCCAGCAGTCGGTCCGGCCGCTCGAGGAACGCCGACAGCACGCTGCCCGGCGGCGGCAGGGCGGCCGGATGGACCAGCTCCAGCCGGGCGACCAGCCACCAGAGACCGAACGCGACAAGCAGACCAACGGCCGGCAGCAACGCCGCGACGGTGGCGAGCCGCAGGTCACCGGCGCGCACTCGTCGGCCGCGCGGTACGGCATGGAGCGGCTCGGGCACGCTCCCCGCCGTCTGGCGAGGGCGGACGTCGGTCATTGGATCCTCCTACGTTTGTGGTTCGGTGCCGAGGCGGGTACGTCGCACCGGACAACCGGTGCGGCGTACCCGCCGTCGACGTGGTGGGGCTCAGGCCTTGGGGGCGAGGTTGAAGTCGATGACCTGCTCGGGGGTCAGGTCGGACTTCAGCGCACCCGCACCGCGCAGGATCGCGATGCTCTTGGCGACCCGGCCACTGTCCAGCGTGCCCAGAGCGGTGCCGGAGTTGCTGGAGCGGACGTACCCCGCCATCAGCTGAAGCTCGGCGGCGGCCGCAACGGGGTTCACCGCCTCGGCGTTCTTGGCCAGGATGTCGGCCGCCTCCTGCGGGTTGGCCAGGGCGTACTCAAGGCCCTTGAGCAGCGCTGCGGTGAACCGCTTGACCGACTCCGGCTTGTCAGCGGCGTACTGCTTGGAGGTGATCAGCACGTTGCCGTAGAGGTCCTGCATCACGTTGCTGTACGGCAGCAGGACCGCCTTCTTTTTGGTCACCGCCTCGATGGTCGGCTGACCGACGACGAACTGGCCGATGCCGTCCACCGAGCCGGCGGCGAGCGTGCCCATCAGGGTCTGCGCCTCACCGTTGACCCAGGTCACCTTCTCGTAGTCGATGCCGGCCATCCGCGCGTACGTCGGGAAGAGGTTGCGCACGACGGAGCCCGGGGTGTCGGCGAGCTTCTTGCCCTCGAGGTCCTTGGGGGTGTTGATCCCCGTGCCCTCGACGGTGGCGATGGCGGCCATGGTGCGCTGCTGGATCGCCGCGACCGCGATGAAGTCCTTGGCCTCGCCGTTGCCGAGCTGGAGCAGGCCACCGGTCAGGTCGATCGGGCCGAACTGCGCCTGGCCGCCGACGATCGTCTGGATCACGGCGTTGGTGCCCTGGCCGGGCTTGATGTCTACCTCAAAGCCGGCTTCCTTGAAGTAGCCCTTCTCCTTCGCCACCCACGCGTAGGAGTCGCGCCCGAAGTTGCCGAACGAGGTGAGGTAGGTCACCTGTTCCAGGGCCGCGCCTCCGCCGCTGTTGGTGTCGTCGGTGTCGTCCGAGCCGCTGCTGCACGCGGCGACGAGGGCGAGCGCGGTGGCCATGGTGGCCGCGGCGACCGTACGGGTCAGCCTCTTCATCAGTGCACCTTGTCCTTTCCAACCGGGGCGTCGGGCCGCCGGGAGGGAGTGTGTCGGGCGGCGCCGGCAGCCGGAAGGGGAGCCGACACCGCGCATCGAGGGGATTCTGCGCGGGCACAGCGTACGAGAGGTCCACCTTTGTGCCGCCAGGCGTATCGGGTTGCGGTACGGAAACAAAGTCATGTCCACCCCGGACGGTGCTTTTCGGGACGAGGCCGGTTAGCCTGTGGCGGATTCCTGATCAACCACTCAGCGGAGGCCCCCGGAGATGATCCGTCTGTCCGAGGTGTCCCGCACGTTCGACGGCCGCACCGGCCGGGTCGAAGCGCTGCGCGGCATCGACCTCGACGTGGGCGAGGGCGAGTTCGTCGCCGTCCTCGGCCGATCCGGGTGTGGCAAGTCCACTCTGCTGCGACTGATCGCCGGGCTGATCCCGGTCAGCTCCGGTGAGATCACTGTGGGCGGTACGCCGATCACCAAGCCGCGCCAGGACATCGCCATGCTGTTCCAGCGCCCGGCCCTGCTGCCGTGGCGGACCGTACTGGACAACGTCCTGCTGCCGGTGGAGGTCTTCGGCTGGAAGCGGGCCGACCACCGGGAGCGGGCCCGGGAACTGCTCGACGTCGCCGGTCTGGCCGGCTTCGAGAAGCGGCTGCCGCACGAGCTCTCCGGTGGCATGCAGCAGCGGGTGTCGCTGTGCCGGTCGTTGATCGGCAACCCCCGGGTGATGTTGATGGACGAGCCCTTCTCCGCCCTCGACGCGCTCACCCGGGAGGAGCTGTCCGGGGAACTCCAGCGGGTGCACATGAGCAGCCGGGCGACCGTCGTCTTCGTCACCCACTCCATCGACGAAGCCGTCCTGCTCGCCGACCGGGTGGTGGTGCTCAGCCCGCGTCCGGGCCGGGTTCGCAAGATCGTCGAGGTGAACATCCCCCGCCCGCGTACGCTCGGCCGCAACGCCCACCTGGCGGAGGTCGCCCAGGTCAGCGCCGACCTACACGAGCTGCTGATGGAGCGCGACCAACCGGTGGCCGCCGGCCCCGAAGGGCGATGAGGATGCGGGTCACCGTCTTCACCGAGCCGCACCGGGGCGCCAGCTACGACGACCAGCTCCGCTTCGCCCGGCTCGCCGAGGACTGCGGGTTCGAAGGCTTCTTCCGCGCCGACCACTACCAGGCGATGGGCGATGAGCCGGCCCTGCCCGGCCCGACCGACGCCTGGCTGACGCTGGCCGCGCTCGCCCGGGAGACCAGCCGGATCCGGCTCGGCACCCTGGTCACCTCGGCCACCTTCCGGCTGCCCGGGCCGTTGGCCGTGATGGTCTCTCAGGTGGACCAGATGAGCGGCGGCCGGGTCGAGCTGGGCATCGGCGCCGGCTGGTACGCCCGCGAGCACATCTCGTACGGCATTCCGTTTCCCTCGGTCACCGAACGTTTCGACCGGTTCGCGGAGCAGCTGGAAGTGATCAGCGGGCTGTGGGCCACCCCGTCGGGCGAGAGCTTCAGCCACGCCGGGAAGCACTACCAGCTCACCGACGCCCCCGCGCTGCCGAAGCCGGTGCAGACCCCGGGCCCGCCGATCATCGTCGGCGGGCGTGGTCCCCGGCGTACCCCCGAACTGGCCGCCCGGTACGCCGACGAGTTCAACGTTCCGTTCACCAGCCTTGAGCAGACCGCTGAAGCGTACGAGCGGGCCCGGCAGGCGAGCGAGCGGATCGGCCGCGCCGACAGCGGACGTGCCCCGCTGGTGCTCTCGGCGGGCATCGTGGTGGCGGTCGGGCGTACCGACGCGGAGGCCGCCCGGCGGGCCGCGCCCCTGCACGTCAAGAGCGCCCTGCCGCCCGAAGACGCGGTGATCGGCTCGCCGCAGCAACTGGTCGACCGGATCGGCGAGTTCGCGGCGATCGGCACCCAGCGGGTGCACCTGCGCCTGATCGACCTCACCGACCTCGACCACCTGGAGCTCATCGCCAGCGAGGTGCTCCCCCGACTGGAGGCGACCCGATGACCGGCAACTCCCCCGCCACCCCGGCGACCGACCAGGATCTCGTGCTCGGCCCGGTGGGCCAGGAGATCGTCCTGGAGAACGACCGGGTACGGGTCTGGCACATCCGGCTGGAGCCGGGCGAGCAGCAGCCGCTGCACCGCCACGACCACCCCTACCTGGTGGTGGCCGTACAGGGTGCGAAGAACGTGATCCAGACCGTCGACGGCGTGCGGATCGACGCGGACGAGCCGACCGGTGGGGTGGTCTACCGCGACCCCGGCGCGGTGCACATGCTGACCAATGTCGGCGACACGACATACCTGGCCCGGCTGGTCGAACTCAAATAGACCTACCGCAAGCAGGTCGGACGGCGTTCACGGCGCGCCGGTGGCGATCGGTGGCAACGGACCGTAACGTGCCGGACATGGCCAATCGGACCTTGAGCCGCCTACTGCTCACGGCGTTCGGCGTCAGCCTGCTGGCCGGAGCCGGTCAGCTTGGCCTCGCCTTCGGCTTCGGCATCGTCCGGCTCACCGGCGCCTTCAGCGGCGCCACCGTCAACCAGTGGCCGGCCCAGCTCGTCTGGGTCGGCTGGTTCGCGGCGAACGCCGCCGTGATCGGCGCCGTACTCACCGAGCGGACGGCCCGGCAGGACCGCCAGCTCACCGGCACCGGCCGGCAACTGGCGGTCGCCGGCAGCGCCGCGCTCGGTGCCACGGTCGTGGCACCGTTGTGCATGCAACCGGCCCGCAACGCCGAGCTCATCTCCGTCGATCCGGTCTGGGCCGTGGCCATCTGCGCCGTCCTCGGTGCGATCGTCGGCGCGGGTGCCGCGCTGGCCGTACTCGTCAGGCCACCGTTCGCCTGGAACATGGCCGCCGTCGCCGGGGCCGTGTGGCTGATCGCGCTGCTGTCGGTCGTACCGTCACTGGGTGCCAGCGGGCCGCTGACCCCGGTCCGCCTCGGTGTGCTGGAGCCGGTGTGGTTCTCCGCCGACACGGCGCAGCGGTTGGCCCTGCTGGTCCTGCCGATGACGACCCTGTTGGCCGGCGTCGCCGGCGGGTGGGCGGCTCGGTGGCGCGGGCACCCGCCCCTGGTCAGCGGGCCGAGCGGGGTGGCCGGGCCGGTGCTGGTGGCCTTCGCCTACCTGGCCGCCGGGCCGGGCGACTCGGCCGACCGCTATCAGCTCGCCCCGTACTACGGCGCCCTGATCGCGATCGCCGTCGGCGCGCTCGGCTCGACCGCTGCCGCCCTGCTGCCCTGGCCGCTCACCGGCCGCTCCCGTCCCGACACCCAGGCCATCGAGCCGACCGCGATTCTCCAGCCGCTACCCCCGACCCCGGCCCTGCCCACCTCGCCGAGCCGTCCGACCGGGCAGCAACCGGCGGACCCGCCCCCGCACTGGCAGTGGCCGGACCAGCGGACGAGTTCCCTCCCCACGGCCGCCGGGGCGGCACCCACCCGCCCCGACACACCGTCGCTCAGCGCACCGGCTTCCTCCGGCCCCGCCGAGCACACCACCGTCGGCGCGGAGGACACCAGCCCAGCCGCGACCGAAAAGTCCGTCGACGCACCGCCGACAACGGCAGGTGCCGGGCTCGACGCCCAGGAGTTGTCGGCAGCTGACGACCGACACCCCGCCCCGGCACCCACCGGCCGCACGTCGGCGGCGGCGGCACCCGCGCCAGCGGACGCCGCCACGACGACCGGCGAGCCCCTGCGGCCCGATGCCCCCGCGTCTGCGGAGACCCCTGCCACGCCGGATGACGCCGAGTTGGCGGTCGACCCGGCACCGGTGGGAGACGGCAGCGACATCCCCCGCGCCGGGCGGACCGCCAGGTCACCGCGGGCAGCGGCCCGGCCTTCGACTCCCGGCCCAGCTTCGCCCTCAGACCCGACCTCGGGCCAGGCTCCGACCCCAGGCCAGGCTTCGCCTTCAGACCCGGCTCCGGCCTCGGGCCCGCTCGCGGACCCGGCATCGGCGGGCAAGACGCCCACGCCCCGGCGGACGCGCAAACCCCGGACCAGCACGACGGCCGTGGGCTCGGCGCAACCGTCCGAGGACGGGCAAGCTCCCGCGCCGACCCTGCACCAGCCAGCCCACGTCGTTCCTGACGCCAACCTGGCCGTACCCGACACCGCCCCGCCCGCCGACACCCGGTCCGCCACCGCTGAGCCCGCCGCCGACACCCAGCCTGCCGCCGCCCCGCCCGCCGCCGACACCCAGCCCGTCGCCCACACCACTGGCTCACCCTGGCCGACCGGTGGCACCGGCGGGAGCGCCGCCACCGTGCGACCTGAGCCGACACCGCGCCCCCGGCACCGCCTGTCGTTGCCCGAACTGAACGCGGCGGCGTCCTGGAACGCCTTCGCGCCGACCCGGCCGGCCGATCCGCAGCCGGGCGACGAGAAGACCGGTGCTGCCCAGGAGGGTCCTGCTGCCGGTGGTCCGACCGCCGTCGAGCCGCCGACGCCGATCGGTCGCGGCGGAACCGACCCCGCGCCGCCCACCGGGCCGGCAGCGGCACCCACCGGTCCGGCGGCAACCTCGCCCGCCGGGCTCGATCCCGCTTCGCCTGCGGGGCTCGACCCGGTGACCACCGCACGGGAGGTCTCGGCCGCCTTCGCCGCCGCGCCGAGTCTCTCCAGCGACCCGGCCGCCACCGCCCGCGACCTCTCCGCCGCCTTCACCAAGCCGCCCGCTGTCGCCCCGGAGGACGTCCAGCCGAGCGGCGAACGCGACAAGGGCCTCCGCGGCCTGTTCCGGCGCGGCAAGCCCCGCCCGGACAACACCGAGGGCGGCGAGGAGCCGCTGCCGGCCCAGGACGAGGAGTACGTGGACTGGGTGACCGGGCTCGGCCGGCCGGTGGCCGACGACGAACCCGAACCGAAGAAGTCCCGTCGCTCGCTGCGCTCGACCGGCCGGCACCACCGGGACTGACGGTGCCCCGCCTGCCGAGCGCGCGGCAGGTCAGGCCAGCGGCAGGTAGACCCGCCCGCCGGCGGCGAGGAACTCGTCGGACTTGTCCTTCATGCCCCGGGCGGCGTACTCCTTGAGGTCCTGGGTGATCTTCATGGAGCAGAACTTCGGGCCGCACATCGAGCAGAAGTGGGCCGTCTTCGCCGGTTCGGCCGGCAGCGTCGCATCGTGGTACGACCGCGCGGTCTCCGGGTCCAGCGAGAGGTTGAACTGGTCCTCCCAGCGGAACTCGAACCGTGCCTTGGACAGCGCGTCGTCCCAGGCCTGTGCGCCCGGGTGCCCCTTGGCCAGGTCCGCCGCGTGGGCCGCGATCTTGTACGCGATCACGCCCGCCTTCACGTCGTCGCGGTCCGGCAGCCCCAGGTGCTCCTTCGGGGTCACGTAGCAGAGCATCGCGGTACCGAACATGCCGATCATCGCGGCCCCGATGGCCGAGGTGATGTGGTCGTACGCGGGCGCGATGTCGGTGGTCAGCGGGCCGAGCGTGTAGAAGGGCGCCTCGTGGCACCACTCCTGCTGCAGGTCCACGTTCTCCTTGATCTTGTGCATCGGCACATGACCCGGACCCTCGATCATCACCTGTACGTCGTACTCCCAGGCGATCTTCGTCAGCTCACCCAGCGTGCGCAGCTCGGCGAACTGCGCCTCGTCGTTGGCATCCGCGATCGAGCCGGGCCGCAGCCCGTCGCCGAGGGAGAAGGTGACGTCGTAGCGGGCCAGGACCTCGCAGAGTTCCCGGAAATGGGTGTAGAGGAAGTTCTCCTCGTGGTGCGCCAGGCACCAGGCCGCCATGATCGACCCGCCGCGCGAGACGATGCCGGTCACCCGGTTCACCGCCAGCGGCACGTACGGCAGCAGCACCCCGGCGTGCACGGTCATGTAGTCCACGCCCTGCTCGGCCTGCTCGATCACGGTGTCCCGGAACACCTCCCAGCTCAGCTTGACCGGGTCACCGCCGACCTTCTCCAGCGCCTGGTAGATCGGTACCGTGCCGATCGGCACCGGCGAGTTGCGGACGATCGCCTCGCGGGTCTCGTGGATCCGCTTGCCGGTGGACAGGTCCATCACCGTGTCCGCGCCCCACCGGGTCGCCCAGGTCAGCTTCTCCACCTCCTCGGCCACCGACGAACTCACCGCCGAGGTGCCGATGTTGGCGTTGACCTTGACCAGGAACGCCTTGCCGATGATGGCCGGCTCGCACTCCGGGTGGTTGACGTTGAGCGGCAGCACCGCCCGCCCGGCCGCGATCTCGTCCCGGACGAACTCCGGCGACATGCCCTCCCGGATCGCCACGAACTCCATCTCCGGCGTGACCACCCCGGCCCGGGCGTACGCGAGCTGGGTCGGCCGTTTCCCGTCCGCCCCGGCCAACGGTGTGCCCGGTCCGCGTACCGGGGCGACATCTCCCCGCTCGGCGATCCACGGCCCGCGCAGCGCGGGCAGCCCGACCTGCGGATCGGAGCCCGGACCGGAGGTGTCGTAGAGCCGCACCGGTGGGTTGTCCCCGGTCAGCTCCACCTCCGCGAACGGCACCCGGATCTCCGGCCGCGATCCCTCGACGTACACCTTGCGCCGTACCTGCATGACAACCTCCCTGCTCAGGCGGACCAGCCGAAGTGGTCCAACGGGCCGCGTCCCGCGCCCAACTCCCAGGCCCGTGCGCCGGTCAGCGCGCGGGTCACGTACTCCTTGGCGGTGGCGACCGCCACCGGCACCGAATCGCCCATCGCCAGCCGCACCGCGGTCGCCGCCGAGAACGAACACCCGGTCCCGTGGCTGTGCCGAGTCGGCACCCGGGGGGCCCGCAGCACCGTCGTCCCGTCCGGGCCGTGCAGCACGTCCAGCGCCTCGCCGCCGGTGTCGACGTCCCCGCCGGTCACGATCACCCACTCCGGCCCGCCGGACGCCAGGGCGCGGGCGGCCGTCGTCATCTCCGCCAGATCCGTCACCGCAGCGCCGGTGAGCGCCGCGGCCTCCGCGCTGTTCGGGGTCGCCACCCGGGCGTACGGCAACAGCCGCTCCACCGCCGCCACCACGCCGAGCCGGTGCCCGCTGGTGGCCACCAGCACCGGATCGACGACGAGCTGCGGCAGTCGCCCGGCCGCCGCGGCGTCGGCGATCGCCCCCGCCACCGCCGGCGTACCGAGCATCCCGGTCTTGACCGCCCGTACCGCGAAGTCGGACAGCACGCTGTCGAGCTGGTCGGTGACCGTCTGCGGGGGCAGCGGCAGGACGGCGTCCACGCCTCGGGTGTTCTGCGCGGTCACCGCGGTGATCACGCTGGTGCCGTAGGCGCCGAGCGCGGCGAAGACCTTCAGGTCGGCCTGGATGCCGGCGCCGCCGCCGGAGTCCGAGCCGGCCACGGTGAGCACGGTCGTCGGGGTCATCTGTCTTCCTCGATGGTGAGGCCCCGCGACTGCCCGATGGCCGCCGCGAAGGCGCTGGTCAGTTCGGCTGCGGTCTGTCGGGGGTCGGCGGACCGCATGACGGCACCGAGCAAGGCGACGCCGACCGCGCCCGCCTGCACGCAGGCGCGTACCTGGGCCGGTGTCTCGATGCCGCCGAGGGCCAGCACCGGTACCGGACTCAGGCGGATCAACGCGGCCAGTCCCGCCGACCGCAACGGTGGCCCGTACCCGGGTTTGGTGCTGGTCGGATAGACCGGCGAGATAAAGGCGTAGTCCTCGGTGCGCAGCCGGCGCAGTTCCGCCTCGTCGTGGCAGGACCGGCCGACCAGGTCGGCGCTCGACGGTCGACCGGGGTCGGCCGCCGACAGATGCAGAGCCACCCGGCCGTCACCACCTGCGCCCCTGCCCCTTTGCTCTGCTTCGGTGTCCAGCAGGGGGTCGGGTCCGGCGACGATGAGGGTGCCGCCGGCCTCGGCCAGGATCGGCCGCAGCTCGGCGGCGAGGGCCGACCGTTCGACGCGGGGCAGATCCTTCTCGCGCAGCACCACCCAGCGCACGCCCCCGGCCACGGCCGCCGCCACCACGTCGACCAACGGCCTCCGGGCCAGCCGCCGGTCGGTCAGCACCACGACCCCCGAGACGGTCGGGGAACCCGACAGGCCGCCATCGCCAGGGTGCGGGATCACAGGTCGGGGCGACCTTCGTCGGGGGTGGAGGCGAGGGCGTGGAAACGGCGGGGGATGCGGCCGGCACCGGCGGCGAGACGACCGGCGGTGATCGCGTGGCGCATCGCGGTGGCCATCGCCACCGGATCGGCGGCCCGGGTCACCGCGCTGGCCAGCAGCACCGCGTCGCAGCCCAACTCCATGGCCAGCGCCGCGTCGGAGGCGGTACCGATCCCGGCGTCCAGGATCACCGGCACGTCGACGCTCTGCCGGATCAGCCGGATGTGGTGCGGGTTGGACACCCCGAGCCCCGACCCGATCGGCGAGCCGGCCGGCATCACCGCCGCGCAGCCCACGTCGGCGAGCCGGCGGGCCAGGATCGGATCATCCGAGGTGTACGGCAGCACGGTGAACCCGTCGGCGACGAGTTCCTCGGCGGCGCGCAGCAGTTCCACCCCGTCGGGCAGCAGCGTGCGCTCGTCACCGATCACCTCCAGTTTGACCCAGTCGGTGTCGAACGCGTCCCTCGCCAGGTGCGCCACCTTCACCGCCTCCCCGGCGGTGTAGCAGCCGGCCGTGTTCGGCAGCAGCCGTACCCCGCACCGGTCCAGCAGATCCAGCAGACCGCCCGAGCCACCGGGGACGGTGTCCACCCGGCGCAGGGCGAGGGTGACCAGCTCGGTGCCGGAGGCCCGGATCGCCTGCTCCAGCACGTGCAGGTTCGCCGCCCCACCGGTACCGAGAATCAGCCGTGACCCGAACCGGGTACCGCCGATCTCGAAGCCGTCGGAGTCCATGGTCACCCGCCCTGCGCGGCGCTGAGCACCTCGACCCGGTCGCCACCGCGCAGCGCCGTCGCCGGCCAGCCGGTACGCGGCACGACCTCACCGTTCACCGCCACCGCCACCCCGCGCTGCTGCGGGGTGACCTGCCGAACCAGGTCGGCGACCGTGGCACCGTCGGGCACGTCCCGCTCGACACCGTTCACCGTCAACTCCACAGGTCCTCCTCCTTGCTGTCCGGGTGGAACCGGTCGGCCCGAAACGGGGTGAGCAGCGGGTCGTCCGTCCCCTCTCCGGTGATCAGGCCGGTGATCAGGTCCGCGGTGACCGGGGTGAGCACGATCCCGTGCCGGTGGTGGCCGGTGGCCGCCAGCACGTCCGGTCGGCTCGGGAGCGGCCCGAGGATCGGCGCGTTGTCCGGGGTGCCCGGACGCAGCCCGGCGATCGTCTCCACCAGGTCGTACTCGGCCAGCTCGGGCATCAGGTCCACGGCGGCCCGCAGCAGCCGCAGCACCGCACCGGCGGAGACCGCCACGTCGGTGCGTTCCTCGACGGTCGCGCCGACGACCACCTCACCGCACTCGCGCGGGACCAGGTAGACGTGCTCGCCGTCGGCGTACCCCCGGATGACGTGCCGGAAGCCCGGCGGACCGCCGTCGGGGGTGCGTAGCCGCAGCACCTGGCCCTTCACCGGGCGGACCGGCAGCCCGGTGAGGGCGGCGGCGCCGCAGCCGGCGGCGACCACGGTCACCCCGCCCGACGGCTCGGACAGCTGCCTGACCGGTTCGGTGACCAGCACCGCGCCGGCCCGCGCGGCGGCGAGGCGCAGCGCCGGCACCAGGCGCCGCGGATCGACCTGGTGGTCGGTGGCGGCAAGCGCGCCGCCGCGGACCCGCGGCGCCAGCGCCGGTTCGCGCTCCCGCAGCTGGGAGGGGCGCAGCAAGCTCACCGGCAGACCCAGCCCCTGCTGGTACGACCACAGTCGACGCGCCTCGGCCAGGTCGTCGGCGGTGAGCCCGACCATCAGGGTGCCCTCGGTCCGGTATCCGATGTCGACCCCGGTCGCCTCGGTCAGCTCGGCGGCGAAGCCCGGCCAGCGTCGGGCGGATTCGGTGAGCAGCCCGGTCAACTCGTCTTCGCCGAAGTACGCCTCGGCCACCGGCGCCAGCATGCCCGCAGCAACGTGCGAGGCACCCGAGCCCGGCGCCGGATCGTGCACCACGACGCGCAGCCCGCGTGCCGCGCACCGCCACGCGATCGCCAACCCGATCGGCCCCGCCCCCACCACCGTCACCTGCGGTGCAAGGAAGGGACCCTTGTTAACGCCTCCGGTAGAGGAAGGGCCCCTTGTTAACACGCCAGCGCGTCCATGAACGCGGCTGCGGCGTGGGCGGGGTCGGCGGCTCCGGAGAGCGCGCCGACCACCGCCACCCCGTACACGCCGGCGGACCGCAACACAGGCACGTCCTCCGCCGTCACTCCCCCGATGGCGATCACCGGCACCGTGACCGCCTCGACCACCGCCCGGACGCCCGCCACGCCGATCGCCGGCGGCAGGCCGTCCTTGGTGGTGGTGGCGTGGCAGGGGCCCACGCCCAGATAGCTTGCTCCGGCGGCGACCGCCTCGGCCGCCGCCACCGGCTCGCGCGCGGTGGCGCCCAGCACCGCATCCGGGCCGAGCACCCGCCGGGCCGTCGCCACCGGCAGGTCGTCGGCACCGACGTGGCCGCCGGACGCGCCCGCCGCCAACGCCACATGCAACCGGTCGTTGACCAGGCAGGTGACCCCGTACGGGCGGCAGAGCACCAGCACCTGCCGGGTCAGCTCGTACGCCTCGCGGTCGGTGGTGCTGTCCTCGACCCGGACCTGGACGACCAGTTCGGTGTGGGCCACCGGCAGGGCGGCAGCGAGCACGGCGAGCGCATCCCGCCCGGGTCGGGTGTCGGTGATCAGATGCAGTCGTCCGAGGGACGGCACGGCAACTCTCCTCCCTGCGCCGGCATTACCCGGATCAGGTTCGACGGTCGGGGGCTGGCAGCCCCCCTCTCAGCCCGGTACACCGGGCTCCCGTGGGTTCGTTGGGTGTCACCGTACGTTGTTTCGGCTGTGCCGCCAACCCCCGTGCTGCTGCACGAGCCGGGCCGGAGGCAGCCGCGTCAATCCGACGCGCCGGGACCCGGCGACCGGAAAAGACCCCGATATGCAGCGACTCATGCCAATTCCTCAGGCCCTCGTTACCGATCTGTTACATCAATGAGTCTTGCCCGACACCGATCGACGAACACAAATTGAGTGATCGGCTCAGTTCCTCGGCAGCCAGACCCTCACCGTCAGGTACGAGCGCTCGGACCGAACCGGAGTAGTCACCGCCGCCCGCTCCGACCCGTCCCACACGGAAAGAGGAGACTTTCGTGCCCCGAAGCCGCCGTCGACGAGCAACGCTCGGCCCACTGACCGTCGCGCTACTCGCCCTCGTACTCGTGCTGGCCGGTGCGCCGGCTCCGATCACCGGCCCCGCAGCCGCCCAGGCCGCGGGCCGTACCGCTGCCGCTGCCGCCGCTGACCCGTACTCCGTCCTGGTGTTCTCCAAGACCGCCGGGTTCCGCCACGACTCGATCCCGGCGGGCATCCGGGCGATCCAACAACTCGGTACCGCGAACAATTTCACAGTCGTCACCACAGAGGACGGCGGTGCCTTCACCGACACCAACCTGGCCCGGTTCAAGGCGGTCATCTGGTTGTCGACCACCGGAGACGTGCTCAACGCCAGCCAGCAGTCGGCCTTCGAGCGCTACATCCGCGCCGGTGGTGGATACGTCGGCGTGCACGCCGCCTCCGACACCGAGTACGACTGGGCCTGGTACGGCCAGCTGGTCGGCGCGTACTTCAACAGCCACCCGGCGAACCAGACGGCGACCGTGAAGGTCGAGGACTACGCGCACGAGTCGACCCGGCACCTGCCGGAGCGGTGGTCCCGGTACGACGAGTGGTACAACTTCCGCACCAACCCCCGTGCCCGTCAGGTGCAGGTGCTGGCCTCGCTCGACGAGCGCAGCTACAGCCCCGGCAGCGGGGCGATGGGGCACGACCACCCGATCGCCTGGTGCCAGGGCTACGACGGTGGCCGGTCCTGGTACACCGGCGGTGGGCACACCCAGGAGTCCTTCTCCGACGCGGCCTTCCTGCAACACCTGCTCGGCGGCATCCAGACCGCGGCCGGGGTGGTGCACTCCGACTGCGGCGCCGGCCGGGCCGCCAGCTTCGAGAAGGTGACGCTGGACAGCAACACCAGCAACCCGATGGAGCTGGACATCGCGCCCGACGGGCGGGTCTTCTACATCGAGCGCGACGGCCGCGTGCAGATCATCAAGCCGGACACCGGCCAGACCGTCACCGCACTGCGGTTGAGCGTCTTCGCCGGCAACGAGGACGGCCTGCTCGGCATCCGACTCGACCCCAACTTCGCCAGCAACGGATGGGTCTGGCTCTACTACGCCCCGAGCGCGGGCGGGTCCCGCAACTACCTGTCCCGGTTCACCGTCACCGGTGACACGATCAGCGCGTCGAGCGAACGGGTCGTGCTGGAGGTGCCCACGCAGCGCAACACCTGCTGCCACATGGGCGGGACGATGACCTTCGACTCGGCCGGCAACCTCTACCTGGCCACCGGGGACAACACCAACCCTTTCGAGTCCAGTGGCTACAGCCCGTTGGACGAGCGTTCCGGGCGAGCGGACTACGACGCGCAGCGCACCGCCGGTAACACCAACGACCTGCGCGGCAAGGTGCTCCGGATCCGGCCGCAGGCCGACGGGACGTACACCATCCCGAGCGGGAACCTGTTCGCCCCGGGCACCGCGCAGACCAGGCCGGAGATCTACGCGATGGGTCTGCGCAACCCGTTCCGGATCGGCATCGACCCGGTGACCAACGTGCTCTACGTCGCCGACTACGGCCCGGACGCCACCACCACCAACTCCAACCGGGGCCCGGAGGGCCTGGTCGAGTGGAACATCGTCGACCGGCCCGGCAACTTCGGCTGGCCGTACTGCCATGGCAACAACCAGGCGTACAACGACTACCAGTTCCCGTCCGGCCCGAGCGGGGCGAAGTTCAACTGTTCCGCGCCGGTGAACAACTCCCCCAACAACACCGGTCTGACCAACCTGCCGGCGGCCATCCCGGCCACTGTCGACTACGGCTACGGCGGCAACAGCCGCTTCCCGGAGATCGGCGGCGGCGGAGCGCCCATGGCCGGTCCCGTCTACCGGTTCGACCCGACCGTCTCGTCCCGCCGCCAGTGGCCGGCGTACTTCGACGGCAAGTCGATCTTCGGCGAGTGGAACCAGTCGCGGATGTACACCATGCAGGTCAGCAAGGACGGCAAGACGCTTGTCGACATCAACCGGATCCTCGACCAGATGACCTTCGTCCGGCCGATGGACATGGAGTTCGGCCCCGACGGCGCGTTGTACCTGATCGAGTGGGGCAGCGGCTTCGGCGGCAACAACGACAACTCCGGGGTCTACCGGATCGACTACACCGCCGGTGCCCGCGCCCCGATCGCGGTCGCCTCGGCGAACCCGACCTCGGGGGCGCCCCCGCTGGCGGTGAGCTTCTCCAGCGCCGGTTCCCGTGACCCGGACGGCGGGGCACTGACCTACGCCTGGACGTTCGGCGACGGTGGCACCTCCACCCAGGCCAACCCGACCCACACGTACACCCGGTCCGGCAGTTACACCGCGCAGCTTCGGGTCACCAACCCGGCGGGGCGGACCGCGGTGGCGAACGTGCCGATCACCGTCGGCAACACGGCACCGACGGTCACCATCGAGTTCCCGCCGGACGGCGGCTTCTTCGCCTGGGGTGACCAGGTCGCGTACACCATCAGCGTCACCGACCCGGAGGACGGCACGATCGACTGTGCCGACGTCGAACTCCAGGTCCTGCTCGGTCACGACGAGCACGCCCACCCGCTGGAGCGGCACACCGGCTGCACCGGCACGGTGCAGACCCAGCTCGCCGACGGCCACGGCGCGGACGCCAACGTCTTCACCGTGCTGGAGGCGACCTACACCGACAAGGGCGGCTCCGACGGGGCCGAGCCGCAGACCGGCCGGGCGCTGAAGATCCTCCAGCCCAAGCGCAAGGAGGCCGAGTACTTCTCGGCCACCGGCCGGGTGGCGGGTGCCACCGGCGGCGGCACCGCCGGGGTGGAGAAGGAGACCACCGGTGACACCGCCGGCGGCGGGCAGAACATCGGTTGGATCGAGGACGGCGACTGGTGGTCGGTGAGCCCGGCCAGCCTGACCGGCGTCACGTCGATCCAGTTCCGGGTCGCCTCGGCCACCTCCGGCGGCCGGATCGAGGTACGCGCCGGTGCCGCGGACGGGCCACTGATCACCACCGCCACCGTGGCGGGCACCGAAGGTTGGCAGACGTACACCGACGTCACCGCACAGATTCCCAACGGCGCCTCCTCGGAGGGCGGCGTGTACTTCGTCGCCCGGGACCCCAACCGGGGCACCGGAACCCTGTTCAACGTCAACTGGATGGACTTCGTCGGCCCCGGGGTGAGCGGCAACGCCCCACCGACGGTCACCGCCACGGGCACCCCGACCAGCGGGACCGCGCCCCTGGCCGTGACCTTCACCGGTACGGCGACCGACCCGGACGGGGACACCCCGCTGACGTACGCCTGGGACTTCGGCAACGGTGCAACGGCGACCACGCTCAACGCCACCGCCACGTACACCACGCCGGGCAACTACACCGCCACCCTGACGGTCACCGACAGCCGGGGCGCGCGGGCGCAGGCCACGGTGCCGATCCGGGTCGACGGGACCGGGGGTAACGAGCCCTGCCAGGTGCAGCAGGGGCCACTACGGTCCGACGAGTTCACCGGCACCTCGCTGGATCGTCAGCGGTGGAGCGGTGTGGTGCGGGACAACCAGTCGCTCTCGGTCTCCGGGGGTGCGCTGCGCCTGCCCACCGCCGCAGGTGACCTGTACGGCACCCGCAACGACGCGACGAACCTGGTGCTCCAGCCCGCACCCAGCGGGGCCTGGCAGGCGACCACCCGGGTCACCGTCGCGACCCGGGCCGACTACCAGCAGGCCGGCCTGATCCTCTACGGCAACGACGACAACTACGCCAAGCTGGACCTGGTCTACGGCGGCAACCGCAAGGTGGAGTTCATCCGGGAAACCTCCGGGACGCCGCGCAACGACAGCGCGGACGCCACCGCCGCTCCCACCGGTGACACCATCCAGCTGCGACTGACCAGCGACGGGACGAACCTGACCGCGGCCTACTCGACCGACGGGCAGACCTTCACCCCGGTCGGCCGGTCCGCCGCCCTGGCCGGGATCACCAACCCGCGGATCGGCCTGTTCGCCCTCAACGGCGGCACCACCGCGCCGGTGGTGAACGCCGAGTTCGACTGGTTCCGGATCACCCCGGAGGCCACCACCGGCACGAGCACCGCGCCGTCGGACGAGTTCACCGGCAGCACCCTGGAAAAGTGCCGGTGGAACGCCATCGTGCGGGAGGACGCGACCCGGTACCGGATCACCGACGGCGCGTTGCGCATCGACGTGCCGAACGGTGACATCTACGGCACCAGCAACACCGGTCCGACCAACTTCATCCTGCAGAACAGTCCGGCCGGGAACTGGACGGTCCAGACCCGGGTCGACGGCAGCCTGTTCAACGAGCAGTACCAGCAGGCAGGTCTGCTGGTGTACGCCGACGACGACAACTACCTGAAGTTCGACTACGTCACGGACAACACGGCAGGTCAGGCGGTTTCGCGGCGGATCGAGTTCCGCAGCGAGGTCGGCGGGGTGGTACAGAGCACCCAACCGCAGGCGACCGGCCTGACGCAGGGGATCTGGCATCTGCGGCTGGCTCGCAGCGGCAGCACCTACACCGCCGCGTACTCGGCGGATGGCACGAGTTGGACGACCCTGGGCTCGTTGACGAGCACCGCGGTCGGCACGACCCCGAAGGTGGGCCTGTTCACCCTCGGCGCCAACCAGACCGCCTCGAAGACGGCGGCGTTCGACTACTTCCGGCTCACGCCCGGGTAGCCGACGGCTGGGGGCCGGCCCGTACCTCCACCCGGAGGTACGGGCCGGCCGCTCTGTGTCGGAGATACGGCGTTTGAAGCGACCTGACCAGGAATGTCACGCGCAGTTACCGAAACGTTATCCATCGAAGTGTTGCCATAAACCGTTTCAGCGGGGCTAATTTGTTCAGCGAATCGACATAATGCTGGAACGGACACCGCCGGCGAGGTGTCCGGTCCGGCTCCACCTGGGACGGTCTTCGGCGAACCGGCCCCCGCGACCCCGTCCAGCAAGGACAGAGGAGACCGGAGTGTCCCGACCACCCCGTGCCCGCGTACCCATCACCGCCACACTTCTCACCCTCGGCCTCGCCGCGACCGGACTTGTCGGCGTTCCCGCCGCACAGGCCGCGCCGAGCACCAAGGCCGTCGCGCAGAGCGCACCCGTCGAGCAGGCCGCGCCCGCCGCGAACGCCGCAGCCGAGGACTTCTCGGTCCTGGTCTTCTCCAAGACCGCAGGCTTCCGGCACGACTCGATCCCGACCGGCATCGCCGCGATCCAGCAGCTCGGTGCCACCAACGGGTTCACCGTCGACACCACCGAGGACGGTGCCGCGTTCACCGATGAGAACCTGGCCCGCTACGAGGCGGTGATCTGGCTCTCCACCACCGGCGACGTGCTCAACGCCGAGCAGCAGGAGGCGTTCGAGCGCTACATCCAGGCCGGCGGTGGCTACGCCGGCATCCACGCCGCCTCCGACACCGAGTACAACTGGCCCTGGTACGGCGAGCTGGTCGGCGCGTACTTCGCCAACCACCCGGCCAACCAGACGGCCACCGTCAAGGTGGAGGACCCGGCCCACGAGTCCACCGCCCACCTGCCGGAGCGCTGGTCCCGCTACGACGAGTGGTACAACTTCCGGACCAACCCGCGCGGCAAGGTGCACGTGCTGGCCACGCTCGACGAGCGCAGCTACTCCCCCGGCGCGGGCGCGATGGGTCACGACCACCCGATCGCCTGGTGCCGGGACTACGACGGCGGCCGGACCTGGTACACCGGCGGCGGCCACACCCGCGAGTCGTACGCCGAGCCGGAGTTCCTCCAGCATCTGCTCGGCGGCATCCGGACCGCGGCCGGGGTCAGCAGCGCCGACTGCCGCGCCTCGCTGACGTCGAGCTTCGAGAAGGTCACGCTGGACAGCAACACCAGCAACCCGATGGAGCTGGACATCGCGCCCGACGGCCGGGTCTTCTACATCGAGCGGGACGGCCGGGTCCAGATCATCAAGCCGGACACCGGTAACACCGTCACCGCCATCGACCTCGACGTCTTCACCGGCAACGAGGACGGCCTGATCGGCATCCGACTCGACCCGAACTTCGCCACCAACAACTGGGTGTATCTCTACTACGCCCCGAACGACGGGATCGCGCGCAACCTGCTGTCCCGGTTCACCGTCACCGGCGACTCGATCGACCCGGCCAGCGAGAAGCAGGTCCTGCGGGTCGACACGCAGCGCAACACCTGCTGCCACGCGGGCGGGACGATGGTCTTCGACTCCGACGGCAACCTGTACCTGGCCACCGGGGACAACACCAACCCGTTCTCCTCCGACGCGTACACGCCGATCGACGAGCGGCCCGGCCGCGCCGACTACGACGCGCAGCGCAGCTCCGGCAACACCAACGACCTGCGCGGCAAGGTGATCCGGATCCACCCGGAGGACGACGGGACGTACAGCATCCCGGCGGGCAACCTCTTCCCGCCGGGCACCGAGAAGACCCGTCCCGAGATCTACGCGATGGGCTTCCGTAACCCGTTCCGGATCGGCATCGACCTCGCCACGAACGTGCTCTACGTGGCCGACTACGGGCCGGACGCCAACTCCGCCAACCCGAACCGGGGGCCGGAGGGTCTGGTCGAGTGGAACATCATCGACCAGCCGGGCAACTTCGGCTGGCCGTACTGCCACGGGGCGAACAAGGCGTACAACGACTACCAGTTCCCGTCCGGGCCGAGCGGTGCCAAGTTCGACTGCGCGAACCTGGTCAACGACTCGCCCAACAACACCGGCCTGACCAACCTGCCGCCGGCCGTCTCGGCCACCGTCGACTACGGCTACGCCGCCAACCCGCTGTTCCCCGAGATCGGTGGCGGCGGCGCGCCGATGGGCGGCCCGGTCTACCGGTACGACGCCGACCTGAACTCCGACCGCAAGTGGCCGGCGTACTTCGACGGCAAGGCGCTGCTCGGTGAGTGGAACCAGTCGCGGATGTACACCATGCAGCTCACCGCGGACGGCAAGTCCCTGGTGGACATCAACCGTCTGCTGGACGGGATGAGCTTCATCCGTCCGATGGACTTCGAGTTCGGCCCCGACGGCGCGCTCTACATGATCGAGTGGGGCAGCGGCTTCGGCGGCAACAACGACAACTCCGGGGTCTACCGGATCGACTACATCGCCGGTGACCGGGCCCCGGTCGCGGTGGCCAACGCCGACCCGACCTCCGGGCCGGCACCGCTGACCGTCAGCTTCTCCAGCGCCGGCTCGCGTGACCCGGACGGTGGCGCGCTGACCTACGCCTGGACGTTCGGTGACGGCAACAGCTCCGACGAGGCCAACCCCACCCACACGTACGCCTCGGCGGGCAACTACAACGCCCAGCTCACCGTGACCAACCCCAAGGGGCGCACCGCGGTGGCGAACGTGCCGGTCACGGTCGGCAACACCGTACCGACGGTCACCATCGAGTTCCCGCCGGACGGCGGCTTCTTCGACTGGGGTGACCAGGTCAAGTACACCATCAAGGTGACCGACCCGGAGGACGGCGAGATCGACTGCGCCGATGTGGAACTCCAGGTCCTGCTCGGTCACGACGAGCACGCCCACCCGCTGGAGCAGCACACCGGCTGCGAGGGCGTGGTGCAGACCCAGCTCGCCGCCGGACACGGCGCCGAGGCGAACGTCTTCACCGTGCTGGAGGCGACCTACACCGACAAGGGTGGCGCCGGTGGGGCCAGCCCGCTGACCGGCCGGGCCCTGGAGATCCTCCAGCCCAAGCGCAAGCAGGCCGAGTACTACTCCAACACCGGCCGGCTGGCGGGTAGCACCGGCGGCGGCGACCCAGGTGTGGGCAAGGAGGCCACCGGGGACACCGCCGGCGGTGGTGACAACATCGGCTTCATCGAGGATGGCGACTGGTGGTCCGTCGAGCCGGCGAGCCTGACCGGCATCGAGTCGATCCGCTTCCGGGTGGCCTCGGCCACCTCCGGCGGTCGGCTGGAGGTCCGTGCCGGTGCGCCGGACGGTCCGCTGGTCACCTCGGTCGTCGTACCGGGGACCGGGGACTGGCAGGCGTACACCGACGTCACGGCCGAGGTGCCCGCCGACGCCGACTCGAACGGCAAGCTGTTCTTCGTCGCCCGCGACCCGGCCGGCGGCACGGCGAGCCTGTTCAACGTCAACTGGATCGACTTCCTCGGCAAGGGTGTCACCGACAACGCCCCGCCGGTCGTCACCGCCAACGCCACGCCGACCAGCGGCACCGCGCCGCTCACCGTCGCGTTCAGCGGTACGGCCACCGACCCCGAGGGCGACACCCCGCTGACGTACGAGTGGGACTTCGGTGACGGTGGTACGGCCGACACGCTCAACGCCGAGCACACCTACGCCGCGCCCGGCAACTTCACCGCCACCCTGACGGTGACCGACAGCCGGGGTGCCCGGTCGTACGCCACCGTGCCGGTCCGGATCGAATCGCCGAACACCTCCTGCCTCGGGGCGCGTTCGGACGACTTCACCGGTGACACGCTCAACCGCGACCGGTGGACCAACGTGGTGCGGGAGAACCAGCTGCTGTCCGTCTCCGACGGCGCGCTGCGGCTGCCCACCGGGGTCGGCGACCTGTACGGCGAGCGCAACGACGCCACCAACCTGGTGCTCCAGCCGGCACCGTCGGGTGCCTGGCAGGCGACCACGAAGGTCACTGTCCCGGTGACGGCCACCTACCAGCAGGCCGGTCTGATCGTCTACGGCGACGACGACAACTACGCCAAGCTGGACCTGCTCTACAACGGCAGCCGCCGGGTGGAGTTCCTCCGGGAGACTGCCGGGACGCCGCGCAACGACAGTGCCGACAACGTCGCCGCACCGGACGGTGACACCGTCTACCTGCGGATCAGCAGCGACGGCACCGACCTGACCGCGGAGATGTCGGCCGACGGGGAGACCTACAGCCCGGTCGGGCGGTCCGCTGCGCTGGCCGGCATCGAGAACCCACAGATCGGTCTGTTCGCCCTCAACGGCGGCACCGACGCCCCGGTCGTGGATGCCGTGTTCGACTGGTTCCAGGTGACGCCGGATGAGCCGGCCGGGCCGGTCGACCCGTCCGACGAGTTCGACGGCATCTCGCTGGACAAGTGCCGGTGGAACGCGATCCTGCGGGAGGACCCGAGCGCCTACCGGGTCAGCGGCGGGAAGCTGTACGTCGACGTGCCCAACGGTGACATCTACGGCACCAACAACACCGATCCGACGAACTTCATCCTGCAGAACGCCCCGACCGGCGACTGGACGATGGAGACCAGGATCGACGGCAGTCTGCTGGACGAGCAGTACCAGCAGGCGGGTCTGATCGTGTACGGCGACGACGACAACTACCTCAAGTTCGACTTCGTCGTGGACAACCAGGCCGGTCAGCCGGTGACGCGGCGGATCGAGTTCCGCAGCGAGATCGACGGGGTGATCCAGAACCCGCAGCCGGGTGCGGAGAACCTGACCTCGTCCGAGTGGTACCTGCGGGTGTCCCGCGCCGGTGACACCTTCACCGCGTCGTACTCGGCGGACGGCACCACCTGGACGGCGTTGACCGAACTGGTCAACGCGGCCGTGGGGGCGACCCCGAAGGTGGGTGTGTTCACCCTCAGCGGCAACCAGACCGCCTCGAAGGTGGCGTCGTTCGACTACTTCCGGTTCTCCGCGGAGGAGGTGCCGAGCGACACCGTGGCTCCGGTGACCACCGCCGAGGTGTCCGGTACGCCGGTCGAGGGCTGGCACACCGGTCCGGTGACCGTCACGCTCTCCGCCACCGATGAAGAGGGCGGCAGCGGGGTGGCCCGCACCGAGTACCAGCTCGGTGAGGCCACCGAGTGGACCGCGTACACCGGCCCGGTGCAGGTGACCGGGGACGGCGAGCACGAGCTGCGGTTCCGCTCCGTCGACGAGGCCGGCAACGTGGAGGAGACGAAGACGGTCACCGTCCGGATCGACACCACCGCGCCGGTCAGCACCGCGTCGTTCGCTCCGGCGAACGACGAGGGCTGGCACAACGGCACCATCCCGGTGGTGCTCACCTCGACCGACGCCGGTTCCGGGGTGCAGCTGCTGGAGTGGTCGCTCGACGGTGGCGCCTGGACGCCGTACACCGAGCCGGTGGAGATCAGCGGCGACGGCAGCCACGAGCTGCTGTACCGGGCCACCGACAAGGTCGGCAACGCCGAGACGTTGAAGTCCGCGGTGGTGCGCATCGACGGCACCAAGCCGACCCTGCTGGTCTCCGGCATCGCCGACGGTCAGCTCTACGGTGACAGCCAGGACGTACGCGTGTCCTGGCAGGCGGTCGACCCGACCTCCGGCATCGCCACCGTGGTCGGCACCCTCAACGGCCGGCCGTACGCCAGCGGCACGCTGCAGGCGATGTACGAGCTGCCGTTGGGTCTGCACGAGCTGACCGTGACCGCGACCGACAAGGCGGGTAACGCCACCACCGCGTCGGTCCGGTTCTTCGTCACCACCTCGTTCCGGGACATGCAGAACCTGCTGGACCGGTTCAAGGCGACCGGACGCCTGTCCAACAAGGCGTACGACCAGTTGTCGAAGCAGCTCGAGAAGGTCCGCAAGGAGGAGGCCAAGGGCAAGGACGACAAGGCCATCAAGGAGCTGATCAAGTTCCGTGACCTTGCCGCCGACGCCAAGCTGGTCGCCGAGGCGGAGATCCGGGAGGTGCTGATCCGGGACGCCGACGCGATGATCGTCCGGCTCGGCGGCACGGCCAGCACGGCGGGCGTCAAGGCCAACGACGGCAAGTCCGTCAAGGGCGCTGGACGCCTCGGTGGTGACCCCACCCGGCTCGCACCCGGCCGTCGCCTGTGATCGGTGGGCCCCGCCCGGCATCGTCCGGGCGGGGCCCCGCTCAACGACGTGAGGAGGCACCGTGACCCGGATCCGGACGGTGGCCACCGCCATGATCGCCGCACTGTTCCTGGTGGTCCTCGCCGCGAACCCGGCGGCGGCGCACAACAACAAGCTCAAGCTGACGGTGGCCGGTGACGGTGCCGACGGGGTGACCATCCAGGCCACCTACGCCGATGGTCACTACCTGGACAAGGTGGTTCGGTTGGTGCTCACCGCCACCGGCTCGGAGGGCCGCACGGTCGGCCCGGTGCAGCTGGAACCGGCCCCCGAGGGACAGGGCTTCTACACCACCGGCCCGATCCTCTCCCCCGGCGAGTGGAAGGTGCGGGTGAAGCCGGCCGCGCCCTACTCCGGCACGAAATCGGCGACGGTGCAGGCACGGGTGGCGCAGCCGCCGCCGGTGGTGCCCGTCTCCGAGAACCGGGACGCCGACCCGGCGCGGGCCGACCGTGTCGGCGACGGCGCGGCACCCGGCTGGTGGTGGGCGGTCGGGCTCGGTGTCGCCACGCTCATCGTGGTGGCGTTGACCGCACCGCTGCTCGGCCGGCGTCGCCGCCGACCGTAACCAGCGTCAACCGGAACGGCCCGGCACGCACCACGCGCGCCGGGCCGTTCCACATCCCGGGTCGTTCCGCAGGCTAGGTCGTGCCGCATCCCATGTCGTTCCGCAGGCCGTTAACGGCGGTCGAGCACCTCGCGCAGCGCCTTGAGGTCGGCGTCGGTAGGCTGCCAGGACCCGGCCGCCGCGTTGGCGCGTACCTGCTCGGGCGTGGTCGCTCCGGCGATGACCGACGCCACCGCCGGTTGGGCGGCCAGCCCGCCGATGGCCACATGCAGCATGGGTACGCCGCGCTCGGCCGCGTACGCCTCGATGGCCTCGATGGTGTCCCAGTCGGCGGCGGCGAGCCGCTGGGCGTACCGGCCGCCACCGGCCAGCCGGCTACCGGCCGGCGGTGCCTCGCCCCGCTTGTACTTGCCGGTGAGCAGCCCATTGGCCAGCGGGAAGAACGGCAGCACGCCGAGCCCGAAGCGTTCGCAGGCGGGCAGCACCTCGATCTCGGCGTCCCGGTTGAGCAGGCTGTAGTTGTTCTGGGCGCTGATGAAGCGGGTCAACCCCCGGGTCCTGGCCGTCCAGTCGGCGTCGGCGATCTGCCAGCCGGCGAAGTTGGAGTTGCCCAGGTAGCGCACCTTGCCGTCGCGGACCAGGTCGTCCAGGGCGGCGAGGGTCTCGTCGATCGGGGTGCCCGGGTCGGGCTCGTGGAACTGGTACAGGTCGATGTGGTCGGTGTCCAGTCGGCGCAGCGACGCCTCCACCGCCCGCATCACGTACCGCCGTGAGCCGCGTACGCCGAAGTCGCGCCCGTTGGCGCCGCTCATCGACATGCCGAACTTGCTCGCCAGCACCACGTCGTCGCGGCGTCCCTTGAGGGCGGCGCCGAGTTGCGCCTCCGACGCGCCGTGCGGCTCGCCGTAGATGTCGGCGGTGTCGAAGAAGTTGATTCCGACGTCGAGGGCCGCGTCGACCACCGCGCGAGTGCCGTCGAGGTCGAGTTTGCGGCCGAAGTTGTTGCAGCCGATCCCCACAGCGGACACCACGAGCCCGGAGTCGCCCAACCGGCGATAGGTCATCTCACTCACGAGATCACCATATGCCGCACGGTCGGCGGCGGGGCGGCCTCACCGGACGGTGACCCGGGCGGCCACCGTCAACCGACGTCCCACACCGGTTCGTCGGTCTCGACCACCTCGCCGTCGCCTCGGAACAGCAGGAAGCGGTCGAAGGTGCGGGTGAACCAGCGGTCGTGGGTCACCGCGAGCACCGTGCCGGCGAAGGCGGCCAGGCCGGCCTCCAGCGCCTCGGCGGAGGCCAGGTCGAGGTTGTCCGTCGGCTCGTCGAGCAGCAGCAGGGTCGCCCCGGACAGCTCCAGCAGCAGCACCAGGAAACGGGCCTGCTGCCCGCCGGAGAGGGTGCCGAAGCGCTGGTCGCCCTGACCGGCGAGTTCGTACCGGCTCAGCGCCGCCATCGCCGCGTGCCGGTCCATGCCGTCCCGGTGCTCGTCACCCCGCCAGAGGATCTCGACCAGGGTCTTCGCCGTCAGCTCGGGTCGATCGTGGGTCTGCGAGAAGTGCCCGGGACGGACCCGGGCGCCGAGCCGCGCGACACCGCCGTGCGCCACCGGTGCGAGCGCCGCCGCGCCGTCGACCGGCGGGTTGGCCGGATCGGGGTCCGTGCCGCCGCGCGCCAGCAGCCGCAGGAAGTGCGACTTGCCGGTGCCGTTGGCACCGAGCACCGCGACCCGGTCGCCGTACCAGACCTCCAGGTCGAACGGGTAGGTCAGGCCATCGAGCTCCAACTGCTCGCAGATCAACGCGCGTTTGCCGGTCCGTCCGCCGGTCAGGCGCATCCGGATGTCCTGGTCCTTCGGCGGTACGGGCGGCGGCCCGGCCTCCTCGAACTTACGCAGCCTGGTCTGCGCCGACTGGTAGCGCGAGGCCATGTCGGAGTTGTACGCGGCCTTCTGCTTGTACATCAGCATCTGCTCGCGCAGCTTCTGGTGCTCCTCGTCCCACCGCTTGCGCAGCTCGTCGAGGCGGGCGTGCCGGGCCACCCGCGCGGTGTGCCAGCTCGCGAAGCCACCCGGATGCACCCAGGCGCTGCCGCCCTCCACGGCGACCACCCGGTCGGCGGTGTGTGCCAGCAGCTCCCGGTCGTGCGAGACGTAGAGGACCGACTTGCCGGATTCGCGCAGCCGCGCCTCCAGCCACCGTTTGCCGGGTACGTCGAGGAAGTTGTCCGGCTCGTCGAGCAGCAGCACCTCGTCGGTGCCGCGCAGCAGCAACTCCAGCGCGAAGCGCTTCTGCTGACCGCCGGAGAGGGTACGCACGGGTCGCTGCCGGGCGGTGTCCCAGGGCAGGTCCAGCACAATGGTGGCGACGGTGTCGAAGAGGACCTCGGCGTCGTACCCGCCGGACTCGCCCCAGGCGGCCAGCGCGTCCGCGTACGCCAGTTGGGCCTTGCCGGCGGCGCTGCTGTACTTGCCGCGCAGCTCGGCCGCGCGCATGGCCGCCTCGGTCTCGGCGAGTCGGCGACCGGCCTCGCGCAGCGATGGCGGGGCGAGCGACAACGCCAGGTCGGCAAGGGTCGACTCGTCCCCGATCATGCCGATGAACTGGCGCATCACGCCCAGCCCACCGGTACGCGCGACGGTGCCGGTACGCACCGGCAGGTCACCGGCGACCATCCGCAGCAACGTCGTCTTGCCGGCACCGTTCGGCCCGACCAGTGCCACCTTGGCACCCTCACCGACCCGGAACGACACGTCGGCGAAGAGTTCCCGCCCGTCCGGCAGGACGTATCCGACCGCTGCCACGTCCACGTATCCCACGCGGGCATCCTCCCGGAGCCCGGCGGAGGAGCCAACCGATTACCGGCGTCGGCGGCTCAGCGCGTGACGCGAAGCACCCGGAAGCCCTTCTGGCTGGCGTGCCGCTGCACCTGCCAGCCCTGCTCGACCAGCCAGCGGTGCAGCGAGTCACCGCCGAGGTGGCGACCCACCACCAGCCAGGCCACCCCGTCCGGGGTCAACCGGGGCAGCCAGCGCAGCAGCAGCGCGTGCAGCTCGTCCTTGCCGGGCCGGATGGGCGGGTTGGACCATATCTGGGCGAAGGTCAGGTCGGCGGGCACGTCCTCGGGTGGGGCCACCCGCAGCCGGTCGGCGAGACCGAGGCGATCGGCGTTGGCGGCGGTGAGTTCCCGGGCCCGCTCGTTGACGTCCACCGCCCACACCGTCGCCGTCGGCGCGACGGTCGCGAGCACACAGCTGATCGGACCGAAGCCGCAGCCGAGGTCGAGCAGGGCGCCCTCGGTCGTGGCCGGTGGCAGGTCGGCCTTGCGCAGCAGCACGGCGGTACCCGGATCGAGGCGGGTCGCCGAGAACACCCCGGACGCCGAGGCCAGGGTGAAGTCGCGGCCGGCGGCGGTGAACTGCACCTCGCGCGGCTGGGCGGATGCGCTCGGTGCGATGGTGAAGTAATGGTCCCCGGTCACGCCGGTCATTCTCGCACCGGCCTCGACCCGCCCGACGGGACGGAGTCCCCCTGCCGGCGACACGACCCGCCGTTCGTTTTTCCCAGAAAAACCTACTAAAGGGATAAAAGTCCCTACTCTGGACGGCATGGTATATCGGTACGACTCCGATGAGGACGCCGTCGTCCCGTACCGGGACGACGACTCCGAGGGGCAGCCACCGCCCGCAGCCGGTGCGGTGCCCGCCGGCCCGTCGCCGTCGCGCTTCCCCGCGCCGTCGTTGCCCCGGCCCAACCAGCTGGTGCTGCCCTCGACGGGGACGTCGACGGCAGCCTCGCCACCGGTACAGGACGCGGTGCCGCACTACGAGGCCGCTGCGACCGCGCAGTACGACCTGCCCGCCGCCGTACCCCCGTCGCAGGAGTCCACCACCGCGCCACCGCCACGTCGCGGCGGTGGCCGCACCTGGCAGGTGCTGATCGGTGGCGCCGCCGCGCTGGTGCTGCTCGCCCTCTGCGGCCTGGCCGGCGCCGCGCTGCTCGACGGCCGGCAGCTGATCAACCAGCAGGCGGCCCCGAACACCACACCGGACAACACCCCGGGCACGGATCCGACCCAGGCGAGCGACCTCGACTCCCGCGACACCGACCAGGCACCGCTGACCGCCCGGGAAGTCTTCCCCAGCAGCACCCTGGCGATCGGCGACAGCCAGAACGGATACGAGGTGCTGCGCACCCAGTCGAGCGCGAGCTGCCCGGTGGCGGCCACCGGCGAGGTCGCGGACCTGCTCGTCCGGCTCGGCTGCAACCAGGTCGTCCGGGCCACCCTGCGCGCCCCCGACCAGGAACACCTGGTCACCACCGGCCTGTTCAACCTGACCGACCGGTCCAGCGCCGAACGGGCCCGCGACCGGATCCGCCAGGTGCTCGACGAGCGGGAGGGCCGCTTCCGCGGCATGCCCGCCGGCGACGGCACCGACGCCATCGCCAGCGCCCCCGCCCGCGTCGGCTGGCAGGTACGCGGCCACTACGTCGCGTACGCGGTGGTCTCCCGCGCCGACGGCGCGACCATCCGCTCCGGCGACACGGTCGTCCGCGAGATCCTCTTCGACATGCTCGAACTGCACCTCAACCGCGACGTGCTGGAGCGGCGGGCCAACGGCGGTGTCGCCAACCAGCCCTCGCCCGAGCCCACCGACAGCACCGGGCGTCAGGACGGGTCCGACGAGGACTGAGCCTCAGGCGTCGGCCGGCACCCGCAACCGTCGGGTCGCCTCGGCACGGCGCGCATACTCGGCCGGATCGTCCGGGTAGCCCACCGCCACCAGGGTCAACCCGTGCGCGGGCGCCACGGTCACCTCGCTGGACCGTTCCCGCCGCGTCAGCAGGCCGGCCGGCCACTCCACCGGTCGGCGGCCGTCCCCGGCGACAAGCATCGCGCCGACCAGGCTGCGCACCATCGCCTGGCAGAAGGCGTCGGCCTGCACGGTGGCGACCAGGATCCCGTCCGGGTCACGCCGCCAGTCCAGCCGGGTCACCTCCCGCAACGTGGTGGCGTTCTCCTTGCGCCGGCAGTACGCCGCGAAGTCGTGCTCCCCCACCAGCCCGGCGGAGGCGGCGGCGAGCCGATCGGTGTCCAGCGGGCGCGGCCAGGCCAGCACCTCGTGTCGACGCAGCGGCTCCGCACCCCACGGCGCGTCGGTGACCCGGTACTCGTACCGCCTGAAGGTGGCGGAGAAGCGGGCGTCGAAGGTGGCCGGCACCTCGGTCATCGCCCGGACCCGCACGTCACCCGGCAGCAGCCGGGCCAGCCGGCGCAGCAGCCGACCTTCGTGCTCGCGCCACACCTCGACGGGCAGGTCGAGGTGGCAGACCTGCCCGGAGGCGTGCACCCCGGCGTCGGTACGGCCAGCCACCGTCAACCCGGTCGCGGTGCCGGCGCCGAGTACCAGATCCAGCGTCTGCACCAGGACCCCGGCGACCGTACGCCGATCCGGCTGGGCGGCCCAGCCGGAGAAGTCCGTGCCGTCGTACGCGACATCCAGCCGTAGCCGGACCCGCTCGTCCACGTCGTACCTCCCTCAAGACGACTCGGGCCCGGCACCCCGTGGGGATGCCGGGCCCGACGACGGCCTGGATCAGGCCTTGCCTTCTTCGGTGGCCAGATCGCTGTCCTCGCGGGCGGCGGCGGTGTCACCGGACGCCGACACCGGCGCCTCGGAGTCCTGGTCGGCCGAACGCGCGGCCGGGGCCTCCTCGGCCGGGGCGAGCGCCTCGACCTTGTCCTGCTGGGCGGCCTTGCGGGCGGCGGTCTTGCGGTTCGCCGTCGGCTCGGTGACCTGCAGCTCCTCGACCAGCTCGATGATCGCCATCGGAGCGGCGTCACCCTTGCGCGGACCGGTCTTCACGATCCGGGTGTAGCCACCGTTGCGGTTGGTGTACCGCGGCGCGATCTGGTCGAACAGGGCGTAGACCACGTCCTTGTCCTTGACGACGCCCAGCACCCGGCGGCGCGAGGCGAGGTCGCCGCGCTTGGCCTTGGTGATGAGCTGCTCGGCCAGCGGACGGAGCCGTCGGGCCTTCGTCTCGGTGGTCTGGATCTTGCCGTGCTGGAACAGCGCGGTGGCCAGGTTGGCCAGCATCAGCCGCTCGTGCGCGGGGCTGCCGCCGAGGCGGGGGCCCTTGGTGGGCGTGGGCATGCTTGGTGCTCCTCAGGTGTGGCGGCAGCGCGGACTAGAGCTGCTCGGTCTCGCGGTAGTCGTCGGTGTCGTAGTCCGCCTCGCCGAAGGCGTCCACGACGTGCGCCGGGTCGAAGTTCGGAGCCGAGTCCTTCAGCCCCAGACCCATCCCGGCGAGCTTCATCTTGACCTCGTCGATCGACTTCTGGCCGAAGTTGCGGATGTCGAGAAGGTCGGCCTCGGTACGCCCGATCAGCTCACCAACGGAGTTGATGCCCTCGCGCTTGAGGCAGTTGTAGGAGCGGACGGTCAGGTCCAGCTCCTCGATCGGCAGGGCCAGGTCCGCCGCCAGCTGCGCGTCCTGCGGCGACGGGCCGATGTCGATGCCCTCCGCCGTCTCGTCCAGCTCCCGGGCCAGCCCGAACAGCTCCACCAGCGTCGAACCGGCCGAGGCCAGCGCGGTACGCGGGCCCATCGACGGCTTGGTCTCGACGTCGATGATCAGCCGGTCGAAGTCGGTCCGCTGCTCGACACGGGTCGCCTCGACGCGGTACGTCACCTTGAGCACCGGCGAGTAGATCGAGTCGACCGGGATCCGGCCGATCTCCGCGCCCGCCTGCTTGTTCTGCGCCGCCGTGACGTAGCCACGACCCCGCTCGACGGTCAGCTCCATGTCGAGCCGGCCCTTGCCGTTGAGGGTGGCGAGCTTCAGGTCCGGGTTGTGCACCGAGACACCGGCCGGGGGCTGGATGTCACCGGCGGTCACGTCGCCCGGGCCCTGCTTGCGCAGGTACATGCTGACCGGCTCGTCGTGCTCGGAGCTGACGCAGAGCTCCTTGATGTTCATGACGAGCTCGACCACGTCCTCCTTGACCCCGGGGATCGTGGTGAACTCGTGCAGCACACCGTCGATCTTGATCGAGGTGACCGCCGCACCTGGGATGGACGACAGCAGCGTACGCCGCAGCGAGTTGCCCAGGGTGTAGCCGAAGCCCGGCTCCAGCGGCTCGATGGTGAACCGGGACCGGGTCTCGTTGATCGACTCCTCGGAGAGGGTCGGTCGCTGGCTGATGAGCATGTCTTCTCTTCTCTTCCGGGGCGCCCGCCATATGACGCCCACGACACAAACTGTTCCGGTGGTCCGCCCGTCGCCGGGCGGACCACCGCAACGAGCCCTTACTTGGAGTAGAGCTCGACGATCAGCTGCTCCTGGACCTGGGTGTCGATCACCTGGCGGGCCGGGAGCGAGTGCACGAGAACCTTCATCTGGCTCGGGATGGCCTCCAGCCACGCCGGCACGGTCTTCGAACCGGCCTCGGCCTGAGCCACGATGAACGGGGTGAGCTCCTTGCTCTTCGCCCGAACCTCGATGATGTCGTGTGCACTGACGCGGTACGACGGGATGTCGACCTTCTTGCCGTTCACCGTGAAGTGACCGTGCTTGACGAGCTGACGGGCCATGTCCCGGGACTTGGCGTAGCCAGCCCGGTAGACCACGTTGTCCAGCCGCGACTCGAGGATCTGCAGGAGGACCTCACCGGTCTTGGCCTGCTTGGCCACGGCCTCCTCGTAGTAACCGCGGAACTGCTTCTCCAGCACGCCGTAGACCCGGCGAGCCTTCTGCTTCTCACGGAGCTGGAGCAGGTACTCCGTCTCCTTGGTGCGGCCGCGGCCGTGCTGCCCGGGCGGGAACGGCCGGGACTCGAACGGGCACTTCGGGCCATCGCACTTGCTGCCCTTGAGGAACAGCTTCATCTTCTCCCGCCGGCAACGGCGGCAGTCAGCACCGGTGTAACGAGCCATCTCTCTCTAACCTCTCAGACCCGACGACGCTTCGGCGGACGGCATCCGTTGTGCGGCTGCGGGGTGACGTCGGAGATCTGACCGACCTCCAGGCCCACCGCCTGCAGCGAACGGATGGCGGTCTCCCGGCCGGAGCCGGGGCCCTTGACGAACACGTCGACCTTGCGCATGCCGTGCTCCATGGCCCGACGCGCAGCGGCCTCGGCGGCCAGCTGGGCGGCGAACGGGGTCGACTTGCGCGAACCCTTGAAGCCGACCTGGCCCGCGGAGGCCCAGGAGATGACGGCACCGGTCGGGTCCGTGATGGACACGATGGTGTTGTTGAAGGTGCTCTTGATATGCGCCTGCCCGTGGGCGACGTTCTTGCGTTCCTTGCGCCGGACCTTCTTTACAGCGGCCCCGGCACGAGCCTTCGGTGGCATAAGTCTGTGCGCTCCTAGTTGACTTCCCGGCACGGGTTGCGGCCTGGCCTACCTGGGCAGACCCGGACCCGCACTCCGGTGAAAGAGAATTACTTCTTGCCGGGCTTCTTCTTGCCGGCGACCGTCCGCTTCGGGCCCTTGCGGGTGCGGGCGTTGGTACGGGTCCGCTGACCACGGACGGGCAGACCCCGGCGGTGCCGGATGCCCTCGTAGCAGCCGATCTCGACCTTGCGGCGGATGTCAGCGGCGACCTCGCGGCGCAGGTCGCCTTCAACCTTGTAGTTGGCCTCGATGTGGTCACGGAGCTGGACCAGCTCCTCGTCCGTGAGGTCCCGGGCACGCTTGTCCGGCGAGATGCCGGTGGCAGCGAGCGTCTCCAGGGCGCGGGTGCGACCCACGCCGAAGATGTAGGTGAGCGCGATCTCCAGCCGCTTCTCGCGGGGGAGGTCAACGCCGACTAGACGTGCCATCTGTGGGCGTACTCCTTGTGTTGTCTCGCGGAGGTGTGGACCCGTCCCACCCCGCTACCGACCGACCTGTCTCCTCCGGCGCGTGATGCGCCGGCGACCGGGTTCGGTCGCTGCCCAAGCGGGCCCCGGCCTCCGACCGGGGGTCAACCACGATTGAGTACGCGCTGCGCACCGCTCGCGGCTGGGACGAGCATGTGTGATGTGCTGGCTGGATCTGCGGCCCGGGAGCACGCCCTCGACCGACCGTCAACTGCCGGTCGGTCGTGACGAAATCAGCCCTGGCGTTGCTTGTGGCGCGGGTCGGTGCAGATGACCATGACCCGGCCGTGCCGGCGGATCACCCGGCACTTGTTGCAGATCCTCTTGACGCTCGGCTTGACCTTCACGGTTGCCTTACTTCCCATCTGGCCCGGCACCACGAGGCGCGACGCCGGACGTCGAAGACGGACACGGGACGTTTCCCGGCCGTCGTCAGGACTACTTGTAGCGGTAGACGATGCGCCCGCGGGTCAGGTCGTACGGCGAGAGTTCCACGACGACCCGATCCTCCGGCAGGATGCGGATGTAGTGCTGCCGCATCTTGCCGCTGATGTGAGCCAGCACCTTGTGGCCGTTGGCGAGCTCCACCCGGAACATGGCGTTCGGCAGGGGCTCGATGACCCGACCTTCGATCTCGATGGCTCCGTCTTTTTTCGGCATGTCCTCCGCTGTCCTGACGTCGGTTACTCCGGACCGGCTCACAACGCCTTACACGGGTGCCTGATCATGATCAGTTGACCCGCGCCAGCCGCGGCTCCGCGTCCCACCGAAGCGCTTGGTGGGCATGGCGGAGTGGACGCTGTGCGCCGATCAGAAAGTGTACGCCCGCATGCACGCCGTCGCCAAACCGACCGGCCAATACGCCCGGACCGGCACGACAAACGTGCCTTTCAGGCATTCCCCTCCGGCTGCCGCGGCACGGGACCCGGTTCGGTCGCCTGGTGACCTACGTCATGCCCCGGCCCCGCCGGATCGGCCGAACCATCGGTTCGCCCCGCTGATCGCTGGCTGCCGTGCAGTTGGTGCCGGACGGCCTTGTGGCCCCGCTTGACGGCCCTCTTCTCGGCCCGCCGCTGCCGACGGCGCTCCCGGTCCGCCGCCCACCGCCGGGGCTCGCCGCCGACCAGCCCGGTGACGGTCTGGACCACCAGGATCGCACCCCACGGCGCGGCCACCCAGGCAGGCCAGAAGTAGAGCAGGTCGCGAGCCGCGAACGAGGTCACCGCCCAGATCGCCACCACGATCCCGACCGTCTTCAGCCACGGCTCCCAGACCTCGACCAGCCAGCGCGCGGTCACCGTCCGATCGCCGGCGCCGTCCGAGGCAGGTACCGCGCCGCCGTCCGCCCGCTGCGCAGGCACCGCACCCGGCCTCGGCGCCACCGTACCCGCCGCGGGCAGGTCACGCACCAGGTCGTCCAGGTCGGCGTAGGTGCGAGCGGCGTACGCCCGCTGGAGTCGCTCGTCGTACTCGTGCAGGTTCAGCCGGCCCTCGTCGAGCGCGACCCGCAGCCGCTCCGCGACGGCCTGACGGTCGGAGTCCGCCGCTCGCATCCCGTCACGCCCATCCATGCCGGCAAGCATGCCACCGGCCCGCCAGTCCGCCTACCCGGCACCACCCGACCCTCGATCGGGCGCGGGTCAGGCGGACGGCGCGTTGCTCGGCTGGCGGGCGGTGACCAGGTCACCGAGGCGGCCCCGGCCGCCATCGGGGGCGGTCAGCACCCAGACCCCGTCGGGCAGCAGCGCCATGGTGTGTTCGACGTGTGCGGCCCGCGAGCCGTCCCGGGTGACGACCGTCCAGCCGTCGGCCAACTCGACGGTACGCGGGGAACCCATGGTGATCATCGGCTCGATGGCCAGCGCCATGCCCGGCACCAGTCGCGGCCCCTTGCCCGGCCGGCCGTGGTTGAGCACGTGCGGGTCCTGGTGCATCTCGGTGCCGATGCCGTGCCCGCCGTAACCGTCGACGATGCCGTACCGGCCGCCCTTGCGTACCGCGTTCTCCACGGCGTGCGAGATGTCGGTCAGGCGGCCCTTGCCGCTGGCGGCGCCTCGGGCGGCGGCGGCGATGCCGGCCCACATGGCGTCCTCGGCGACCGTCGCCATCCGCAGCAGCGCCGGATCGACCTCGCCCACGCCGACGGTGATCGCCGCGTCGCCGTGCCAGCCGTCGAGCACCGCACCGCAGTCGATCGAGATCAGGTCCCCCTCGCCCAACGCCTGCTCCGGCGACGGGATGGCGTGCACGATCTGCTCGTTCACCGACGAGCAGATCGACGCCGGAAAACCGTGGTAGCCCTTGAAGGACGGGACGGCGCCCGCCTCGCGGATCGTCGACTCGGCGATCGCGTCCAGATCGGCCGTGGTCACCCCGGGCGCGACCGCCTCCCGCATCCTGCGAAGCGCCTCCGCGACCACCAGGCCGGCGGCTCGCATCTTCTCGATCTGCTCGGGGGTTTTCAGCTGGATGTCCAGCTGGGGACGACGCATGGAGGCGCTACCTTTCGTTGCCACGAACAGCGGGGCACGCCGAGCGTACCCCGCTGTTTCGCACTCTATCCGGGCGTCGGTCAGCCGACGGCGGTCAGCTCCCGTAGGAGCGCAGGGCGTCGATCGCGCGGACCGTGACGTCCTCCACCGGGCCGGTGGCGTCTATGCCGACCAGCTTGCCCTGAGCGCCGTAGTAGTCCACCAACGGCGCGGTCTTGTCCGCGTACTCCCGCAGCCGTGCCGCTATGGTCTCCGGCTTGTCGTCGTCACGCTGGAACAGCTCGGCGCCGCACCTGTCGCAGATGCCTTCCCGGCTGGTCGCGTCGAACTCGACGTGCCAGATCTTGCCGCAACCCCGGCAGGTGCGCCGGCCGGACAGCCGCCGGATCACCTCGTCGTCGTCGACCACCAGCTCCAGCACGATGTCCAGGGCGGTGCCCAGGTCGGCCAGGAGCTTGTCCAGGGCCGCGGCCTGCGGGGTGGTCCGGGGGAAGCCGTCGAGCAGGAAGCCCTCGGCGGTGTCCGGCTCGGCGAGCCGGTCCCGGACCATGTTGATGGTCACCTCGTCCGGGACCAGCTTGCCGGCGTCCATGTACCGCTTGGCCTCGACGCCCAACGGCGTGCCCTGCGAAACGTTGGCCCGGAAGATGTCCCCGGTCGAGATCTTCGGAACGGACAGGTGCGCGGCGATGAACTCTGCCTGTGTGCCCTTGCCCGCACCCGGCGGGCCAACCAGAACCAGTCTCATCTACCGCAGGAACCCTTCGTAGTTCCGCTGCATCAGTTGGCTCTCGATCTGCTTGCTGGTCTCGAGAGCAACACCAACCATGATCAGCACAGCGGTACCACCGAACGGGAAGTTGAGGTACTGCTGCCGGTCCAGCCAGATGAAGAAGAAGTTCGGCAGGATCGAGATGATCGCGAGGTACAGCGCCCCCGGCAGGGTGATGCGGCTGAGGATGAAGTCCAGGTAGTCGGCGGTGGGCTTGCCGGGGCGGATGCCCGGCACGAAGCCGCCGTACTTCTTCATGTTGTCCGCGACCTCGGTCGGGTTGAACGTGATCGAGACGTAGAAGTAGGTGAAGAAGATGATCAGCAGGAAGTAGACCGAGATGTAGATCGGGCTGGTCGGGTCGACCAGGTTGTTCTGGATCCACGCCTGGGTCTTGCCCGGGTCGTTCTGGTCGAAGAACTGGAGCGCCAGCTGCGGCAGGTAGAGCAGCGACGAACCGAAGATGACCGGGATGACACCCGCCTGGTTGACCTTCAGCGGGATGTAGGTCGAGGTGCCGCCGTACATCCGCCGGCCGATCATGCGCTTGGCGTACTGCACCGGGATGCGGCGCTGGGCCTGCTCGATGAAGGTGACCGCGGTGATGACCACCAGCACCAGGGCGATGACGAGGAAGAACTTGAACCAGCCCTGGCTCTCCTTGATCCGCCAGCCCTCGCTGGGGAGCCGGGCGGCGATCGAGGTGAAGATCAGGACGGACATGCCGTTGCCGACGCCGCGGTCGGTGATCAGCTCACCGAGCCACATGACCACGCCGGTACCCGCGGTCATCGTCATCACCAGGATGGACAGCGTCAGCCAGTCCGGGATTCCGGTGCCCTGCGGGATGATCGGGAACTCGTCGCACTGGTTGTTGAACAGCTGGCCGGAGCGGGCCAGCGCCACGAACGCCGAGGCCTGGAGGACACCGAGGCCGAGGGTCAGGTAGCGGGTGTACTGGGTGATCTTCGCCTGGCCGGCCTGGCCCTCCTTTCGGAGCTGCTCCAGCCGGGGGATCACCACCGTCAGCAGCTGCAGGATGATCGACGCGGTGATGTAGGGCATGATGCCCAGCGCGAAGACCGACAGCTGAAGCAGTGCGCCGCCCGAGAAGAGGTCGAGCAGGTTCAGCACACCGGTGGAGCCCTCGATCGTGTCGAGGCACTTCTGCACGTTGCCGTACGAGACACCTGGGCTGGGCAGAGTCGCGCCGAGCCGGTAGATCGCGATGATGCCTACTGTGAACAGCAGCTTCTTGCGCAGGTCAGGCGTACGGAACGCACTGAGAAAGGCGGACAGCAACTTCTTCCTCCTGCGCGAGGCGGGCCGCCGGGCATCCCTGGCGGATCGGGGTGGTGGTGGTGCCGGGCAGGGTGCCCGATTCTCCATGCTGGGAAGGGACTCTAACAGCCCGATCCCGGTCCGGGCAGATGTGCCCGGCTACATAAACCGAATCCGATGTTACCGGGCGCACACGCCCGAGTTGAGAGCATGGCGCCCGCCAGCTGGAATCAACTGGCGGGCGCCAAGCGTTTGTGCAGCTTACAGCTCTGTAACCGAGCCACCGGCGGCGGCGATCTTCTCCTTGGCCGACGCACTGAAGGCGTGCGCCGAGATTTGGAGCGAGACACCGCCCAGGTCCCCGGAACCGAGAACCTTGATCGGCTGGCCCTTGCGGACCGCGCCGGCCTCGACCAGCTCGGCCGGGCCGACCTGACCGCCGTTCGGGAACAGCTCAGCCAGGCGGTCCAGGTTGACCACCTGGAAGACCACCTTGAACTTGTTCTTGAAGCCCTTCAGCTTCGGCAGTCGCATGTGGATGGGCATCTGCCCACCCTCGAACGCCGCCGAGATGTTCTTACGGGCCTTGGAACCCTTGGTACCGCGACCGGCGGTCTTGCCCTTGGAGCCTTCACCACGACCCACACGGGTCTTCGCGGTCTTGGCCCCCGGCGCCGGGCGCAGGTGGTGGACCTTGATCGTCATTACTCGACCTCCTCGACCTTCACGAGGTGGCTCACCGTGAAGATCATGCCGCGAATCTCGGGCCGGTCCTCCTTGACCACCACGTCGTTGATCCGCTTGAGACCGAGCGAACGCAGCGACTCACGCTGGTTGTGCTTGGTCCCGATCCCGGACCGGACCTGGGTGACCTTGAGACGTGCCATCAGGAAGCCACCCCCGCCCGGGACGCCAGCATGGCGGCCGGCGCAACATCCTCCACCGGCAGGCCACGACGGGCGGCGACCGCCTCCGGGGACTCGAGCCCCTTCAGCGCCGCCACGGTGGCGTGCACGATGTTGATCGGGTTCGACGACCCGAGGCTCTTGGAGAGCACGTCGTGGATGCCCGCGCACTCCAGCACGGCACGCACCGGGCCACCGGCGATGACACCCGTACCGGCCGAGGCCGGCTTGAGCAGCACCACACCGGCAGCGGCCTCGCCCTGCACCGGGTGCGGGATCGAGGAGCCGATCCGCGGCACCTTGAAGAAGTGCTTCTTGGCCTCCTCGACACCCTTGGCGATCGCCGCGGGCACCTCCTTGGCCTTTCCGTAGCCCACGCCCACGGTGCCGTCGCCGTCGCCCACGATCACCAGGGCGGTGAAGCTGAAGCGACGACCACCCTTCACGACCTTGGCGACACGGTTGATCGCGACGACCCGCTCAAGGTGCGGGGTCTTCTCGGCGGGCGCGTTTCCGCGGCCGCCCTCACGGCGGTTGTCGCGGCGACCACCCTCGTTGCCACCGGACCCGCCGCCACGGCGCTGTTGACCTGGCATCAGCAGCCTTCCTTTTCTCTCGTGACGGGGATTGTCAGAACTCGAGCCCGGCTTCGCGGGCAGCGTCGGCAAGCGCGGCTACCCGCCCCGCGTACCGGTTGCCACCGCGGTCGAAGACGACCTTGGAGATGCCAGCGGCCTTGGCCCGCTCGGCGAGCAGGGTGCCGACCTTGCCGGCCAGGGCGCTCTTGTCGCCCTCCGTGCCGCGCACCGAGGCGTCCAGGGTCGAGGCCGACGCCAGGGTGTGCCCCTTGGTGTCGTCCACGATCTGGGCGACGATGTGCCGCAGCGAGCGGGTGACGACCAGGCGCGGACGCTCGGGGGTGCCGTTGACGCTCTTGCGGACCCGGAAGTGCCGACGCGCACGCCCGACGGCACGCTTGGCGGCGACGCCGCGGCGGCGCTTGAGCAGCGTGGCGCTCACTTCTTACCTGCCTTTCCGGCCTTACGTCGGATGACCTCGCCCTGGTACTTGACACCCTTGCCCTTGTAGGGCTCCGGCGGGCGAATCTTCCGGATGTTGGCGGCGACCTCACCGACCTGCTGCTTGTCGATGCCGGCCACGTGGAACAGCGTCGGCTTCTCCACCGTGAAGGTGATGCCGTCCGGCGCGGGGACCACGACCGGGTGCGAGAACCCGAGCGCGAACTCGAGGTCCTTGCCCTTGGCGGTGACCCGGTAACCGGTGCCGGAGATCTCCAGGCTCTTGCGGTAGCCCTCGGTGACTCCGACGATCATGTTGGCGACCAGGGTACGGCTCAGGCCGTGCAGTTCCTTGGCCTTGCGCTCGTCGTTCGGGCGGTTGACGCTCAGCTGCCCGTCCTCGGCCCGCTCGATGGAGATCGGCTCGGCCAGAGTGTGCGACAGCTCGCCCTTGGGGCCCTTGACCTTGACGGTCCGGCCGTCGATCGTCACGTCGACGCCGGATGGTACCGGGATCGACTTACGTCCAATACGCGACATTTCTACCTGTCTCCCGTTACCAGACGAAGGCGAGGACTTCCCCGCCAACGCTCCGCTTGCGGGCCTGCCGGTCGGTGAGCAGCCCCTGGGACGTCGAAATGATCGCCACGCCCAGCCCGCCGAGCACCCGCGGGAGCCCGTCCGACTTGGCGTACACCCGCAGACCGGGCTTGGAGACGCGCTTGATGCCGGCCAGGCTCCGCTCCCGGTTCTGGCCGTACTTCAGCTCGACGACCAGTCGCTTGCCGACGGCACCCTCTTCGGGCTCCTCGACCGACCAGGTGGCGATGTAACCCTCGGTCTTGAGGACCTCGGCGATGTTCGCCTTGATCTTCGAGTAGGGCATCGTCACCCGGTCGTGATACGCCTGGTTGGCGTTACGCAGACGCGTGAGCATGTCTGCGATCGGGTCGGTCATCGTCATGAAACTCGTCAACCTTTCTCGCCGGGGTTCCCGCGGCTTCGTCAGCGCAGGCCTACGGCGAAGAGACAGTCCAGCTAACGCGCGGGGCGCGCCGGGCTATTACCAGGAAGCCTTGGACACGCCGGGCAGCTCACCGCGGTGGGCCATCTCCCGGATGCACACCCGGCAGAGCCCGAACTTGCGGTAGACCGCCTTGGGACGCCCGCACCGCTGGCAGCGGGTGTACGCGCGAACCGAGAACTTCGGCTTCGCGGCCGCCTTGAGGATCAGCGCCTTCTTGGCCATCTCAGTTCTCCTTGAACGGGAAGCCCAGGAGCTTGAGCAGCGCCCGGCCCTCGTCGTCGGTCGTGGCGGTCGTGACCACCGTGATGTCCATGCCCCGCTGGCGATCGATCTTGTCCTGGTCGATCTCGTGGAACACCGACTGCTCGGTCAGACCGAACGTGTAGTTGCCGTGCCCGTCGAGCTTGCGCCCGTCGAGGCCGCGGAAGTCACGGATACGCGGCAGCGCGATGGACAGCAGCCGGTCCAGGAACTCCCACATCCGGTCGCCGCGCAGGGTGACCTTCGCGCCGATCGGCATTCCCTCCCGCAGCTTGAACTGCGCGATGGACTTCTTCGCCCGCCGGACCAGCGGCTTCTGGCCGGTGATCGTGGCCAGGTCGCGGACCGCGCCGTCGATGAGCTTGGCGTCGCGAGCAGCCTCGCCGACACCCATGTTCACGACGATCTTCACCAGCCGCGGCACCTGCATCGGGTTGCCGTAGTCGTACTGCTCGCGCAGCTTGGCCACGATCTCGTTGCGGTACCGCTCCTTGAGTCGCGGCATGGTCTTGGTTTCGGTAGCCGTGGTCATCACAGGTCCTTACCGGTGCTACGCGCGATGCGGACCTTCTGGCCATTCTCGTCGATGCGGTAACCGACGCGGGTCGGCTTACCGTCGGAGTCCAGGACCATCACGTTCGACACGTGGATCGGGGCCTCCTGGGTGACGATGCCACCGGTCTTGGCGCCACGCTGAGTGGTGCTGATGCGGGTGTGCTTCTTGATCCGGTTCACGCCCTCGACCAGGACCTTGTCCTGCCGCGGGTAGGCCGCGATGACCTTGCCCTTGGCACCCTTGTCCTTGCCGGCGATGACGACGACCGTGTCGCCCTTCTTGACCTTCACGGTCACAACACCTCCGGCGCGAGAGAGATGATCTTCATGAACCGCTTGTCCCGCAGCTCACGACCGACCGGGCCGAAAATGCGGGTGCCCCGCGGGTCCCCACCGTCCTTGATGATGACGGCGGCGTTCTCGTCGAAGCGGATGTACGAACCGTCCGGCCGGCGCTTCTCCTTGGCCGTACGCACGACGACCGCCTTGACGACGTCGCCCTTCTTCACACCAGCACCGGGGATCGCGTCCTTGACGGTGGCGACGATGACGTCGCCGATGCTCGCGTAGCGCCGACCGGAGCCACCGAGAACTCGGATGCACAGGATCTCCCGGGCACCCGTGTTGTCGGCGACGCGCAGTCGCGACTCCTGCTGAATCACGTCTATCTCCTATGTCTGCCGGTTCTCCGGCCGCCGGAGCGGCCGGAGCCTGGCGGAACCTGCGCCCGACCGATCCGGCCGAGCTCGAGCCTTCGCTACTTGGCCTTCTCGAGGATCTCCACGAGCCGCCACCGCTTGGTGGCGGACAGCGGACGGGTCTCCATGATCAGGACCCGGTCGCCGATGCCCGCAGAGTTCTGCTCGTCGTGGACCTTGAGCTTGCTGGTCCGGCGCATGATCTTGCCGTACAGCGCGTGCTTGACACGGTCCTCGACCTCGACCACGACGGTCTTGTCCATCTTGTCGCTGACCACCAGGCCCTCGCGGACCTTACGGCGTCCCCGCACGAGCTCCGCGCCCGCGGTCGTCGTGTTCTCGCTCATGAAGCCACCTCAGTCGGCGCGGCCGAGAGCCCCAGCTCACGCTCACGCATGATCGTGTAGATCCGGGCGATCTCCCGACGGATGACCTGCAGCCGCCGGTTGTTGTCCAGCTGCCCGGTTGCGGCCTGCACGCGGAGGTTGAACAGCTCCGCCTTGGCCTCACGCAGCTTCGTGACCAGCTCCTCCTCGGAGAGCTCACGCAGCTCGGAGGGCTTGACGCCCGCTGCCATCAGGATTCACCCACTTCGCGCGTCACAATCCGGCACTTCATCGGGAGCTTGTGGATCGCGCGACGCATCGCCTCTCGCGCAATCTGCTCGTTCGGGAAGGACATCTCGAAGAGAACCCGTCCCGGCTTGACGTTGGCGACCCACCACTCCGGCGAGCCCTTACCGGAACCCATCCGGGTTTCGGCCGGCTTCTTGGTGAGGGACTGGTCCGGGAAAATGGTGATCCAGACCTTGCCGCCACGCTTGATGTGGCGGGTCATCGCGATACGCGCCGACTCGATCTGCCGGTTGGTCACGTACGCCGGCTCGAGAGCCTGGATCCCGAACTCGCCGAACACCACCCGGTTGCCGCCCTTGGACGCGCCGCTACGGTCCGGGTGGTGCGGCTTGCGGAAGCCCTTCGGGGGCTTGCGCGGCATCAGCATCTGTCAGCCCTCCTGCTGCGTTTCTGCCGCGGCGGCGACGGCGGACGTGTCCACCGGCTCGCCACTCGGCGTCTCGGCCTGCTGCGCGACGGTCGTCGCGGCAGCCCGGCCGGCCTCGGTGCCACCGGAGGTCGTACCGGACGAGCCGGAGCGACCACGACGCGGCCGCTCGGGGCGGTCACCGCGATCCCGGCGCGGGCGCGACGGCGCCTCGGCCGGAGTCTCCCGACCCGGCACCGCGTCACCCTTGTAGATCCAGACCTTCACGCCGATGCGGCCGAAGGTGGTACGGGCCTCGAAGAAGCCGTACTCGATGTTGGCCCGCAGCGTGTGCAGCGGAACCCGACCCTCGCGGTAGAACTCCGTGCGGCTCATCTCGGCGCCGCCGAGGCGACCCGAGACCTGCACCCGGATGCCCTTGCACATCGGGTTCTTCATCGCCGACTGCATCGCCTTGCGCATCGCCCGACGGAAGCTGACCCGGCTCGAGAGCTGCTCGGCCACGCCCTGGGCAACCAGCTGCGCGTCCGACTCGGGGTTCTTCACCTCGATGATGTTCAGCTGCACCTGCTTGCCGGTGAGCTTCTCCAGCTCGCCGCGGATCCGGTCGGCCTCCGCACCCTTACGGCCGATGACGATGCCCGGCCGGGCGGTGTGGATGTCGACGCGGACCCGGTCGCGGGTGCGCTCGATGTCGACCTTGGAAATGCCGGCGCGCTCCAGGCCCTTGGACATCATCCGGCGGATCTTGACATCCTCGCCGATGTAGTCCTTGTAGAGCTTGTCCGCGAACCAGCGGGACTTCCAGTCGGTCGAGATGCCGAGGCGGAACCCGTGCGGGTGAACCTTCTGACCCATTACTCGGCGCCCTCCGTGTTGCTCTGCGTCTCGGCCGGTGCGTTCTGCGCCGCCGGTGCCGCCTTCTTCGCCGACTTCTTCGGCGCGGCCGGCGCCACCGCCTCGACCGCCACCGTGATGTGGCAGGTGCGCTTACGGATCCGGTACGCCCGGCCCTGCGCCCGCGGCTGGAACCGCTTCATGGTCGGGCCCTCGTCCACGAACGCCTCGCTGACGAGCAACGCGTCGGGGTCCAGCCGCTCGTTGTTCTCCGCGTTGGCGATCGCACTCGCGAGCACCTTGTACACCTGCTCGCTCGCAGCCTGCGGCGCGAACTGCAGCACCGTGAGAGCCTCCTTCGCGGGCAGGCCGCGGACGAGGTTGACCACCCGGCGCGCCTTCATCGGCGAGATGCGCACGTATCGCGCAACCGCCCGCGCGCCCGGAAGCACCGGAGCGTCGCCCTTTCCTGGCATCGCTGTAACCCCTTGATCCTCTATCCGTATGCCCGCGGCGTCAGCGCCGGCGGCTCTTCCGGTCGTCCTTCTCGTGACCCTTGAACGTGCGGGTCAGCGCGAACTCGCCGAGCTTGTGCCCGACCATCGCCTCGGTCACGAACACCGGGACGTGCTTACGTCCGTCGTGCACCGCGATCGTGTGCCCGAGCATCTCCGGGATGATCGTCGAGCGCCGCGACCAGGTCTTGATGACGTTCTTCGAGCCCTTTTCGTTCTGCGTCTCCACCTTCTTGAGCAGGTGGTCGTCGATGAACGGGCCCTTCTTCAGGCTGCGAGGCATGTCTTATCTCCCTCAGCCGCGCTTACGCGTGGCGTAGCGACGGCGGACGATCAGCCGGTCACTCGGCTGGCCCTTACGACGGGTGCGGCCCTCGGGCTTACCCTGCGGGTTGACCGGGTGGCGACCACCGGAGGTCTTGCCCTCGCCACCACCGTGCGGGTGGTCGACCGGGTTCATGGCCACACCACGGACGGTCGGGCGCTTGCCCTTCCACCGCATCCGGCCGGCCTTACCCCAGTTGATGTTCGACTGGTCGGCGTTGCCGATCTCGCCGATGCTGGCCCGGCACCGCACGTCCACGCGCCGGATCTCACCCGACGGCATACGCAGGGTGGCGTACACGCCCTCCCGGCCGAGCAGCTGGATGCCGACGCCGGCCGAGCGGGCCAGCTTGGCCCCGCCACCCGGACGCAGCTCCACGTTGTGGATGGTGGTACCGACCGGGATGTTGCGCAGCGGCAGGTTGTTGCCCGGCTTGATGTCGGCGCCCGGACCGGACTCGACCCGGTCGCCCTGCTTCAGGTCCTTCGGCGCGATGATGTACCGCTTCTCGCCGTCGGCGTAGTGCAGCAGCGCGATGCGCGCGGTGCGGTTCGGGTCGTACTCGATGTGCGCGACCTTGGCCGGCACGCCGTCCTTGTCGACCCGCTTGAAGTCGATGATCCGGTACTGCCGCTTGTGGCCGCCGCCCTGGTGCCGGGCGGTGATCCGCCCGTGGGCGTTACGCCCACCCTTCTTCGGCAGCGGTGCCAGCAGCGACTTCTCAGGCGTCGACCGGGTGATCTCGGCGAAGTCGGCGACGCTGGAGCCACGCCGGCCCGGCGTCGTCGGCTTGTACTTACGGATAGCCATTGTCTACACCCCTCAGCTGACCGGGCCGCCGAAGGCGTCGATACGGTCGCCCTCAGCCAGCTTCACCATCGCGCGCTTGGTGTTCTTGCGCTTGCCGAACCCGGTGCGGGTCCGCTTGCGCTTGCCCTCGCGGTTGAGCGTGTTGACCGTCAGGACACGGACGTTGAAGATCTGCTCGATAGCGATCTTGATCGCGGTCTTGTTCGCGTCCGGGTGCACCAGGAAGGTGTACCAGTTCCGGTTCAGCTCGCTGTAGCTCTTCTCCGAGACGACCGGCGCGACGATGATGTCGCGCGGGTCGGCGATCGTGCTCACTTGCCACCCTCCTCGGTGGTCTCGGCGGGAACGCCCAGGAACTCGTCCAGGGCCTCCTTGGTGAAGACCACGTCGTCGGCCACCAACACGTCGTACGTGTTGAGCTGACCGGCCTCGATCAGGTGCACCCGCGGCTCGTTGCGCAGCGACACCCAGTTCAGCTCGTCGACGCTGCTCAGCACGACCAGCACCCGACGGGCCTGGGTCACCTTCGTGAGCGCGGCCAGAGCGGCCTTGGTCGACGGCTTCTCGCCCGAGACGAACGCCTCGACGACGTGCACCTGCCCGGCGCGGGCCCGGTCCGAGAGGGCGCCACGCAGCGCGGCAGCCTTCATCTTCTTCGGGGTCCGCTGGCTGTAGTCGCGCGGCACGGGGCCGTGCACGACGCCACCGCCGGCGAACTGCGGCGCGCGGATCGAGCCCTGCCGGGCCCGACCGGTGCCCTTCTGCTTGTAGGGCTTCTTGCCGCCGCCGGCGACCTCGCCCCGGGTCTTGGTCTTGTGCGTGCCCTGCCGGGCCGCGGCCAGCTGTGCCACCACGACCTGGTGCATCAGCGGCACGTTGGCCTGCACGTCGAAGATGTCGCCGGGCAGCTCGACCGAGCCGGTCTTGGTGCCTTCGGAGTTCAAGACGTCAACGGTGGTCACTTGGCCGCACCGCCCTTCTTCGCCTTCGTCTTGGCCGCGGTGCGGACCAGGACCAGCGCGCCCTTGGGGCCGGGAATGGCGCCGCGGACGAGCAGGAGGTTGTTCTCGGTGTCGACCGCCTGGACGGTCAGGTTCTGCACGGTGTAGCGCACGCCGCCCATGCGACCCGCCATCCGGGTGCCCTTGAAGACCCGGCCCGGGGTGGCGCAGGCGCCGATGGAGCCCGGCGAGCGGTGCTTGCGCTCGACACCGTGGCTGGCGCGCAGACCGTGGAAGCCGTGCCGCTTCATCGGGCCGGCGTAGCCCTTGCCCTTGGTCTTGCCGGTGACGTCGATCGAGATGCCGGCCGGGAACTCCTCGACCGTGATCTCCTGACCGAGCGAGTAGTCGGCGGCGTCGGAGGTGCGCAGCTCGACGATGTGCCGGCGCGGCGCCACGTCAGCCTTCGCGTAGTGCCCACGCAGCGGCTTCTTGGCCTTGCGCGGGTCGATCGTGCCGTACGCCAGCTGGACCGCGGAGTAACCGTCCTTGTCGGCGTCACGAACCTGGCTGATGACGCACGGGCCGGCCTGAACCACGGTCACCGGAACAACCTTGTTGTTGTCCCAGACCTGGGTCATGCCGAGCTTCGCGCCCAGGATCCCCTTAACTTGCCTGTCCATGTGTCCGGTCCCTACAGCTTGATCTCGATGTCGACGCCAGCCGGCAGGTCGAGGCGCATGAGCGAGTCGACCGTCTTCGGGGTCGGGTCGATGATGTCGATCAGCCGCTTGTGCGTACGCATCTCGAAGTGCTCGCGCGAGTCCTTGTACTTGTGCGGCGAGCGGATGACGCAGAAACGGTTGATCTCCGTGGGCAGCGGCACCGGGCCCGCGACCTGCGCCCCGGTACGCGTCACCGTCTCGACGATCTTCCGCGCCGAGGAGTCGACGACCTCGTGGTCATAGGCCTTGAGCCGGATGCGGATCTTCTGTCCCGCCATGGTGGCTTCTGTTCCTTCTCTCGATGCCGCTGTGTTGCGGGTGTCCTGTACCGGCTGGTACAGACCCTCTTCGCCCACCCCCGCGGTCGGGCGTGTCGCGTTCTGTGGCCCAGCTCTGCCCCGACCTTCCGGAGCGATCCTGACCGCGGTGGGTCGAGGCGCCGATCGCACTACCGCGACCTGAACGCCGCGCGAGGGTGGTTGACGGGTGAACCGCCAACCACCCCACGCCCGACTGTCCTGCCTACCCGGAGGTTCGACGTGAATCGAACGCGGGCAGCGAACTGTCGTTACGCAACCTGACTAGTATGCCGCACGACCGGCGGCGGGTCTAATCGGGGTTACCCAGCTCACTTGATGATCTTGGTGACGCGACCAGCGCCGACCGTACGGCCACCCTCCCGGATCGCGAACTTGAGGTTTTCCTCCATCGCGATGGGCTGGATCAGCTTCACGGTCATCGTGGTGTTGTCGCCAGGCATGACCATCTCGGTGCCCTCGGGGAGGGTGACGACACCGGTGACGTCCGTGGTCCGGAAGTAGAACTGCGGACGGTAGTTCTGGAAGAACGGAGTGTGCCGGCCACCCTCCTCCTTGGAGAGGATGTAGACGGTCGCCTCGAACTCGGTGTGCGGGGTCGTGGTGCCCGGCTTGATGACCACCATGCCGCGCTCGACGTCCTCGCGCTTGATGCCACGCAGCAGCAGACCGACGTTCTCACCCGCGCGGGCCTCGTCGAGCAGCTTGCGGAACATCTCGATGCCGGTGCAGACCGTCTTCTGCGACTTCTCGCGGATACCGACGATCTCCACCTCCTCGTTCGGCTTGAGGATGCCGCGCTCCGCGCGACCGGTGACGACGGTGCCACGACCGGTGATCGTGAAGACGTCCTCGATCGGCATCAGGAACGGCTTCTCGGTCTCGCGCTCCGGCTGCGGGATCGCGGTGTCGACAGCGTTCATCAGCTCCAGCAGGCGACCGGTCCACTCCGGGTCACCCTCGAGGGCCTTGAGCGCCGAGACACGCACGACCGGCAGGTCGTCGCCCGGGTACTCCTGCGACGAGAGCAGCTCGCGAACCTCGAGCTCGACGAGCTCCAGCAGCTCCTCGTCGTCGACCATGTCGCTCTTGTTCAGCGCCACGACGATGTACGGCACGCCGACCTGGCGGGCCAGCAGCACGTGCTCGCGGGTCTGCGGCATCGGGCCGTCGGTCGCGGCGACCACCAGGATCGCGCCGTCCATCTGGGCGGCACCGGTGATCATGTTCTTGATGTAGTCGGCGTGACCGGGGCAGTCGACGTGCGCGTAGTGCCGCGCCTCGGTCTGGTACTCGACGTGCGCGATCGAGATCGTGATGCCGCGGGCCTTCTCCTCCGGCGCCTTGTCGATCTCGTCGAACGGGGTGTACGGGTTCAGGTCCGGGTACTGGTCGTGCAGGACCTTCGTGATGGCCGCCGTCAGCGTCGTCTTACCGTGGTCGATGTGACCAATGGTGCCGATGTTGACGTGCGGCTTAGTCCGCTCGAACTTCGCCTTCGCCACTGGTGTCCTCCTGTGGACTTCTTGGTTCGTTCGCCCCGGTACGCCACGAGTGGCGCTTAGGACTCTGTCGACAGCCTTTCCGGCCTGACGGCCGGGAAGCTTTTGTGGGTTCTGCGGCGATGAAGCCTACAGGCCCGGAATTCACCCAATCCGACCGAGGTGGTCGCGGTCGGGGAAACCTCCCGCGACCACCGTCGGATCAACTCAGGCGGACGTCACTCACCCGTCGCCTTGGCGATGATCTCCTTGGCCACCGAGGCCGGAACCTCGGCGTAGGAGTCGAACTGCATGCTGTAGCTAGCCCGGCCCTGGGTCTTCGACCGCAGGTCGCCGACGTAGCCGAACATCTCCGACAGCGGCACCAGAGCCCGGACGACGCGGGCGCCGCTGCGCTCCTCCATCGCCTGGATGATGCCACGGCGGGAGTTGAGGTCGCCGATGACGTCACCCATGTTCTCCTCAGGAGTGGTGACCTCAACAGCCATCATCGGCTCGAGCAGCGCGGGATCGGCCTTGCGGGCCGCGTCCTTCATCACCATCGAGCCGGCGATCTTGAACGCCATTTCCGACGAGTCGACCTCGTGGTACTGGCCGTCGAGCAGCGTCAGCTTGACGCCCACCAGCGGGAAGCCGGCGAGGATGCCGTACTGCATGGCGTCCTGCGCACCCGCGTCCACCGAGGGGATGAACTCCCGGGGGATACGGCCACCGGTGACCGCGTTGGCGAACTCGTAGGTCGGCGCGTCGTTGCCCAGCGGCAGCGGCTCCAGGCTGACGATCACCCGGGCGTACTGGCCGGAACCACCGGTCTGCTTCTTGTGGGTGTACTCGACCTTCTCCACCTTGCGGCGGATGGTCTCGCGGTACGCCACCTGCGGCTTACCGATGTTCGCCTCGACGTTGAACTCGCGGCGCATCCGGTCGACCAGGATGTCCAGGTGCAGCTCGCCCATGCCGGAGATGACCGTCTGACCGGTCTGGTCGTCCAGCTTGACGCGGAAGGTCGGGTCCTCCTCGGCCAGCCGCTGGATGGCGGTGCTGAGCTTCTCCTGGTCGGCCTTGGTCTTCGGCTCGATGGCCACCTCGATGACCGGCTCCGGGAAGGTCATCGACTCCAGGATGACCGGGTTCGCCGGGTCGGCCAGGGTGTCACCGGTGGTGGTCTGCTTCAGACCCTGCACCGCGATGATGTCGCCGGCCTTCGCGGTGCTGCGCTCTTCCCGCTTGTTGGCGTGCATCTGGTAGATCTTGCCGATCCGCTCCTTGCGGTCCTTGGTGGAGTTGACCACCTGGGAGCCGGACTCGAGCGTGCCGGAGTAGATCCGCACGTAGGTGAGCTTGCCGAGGTGCTTGTCCGTCTGGATCTTGAAGGCCAGGCCGGAGAACGGCTCGGACACCGACGGCTTGCGCTGCATCGGGGTCTCGCCGTCGGTGGCCGTACCCTCGATCGCCGGAATGTCCAGCGGCGACGGCAGGTACGCGACGACCGCGTCCAGCATCGGCTGGATGCCCTTGTTCTTGAAGGCGGTACCGGTGAGGACCGGGTTGGCCTTGCCGGCGATGGTGGCCCGACGGATGGCGGCCTTGATCTCCTCGACGGAGATCTCCTCGCCCTCCAGGTACTTCTCCATCACCGCGTCGTCGACGTCGGCCAGGGTCTCCATCAGCTTCTCGCGCCACTCGGCGGCGGAGTCGGCCAGCTCGGCCGGGATCTCCTCGACCGCGTAGTCCTCACCCTTCTGGGTCTCGCCACGCCAGGTGAGGGCGCGCATCTCGACCAGGTCGACCACGCCGATGAAGTCGCTCTCGGCGCCGATCGGGATCTGAAGCACCAGCGGAGTGGCGTTCAGCCGGTCGATCATCATCTGCACGCAGCGGAAGAAGTCCGCGCCGGTGCGGTCGAGCTTGTTGACGAAACACATCCGGGGGACGTTGTACTTGTCCGCCTGACGCCAGACGTTCTCCGTCTGCGGCTCCACGCCGGCCACACCGTCGTAGACCGCGACCGCACCATCCAGCACCCGAAGCGACCGCTCCACCTCGACGGTGAAGTCGACGTGGCCGGGCGTGTCGATGATCTGGATCGTGTGGCCCTTCCACTCGCACTTCGTGGCGGCGGAAGTGATGGTGATACCGCGCTCCTGCTCCTGCTCCATCCAGTCCATGACGGCGCCGCCCTCATGAACCTCACCGATCTTGTACGTGATACCGGTGTAGAACAGGATTCGCTCGGTGGTAGTGGTCTTACCGGCATCGATGTGCGCCATGATGCCGATGTTGCGTACGTTGGCGAGCGCGTCTGCGGCGGCCACTTCAATCCCTACTTATCGTCGTCTCGACACAACTGGTGGCGGCCCCGGCGCCGATCGGGCGCCGGGACCTCAGGTGTTACCAGCGGTAGTGCGCGAAGGCCTTGTTGGACTCCGCCATCTTGTGGGTGTCCTCACGCCGCTTGACGGCGGCACCGAGGCCGTTGCTCGCGTCCAGCAGCTCGTTCATCAGCCGCTCGACCATGGTCTTCTCGCGCCGGGCGCGGGAGTAGGTGACCAGCCAGCGCAGCCCCAGGGTGGTCGCCCGGGCCGGACGGACCTCGACCGGAACCTGGTAGGTCGCGCCACCGACACGGCGGCTGCGGACCTCGAGGGTCGGCTTGACGTTGTCCATCGCGCGCTTGAGCGTGACGACCGGGTCGGTGCCGCTCTTCTCGCGGCAGCCCTCCAGGGCGGCGTAGACGATGCGCTCGGCGAGCTGACGCTTGCCGCGAAGCAGGATCTTGTTTACCAGCTGGGTGACCAGCGGCGAGTTGTACACCGGGTCAGCGACCAGCGGCTTACGCGGGGCAGGTCCCTTACGCGGCATGTCAGCTCTTCTCCTTCTTCGCGCCGTAACGGCTGCGCGCCTGCTTGCGGTTGCGGACACCCTGGGTGTCCAGCGAGCCGCGGACGATCTTGTAACGCACGCCGGGGAGGTCCTTCACACGGCCACCGCGGACGAGCACGATCGAGTGCTCCTGCAGGTTGTGCCCGACGCCTGGGATGTAGGCGGTCACCTCGACCTGGCTGCTGAGCTTGACACGAGCAACCTTGCGCAGCGCCGAGTTCGGCTTCTTCGGGGTGGTGGTGTACACGCGGGTGCACACGCCGCGCCGCTGGGGGGAACCCTTCAGCGCCGGGGTCTTGGTCTTGGTGGTCTTCGCCTGGCGGCCCTTTCGGACCAGCTGTTGGATCGTGGGCACCGGGTTTCTCCGCTCCCTTCGGCCGCTGTCGCGACCGCGCCGTCTGCCGTAGCCGACCTGATGACCGGCTCTCCTACATTCCGACCAGGGCCACCTCGCGGAGGTCCCGGCACCCGCGGTCGGGCGTGTCGCCCGCCCACGGTCCCGGTTCCGCACGCTTGTGAGCGCAGCCCCGGGGGTCTGTCACCGGCACACGGGACCGTGCGCCGGATCTTTGGCTCATTCGTGGCGCCTTCCGGAAACCGGAGGCCGGATCCAGCGCACGCACGATTTGCCCGGGCTGGCCCGGGCACAAGGGGAAAGAGTACCTACCACAGCCGCGCAGGTCAAAACGGGAGACCTGCCGAACTTCTCACCGCTCGGCAACCGGCTCCGTCGCTCCACCCGCCCGTGATGGGCACCTACGGATACAAGTGTACCGGCTCCACCGGAAACCACCCGCCGAGCCCCCGAGCCGGGGCCGGCAGTCTGACGCGCCGCATCAGCCGCTGTGATCAGGCATCCTGCTCAGGCCAGCGTCAGCAGGAGGGCCAGGCCCACGCCGAGCAGGCTCAACAGCAACCCGACGCCGCCGCAGCTGATCCCGGCGATTGCGAGACCACGGCCGGTGAAGCGCACCGCCGGCGCCGGTGCCGGCCGCCGGATCTGCCGTACGCCCAGCAGGCCGGCCACCAGGGCGCCGGCCCCGGTGAGGCCGCCGAGGGTGGCGAAGGACCCGGCCGCCCAGACACCGTTCAGCCCACCGCCCACCGAACCCACGCAGATGACCAGGAACGACACCAGGATGGAGATGACGCCCGCGACCAGGGAGCCGACCGCCAGGCCCGAGGTGACCGGCGGCACATCCAGGTGCACCATCGCGAACGGAGTGCCCGGTACGGGCTCCACCCGACTCGGCGGTCGGGGCCGCTCCTGCGGCGGCGGGACCGGGCCACCACCACCGTGCCCCGGGCCGGGCCCCCACCCCCCGGGTGCCCCCACACCCGGCCCACCCGACGGCCCGGACGGCACAGCCCCGAACGGCGCCCCGGACGGACCGGATCCGAACGACGGCGCGGAGGGGGCAGGCCCGAACGGCGGCCCAGAGGGTGCCGACCCGAACGGCGGTGCGGAGGGTGCGGACCCGAACGGAGGCGCGGACGGTACGGGTCCGTACGGGGCAGCTGGAGACGGCGGGTACCCGGCGGAGAAGTCTGCCCCGGTCGGTCCCGGTGGTGCCCACCTGTCCGGTTCCGGTGCACCGGCCTCCGAGTGCCCGGCGGTGGGCTGAGCGGGTTCGCCGCTCTCGGGACGCGCCGGTTCCGTCACGGGAATCCTCCTCATCGGCCGCGTCCACCGCCGCGCGGCAGACACCGTCAGGCTACCGTCGCCGGTCAGCCCACCGGCCTGCGGCGCGAGAGCGAGCTCAGTCCACGTTCGGCGCGAAGTCGTGCCCGTAGGGTGCCTCGGCGAGCCGAATCACGCCGATCACCAACGCGACGACCACGCTGACCGCGACCAACCCCAGGCCCGTCCAGGCCAGGGTCTCGCCCCGCCGCAGCCAGGCCGCGCCGGTCAGAAACCCCCCTGAGGCGTACGCCTCGCGGCGCGCCTGCCGGGCCAACTGGAGCGCCACCGTGGCCGGTACCACTCCCCCGATGAACAGTCCGGTCAGCGCACCCATCAGCCCGAGCGCGAAGACAGCCCGCGCCTTCGTGGCCCGGACCGGGTCCGGGTCGAACGGGTGCCGGGGCGGCCCGGGCGGTGAAGCGACCGGCATCGGTCCGGCGGCGGTCGTCATGCCTCCATCATGCCCCGCCCATGGCGGATCGGTAGGAGCATGACCGCCGCCACCGACGACGAGGCCCCCGGCGGGTTGCCGGGGGCCTCGTCGTCAGAGCGAACAACTCAGCGGTACGACCCGAAGTCGAAGTCGTCCAGCGGAACCGCCTGGCCGCTGGCCGGCCCGAAACCGTAGTCGGTCTCCGGGTAGCCGGTCATCGAGTAGACCTTGGCCTTCGCCTCCTCGGTCGGCTCGACCCGGACGTTGCGGTACTTGCTGATGCCGGTACCGGCCGGGATGAGCTTACCGATGATCACGTTCTCCTTGAGACCGATCAGCGAGTCGCTGCGGGCGTGGATCGCCGCGTCGGTCAGCACCCGGGTGGTCTCCTGGAAGGAGGCCGCCGAGAGCCAGGAGTCGGTGGCCAGCGAGGCCTTGGTGATACCCATCAGCACCGGACGGCCAGCCGCGGGCTCGCCGCCCTCGGAGACGAGTCGGCGGTTCTCCGACTCGAACAGCGCCCGGTCGACGAGCACACCCGGCAGGAACTCGGTCGAGCCGGAGTCGATGACCGTCACCCGCTTGAGCATCTGGCGGATGATGATCTCGATGTGCTTGTCGTGGATGAGCACACCCTGCGAGCGGTAGACCTCCTGGACCTCCTGGGTCAGGTGGACCTGGACCGCCCGCGGGCCGAGGATGCGCAGCAGCTCGTGCGGGTCGATGGTGCCCTCGGTGAGCTTCTCGCCGACCTCGACGTGGTCGCCGTCGTGCGCCCGCAGCCGGACCCGCTTCGAGATCTTGTCGTACACGATCTCGTCGCTGCCGTCGTCCGGGATGACGACGATCTTGCGCGACCGCTCGCCGTCCTCGATCCGGATCCGGCCCGGGGTGTCGGCGATCGGCGCCTTGCCCTTCGGGATCCGGGCCTCGAAGATCTCCTGGACACGGGGCAGACCCTGGGTGATGTCCTCACCCGCGACACCACCGGTGTGGAAGGTACGCATCGTCAGCTGCGTACCCGGCTCACCGATCGACTGGGCGGCGATGATGCCGACCGCCTCGCCGACGTCCACGATCTTGCCGGTCGGCAGCGAACGGCCGTAGCACGCACCGCAGACGCCCAGCTTCGACTCGCAGGTGAGCACGCTGCGCACCCGGACGGTCTCCACCCCGGCGGCGACGATCTTGTCGACCAGGATCGAGTTGATGTCCGAGCCCCGCTCGGCGACGACGGTGCCGTCCGGCCCCTTGATGTCGTCGGCCAAAGTACGGGCGTGCACGCTGGTCTCCGCGTGCTCGTGCACCACGAGCCGGCCGTCGAGCTGCTGACCGATCTGCATCGGGATGGCCCGGTCGGTGCCGCAGTCCTCCTCGCGGATGATGACGTCCTGCGAGACGTCCACCAGACGACGGGTCAGGTAACCCGAGTCGGCGGTACGCAGGGCGGTGTCCGCGAGACCCTTACGGGCACCGTGCGTGGAGATGAAGTACTCCAGCACGGACAGACCCTCCCGGTAGCTGGCCTTGATCGGCCGCGGGATGATCTCACCCTTCGGGTTGGCCACCAGACCACGGATCGCCGCGATCTGCCGGAGCTGGAGCAGGTTACCGCGAGCACCCGAGTTGATCATCTTCCACAGCGGGTTCTCCTGCGGCAGCGCGGTGTCCATCTCCTTGGCGACCTCGTTGGTCGCCTTGGTCCAGATCTCGATGAGCTCGCCGCGACGCTCCTCGGCGGTCATCAGACCACGCTGGTACTGCTTGTCGATCCGGTCGGCTTCCTTCTCGTACTTCTCCAGGATCTCCCGCTTGCGCGGCGGAGCGATGACGTCCTCCATGCCGATGGTCACGCCGGACCAGGTGGCCCAGTGGAAACCGGCCTCCTTGAGCCCGTCGAGGGTGGCCGCCAGGGCCACCTTCGGGAACCGCTCGGCGAGGTCGTTGACGATCGCGGAGAGCTGACCCTTGCGGATCTCGTAGTTCACGTACCGGTAGCCCTGCGGCAGGGTCTCGTTGAACAGCACCCGGCCGAGCGTGGTCTCCACGGTCAGCGGCTCACCCTGGGTCCAGCCCTCGGGCGCGGTCCACGGCTGCGCGCCGGCACCGTTGTCGACCTCGACCACACCCTGGAGCCGGATCTTGACCGGCGCCTGCAGGTGCAGCTCGCCGTTGTCGTACGCCATCCGCGCCTCGGCGTCCGAGCTGAACGCCCGGCCCTCGCCACGCTCACCGGTGGTGAGGTGGGTCAGGTGGTACAGGCCGATGACCATGTCCTGGGTGGGCATGGTGACCGGCTTGCCGTCGGCCGGCTTGAGGATGTTGTTCGACGACAGCATCAGGATCCGCGCCTCGGCCTGGGCCTCGGCGGACAGCGGCACGTGCACCGCCATCTGGTCACCGTCGAAGTCAGCGTTGAACGCGGTGCAGACCAGCGGGTGGATCTGGATGGCCTTGCCCTCGACCAGCTGCGGCTCGAAGGCCTGGATGCCCAGGCGGTGCAGGGTCGGCGCCCGGTTGAGCAGCACCGGGTGCTCGCCGATGACCTCTTCCAGCACGTCCCACACGACCGGCCGCTGCCGCTCGACCATCCGCTTGGCGGACTTGATGTTCTGCGCGTGGTTGAGGTCGACCAGCCGCTTCATCACGAACGGCTTGAACAGCTCCAGCGCCATCTGCTTGGGCAGGCCGCACTGGTGCAGCTTGAGCTTCGGGCCGACCACGATGACCGAACGGCCGGAGTAGTCGACGCGCTTGCCCAGCAGGTTCTGGCGGAACCGACCCTGCTTACCCTTGAGCATGTCGGACAGCGACTTCAGCGGACGGTTACCCGGGCCGGTGACCGGCCGGCCCCGACGGCCGTTGTCGAACAGCGCGTCGACGGCCTCCTGGAGCATCCGCTTCTCGTTGTTGACGATGATCTCGGGCGCGCCGAGGTCGATCAGCCGCTTGAGCCGGTTGTTCCGGTTGATCACCCGGCGGTAGAGGTCGTTCAGGTCGCTGGTCGCGAACCGGCCACCGTCGAGCTGCACCATCGGACGCAGGTCCGGCGGGATCACCGGTACGCAGTCCAGCACCATGCCGAGCGGCGAGTTCCGGGTGTTCTGGAACGCCGCCACGACCTTCAGCCGCTTGAGCGCCCGGATCTTCCGCTGGCCCTTGCCGGTACGGATGGTCTCCCGCAGGCTCTCCGCCTCGGCGTCGAGGTCCATGTTCTGCACCAGGGCCTTGATCGCCTCGGCGCCCATGCCACCGGTGAAGTACTCGCCGAACCGGTCGCGCAGCTCGCGGTAGAGCAGCTCGTCGGTGACCAGCTGCTTCGGCTCCAGCTTGCGGAAGGTGTCCAGCACCTCGTCCAGGCGGTCGATCTCGCGCTGGGCCCGGTCGCGGATCTGGCGCATCTCGCGCTCTCCGCCTTCCTTGACCTTGCGCCGGACGTCCGCCTTCGCGCCCTCGGCCTCCAGCTCGGCCAGGTCGGCCTCGAGCTTGGCGGCCCGCTTCTCGATCTCCGAGTCGCGGCTGTTCTCCGACTGCCGCTTCTCGGCCAGGATCTCGTTCTCGATGGTCGAGAGGTCACGGTGACGCGACTCGGCGTCCACGCTCGTCACGACGTACGAGGCGAAGTAAATGATCTTTTCGAGGTCCTTTGGGGCGAGGTCCAGCAGGTAGCCCAGCCGGCTCGGCACGCCCTTGAAGTACCAGATGTGGGTCACCGGGGCGGCCAGCTCGATGTGGCCCATCCGCTCCCGGCGGACCTTCGAGCGGGTCACCTCGACGCCGCAGCGCTCACAGATGATGCCCTTGAAGCGGACCCGCTTGTACTTACCGCAGTAGCACTCCCAGTCCCGCTGCGGACCGAAGATCTTCTCGCAGAAGAGACCGTCCTTCTCCGGCTTGAGGGTACGGTAGTTGATCGTCTCGGGCTTCTTGACCTCGCCGTGCGACCACTGACGGATGTCGTCCGCGGTCGCCAGCCCAATTCGCAACTCGTCGAAAAAGTTGACGTCGAGCACGTTCAATTCCCTCACACGTCGCTTGTTGCGTCAGCAGCTCACCGGGTTCGGCTTCGGGGCGGGGCGACCCTCGCAGGGATCAACCTGACCGCCTGGAGTGGGTTGCCCCGCCCCGAAGCCCCAACGTCACACTTCCTCGACCGAGCTCGGCTCACGCCGGGAAAGGTCGATGCCCAGTTCCTCCGCAGCCCGGAACACCTCGTCGTCGGTCTCGCGCATCTCCAGGGCCACGCCGTCGCTGGAGAGCACCTCAACGTTGAGGCACAGCGACTGCAGCTCCTTGAGCAGCACCTTGAACGACTCCGGAATGCCCGGCTCGGGGATGTTCTCGCCCTTGACGATGGCCTCGTAGACCTTCACTCGGCCGAGGACGTCGTCGGACTTGATCGTCAGCAGCTCCTGCAGGGCGTACGCGGCTCCGTACGCCTGCATGGCCCAGCACTCCATCTCACCGAAACGCTGGCCACCGAACTGCGCCTTACCACCCAGCGGCTGCTGCGTGATCATCGAGTACGGGCCGGTCGACCGAGCGTGGATCTTGTCGTCGACCAGGTGGTTGAGCTTCAGGATGTAGATGTAACCGACGGCGATCGGGTCGGGCAACGGCTCGCCGGAGCGGCCGTCGAACAGCTGCGCCTTTCCGGTGGCACCGATCAGCTGCTTGCCGTCCCGGTTGGGCAGGGTCGACGCGAGCAGACCGGAGATCTCCTCCTCGCGGGCACCGTCGAAGACCGGAGTGGCCACGTTGGTGTCCGGCTCCGAGGAGTCCGCGCCGATGCTCTGCAGCTGGCGCTTCCACTCGGCGTCGTCGCCCTCGACCTTCCAACCGGTCTTGGCCACCCAGCCCAGGTGGGTCTCCAGCACCTGGCCGATGTTCATTCGGCTCGGCACACCCAGCGGGTTGAGCACGATGTCGACCGGGGTGCCATCCTCCAGGAACGGCATGTCCTCGACCGGCAGGATCTTGGAGATGACGCCCTTGTTGCCGTGCCGGCCGGCGAGCTTGTCACCGTCCTGGATCTTCCGCTTCTGGGCGACGTAGACCCGGACCAGCTCGTTGACGCCCGGCGGCAACTCGTCGCCGTCCTCGCGGGAGAAGGTACGCACACCGATGACCGTGCCGGTCTCGCCGTGCGGCACCTTCAGCGAGGTGTCCCGGACCTCACGCGCCTTCTCACCGAAGATCGCGCGCAGCAGCCGCTCCTCCGGGGTCAGCTCGGTCTCACCCTTCGGGGTGACCTTGCCGACCAGGATGTCGCCGGGGACGACCTCGGCACCGATCCGGATGATCCCGCGCTCGTCGAGGTCGGCGAGCATCTCCTCGCTGACGTTCGGGATGTCGCGGGTGATCTCCTCCGGGCCGAGCTTGGTGTCCCGGGCGTCGACCTCGTGCTCCTCGATGTGGATCGAGGTGAGCACGTCCTGCTGCACGAGGCGCTGCGACAGGATGATCGCGTCCTCGTAGTTGTGGCCCTCCCAGCACATGAACGCCACGAGCAGGTTGCGCCCGAGCGCCATCTCGCCTTCGTCGGTGCACGGACCGTCGGCGATGACCTGGCCGGCCTCGACCCGGTCGCCCTCGAAGACCACCGGCTTCTGGTTGACGCAGGAGCCGGCGTTGGAGCGGCGGAACTTGTGCAGCAGGTACGTCCGGCGGTGGCCGTCGTCCTGGTGGACGGTGATGTAGTCGGCGCAGAGGTCCTCGACCACGCCACCGACCTCGGCCACGACCACGTCACCGGCGTCGACGGCGGCACGGTACTCCATGCCGGTGCCGACGAGCGGGGACTCGGCCTTGACCAGCGGCACCGCCTGGCGCTGCATGTTCGCGCCCATCAGGGCACGGTTGGCGTCGTCGTGCTCGAGGAACGGGATCATCGCGGTCGCGACCGAGGTCATCTGCCGCGGTGACACGTCCATGTAGTCCACGGCGCCCGGCGCGACGTCTTCGGTCTCGCCGCCCTTACGACGGACCAGGACGCGGTCCTCGGCGAACGTGCCGTCGGCCCGCAGCGGCGCGTTGGCCTGCGCCTTGACGAACCGGTCCTCCTCGTCCGCGGTCAGGTAGTCGATCTGGTCGGTGACCCGACCGTCGATGACCTTCCGGTACGGCGTCTCGATGAAGCCGAACGGGTTGACCCGGGCGAAGGTGGACAGGGCGCCGATCAGGCCGATGTTCGGGCCTTCCGGCGTCTCGATCGGGCACATCCGGCCGTAGTGGGACGGGTGCACGTCGCGGACCTCGAAGCCGGCCCGCTCCCGGGACAGACCACCCGGGCCGAGCGCGCTCAGCCGGCGCCGGTGGGTCAGGCCCGCCAGCGGGTTGGTCTGGTCCATGAACTGGGACAGCTGCGAGGTGCCGAAGAACTCCCGGATCGCGGCCACCACCGGGCGGATGTTGATCAGGGTCTGCGGCGTGATCGCCTCGACGTCCTGAGTCGTCATCCGCTCGCGGACCACCCGCTCCATCCGGGACAGGCCGACCCGAACCTGGTTCTGGATCAGCTCACCCACGGTACGCAGCCGCCGGTTGCCGAAGTGGTCGATGTCGTCGGCCTCGTAGCCCTCCTCACCGGCGTGCAGCCGGCAGAGGTACTCCACGGTGGCGACGATGTCGTCCTCGGTCAGCGTGCCGGTGGTGATCGGCACGTCCACTTCGAGCTTCTTGTTGAACTTGTACCGACCGACCTTGGCTACGTCGTACCGCTTCGGGTTGAAGAAGAGGTTGTCGAGCAGGGTCTGGGCGTTCTCGCGGGTCGGCGGCTCGCCAGGGCGCAGCTTCCGGTAGATGTCGAGTAGCGCCTCGTCCTGGCCGGCGATGTGGTCCTTCTCGAGCGTGGTCATCATCAGCTCGGACCAGCCGAACTTCTCACGGATCCGCTCGGCGGACCACCCGATGGCCTTCAGCAGCACCGTGACGGCCTGCCGACGCTTGCGGTCGATGCGGACACCGACCGTGTCGCGCTTGTCGATGTCGAACTCCAGCCAGGCACCCCGACTCGGGATGACCTTCACGCTGGAGAGGTCGCGGTCGGAGGTCTTGTCCGGCTGCTTGTCGAAGTAGACGCCCGGCGAACGGACGAGCTGGCTGACCACCACCCGCTCGGTGCCGTTGATGATGAAGGTGCCCTTCGGCGTCATCATCGGGAAGTCACCCATGAACACCGTCTGGCTCTTGATCTCGCCGGTGGTGTTGTTGGTGAACTCCGCGGTCACGAACAGTGGCGCGCAGTAGGTGAGGTCCTTCTCCTTGCACTCCTCGATCGAGGCCTTGACCTCGTCGAAGCGCGGTGCCGAGAAGGAAAGCGACATGGTGCCGGAAAAGTCCTCAATGGGACTGATCTCGTCGAGGATTTCCGCGAGACCCGAGCGTGCGTGCGGGTCGTCCGCCGACCGGCCCTGCCAAGCCTCGTTGCCGACGAGCCAGTCGAAGGACTCGTTCTGAATGGCGAGGAGGTTGGGGACCTCGAGGTGTTCGGTGATCCGGCCGAAGGAAACTCGGCGGGGAGCGAATGCGCTCGACGTACGACTGGTCTTCGCAGGGCGGGAAGCTGCCAAGATGCGTCCTTCCGAGGACCGGTGCTGCAGAACGGCTGGTACGCGTGCACTCCAATGGCCCCACCAGAAAATATCCATAACCGGACATTTCCGAGCAGGGGTCAAGTCGGAAGGCAGCGCAAACTAGCAGTGTAGCCGAGAGGCTAACCGCTGTCCAGCCCATCCCGCAGGACGTTGCGGATCTGGCCGCGGGACCCTGTGAACCGGGTCGTACCGGGCCGCTCGGAACGCAACGTTCCTGCCGGGCCGCTCGGGTGTCGGCGGCAGTGGCGCTGCCGTGATCTACCCACGCGGTGGCCGTCGCAAGCGCGGAAGGTCTTGCTATGCCAGCGTGCCTGTCAGCCCATGGTTGCGTCAAGGGCCGAGATTGCCATCCGCTGCTCTTTCCCTACCGACGGGACGGCCGTCTGACGTGCCCACGGCTCCCCACGCCGGTTCCACGCCTGCTCATGCCCGCTGCGCCCGCGTCCACCTGCACTGCGGGCGGCGATCCGTCAGATCGGATCGCCGCCCGCCGCGACATGGTGTGCCCCGGCTCACGTGAGCCGGGGCGGCCAGGTGGTGCTCAGGTCACTTGAGGGTGACCTTGGCGCCCTCACCCTCCAGCTTGGCCTTGGCCTTGTCCGCGGTCTCCTTGTTGACCTTCTCCAGGACAGCCTTGGGGGCCGACTCGACCAGGTCCTTGGCCTCCTTGAGGCCCAGGCCGGTCAGCTCACGCACGACCTTGATGACCTGGATCTTCTTGCCACCGTCGGCGTCGAGGACGACGTCGAACTCGTCCTTCTCCGGCTCGGCCTCGGCAGCAGCGCCACCGGCGGCCGGACCCGCCATCATCATCGCGGCCGGGGCGGCGGCGGTGACCTCGAAGGTCTCCTCGAACTGCTTCACGAACTCGGAGAGCTCGATCAGCGTCATCTCCTTGAACGCGTCGAGCAGCTCTTCGGTGCTGAGCTTCGCCATGTCTGGCGTCCTTTCCTAAAAGGTTTAACTAAGAACGTGGGTGCGCCGTACGACCTCAGGCCGCCTCGGCGCCTTCCTTCTCGCGCTTGTCCTGCAGGGCGGCCGCCAGACGGGCGGTCTTCGACAGCGGGGCCTGGAACAGGGCCGCAGCCTTGCTCAGGTTGCCCTTCATCGCGCCGGCCAGCTTGGCCAGCAGCACCTCGCGGGACTCCAGGTCGGCGAGCTTCGTGACCTCGGCCGCAGAAATGGCCTTGCCCTCGAAGACACCGCCCTTGATGACGAGCTTCGGGTTGGCCTTCGCGAAGTCGCGAAGCCCCTTCGCCGCCTCGACGACGTCGCCCGAAACGAAAGTCAGCGCGGTAGGACCGGTGAACAGCTCGTCGAGGCCGGAGATGCCCGCGTCCGCCGCAGCACGCTTGGCCAGCGTGTTCTTGGCAACCGTGTAGCTGGTCTCCTTACCGAGCGAGCGCCGCAGCTGGGTGAGCTGGGAAACCGTCAGGCCGCGGTACTCGGTCAGCACGGTGGCACCCGCGCTGCGGAAGCTTTCGGTCAGCTCAGCAACAGCCGTGGCCTTGTCGGCCCGGATCGGCTTGTCCGCCATGTCCCTCCTCTCTCGTTGCTCGAGGCTGGTCGCCAGCACAGGCGGGTGCCTGCGACTGGAGCGAGGGCATCGCAAGAACAGAAAAGCCCCGGCGCAGGGCGCACGGGGCGAGATGGGCAACGCTCACCGTAGTCGGCGGACCACGGGATGCTGCCGATTTTCGCTTGCCGCCCTGCGCGGGTCGCCCGTCTTCGCGGAACCTTCGACCGTGCCGGAGCACGGTGACCAGCGGTCTCTGGGTGGAACTTCACGCACGACGAAGTCGCGCGACGTCAACAGACTACGCGACCCCACCCGCAGTCGCCAAATCGCCCCCCGCCTGTGCGACGAGGGCCGCTGGCTGGCGTCGCCGTATCGCCGAAACGGCGGGGTCAGCCGCCACGGGACACCACCGTTTCGACGTAGCGGAGTCGATCACCGCGCTGACCACCACGCGCGGGCGCCGGCGACGACGGAAGGGCCCCGCCACGTACGCGGCGGGGCCCTTCCGGTGCGTCGTGCTCAGCTGTCGGCCGAGCCTTCCTGCAGGTTCTTCACCAGGTTCGGGTCGACCGGGACACCCGGGCCCATGGTGGTGGTCAGGGTGACCTTCTTGAGGTACTTGCCCTTCGCCGCGGACGGCTTGGCCCGCAGCACCTCGTCCAGCACGGCCGCGTAGTTGTCGACCAGCTGGGCCTCGCTGAAGGAGGCCTTGCCGATGATCAGGTGGAGGTTCGAGTGCTTGTCCACCCGGAAGGTGATCTTGCCGCCCTTGATGTCGGCCACCGCCTTGGTGACGTCCATGGTCACCGTGCCGGTCTTCGGGTTCGGCATCAGGCCGCGCGGGCCCAGGATCCGCGCGATCCGGCCGATCTTGGCCATCTGGTCCGGCGTGGCGATGGCCGCGTCGAAGTCCAGCCAACCACCCTGAATCCGAGCGACCAGCTCGTCGGTGCCCACCTCGTCGGCACCGGCGGCGACGGCCTCCTCGGCCTTCGCGCCGGCGGCGAACACGATCACGCGGGCGGTCTTACCGGTGCCGTGCGGCAGGTTGACCGTGCCGCGGACCATCTGGTCCGCCTTGCGGGGGTCGACGCCGAGGCGCATGGCGACCTCGACCGTGGCGTCGAACTTGGTGGCGGTGGTCTCCTTGGCCAGCTTCACGGCCTCGGCGGGGGTGTAGAGCTTCGACCGGTCGATGACCTCGGCGGCCTTGCGGTAGCTCTTGCTGCGCTGCATTTCTGTCTACTCCTGTGGTTTCTGGCGGGCCGCGATGCTCGCGCGCCCTCCCACGATCCGTACGGGTCGGTGGTGGCCGAGGTCAGTCGGTGACGTTGAGGCCCATCGACCGGGCGGTGCCGGCGATGATCTTCTCAGCCTGGTCGAGGTCGTTGGCGTTGAGGTCAGCCATCTTCTTCTCAGCGATCTCCCGCACCTGGGCGCGGGACACCGAGCCGACCTTCTCCTTGTGCGGGACGCCCGAGCCCTTCTGCACACCGGCGGCCTTGATCAGCAGCCGGGCGGCGGGCGGGGTCTTCAGCACGAAGGTGAAGGACCGGTCCTCGTACACGCTGATCTCGGCGGGGACGATGTCGCCCCGCTGCGACTCGGTCTGCGCGTTGTAGGACTTGCAGAACTCCATGATGTTCACGCCGTGCTGACCGAGCGCGGGGCCGACCGGCGGCGCCGGAGTGGCCTGGCCCGCCGGCAGCTGAAGCGTGAACGTCTTGACGAGCTTCTTCTTCGGAGGCATGTCTCTTCCTGGGGCTTGGAACTGGGAATGGTTCGCACCGACACCACCACCGGGGCGCGCACGGTCAGCGCGGGACGGTAGCAGCGACGTTCTAGGGTAGCGCAGGCCGGGACCGGCGCACCCACGGAGGTTGACCGGCGGGGCGAAGCGGACAGAAAACAACCGCTGGCAACGGCCCGGAAGCCGTCACCAGCGGTCGTTGAATCAGATCTTGGCGACCTGGTTGAAGTTCAGCTCCACCGGCGTCTCGCGGCCGAAGATCGACACCAGCACCTTGAGCTTCTGCTGGTCGGCGTTGATCTCGCTGATCGTGGCCGGCAGCGAGGCGAAGGCACCGTCGGTGACGGTGACCGAGTCGCCGACCTCGAAGTCGAGGACCTTGATCTCCGGCTTGGCCTTCTTCTGCTCGGTCTCCACCGCCGGCGCCAGCCACTTGAGCACCTCGTCGAGGCTCAGCGGCGCCGGGCGGTCGGCCCGGTCCGTGGCCCCGACGAAGCCGGTGACGCCCGGCGTGTTGCGTACGCAGGAGTACGACTCGGCGGTCAACTCCATCCGGACCAGGATGTAGCCGGGGAAGACCTTGGCCTGCACCTGGGACCGCTTGCCGTTCTTGACCTCGACCTCTTCCCGGGTCGGCACCTCGACCTGGTAGATGTAGTCCTCCATGTCGAGGGACGTGATCCGGGTTTCGAGGTTGGTCTTGACCTTGTTCTCGTAACCGGCGTACGAGTGCACCACGTACCAGTCGCCGGGCGCGTAGCGCAGCTTCTGGCGCAGCTCGGCGACCGGGTCGTAGTCCTCGTCGGGCGCGGGCTCGGTCATCGCGAACTCCGGCTCGCTGGCGGCCTCGACCGACTCGTCGCCAGCCGCCGTCGCCACCGTGGACTGCTCGTCCGGGGTCTCGGCGGTCTCGTCGTACTCAGGCACGCTCGCTCACTTCCGTCACTATCGGCACAGTCAGCCGGTCAGCTGGGGTTGCCGAAGACCCACAGCACGCCCTTCGCGAAAGCGAAGTCAAGGAGGGCGACGATCGCCAGCATCATCGACACGAACGCGATCACCACGCCCGTGTAGGTCAGCAACTCCTTGCGGGTCGGCCAGATGACCTTACGCAGTTCCGCCACGACCTCGCGGATGAAACGCGCGATGCGGCCGAACAGGCCCACCTTCTCGCCATCGGCACGCGTCTTCGACCGGCTGTCAGCGGATTCCGCCTTCGCTCGCTCCCGGGTGGCGGTGCCGCCCCGGGTTACCGGCTCGTCCGCGTCGGTGGCGTCGTCGTCGGCGCCGTCACTGACGACCTCGTCGTTCAGGCGCTCGTCGTCGGCGTCCTCGCCGCGCCGCTTGTTGTCGGCCACTTCGCCCTCCGTCGCGGGATATCGGGGTCGCACGCGGTTCGCGTGCGCGGCGTTTGGTCACGCCAGCCGGACCCAACCGTCCCGGGACGGGCCGCGGCCGGCGGATCAGCCGGAAGGCCCGATGCCTCGGAACCTCCCCGCCGATGCCACCACCACGGGCCGGACGCCACCTTTCGGTGGCGCGACCCACGGAACGGTCAGGCCTGAGGCGCAGGGGTGACAGGACTTGAACCTGCAGCCTGCGGTTTTGGAGACCGCTGCTCTGCCAATTGAGCTACACCCCTATGCGGCAACGCTCGTCCCTCCCGGTCACACGACCAGGCAGGAGTCACTTGCCCCACGGCGGACCAGTGTACGGGTACGGACCCGAGTTTCCCAACCGGTCTGGCCATCGCGCCCTTCGGTGCAGGTCAGCCCGCTGTTCGTACGGTGGCACGCGCCATCGACAGCACCTTGTCCCCCTGACAGGTGGCGGTGATGTCGAGCCTGGTCAGACCGTCCTCGGTCACCTCGCGGACCACCGCGGTCACCACGATCTCGGTGCCGGAATCGTCGTCGGGAACCACCACCGGCCGGGTGAACCGGACCCCGTAGTCGACGACCGCGTCGGGCGCGCCGGCCCAGGTGGTGACCGCGCGACCGACCAGCGCCATGGTGAACATGCCGTGCGCGATCACCCCGGGCAGGCCGACCTTGGTGGCCAACCGGTCGCTCCAGTGGATCGTGTTGAAGTCGCCCGAGGCGCCCGCGTAGCGGATCAGGTCCGCCCGGGTCACCCGGAACGTCTGGGTGGGCAGTTCCATCTCAGGCCTCCCCGCGTACGACGAGCTTCATCCAGGCGGTGACCACCGGCTCGCCGGCGGTCGTGGTGACCTCGGTCCGGCTGGTCACGAAGACGTGCCCCCCGCGGCCGGTGATCTCCTCGATGGCGTTGACACAGACCAACTCGTCGCCGGCCACCACCGGACGGGTGTACGCGAACCGCTGGTCGCCGTGGACGACCCGGGTGTAGTCGATGGCGAGGTCCGGATCCTCGATCATCTGCTGGTTGGCCGCCATGGTGAGCACGATCGGGAAGGTCGGTGGCGCGACCACGTCCGGGTGGCCCAGCGCACGGGCGGCTTCCGGGTCGTGGTAGGCGGCATCGGTGGCCCCGATAGCGCGCGCGAACTCACGAATCTTTTCGCGGCCCACCTGATAGGGGGCGGTCGGCGGATAAGTCCGGCCGACGAAGGACTGGTCCAGGGACATGCCGCCGAACCTACACGCAGACCAAGATCGCCGATCCACGCGGTCTGGGGGCGGCGGAAAGCCGCGCCCGCCGCGTGAACCGGCGATCGTGATGGTTCAAAAGGGTGCCGGGCGTGGCCCGGCGACGCTCAGCGCGTCTCGCGGTGAACGGTGTGCCGACCGTCCCGGGGGCAGAACTTCTTCAGCTCGATGCGGTCCGGGTCGTTACGGCGGTTCTTGCGCGTGATGTAGTTGCGCTCCTTGCACTCCACACACGCCAAAGTGATCTTCGGCCGGACATCGGTCGCCTTCGCCACGGCGGAGTGCCTTCCTCGCTAACGGATACAACTACGGCGTCAAAGCCTACGTGCCGCCGGGGCGGACACGCAAAGCGGGCGCCTGTGGCGCCCGTCCCACTGACCACCGGGTTCACCCCGGCGGCGGAGAGTAGCGGTGGCCGGACTTGAACCGGCGACACAGCGATTATGAGCCGCTTGCTCTGCCATCTGAGCTACACCGCCGTGGTGGGCCCAGCCGGACCCTCTGAGCCCCCTTACGGAATCGAACCGTAGACCTTCTCCTTACCATGGAGACGCTCTGCCGACTGAGCTAAGGGGGCCTGCGCGATCACTCGGTGGCCGCGCAGAGGTAAGAGTACACGGCCATCCCCTGCTGGTGAAATCGGATCCCCGGTGCCGGCGTACGCGCAGCTCAGGGCACTGCGCGCAGGCGCGGAAGCTCCCGGTTGGAGATCGAGTCGGGGTCAACCTGGGCGCCGAACCAGGCCTCCAGCCGCTCGTACGGCAGGGGCCGGCTGAACAGGAATCCCTGCCCGATCTCGCAGCCGATGTCCTGGAGCAGCTCCAGGGTCAGCTCGCTCTCCACCCCTTCGGCCACCACGGTCAGGCCGAACTGCTGGGAGAGGGTGACCACGGCGTTGACGATAGCCAGGTCCCCCGGGTCGGTCGCCATGCCCTGCACGAAGGAGCGGTCCACCTTCACCTCGTGCACGGGGAGCCGGCGCAGGTGGGCCAGCGACGAGCTGCCGGTGCCGAAGTCGTCCACCGACAGCCGTACGCCCAGATCACGCAGTCGACGCAGGCTCGGGATCGGCCGGTCGGTGCCGTCGAGGACCCCGGCCTCCTCGATCTCCAGCGTCAGCAACTGCGGCGGGACGTCGTACTCCGCCAGGAGTTCGCGGACCTGCTCGGGGAAGTGTTCGTCGTTGAGCGTACGCGCGGACAGATTGACCGCGACGGCGAGCGACTGGCCGCCGTGCGCCCAGTCGCGGCTGTGCCGCAGCCCTTCCCGGAGCACGAACTCGGTGAGCCGACCGAGCTGGCCGGTGTGCTCGGCGACCGCGACGAAGTCCGCCGGGGCGACCGTGCCGTGCGTCGGATGCTCCCAGCGGGCCAGGCACTCCACCCCGACGAGTCGGCGGTCCCGCAGCGTCACCTTGGGCTGGTAGTAGATCTCCAGCTCGCCGTTGTCGAGGGCGCTGCGCAGGTCACCGGCGAGGCCGAGGCGGCGCAGCGAACGCGACTCCAGCGCCGGGTTGTACAGCTGCACGCTGCCCGGTACCGACTTCGCGGCGGTCGCCGCCACGTCGACCCGTTGCAGCAGGGTCGCCGGGTCACTGCCATGATCCGGGTGTACGACGACCCCGACGGCGGTGTCCACGTCGAGGGTGAGCGCGTCGAAGACCATCTCGTCGCGGATCTGCTCGCGAAGCTGGCCGGCCAACTCCACCGCCGCTTCGGCGCTCTCCAGTCGCAGGGTCACCAAGAACTCGTCGCCACCGGCCCGACCGACCAGGGCGGCCGACGGCACGCAGCCGCGCAGCCGGTTGGCGACCTCCGTCAGCACCTTGTCACCGGCGGCATGCCCCAGCGACTCGTTGACCTGACGCAGCCGGTCCACGTCGAAGAGCAGCAGCGCGACCACCTCGCCGGGGGCCCGGATCCGGACCGCCTCGGCGAGCGCGCCGAGGATCCGACGCCGGTTGGGCAGCTTGGTGAGCCCGTCGTGGTACGCGTCGTGGCGCAACCGGTCGACCAGCCGGGAGTTCTCCAGTGCGACCGCGGCGTGGGCGCTCACCGTCTGCAGGACCGGCACGTCCGCCGGGCGGAACGAGTTGACGTCGCCGAGGCGGTTCGCCACCTCCAGGGTGCCGATGACCGCCTTGCCCGACCGCAGCGGTACCACGATCACGTCCTTGGCCACCCGCCCCAACGACTCCCGCAACTCCGGGTCGGCGCCGAACCGGCTGCCGACCGCCACCGTCGCCTGGCGGGTCACTGCCGCGTCCCGCAGCGCCTGCGGGGTGAGCGCCGAGTCGAGCAGACCGGACTTGCCCTCCTGGGCGGTGAGCAGCACCTCCGGGTGCCGCCCCTGGGCAGGCAGCCACAGCGTCGCGTACTCGGCCTGCATGAGACTGCGGATGCGGACCAGCAGGGCGTCGATGAGGTTGCCGTCCGACCCGCTCTCGGTGATCGCCTTGGTCAGCTCGTACATCTCGGTCAGCGTGCGGTGCTGCCGGATGACCTGCGTGTACGTGTCGTAGACGAGCGCGAACGCCACGGCGAGACCGGCGAAGAGGAAGACCGCCCACGGCGTGCTCTCCAGGCCGATGATGATCAGGATGCCGACGGAGAGGTTGATCGCCACGGTGAGCGACATCGGCGGAACCGCCCGGATCAACTCCCGGCCGGACTGCCAGCCCTGCACGACGGAGATCACCGCAACCACCGCGATGAACCCGACGAGGGCGTGCGTACCGATCGCCGCGAGCAGCAACCCCCAGGTGGCGGGCCCGGCACCCTCCGGCGTCGGCAGGACCGTGTAGACCATCGTCGCCAGGGCGGTCGCCGCCGCCGCGAGGGCCACGTTGAACCAGAGCTTCGGCGGCAGCAGCTTGCGGCGCACCTGCACCACGAGCGTGGCCACGGTGTACGCCAGCACCACCGACAGCGGTGGCAGCACAAAGAGCGCGACGACGAGCGGAATCTCGGTGAACGTGGTGCCGAGCGCCTGCCGACGCACCACCACGTTGATGGTGGGGATGGCGGCAATGATCATCGCCACCGTGAGCAGCAGCGTGAGCAGCCAGTCACCCAGGGCGGGCCGAACGGTCAGGCCCAGCAGGAGTGAGAAGAGGACCGCACAGAGCGCGAGCGGAGCCGTTATCAGCCAGGCCCGTTCGGTACGTCCGCGAGAAGAGCCAGACCTCGACGGCGTCATGGCTCTCCTCGCGACGTGGGGTGCTTGAGGTGTAGAGCCCGAGTCAGGACGGGACGCGCGTCAGCGCACCAGCGTGCCCAACACCGGCATCATCCATTCGATGCCGTGGGTCCGGACCTCGAACTCGCTGGCGACGCCGACCGCGACCACCAGGCCGGAGACGAGCAGAAGGGAGCCGAGTAGCCGGCCCAGACGGTGAGCAGACATGAGCGCTCCTGGCGGGGTGACGAATGTGCGTAACGGGGCTCTCCGATGGTGCCACAGCCAGCGGGGCGGTGGAAAGCTCGCAAACCCGATGTTGGTCGGGTTGCCGCTTGACATCAGCTGCACGTGCACGGCCGCACCACATCCGACCAGGTCAAGGCCACCCCGACGACAGCCGGCCGGAAGAACACGCTATCCGCGCATACGCCACTTAGGTGGCTTAGCGGGTCTAGCGGACCAACCGCGCCACCCCTGCCGTCACTGGCCGGCAGCGTCCTATAACACCGCCGAAAGCACCCAGTCAACGCCCCCCGACGGCCGCCTCCCCGACCGCCGCCCGCACCACGACCAGAGTAGGCGCGACATACCAATTCAGTCACCCCCATGAATGGATGATTCAGCCAGTCAGTCCGCACCGAAGCCGCTGAGACGGCCGCGAACATCTGCCGACGCCCAGCAAGGACCCCTCGCCCGACGCTCGGAGCCGGCCGCCGCAGTGAAATGTCGGATCACGAACGGCACCGATCATGGTCGCCACCAACAGACCGATGGCCGGCATCGACAGCCCGACCTGCGGCTGCCCGATCGAGGGGCAGTGCGACCGCGAGCAGCAAACGGGTCAGGCACGATTAACCAGTGACCGCCACGATCACCAGCTACCGGGACCTGTTCGCCAACGTCCGCAAACGCCCGAGGATGTGGCTCATCCGCGAAGACTTCGCCTGCGTCGTGGCCTTCATCGAAGGGTGCAACCAGGCGAACGCAGGAACCTTGCTGAGCGGCTTCCAACCGTGGTTGGTGACTCAAGCCAGCGGCCTCGACAACCACGTCTGGTGGAGCATCGTCGCCCACCTGACCCATCCCACCGGGCCCAAGGCCCTCGACAACATGGACGGCGACCTCGACGCCCGTGCCGTCGAGACCCTGTTCGACCTCCTCGACGAGTTCCTGGAACTACGCGACGAGCACGACGGCCTGAACCGCATCTTCACTGCGCACGGAGAGTGACGCCGCCTCCACGACCAGAACGGTTGCAGCGCCACCGACACGCCCACCATCCCGTGGCCCAGAGCCGCCAGCCGGACCCAGCCCCCACCTCGCCCCTGAACCTACGAGTGGATATGCCAGTGACGTAAGGAACTTGCTGGCAGACCCTGTACGAATGCACGATGCCCTCGCTCGCCTCCAGGACGCCGCCGCCCTGTGGAGCGTGCACCCGAGCACGGCGGCCGACGTGATCGACACCGCCTGCGACTGCCTCGTTGTCGGTATCGACAGTCCGACCCTTCGGATCGTCGCCGGGATCTCGCCGACGAGAGGCAACGAAAGCGACGAGCTGCGGCGCTGGCTCGAAGGCGCCCTCACGGAACTCTCGCTGACCTACTACCCGGAGGGCAGCCGAGAGGGCGAAGAGGCGGCACTGCGGGTCATGGCCCGCCGGCTGCTCGCACAGACCATCGCGCCTCGCGACCTCACATCCTGGGCGTACCGATTCATCACCTGGGACGGCACTCCACTGGCAGCCGACCTGATCGCCCTCGACAACGCCTACGACTACGTCGACTCGGTCTACAACGGGCACCCGTACACCAGCACAACCAGCGCAGACCTCGACGCGGACGTCATCGCCGAAGCCCGCCGCCTCATCAACGACACCACAGCGCTGAGCTACTGAACGACGCTTCCGACTACCGCGTCAGCCCAAGCCCGGACTACCTGCTAATCCCGACCTGTCTCCCACAGACACCGACCGCCCGCGCCCGACAGAGGTGATCAACGAAAACGGCCCCCGATCAGCATCTCTGCTGGTCAGGGGCCGTTTCTGCACCTGGTGGCGGGTAGAGGATTCGAACCTCTGTAGCTTTCGCGACGGATTTACAGAGCGCCAACCGCAAGCCTCTGACCAGCCCGAACGCCTTCCAACCCTGAGACGGTGACACAGATGCGACACAGCACGCCTGTCTACTCCTCGTATCGCCGACGCCGCCAAACCATGTCCGCGCCCGAGCGGATCACTTCCGCTAGGTCGTTCGCGGAACGGACGTAGGCAACAGCAGCGCCAGCCTCTGGCGCCGTCGTGCCGTGAGCGACCTCGTTCCGAAGCCTCCGAAGCGAGTCGAGAGCACCGGCTGTCTCGTCCGAAATAGCGCCCTGCTCATGCAAAGCCCTGATCACGGGCAAGTACGACGACCCACTGCCGAATGGCCTGCGGAGGTTCGCTGGAAGGAGATCCGCCGCAATGCTCGCCATGATCTCCCCTAGCAGCGACCACGATGCCACCACCGAGTACGACGGGTTCTCGCCTGCCCGAAGTGCGATCTCCTTGAAGCCAGCTTCTAGCCGGTCAGTCTCGGCGCTACTAGGTGCCCCCGGCCCGCCCACCTCCTCATCCGCCACTGCCCTAGTTGCCTCGGCCTCAATGGCTCGATCTACCTGGCGTTCGGCTTCTCCGAACTCTGCCGCGAAGCTTCCCGCGCTAACCGAGCGAAGTTGCTCCATGCGCTTCATGATTGGCTTGCGCAGCACCAGAACTATGACCAGTACCGAGACTGGCCAAGCCAGATGACCGACAAGGGCGGCAGCGAGTTGAAACCCATCCACGGCATGCATGTTGTCGGAGGGAGTCAACTCGCGTTGTCGCTCCCCCGGTCGAGCAGCGCGGCGGCTATCTCGCCCATGCTGGTGACCACCGCCTCCGCCCCGGCAAGCCGGAAGGCGTCGACCTTCGCCGGCCGATTCGCATAACCGATCACCGCGACCCCGGCGGCCCGCGCCCCCTCGATGTCTGAGAGCGAGTCACCGATCAGTACGCACCGGGCCGGTAGCTCGCCGAGGGAGCGCACGGCTTGCGGCAACGCCGACCTCGCCGGACGTGGCCTACCCGCCCGGTTCCTGGCGGGATACCGGGCGGTGGACACGGCCCCGGTGCCTGAGCAGGTAACCACCGGGTACCGGCACCGGGTCCACGACCTGGCCGCCATCCTCGCCGAGTGGGAAGACCCCGCCGTCGTCACCCTCACCGAGGAAGCCGGACGGGTCCGGCGGGCCGCCGCCGAGCAGGTCGAGACGGAGCTACGCTGAGACGACGGGTTACTGCCTACTCTCCTCGTCCGCAGTATCGGCCCCCTCGTGGTTGGCAGCGTCAGGCTCCCAAGCGGGATCCTCGCTGTCGTCCAGAGGTACGTCGTCTGGCCTCGCTGTCATGGCGTCACCTACCCCCAGAACTGTGGTGAAGAGAGTGGTGCTGACGGCGGACCAGGGGAGCCGTCTATCGCGGCGATAGATCTTTACATCCCATTTCTGAGCCAACGCATATTCAACGGATCGCTCAATTCGGCCAACAGTACTGTTTGCGGCCTGCCTGCGAGTGACGCCGCCGCGTTGGAAGTAGGCTGCGCTGTCCTTTGTGGCTCTCCAGATGAAGTTATATACCGCACCGAGCGCGAACGATTCAAGCGCCTCTGCAAGGACATCACGTGTCCGATCCCCCGGAGAGAATTCGAAATTGTATTCCTCCATGCATAGCTCTAGGTAGGCGAGGGCTTCTTCGAGCATCACTCGATCCCATTCGCTCGCCCATCCCATCTGCCAGGCGTCCGGCCAGGGGCGGGCCAACGCGCCCTTGATTCCCTTGACCAGAGTTGCGTTTACGGAGCCGGTTGGACCTTGGCCTCGCGCGGTCCATCGGACGCGATCGACGTAAACCCCGGGTTGTTCATCGCCCTCGCTATCGACGACCCAGCCGAACGCCTTTGGTGGGGTTGAAGGATGGACGTAGATCTTTCCGGAATTCCAAAGTTCTGTCAGTCTGCTGCGGCCATCCTTAGGGCGGGCAGAGAAGGGGCTGCTCCCGCTCCAGGAGTCGAGTGGTATGGAGCACGTGTAGTTCTCGTCCATAGGGTTCCGAAAGAGCGCTAAGAGGGTGACCACCTCTCGGAGGCTTAGTTGTTCGATCTCTAGCGGATCCAGATCTCTGTACCCAAAACGGGCATTGACCTCATCGACAAGTCGTTGCTGGCGTTCGGCTGCGGCTAGCTTTTCTGCCTCTTCCTTCGCCGAGCGGCATTTTTTGCACACAACGTGGGTGAACGCAGCAGATCGCCGGTTCTGATCGAACTCGCTACGGCTCGCTGCAATCATCGCGATTCCGCAATTTTCGCAAGGCGTCTCAGGGTCGCGTGCTATAGCGATCTCTCGAAGTCTTTGCGTGAGGGTGATCTGCGAAATTCCGGCGCTAGCAGTTACCTCTCTAACGGGACGTTTCCAACTGCCGTCGGCATCTACTTCCCAATAGCTCCTGGCGATATCCCTGTCGGTCGGATCCTCGCTGAGGAAATCAAGTTCAACAGCAAGGCGAGTCTCGTCGGCGGTCACTGGACCACCTTACGAGAGTCGGCACCTGCAAGGAAGGTGCGACCGTTCATCTCTATGCGTACCGATCGCCGGGCAGCAGGTCAGACGATATCTGGGCTTGTGTGATCACCTGCCCAGGACCGATGAAGCGGCGGGCAACCAGGAGTCCCGCTTCGTGCGCCTCAGTGCCCGCGTGGCTTGCCGAGGCATCCGCGATTAGCCACGGCGTAAAGTCGTGCTCGAATGCGTCAACCGCACCCTTCAAGACGCAGCTTTCGGTAGCGATACCGCAGAAGTAGAACTCTTCCCATCCACGCTGCTTGAATAGCGCCACCCCCTCAGGAGTGAACGGGCTATAAATCCTCTTGTCAAGCGTTACGCCCTGATCTACGTAGGGACGCAACTCGGGTACCAAATCAATGTCGGGTGAAGATTGGAGCCGTTGCCAGCCAAAGAAGCGCTCGAAGGGGCTGCCGGGATAGTTGAGGTACCGGGTGAAGAGTGTGTCGCCACCAGCTGCCTGCCAGCGGCGTACTAGGTCGATAACGACGGGAACGATGTGCAATGACTGCTCTCGCACGAAGCCGTTTTGCATGTCCGTTACGACAAGTACCGGCCGACCCGATGTCATTGGCTCAACCTCGATCCGTATCACGGAGGGTTTCGATGGCTTGGTCTAGGGCTGGCATTAGGTCACACGTCCGCAGAATTGCTCGGCGCATTGCCTGATGCTGTCCGGTCTCCCGTAGGCGGGAAACAGTGAGTCGGGAGCGTACTGCCCGAAGGTAGCGCCATCCATGTTCCGGCGGCACCTGTGGATCGCGCCCCTGCTCGACCTGTCGGGCGATCGCGTCGCTATACGCCCACATGGATTGAATCGCAAGCTCGCAGGCGATCAACTCGGCTTCCGTTAGGGAGCGCTCGGCTGAGATCGGGTGATACACGACGCCAGACCATGAGGCGTAGCCTACTGAGATTCCCCGTACGCCGAATGATTCGATGCCTACATGGTCGTACGTTTCGGATAGCAACGACTGCTCGATCAGTTCTGCATGCGACAAGTGTTCGTCATCCATGGTTCGGCCACGGTGCAGCAGCACCTTCGGTGTCGACATGATGCGTAGCGCCGTTTCTAGCAACTCAGCCGGCCACGCTGATTCAACGACCCACTGAGCGCCGAGAACATACACCGCTGACTCGTCTTCGGCAGGCGCGATTGGTGCGAGGTAATCGATTGCCCATTTGATGTTGTCGCCGTACGACACTTCCCGCCACGCTGCGAGTGCCGCGATCGTGGACAACTGGACATGCTCGACAAGGTGAAAGATTGCCGACCCGCACGGCCAGACGTAGAGGATGCAATCGCCTTCCGGGTGATCGACGGGTGCCGAGTAGCAGGTGTGCCACTGGTCCACGGCCGGAGTACAGCCAGCGCTTTCGCGTAGCCGGGCAGCGCCCTCAGCGCCGACGAACGCTGTCACGAACTTGTGGGATCGCGCCGTGAAGTGCGGCCGATCCTCGGCGCTGCCGGTCAACTCGCCGAACAGGTCGTGAGGCTTTGCGTCGTATGCCAGGCAGTAGAGCTGGCGGTATATGGGGTCGGTGACAGCTACGCGCCCGGTCTCGTGGCGGTACATCGCTTTCTCGATGGCCTCAACCGTGGGCGTCTCGCGGATGCCGCGCTGTTGGCCTACGCGGTGCAGCTCCCGCGCGGCGCGCTTGCGCGACTCCCAGCCGACCGCCTTCCGGCGGTTGACCAGCACAAGATTGGGCTTGAACTGCCGAGGGACCTCATTGGACATGGGTCGTGTCCTTCGTGTCCGTGCGTAGGACCTGCCTGGATCGCTGCCCGGCGGGCAGTCTCATTGGCAGGCGAGCAAGGTGCCGCCGCAGACGGGAGCCGAGGACAGGAGGCACCAGTGATCCGACCTAGCCGGTGGTGCCTCGGCGCGGCCTCTCGGCCTGCCACTTCCGGATGGTCTCAGGCTGCCACGCCGGAGACCGGCCGAACATCCGGTCAGGCGCGGGCGCCTGACCGCGTGAGACGTAAGAAGCCCAGGTTGCGCGACTGATCGGGGCACCTACCGACGCGAGGTAGGTGCGTACGTGGTCCGTCGTCCACCAGTCGGCGGGCAGGTCAGCGTCAGTCATCAGTACAAGCCTACGTGGTACGGGTGCTTGCGCGAATACAACGTGGCGTTGTAGCGTCACGAATACAACGCCACGTTGTATCCCGTCAGTTGGGGTCCGGGGAAGGCAGTGCGTAACAGCACTGCGCGCCTACGTCCCCCTGTGCGGTTGGTCATTGAGAACTTCAGAGCAGAAGCGCCGCGTTTGATCTGGCTTGCGGTATTCCCGCATTGATCCACACGGTGGCCGACCTCGGTAGATCCCGAGCGAGCGGGCCGAGCGGGCCGGATTTTGGCGCGCGGAACGTCTTCTGCCTCTCTGCACTCGCCCCGGGGTGGGGTGTCGCGCTGGTTCTGATGCGCTGCCTCACCCCGGGTCCCCCGTCTTGATCCCGCTTGTGGAGGTGAGCCGTCATGACCGTGAGCGTCTTCGCTGCCGTTCGAGTGACCACCAAGAACAGCGCCGTGTGGCGTACCTGCAACCGGTGCGGCCGGCTCGCCCCGCTGGCACCCAATGAGCGTCACTGCCGGTCCTGCCCGCCAGCCGTGCGCTCTCGCCGTTCTGGAAGGAACCGATCGAAGTGATTACCAACCTGTCCGCCGTCACCGCTGAGCCGACCGCCGCCGACCTGGCCGCGATCGAGTCGGAGTGGCCGCTGATCGCCGCCGAGCTGGACGTGTTGGACGCGCAGATAACCCTGCTCTACGCCGAAGACCACGGCGGCCCGACCGCCCTGGACTGGCGCAGGCTGCGTCGGGCGGAGTCCCGTGTCACGCGGGCCGCCGCCGACCTGGCGACCCGTTCCGCCGACCCGCACCGCGCGGCCTGATGTCGCGTATCCGCGCCGCGTTCCACGACCCGGACGGGACGCGGTACGGCATCCCGACGTTCTGGTGGAAGGGTGCCCCGCCGGGCTACGCCACCCGCCGTCAACTCCGCGCCGCCGGGCTGCGGCCCGCCGGTCAGCCGGTGGCCGCGCAAATCCTGTGGCGCGGCGTCGGTGGCACCCGCACCGCCTACCTGTACCGGCTGGACCTGGCCCGGCCGAAGCGCACCGCCACCCCCGCCCAGCAGCGCGCGATCGCCGCCGCCCTGACGGCCCGCCGGACCTGCCGCGTCTGCGGTGAGGTGCGGCCCTACTACATCCCGCGCTCGCTCGGCGAGTGCGTCGACTGTGCCTATCCGATGGAGGAAGCCGCATGACCCGCACCTACACCCATCCATCCGTCCTTGACGGCATCGCCGCCGGTGCGCCGTGGGCCGATCCGACCATGGACCCCGCTGACATCGACTGGACGGCACGCCGCGCCGCCGCCGCGATCCCGTTTCCGCTGGTGGATGGGCGGCCGGTCAACCCGTACGGGCCGACCGGCATCCGGTACGGCCGTAACGAACTCGGCCATTGGGGTGAGCAGCAGTGCGCCGACGCCATCGTCACCGCTGTCGACACCGAGGGCACGCGGTGGCTGTTGCTGATCGAGCGCGGTGACGGGCACGGATGGGCGTTGCCCGGCGGCTACGTCGACCCCGGCGAAAACCCCACCGCCGCCGCCTTCCGCGAGCTGGCCGAGGAAACCGGCCTGACGCTGGACGCCGCGACCACGCCGCACACCCGCTACCCGGCCCGGTACGTGCCCGACCCCCGCGCATCGGATGAGGCGTGGATGGTCACCGTCCCGATCGGCATCGACCTCGGTACCGGCCACTACCTCTTGCCCTGGGTGGAGGGCAACGACGACGCCCACCGGGCCGAATGGATCGTTGCCGACACCTACCACGACCTGACCGCCGAACTGACCGGCACCTACGGCGGCCACGTGTTCCCCGCCCACCGCGACCTCATTGCCGACATCCTCACCGACTGACCGGAGGACACCCGCGATGACTGCCCCCACGATCAACGGCACCCGCTACCCGCAACCCATCGAGAAGCTGTTGCCCGCCGCCCGCGCGCTGGACCTGCCCGAGGGGCAGGAGTTCCCGTCGCGTAACCGGTTGATGCGGGAGTTCCGCATCGGTGCGCCGAAGGCCGATGAGTTGCTGGCCCGGCTCAAGTCCGAGCACGCCGAGCGGACCCGCACCGAAACGCTTCGCTCGGCGATGGCGGACCGGGGCTCCCTGCTGGCACCCCGCACCGACACCGACGCCCCGGTGGCGCCTCGTCTGGACTACGCCGAACCGATCGGCCCGGACCCGGCACCGGTACCGGTCGTGCCCGAGCACACGCCGCCGCCCGCCGAGCCGCCGATGATCCCACCGGCCGCGCCGGTCGCCGAGGCCAGCACGGTCGGTCACCCGGACACACCCACCCCACCCGCACCGGTCAAGCCGGTTCGGCCGGTGGCCGCGTGGCCGGTGATCCTGCTCGCGTTGCCCGCGTTCGTCGCGGTGTGGTCCGGGTGGGTCGGGCTCGGCGGACTCACCGGGTTCGGGGTGGTGCACCCGCTGCCGGGTATCTGGGACAGCCTGGCCATCAACACGGCGATCACTCTGCCGATCGGTGTCGAGACGTACGGGGCGTTCGCCCTCTACGTGTGGCTGTCCGGGCGGGTGCCGCCCCGCGCGCTGCGGTTCGCCAAGTGGTCGGCACTCGGATCACTACTCGTCGGCGCACTCGGCCAGGTGGCCTATCACCTGCTGGTCGCCGCCGGGATCACGGTCGCCCCGTGGTGGATCACCACCGCCGTATCGGTGCTGCCCGTGGCCGTGCTCGGCATGGGCGCCGCCCTGGCCCACCTCGTGCGAGAGGACCACTGACCGATGACCAATCCCGCTGACCTGCCCACGGCCCGCCGCACCACCGGCCGCGTGTGGCACCTGTTCAACCTCTTGGCCCTGGCCAATCTGGTCCTGTTGTTCACCGCCGACGACACCGCCGCCCGCGTGCTGCACGCGATCGGTACCGCCGCGTTCGCGGTCGCCGCGATGGCGACCCGCCCGCCCCGGCCCGCCCGGCGTCCCTGACCCCGCCCGGCGGCACGGCCCCTGGCTACCAACCTGTGCCGTGCCGCCGGCCCATCCCTCAGTCCTTTCGGACCTCAGGAGAGAACACCCATGTTCGCAGATCCCACCGACCCCCGCGCCGCCGTGTTCGCCGCCGTGTTCGTCGCCCTCTACGCCGCACACCAGGTCGGTGACCACTGGTGCCAAACCCAAGGGCAGGCCACCGTCAAGGCGTGGCCGGGCTCCGCCGGAATGTGGGCGTGCATCGGCCACATCCTCACCTACGGCGCCACGCAGCTAGCTGCGCTCGGTGCCTTGGCCCTGGTCGCGGGGCTGCGTGTCTCGCCGGTGGCCCTGGCGGTCGGTATGGCCGTCAACCTGGTCAGCCACTACATCGCCGACCGGCGCACGCCGTTGCGGTGGCTGGCTGACCGACTCGGCAAGGACCAGGGCTGGCTGGACAACGGCGGCGGCATGTACGCCCTCGACCAGTCCTGGCACTACGGATTCCTGTTCATCACCGCCCTGATCATCACCGCCTGAGGGAGGCCAATCGTGGCGATCTCGTCCTGCTCTACCTGCGGCACCAGCAACTTCAAGCGCCTGTCGGTCGACTCCACCGGCGCGCTGGCGATCTGCGACAAGAACCACTACACGTTCGACCCCACCACCACCGATGACGGCGGTATCCAGACCGGTCAGATCACGGTCACGGGCCAGTCCGCGATCGGCAACGGCGCCGTGGCCATCGGCCGTCGCAAGAAGCGCTGACCCAGCCCGGCGGCACGGCCCACCGGCCTCGCAAACCACGGGCCGTGCCGCCGGTCCCCTACCGATCCGACAGACCCGTGGGAGGAACCCCCATCATGACTGCCCCCAATGACGATGACCGTTTCGACTGGCACGCCGCCGAGGCGGACCTGACCGCCGGGCCGGATGCCGAGGTGGTCGACCTGGACGACGCCCGCGCCCGTCGTGCTCCCCGCCCGCGCCCACCGGTCGACCCCGACACCGACGACCCGGACGACGCCGAGGATGCGGAGACGGTTGACGCGGGACCGGAGCGGGTCGGTGGTCCGGTGGACATGGCCGACGACATCCCCGCTGAGGTGGTGGCCCGACAGCAGCAGCGTCGGCCGATCCTGGCCGAGTGGGCGCGCTCGGGGCGTGCCCTACGCGCCGCTGTGAAGCATCAGAGCAAGGACGCCGGTTACGTGGTCGCGTACCACGGTGTCCGGTTGCCGAAGTACGCGGTGAAAGCCCTGGCATGGGCGCCGATCGGCGCGGTCCGCAGCATCGGCCACGCCCTACGCTGGGCGAGCGCTGAGGAAGGGAACTGGCACCTGCGGCAGGCCGCCGCGTCGCGGGGTGACGCCGATACCTGGTTGAAGCTGGACGCCCGCCGTCAGCGTCAGTCGGTGTGGCGGTGGTGGGTGCTCGCGGCCGGAACCGCGGGGACCGGTACCGGCGTGATCGTGCTCGCGGCCGGGCCGTCGTGGTGGTCGGCGGTGGTCGGTGGTGTGGTGGTGCCGTGGCTGGCGACCCGTGGTCGCCCGGCGGACCGGCCGATCACGGACTGGGTGACCGAGGGCACCCGCTACCGCAAGCTGACCGCCGACCTGGTGCGCCGCGCGCTTACGTCGCTGCAAATGCCCGCCATCAACAGCGCGGTGGCGAAAGACCCGAAGGCCATCAGCTTCCCGGTCGACATCCACCGCGACGGCCCCGGTCACCTCGCCGTGGTCGATCTGCCGTACGGGGTGGAAGCCGCCGAGGTGGTCGCCCGGCGGGGCAAGCTCGCGTCGGCGATGCGGCTGCCGCTGGATCAGGTGTGGCCGGAACCCGCCCCCGGTCACACGGGCCGTCTCGCCTTGTGGGTCGGGTATGAACCGGCGTCGCAGATGAAGCAACCCGCCTGGCCGCTCCTGGCCAGCGGCGCGAAGGTGGATGTGTTCAAGCCGTTCCCGTTCGCCACCACGCCCCGCCTCGACACCGTGAGCGTTGACCTGATGTTCCGCAACTGGCTGTTCGGCGGTCAGCCCGGTAGCGGGAAGACGTTCGCGTTGCGGGATCTGATCCTGGCCGCAGCCCTCGACCCCCGCACCGAGATCCGAGGCTACGAGTTGAAGGGCGTCGGGGACTTCGCGGTGTTGGAGCCGGTGATGGCCGAGTACGGCAACGGCTTCGATGACGACACCCTCGCCCGCTGCTTCGCCTTCATCGAGTGGCTGTACGAGGAATGCCGCCGCCGCTCCAAGCGCATCGAGCACTACGCCCGACTCGGGAAGGCCCCCGAGAACAAGGTGACCCCGGAACTGGCCTCGCTCAAAGGCTCCGGGCTTCACCCGCTGGTGGCCTGGTTCGATGAGCTGCAAGAGCTGATGACCAGCAAGTACGGCAAAGACGCCGGGGAACTGTTGGAGAAGGTCATCAAGCTGGGCCGCGCCCTTGGGGTGATCATCCTGATCGGGACGCAGATCCCCGACAAGGACAGCCTGCCGACCGGCATCACCCGCAACGTCAACTCCCGGTTCTGCCTGTCCGTGGCTGACCAGACCGCGAACGACATGATCCTCGGAACGTCGGCGTACAAGAACGGCTACCGGGCCACGGTGTTTCAGCCGGTCATCGAAGCCGGATGGGGCATCCTGCGCGGGTTCGGCCCGAAGGCGTCGGCGGTCCGGTCGTTCTACGTCGACACCACCGCCGCCGCCCGCATCGTCGCCCGCGCCGTGGCGCTGCGGCAGTCGGCCGGGACGCTGCCGAAGCCGGACGAGCAGACCCGCGACATCGTCCCGGTGGCCGACGTGCTCGGCGACCTCGCGCAGGTGTGGCCGGGGGATGAGAAGTCGGCGTGGAACGAAACGCTGTGCGGTCTGCTCGCCGAGCTGCGACCCGACGTCTACGGCGGGTGGGAAGCCGCACAGCTCACCACCGCCCTCAAACCCCACCCGTCGATCAAGGTCGCCGACGTGGGCCGCCGCGTCGACGGCAAGCCGGTCACCCGGCGCGGCATCAAGCACACCGACCTGTTGGCCGCGATCGCGGAGCGTGACCGGAAGCGGTCCGCCGGATAACCCGCCGCCAGGGTGCTAGCGCTAGCGGCCCGTGCTGCTAGCGCTAGCACCCCCGCTAGCACCCAAACCGAATCATGAGCTGCCCTCTAGCGGATAGCAGCTCACAGCCGTTCACGCCCCAAAACCGGCCCCGGAGGCTGCCGTGGACACCCTGACCAAAGCCGCTATCACCCTCACCACCATCCCCACACTGATCACGCTCGGTTACGGCCTCCTGTGCTGGGTCAGCCCGTTCACCACCTGCCGCCGCTGCGCGGGCACCGGCCAGACCACCACCCGTTTCCTACGTCGCCCGCGCGCCTGCCGCCGCTGCGACCGGGGCATGAGGTTGCGCACCGGACGGCGCGTCTACAACGTCTTCCACCGGCTACGCGCTGAGGCACACCGATGAACCGCCGCGCCGCCGGTCACACCGACTGGTGCGGCCGGGACCACCGCTGCGGACTCGGCGAACACCGATCCGACGAGATCGTGGTCGACATCGCGGGTCGGGCGAGGGCCGTGCTGGTCCGCGTGCGGACCGCCGCCGGGCGCGACCACGCCGAAATCCGTGTCCGTGTGGCGCTCGCTCCCGCCGAGCTGGCCGCACGGCGTCAGTTGGTCGGGTTGCTCGGTGACCTGCGGCAGGTGGTCACCCGCGCGGCCATCGCCGCGCGGCCTCGCCCCGGCAGGGCCGGGTGACGGCCGGGCTGCCGTCCGGCCTGGAAATCTGGCTGGTCGGCACTCCGACCGAACTGGACGCCGCCGTGACCGCGCTTGCCGCTACCGGCCGCTTCGCCCAACGCGGCACCCGACACGCGATGGCGGGCGCCGATTCCGGCCGCTATCGCCTTTATCTGCGGCTGGCCGTCGCCCCCGCCGTCCGTCGACCCGGCCGCGCACAGAGCGTCCCCACCGATCCGTCGCTACTCGACCTTTACCAGAGCTGATCGGCGCGCTTCGCGCTCTCACTACCCGGTGGCCAGCATCCGCACGGCCCCGGCCTTCCACCGCCACACCTGGAGGGAGTTTCCTCATGCCCGACTCTGCCCGGCTGGTCACCGCTGCGCTGGCTTACGCCGGTCGTGGGTGGCCGGTGTTCATGCTCGGTCGCACCAAACGGCCCGTGGCTAACTGCCCGGCCTGCCCGAAGGCGGACGAAGACCCGACCCACGACCAGGACGGCTGCCCGTGCCTGACCTGTCACGGCTTCTACGCGGCCAGCACCGACCCGGAGCGGGTGGCCGCGATGGTGGCCGCCGTCCCCAACGGACAGCTCGCGCTGCGCACGGGTGCCGCGTCGGGAACCGTCGTGGTCGACATCGACCCCGCCCACGGTGGCCGTACCACCTTGGCCGACCTGATAGGCCGGGGGCTTCTGCCGCCGACCGCGTACGTGGTCACGGGGTCGGGTGGGTGGCACCTGTTCTACCGGCACCCCGGCCGCCGGGTGCCGTGCAGCCAGGGCAAGCCCGGACAAGGACTCGGCCCCGGAGTCGACGTGAAAGCCGATGGCGGCTACGTCGTGCTGCCGCCCTCGGTGCACCCGCGCACCGGACGTCCGTACCGATGGGCGACCGGCAGGGACACGGAGGTAGGGGAGATGCCCCCCGCCCTGCTGACGGCCTGCCTACCGCCGCCAGCACCACCGGTCCCGGCCGCGACCGGCCCGACGCGCGTACGTGAGGCGGGGGGCATCTCCCATCCCGACCGCCTCTTGGCCGTGCTCCTCGACCGCGTGACCACCGCTCCCGAAGGCGTGCGCCGCACCACCCTCTACGGCGCAGCTCGGGGCGTGGCCCGGATGGTCACCGCCGGGGCTATCGATCACGCCGACGCCATCGCCGCTCTCACCGACGCGGGCCGCCGCGCCGAGCAGACCGACCGCGATATCCGCGCCGCCATCCGTGGTGGCTTCCGTGCCGAAGGAGTCGCCGCATGACACCCGCCCGTCTGCACCTCGTCAACCCCGACCACCCGCACCCCACCGACGACGGCCCGCCGGGCGGTCCGTTGTGGGACGCGCCCGTGCCACTGACCGGTGCCGCTACCGCCACCCCGCCGTTCCCGGTCGACGTGTTCCCGACCTGGCTGGCCGACATGGTGACCGGGGTGGCCCGGTTCACCGCCACCGATCCCGCGATGGCCGGAACCCTCGCCGTCGCCGCGCTGTCCGCGTGTGCGGGTGGGCGGTTGGAGGTGGAGCCGGTGGCCGGGTGGCGGGAACCGGTGAACATCTTCGCCGCCGTCATCGCCGGTCCCGGCGAGAGGAAATCGCCCGTGCATCGGGCGATGACCGCGCCCCTGTTCGCCGCACAGTCCACCCTCGCCGAGGCGATGCGACCCCGCATCGCTGAGGCCGCCGCCCTCCGCGACATCGCTGACCGGCAGGCCGAGCAGGCGAAAGCCGCCGCCGCGAAAGCCACCGACCCCGGCAAGCGCGACGACGCCGCCGCCGAGGCGGTGGCCGCCGCGATCGCCGCTGAGGCCATCACCGTCCCGACCCTGCCGAAACTCATCACCGACGACGCCACCCCGGAAGCGCTCATCAGCCTGATGGCCGCCAACGGCGGACGGATGGCCATCATCAGCGACGAAGGCGGCATCTTCGACACGCTTGCTGGCCGCTACTCGGGCGCTCCCAACCTCGACCCGTACCTGAAAGGCCACGCCGGGCAGCCGATGAGCAACGAGCGGACCACCCGCGAAGGCGCCTCCATCGACAAGCCCGCTCTCACCGTGTGCGTGATGGCGCAACCGGTGGTGCTGCGCCAGTTCGGCGGTAACGCCGGTTTGGCCGGGCGTGGCCTTCCGGCACGGTTCCTGTTCGCGCTCCCGGCGTCGATGGCCGGCTACCGGCCCGTGGACACGCCCCCCGTGTCGGAGCAGGTGGCCGCCGGGTACCGGCACCGGATACACGACCTGGCCGCCACGTTCGCCGAGTGGGAAGACCCCGCCGTGGTCGTGCTCACCGAGGACGCCGGGAAGGTGCGGCGGGCCGCCGCCGAGCAGGTGGAAGCCGAGCTACGGCCCGGCGGAAGCCTTCACGACATGCGCGAGTGGGGAAACAAGCTGTCCGGCGCGACGCTGCGGCTGGCCGGGCTGTTGCACGTCGCCCACCACCCCGCCGACGCCTGGCGACGCCCCATCGACGCTGACCGGATGGCCGACGCGGTACGCCTGGCCGAGTTCTTCGCCGCCCACTACCGGGCCGCCGTCGCCACCATCACCGCCGACGCCACCACCGAAACCGCCCGCCGCGTCCTGGCCATCGTCACCGCCAAAGGCATGACCACCTTCACCCGCCGGGAACTGCACCGACGCTGCCACCGGCAACTACCCCGCGCCGCCGACGTGACCGCCGTCCTGGACGTACTCACCGCCCACGGATGGGTCCGCACCACCGACACGGGCGGCTACGAAATCCACCCCCGCGCCGCCGACCTGGCCGCCGGGGACGGTGACAGCGGTGACACGGTGACAACCCCGCCCGCCAGCCACGTTTCCGCAGCTCACACCACCTGAACCCCTGTCACCACCCCCCGGTGACAGCCCGGTGACAGCGGTGACACCCCCGCCGACTGTCACCGCTGTCACCACCTGTCACCACCCCCCGGTGACAGCACCAAACACCCACTGACCAGCACAAACACCCGACCAGCAGTCGGACTGTCACCGTGTCACCGCCACCCGGCCCCACCCCGCCCACACCGGGACACCAGCCATCGACCGGCATCCCCGGAAACGGCCCGCTGAGAGCCACACAGACACATCAGCCCTATGCCTAAAAACAACCCTGCCCGGATCTTGCGTCTACGGCCCTCTCAGCGGGCCGCCCTACGCCCTTCTGCGGCGACACCCCCCTGTTCCTCCACAAGTGACCCGCACCGACCGAAAGGCGCTCAGCATGCGAATCAGGCTGCACGGCACACCCGCTGAAACAGCCGCAGCACTGGCCGCCATCGCCCAAGTGCTGCACATCCGCCACGTCACCCGGCCCTACCCCGACCGCCGATCCCCGATGCACCAGCGCATCTACCTCGACGCCACCCCGAGGAAGGACGCCCGCCGATGACCACCCGCCGCACCCCGACCGGCAACCTACTCACCCTCGCCGAAGTGCTGGACGAACTGCGCGTACCCCGGTCGACCTTCTTCCGCTGGAAGGCCACCGGCCGCGCACCCCGAACCATCAAGTACCCCAACGGCAGCCTGTACGTCCGCCGCCGCGACCTGGACGCCTGGCTCAACGATCACGAGGAGGCCGCTTGAGCACCTACGACGTACGCGTACACGGCATCCTCAAGAATCAACTCGCCAGGGGCTACTCCTACGTGGTCCGGTGGAAGGTGGCTGGCCGCTCGTTCCGCAAGACGTTCGTGACCCGCGCCCTGGCCGAGAGCTTCCGTTCCAAGCTGGTCGTTGCTCAGCGGGAAGGCGTCGCGTTCGATGAGGCCAGCGGCCTACCCGAACCGATGGCGCGAGCGCTCAACACCCGATCGTGGTACGACCACGCCGTGGCCTACGTTGACATGAAGTGGCCCCGTGCATCGGCCAAGCACCGCAAGGGCATCGCCGAAACGCTGGCCACCGTCACACCGGCCCTGCTCGCCACCGACCGGGGCGTGCCTAGCGACAAGGCGCTACGGGCCGCGCTCTACGGGTGGGCGTTCAACAAAACCCGCCGCGACGCGGGAGAGCCACCCGCCGACCTCGCCGCCACCGTGCGCTGGTTGAAGGCCAACACTGTCGACCTGGCCGCGCTCACCGACGCAGCGCTGGTCAGAAAGGCGCTCGACACGCTCGCCCTACGGATGGACGGCGCTCCCGCGTCGCCCAGCACGATCGCCCGAAAGCGCGCCGTCTTCTCGGGCGCCCTCAAGTACGCGGTTGAGCTGCGGCTACTCGACGCACACCCGATGTCTCTGGTGAGCTGGACCGCGCCGAAGACGGCCGATGAGGTGGACCGCCGGGCGGTGGTCAACCCCGATCAGGCGCGGGCGCTGCTCGCCGAGGTGGGCCGCGCCGTGCCCGAGTTGGAAGCGTTCTTCGGGTGCATGTACTACGCCGCCTTGCGGCCCGAAGAAGTGCTTCACCTGCGGGAAGACGAATACGAGCGACCCGCCCAACGTGGGGGGTGGGGCGTGCTGCATCTGACCGGCTCGACCGTAGCCGTGGGCCGGGACTGGGGCGACGGAGACGACACCGCCGAGGACCGAGGGCTCAAGCACCGGGCAAAGGCAGCGACCCGGGACGTACCCGTGCCGCCGCCGCTCGTGCGGCTACTCGATCACCACATCAAGGAGTACCCGCCGGGATCGAACGGGAAGCTGTTCGTCACCCGGCGCGGCCCCGGCGGACGGTACGTGCCCACCGCTGGCCAGCCGATCCCGAACAACACCTACGGGAAGGCATGGCGGGACGCGCGGGCAAAGGTGCTCACCCCTGCTCAGCAACGCTCACCGCTGGCCCGGCGACCCTACGACCTACGGCACGCCGCCGTGTCGCTCTGGCTCAACGCCGGGGTCCCGGCTACCCAGGTCGCCGAGTGGGCCGGGCACAGCGTGCACGTCCTCATGCGGGTGTATGCGAAGTGTGTCTACGGCCAGGAAGATGCCGCACGCCGACGCATCGAGGCGGCGCTAAAAGGGCGGTTATAGAACGTGTCCGGGATCACAAAAGACCCGCCGAAAACTACTCAGAGTTTCGTCAGCCCAGCCAAGTACCCTGCTGCGGTGCTGCGAAGCGAATAGCACCGCAGCAGGAGCAGTCAAGCGGCTCCGTCGTCTGACATTCGGGCAGAACGGACGACGCGCAGTGACACTCCGTTGCTGCTAAAAACGCGTTTATAACTCTCCGTACTTGCAAGAAGTGTCTGAGCACGCTGCAATCAAGGCAGCGAAGCGGCGAGTATCCCCAACGGTCACCAAAGAAGCGGCACCCGGCTGCACCCGGATGCCGCTATGACCCTCCCGCTTCAGAACGCCCCGCTGAGGACTTCAGAGTAGGAGGCCAGGTGCCGAAGCTAGCAAGACCGGCTACCCGAAGCAATGGACACCGTCAACGGAACGAGCGGCGGTGCGAGCACCCGACTGACTGGGTGAAGGTATTGCCGGGCGCGCTCACTGGACTCGCCATGGTCATCGGGGCCGTGACAGGACTCCTGCGGCTGTTTTTCTAGCCCGAGACGGCGACACGCATGCGACACGACGAGTGAGATTGAGCGACCCCCGGCGAGACCGAGCGGGACTCACACGAAAGGCCCCTGACCTGCTCTCGGGCAGGTCAGGGGCCTTTCGGTGCACCTGGTGGCGGGTAGAGGATTCGAACCTCTGTAGCTTTCGCGACGGATTTACAGTCCGCTCCCATTGGCCGCTCGGGCAACCCGCCAGGGCACACCTCCGCACCGTGGTGCGGCGGCGGAAGCAAGGATAGCGGCTCCTCCTGGCTTCGGCGCAACCGGGTACCGTCAGGGGGTCGCACCCCTGGTCATCCAGGGGCAAACGATCACAAACAGCAGGAGTATGAGCATGGCAGCGAACCCGTCGTTCGACATCGTCAGCAAGGTTGACCGCCAGGAGGTCGACAACGCCCTTCGTCAGGCGGAGAAGGAGCTTGCGACGCGGTTCGACTTCCGGGGTACGGGTGCGGAGATCTCCTGGTCGGGCGAGGAGGCGATCAGCCTCCAGGCGGAGACCGAGGAGCGGGTGCAGGCTGCGCTGGAGGTCTTCAAGGAGAAGCTGATCAAGCGGAACATCTCGCTGAAGTCGCTGGATGCCGGGGATCCTCGTTCGTCGGGCAAGGTCTTCAAGATCGACGCCAAGGTGGTGCAGGGCATCAACCAGGAGAAGGCCAAGGCGATCAGCAAGAAGATCCGTGACGAGGGGCCGAAGGGCGTACAGGCGCAGATCCAGGGCGACCAGCTGCGCGTGACAGGCAAGAAGAAGGACGACCTGCAGGCCGTCATCACGCTGCTCAAGGCGGAGGACTTCGGCGTCGCCCTCCAGTTCACCAATTACAGGTAAGAGAACTCCGGACGAAACGCAATCTCCGACCAGCCGCCTCCTGCTAGCTGGCAGGCAGAGCCGTCGTTGGCCGCCAACATCCGGCCTACGACGGCCTGGCCGCGTCCGAGTCTGCCTTCCGTACGTTGGTCGAGCGTAAGCATGGGCAACTGCTACAGGTGCTGCTTGAACCAGAAAGATCGCCTTCACACCTTTCAATCCGTACGCACGTTCGACAGAATCAATCCAACCGGCCGGGGAGTGTGGTGATGGCAGACAAGAGCTCTATCGAGTGGACCGAAGCCACGTGGAACCCGACAACTGGTTGCGACCGCATCTCGCGTGGTTGCGATCACTGCTACGCGTTGACCTTGGCGAAGCGGCTGAAGGCGATGGGGTCCGCGAAGTACCAGACGGACGGTGACCCGCGTACATCGGGACCTGGTTTCGGAGTTGCGATACACCCCAATGAGCTGACGCTGCCCCTCCGATGGCGGGAGCCGCGGGTGGTGTTCGTCAACTCAATGAGCGACCTGTTCCACGCAAAGGTGCCCCTCGACTTCGTCAAGCAGGTCTTTGAGGTAATGGCGGCCACCCCACAGCACACCTACCAGGTGCTCACCAAGCGGGCCGCGAGGCTCGCGAAGCTCGCCCCGCGCCTCACCTGGTCCACCAACATCTGGATGGGTGTGTCTGTGGAGGACGATGAGCAGACAGAGCGCATCGACCATCTCCGGCAGGTCCCGGCCACCATTCGGTTCGTCTCGGCCGAGCCGCTCCTCGGTCCGCTCGACAAACTGGACCTCGGTGGCATTGACTGGCTAATCGCCGGCGGTGAGTCCGGCCCCGGCTGCCGGCCGGTCGACCCCAATTGGGTGCGTTCCCTCCGGGACCAGTGCACCGCAGACGGAACGGCCTTTTTCTTCAAGCAGTGGGGCGGCAGAACACCAAAGGCCGGCGGGCGGGATCTCGACGGGCGCACATGGGACGAGATGCCGGCCGCACGGGAACTTACCTCGATCGGTTAGAGGTCACTCCCCGGGCAGAACACAGCCCTACGACGGACGCCGCAGCGGTTCCTTCCAGAAGTCACCCTTCCCGGTATTGGCCACGGACCTCCCGCTCAGCAGCTTTACCGCCGTGCGGACATGAGGCGTACTAGCCTCGGCCCTTCGTTAAGGGCTGTCCACAGGGTGGGCAGGAAACGAAGAAGTGCCTTCTGATCAGGGAAAATAGGGCTTGTCGAAGGTCCCATGTTCCTGTCACGGAAGGCACTTGCTGGGTGAAGGCTACCGCAACACGTCCGAAGATCATGGTGACTGGTGACGGGCGGGGCGTGGTCGGTCATGCCGGTGCCCGGCTGCTGGCTGATCTGGCCGATACGACTGGGCTGAGCAGTGCGTTCAGCGATGCTCTCGCTGGTCTGCGGCAACGGCAGGGTGGGCACTGCCCGGGCCGGATCGCCGTGGATGTGGCCGTGATGCTCGCCGATGGCGGCGAGGCCATCGCTGATCTGGCGGTGCTGCGTGACCAGTCCGCCTTGTTCGGGCCGGTCGCCTCCGACCCGACGGCATGGCGGCTGTTGTCGCAGCTGGACGAGCCGATGCTGGCGCAGCTACGTGCCGCGCGGGCCCGTGCCCGCGAGGTCGCCTGGGCTCAGCATGCCGAAGTCCGCGGCGACCTGCCGCAGGTGTGTGTGGCCGGCCGGCAGGTCGACGGCCTGGTCCTGGACATCGACGCGTCGATCGTGATCTGTCACTCCGAGAAGGAGTCGGCGACCCGCACCTGGAAGAAGACCTTCGGCTATCACCCGTTGCTGTGCTTCCTGGACAACACCGGTGAAGCCCTCGCCGGGTTGCTGCGCGAGGGCCGGGCCGGCTCGAACACCACCGCCGACCATGTCACCGTCCTGGACCAGGCCTTGGCGCAGATCCCCGACGCCTGCCGGCACGGCACCCCGATCCTGCTGCGCGCCGATTCGGCCGGCAGTAGTCACGGCTTCCTCGCCCACATCCGGGCTCTGCGGGAGCAGCACGTGGACATCCGGTTCTCCGTCGGCGCCGCGATCACTGAGCCGGTCCGCGAGGCGATCCGCGCCGCGACCGACTGGGTCCCCGCCATCGACACCAGCGGTGAACTGCGGGAACACGCCGAGGTCTGCGAGATCACCGGCCTCATCGACGCCGCCGGTTGGCCCGCAGGGACCCGGTTCCTGGTCCGCCGGGAACGCCCGCACCCCGGCGCGCAACTGTCGCTGTTCGACACCGTCGAAGGCTGGCGGCATCAGGTCGTCGCCACTGACACCCCCGCCGGCAACGGCGGAATCCAGCACCTGGAAGCCCGCCACCGCGCCCACGCCCGCGTCGAGGACCGCATCCGCACCGGCAAGGACACCGGCTTCGGCCGGTTCCCGTCCCGACACTTCGCGATCAACCAGGCCTGGCTTCAGCTGGCCCTGACCGGCATCGACCTGATCGCCTGGACCCAAACCCTGCTCCTGGACGGCGACCTCACCCGCGCCGAACCCAAGAAACTGCGCTACCGCCTGCTGCACGTCGCCGCCCGGATCACCCGCACCGCCCGCCGGACCCGCCTCGCCATCGCCACCGACTGGCCCTGGACCGAAGCCCTGACCAGCGCATTCAGCCGACTCGCCGCACTACCACGACCCGCCAGCTGACCCCGAAGCCTCACGCCTCGACCCGCAGCACGGAGGAACCCGGCCCAGCGTCGGGCCATCAGCATGCCAGCAAACCGACCGACCAACCCCGAACCAACATCATCGACCAACAGCTATGAACGACTGCCCAGATGAAAGACCGAGGCTAG